>NZ_FLTX01000006.1 GCF_900092025.1 Xanthomonas bromi
ATGGAGCCTCCGGGATTCCCGGGGCGGTTCAGATTGGCAAGCCAACGGGGTGTGGCATCGTCTACATCAAGTGCTGCTGGCTGAGCGACGTCGCGCCGACACACTGGATCTGAGCCAAGCAAGTCTGGACGCCGCCAGCGTGGCCTCCCCCCGGGGGGCCCGTATACAGGGCCAAACCCGACCGATCGCGGCAAACTCGGCAGCAAACGGCATCTGATCGTTGATCGCAACGGCGTGCCGCTGGCTGTGGGCGCCACCGGTGCCAATCGACACGACTCGGTTGTCTTCGAGGAGTTGCTTGATGCATTCTGAGATCGGCGGAAAACCAGGGCATGCACGACGCTGTCCACGCAAACTGCATGCCGACAAGGCTTACGACATCGACCGTTGCCGCAACGCCCTCAAGCAGCGCGGCATCATTGCGCGGATTGCTCGCAAGGGCATCGAACGCAACGACCGCCTGGCCCAGCACTGCTGGGTCCTCAAGCGCACGCACGCTTGGTTTGCCGGCATGGGCAAGCTGCGTATCCGCTTCGAACGCCGCATCGATATCCACTTGGCGTTGCTCTCGCTTGCATGCTCCATCATCTGCTTACGCATGCTTCCTGGGTTTTGTTAGCCGCTCTTGAGGATGAGGAGTATCTGGAACAGAAGGAGCGTATGCACGAGCTGATGCGGAAACTACCCGGCGTAATTGATCTGTTCGCTTACGACGTAAGTAACGACCGCGAGCTCAAAGACTTCTTCAACCAACTGGCCTAGACACAAAAAAGCGGCCGGCTCGTCCTGCCGGCCACTGGCTTAGCGATTAATTGCTGATTAAAAGTCATCAGGTCTTGGTTTACCCGATTTTTGTAGGTTTCAGTCAAGCCGTGCGGTGCGCCCGGATAAACGATGAGCTTGGCACCCTGGATGAGGCTTACCAGCGATGTCGATCGCAACGTCTGATCGTCGTCCTCCCATGGATCACCATAACTTCGGGGGATGCCGCACTCGTCTCCGTGGGGTAGGGCGTAGAATAAGCGGCCTTGCTGCGTCGCCTCGGACTGGGTCTGGACGCCAACCTGAAATGAGCCGTTGCCTCGTAGTAAGGGCAACGTAAATGAGGCTTCAATGCTCGGCGAGCAGACACATCCAGGTCCGCCACTTCCTGGGACGTGTAGTCCTGGTCGCTTCGACGATCCCTTGCTTTATCCATAGACACCCCCTGTCTTGACCTACATGCTTTCAAGGGTTGTTCCAGTAGTCAAGCTGTTCAAGTTGAGGAGGCCGACCTGCCTCATGCCCTCCCGATATCCAAAAAAGATAGAAGGCGCTGCGAGCAATACGATAGAATAGTAGAGCTTGTCGATAGGTCGCCGTGCAGCTTTACTGCAATAGATTTCTCACGAATAATTTGCTAATCAACCGCTTGGAACAGTCCTGAATGACAACCGCGTCTTTGAGTGCCCTTGCCGCTGCTAAAGAAAAATTGGCAGAAGAAATTCGGAAGTTGGAAGAGCAGGAAGCTCAGCTACGCCAGCAGCAATCATCTGAAGCCTATTCAGAGATCGTCAAGTTGCTCGACCAATACACCGAGCATTTCAGTGCAAAGCAAAAATCTGAAATTGCGGCTCTGATCGGTGCTGGTGTGGCTAAGCCGAAAAAAGCTGCTTCCCCAAAGAAGGAAGTGGCGCCGAAGTATTGGCTGCCACACAACCAAGAAACGTGGTCAGGGCGTGGCCGTCCGCCCAAAGCCTTCACCATCTGGCAGGGCAGTGCTTCTTACAAGGAATGGAAAGCCAAGCATCCGGATGAGAAGTTCCCGGCTTTCCCTGGCTGAGGCATTGCGAATGCGAGGCAACGAGTGCCGAAGTCTTTTCGGGCACTCGTTTTCTACGTCTGCGGATTGTTGTCTATGAGCTCAAGCAGCGCGCTGCACTGAAAGACACCAGCGCAGCGGCAACATCGAACGAGAGGGTTAAATCGCCTGGCTCGCGCCAGACGAGCTTGAGCCAGCGAATGTGGGTAGCTTGCTTGAGTACTCTTGCAGTAAATTTCTTAATCGTTTAACAGCAAGAAATGCCAATCGCCTAGGCCTAGCCTTTCTTGGGACACTGGTGTCGCTTAGCAATTAATGAGCTGCCGACGAATTGGATGTTTCTCGTACGAATCCCTATCGACTCTCAACAGCGTCAAGCTGTCAGGCAGAGCTATACCCACTGGCGGAACGGTCGAATCGATGTATTGGTCTGGTTACGCCCGATCTATCCTGATGCCGACTTCGAGTTGTCTCTCAGAGCTTCCCGGTAAATTCAATTGAGGGCATGATGCCTGCTGACACAGCGCAGGCACCCAGGATGAGATTGTTAATCTCAGCAGTCGTACCGCCGTCACTGATGCGCATGGGCGACAGGGTTGTCCCATCCTTCACAACCAATTTTGTGGTAATTGATGTGCCTGTATTGAAGTATGCTTTCTTGCCACTATTGCTGCCGTCGACATTGAAGTCTGCCTGCGTCCATACGGAACTGATGTTGAGAATATTGCCTTTCGCGCTTACGCTGTAGGCATCAGCACCATTTGTGAAAATCACGGTATCGTTGCCGTTGGCGGCCGCTCTCGCCGTCAATCGGAAGTTAGGTAGTTGTCCGATTGGGTAATGCGGCGTCGGTACCGCTTTACTTTGCCTGAAGCAACTAGTGTCTCCGTCGCTGCTCCATTCGTGCGGGCATGTGCTGCCGAAGTTTATCATCCAGTATTCGATTAAAACGTATGCTGAGTTTGCGGGGCCATCGTTCCCGTAGAGGAATTGTTCCCATACTGTGCAGCCCGAATTATTTTGGCACGCTGACGTTGTTCCATCGTAATTAGTATTCAGCTGCACACTATACTCATCCGGACTAGAGTCATTGTTTACGGTCTTCAGCCCGGTTACCGTCGGAAAACTTCCCGCCGCCTCGCTAATAAGACCATGCCCTCTTAGCGCGTAGCTCACGGGGCCTTGCGTTGCACCGACGACATCTGGAAGTGCCGTTCGTCCAGCGGCGCCCTGAGTGGTCATTTTACCGACTGGTAAAGGGTGGTTTCGACGTGGCAATGCGTTGCAGGGTACCGACTCCCAAATCATGCTTGGGTATTTGGCGTGAAAGCATCCGGTCGTCGGCGTATCAGACCTTACAAGCTCTGTTTGCCATGCCTGTTGGACCTGCAGTTCAAGTTGGCTGGGACTGACGCTCACTGGCTGCGTACTACCTAACTGTGCAGCTGCAGCTGCTGGTGGTCAGGTAGCAGTGGCAATTGCAATGACTAGCAGAAATTTACTGTGTTTCATCGTATTTCCTTTGTTAACGAAAGAATAAGTGCGATTTCCTGCTAAGCTGCGTGCCAAGAGATGACGCTTTAGCATCCTGTCGTAGCAGGATACCGGAAAGCTATTTTGGCGCAGCGTGTATCGCAACTCGACGTTTTAAAATCCCCCCGTTGGGGCACCTTCTCCCACCCGTAGAAGGAGGGGAGGATTCAATCTGTGCGGCGCACGGCCGGGGCGCCGCCGGTGCGCGATCAGCGCAAATTCAAAGCGCGTAACCGAACTGCTGCTTGAACTGGTCGTTGAATTCGGCGAAGTCGAAGCGCTGGTTCTGGGTGCCGGGATGTTCGACCTTCAGCGCGCCCATCAGGTTGCCCATGCGGCCGATCGTCAGCCAGTCGTAGCCGCCCTGGATGCCGTAGATCAGGCCGGCGCGGAACGCATCGCCACAGCCGGTGGGGTCGACCACGCGGCGTTCATGCGCCGGCGGGATGTCGTAGGTCTTCTCGGGGGTATGCACTAGTGCGCCCTTGGGGCCCTGGGTGGTGATGTAGGCCTGCACGCGCGAAACGATGTCCTTTTCGTCCCAGCCGGTGCGCTCCTGCAAGAGGTTGGACTCGTAGTCGTTGACCACCACGTACTGGGCTTGCTCGATGAATTGGCGCAGCTCCGGGCCGTTGAACAGCGGCATCGCCTGGCCGGGGTCGAAGATGAAGGGGATACCGCCGGCAGCGAACTCTTCCGCATTCTGGATCATGCCTTCGCGTCCGTCCGGGCCGACCAGGCCCAGGGTCACGCCCGGCACATCCCTCACGTGGTTTTCGTGGCTGCGCATCATCGCGCCCGGATGGAAGGCGGTGATCTGGTTGTTGTCGTGGTCAGTGGTGATGAAGGCCTGCGGGGTGAACAGGTCCTCAATGATCTTCACCCGCGACAGGTCGATGCCCAGCGTCTCGAAATGTTCGCGGTAGGGGCCGAAATCCTGGCCCACGGTGCCCATCGGGATCGGCGCACCACCGAGCAGATGCAGGTTGTAGGCGATGTTGCCGGCGCAGCCGCCGAACTCGCGGCGCATGCGCGGCACCAGGAACGACACATTCAGGATGTGCACCTTGTCCGGCAGGATGTGGTTCTTGAACTGGTCCGGGAACACCATGATGGTGTCGTAGGCGAGGGAACCACAGATCAGTGCGGACATCGAGTCGGGCCTTTGCGTTAGGAAAATCCGCCAATTGCCGGGCATGGCAGCGGGACGACGCGAGCGCCGCGGCGCAAAGGGTAACGGCTGCGACCGATCAGGGCCAGAACCGCATGCCATGCCCGGCGTGACCGGCACATGAAAACGGATGCGCAATCACCGATTTTTCCTTGCCCGTACCGGGGGGGATTGCTAGGCTAGCGGACTTCGTTTTCTGCCCAAAATTTCGCCAGTCTGGCGGCGGGCACGCGACTTACCCAGGAACAACTCCCTCGATGTTCAAGAAACTGCGCGGCATGTTCTCCAACGACCTGTCCATCGATCTGGGCACGGCCAATACGCTGATCTACGTACGCGGACAGGGCATCGTGCTGAACGAGCCGTCGGTGGTGGCGGTGCGTCAGGATCGCGCGATCGGCGGCACGCGCTCGGTAGCCGCGGTCGGTGCAGAGGCCAAGCAGATGCTCGGCCGTACTCCCGGCCACATCACCACGATTCGCCCGATGAAGGACGGCGTCATCGCCGATTTCACCTACACCGAAGCGATGCTGAAGCACTTCATCAAAAAGGTGCACAAGTCGCGCTTCCTGCGCCCCAGCCCACGCGTGCTGGTGTGCGTGCCGGCCGGTTCCACACAGGTGGAGCGCCGCGCGATCAAGGAATCGGCGGAAGAGGCCGGTGCGCGCGATGTGTACCTGATCGAAGAACCCATGGCCGCTGCCATCGGTGCCGGCATGCCGGTGACCGAAGCGCGCGGCTCGATGGTCATCGACATCGGCGGCGGCACCACCGAAGTGGCGGTGATCTCGCTCAACGGCATCGTCTACTCGCAGTCGGTGCGCGTGGGCGGCGACCGCTTCGACGAGTCGATCACCAACTACGTGCGCCGCAACCACGGCATGCTGATCGGTGAAGCCACCGCCGAGCGCATCAAGCTGCAGATCGGTTGCGCCTACCCGCAGGACGAGGTGCAGGAGATGGAAATCTCCGGCCGTAATCTTGCCGAAGGCGTGCCGAAGATGATCAAGATCAACTCCAACGAAGTGCTCGAAGCGCTGCACGAGCCGCTGTCGGGCATTGTCTCGGCGGTGAAGCTGGCGCTGGAGCAGACCCCGCCGGAACTGTGCGCCGACGTTGCCGAGCGCGGCATCGTGCTCACCGGCGGCGGCGCGCTGCTGCGCGACCTGGACCGTCTGATCTCCGAAGAAACCGGCCTGCACGTGCAGGTGGCCGACGACCCGCTCACCTGCGTGGCCCGCGGCGGCGGCCGGGCGCTGGAGCTGGTGGACATGCACGGCAATGAGTTCTTCGCGCCGGAGTGATGGAGCTGGGAATGGGGAATCGGGAGTGGGGAATCGTCGTGCGGCTCCCCGCCTTCGGCCTTGCGCGGTTACTGCGCAATCCCGTTCGTGTCGCCCCTAGTCCTTCCGTGGGCAGCACACTGCCCACCGATTCCCCATTCCCGATTCCCCATTCCCGATTCCCCATTCCCGGCCCTGAACGTGCCCTCCTACGCCGGTCCTCCCGTCGCCTCCCGTCCGGGCGAAGTCACCTCCACGCTGCGGCTGCTGGTCTATCTGGTGCTGGCGGTGGTGCTGATTGCGCTCGATAGCCGTGGCGGTTGGCTGAGCCAGGTGCGCATGCAGGCCAATCTGCTGATCCAGCCGATCTGGGCGGTGGCCGGGTTGCCGGGGCGGATCGGCTCGCAGGTGCGCGACAACGCTGCAACCCATGCGCAGCTGGTGGAAGAGACCCGCGACCTGCGTAACCAACTGCTGGTGGCCAACGCGCGCCTGACCCGGCTGCAGACCGCCGCGCTGGACAATGCGCAGTTGCGCGAGTTGCTCAACGTGGCCGAACGCCGCGGCCTGGACGTGCAGCTGGCGCCGATCCTGGATATCGACCTGGACCCCACCCGCCAGCGCCTGCTGCTGGATGCCGGCAGCCGCGATGGCGTGCTGCTGGGCCAGGCGGTGATCGATGCCGGCGGGCTGATGGGCCAGGTGATCGAAGTGACCCCGCTGCATTCGACCGTGCTGCTGCTCACCGACCCGGACCATGCGGTGCCGGTCAGCGTGGCGCGCAACGGTGTGCGCCTGATCGTCTACGGCCGCGGCGACCGCCTGGAACTGCGCGACATCCCGCTCAGCGCCGGCGTGCAGGTGGGCGATGAGATCGTCACCTCCGGCCTGGGCGGCCGCTTCCCGGCCGGCTTCCCGGTCGGCAAGGTCTCCGAGCTGCATCCCGACGACACCCATGCCTTTTTGGTGGGCGAACTGACCCCGGCCGCCAAGCTCGACCGCGGCCGCGACGTGTTGCTGCTGCGCGCCGGCAAGCCGCTGCGGGTGGCGGGAATGGGGAATGGGGAATCGGGAATCGGGAGGGGCAACGGCAACGCCGCTGCGCCAGTAAATGCGCCCGTGACCGCGACACCACGCACTCCGGCGGCCGACGGCTCCAATGCAGTGGTCGATCCGGCCCGTACGGTAGCGGGCATCGGGACCGCACCCCGCTCGCAACCGACGCCGGTACCTGCCGCGTCCGGCGCGCAGCCAGCAGGTGTGAGGACTAGCAACTCGGGAACCAGGAACGGCAGCAGTGCGCCAGCGCCAGCGGGTCGGGCGCCAACCACCGCACCGACGCGTGGCGCTGCTTCTAACGACTCCCGACTCCCGACTCCCGACTCCCGCCCGGCGTCAACGCAGGGCTCGCGGGCGGCAGTAAATGGACAATCCGGAACAGGCAACCGCAACGCCTCACCGCCGCGGAGCACCGCTCCTGCCGATTCCCGACTCCCGATTCCCGATTCCCGTCCGTCTCCACCGGAGACGGACCAGTGACCCGCATGCGCAACACCTGCATCCTGCCGGCGAGCATCGTCATCGCGCTGGTGCTGGGTCTGTTGCCGTTGCCGGCGGTGGTGCAGCCGCTGCGCCCGTACTGGGTGGCGCTGGTGCTGGCCTACTGGGTCATCGAAGAACCGGATCGGGTGGGCTTGGGTGTGGCCTTCGTTGCCGGCGTGCTGGCCGATCTGCTCTACGGCGGCCTGCTGGGCGAGCAGGCGCTGCGGCTGGTGATCATGACCTTCATCCTGCAGCGCTTCCGCGCGCGGATGCGGTTCTTCCCGGTGTCGCAACAGGCGCTGGCAATCGGTGGGCTGTTGCTCAACGACCGCATCGTGTCTTCTGCTGTGCATCTGGCGGTCGGCGAGCCGACCCTGCCGTGGAGTTACTGGTGGGCGCCGCTGCTGGGCATGGCGCTGTGGCCGCCGCTGTTCGTCTTGCTGGATGCGGTGCGCCTGGGCAAGCGGAGCAAGAACTAGCCCATGCACGGTCGGCGCCAACCCAAGAATCCGCATGCGGAGGCCGAACAGTTCCGTCGCCGCGCGGTGCTGGGGTTTGTGATGGTGGTGATCTGCCTGGTCGGCCTGGGCGGCTGGTATTTCAAGCTGCAGGTGCTCGACCACGAGGTCTATGCCACCCGCTCGGAAGCCAACCGCATCAAGCCCAAGCCGGTGGTGCCCGGGCGCGGCATGATCTACGACCGTACCGGTCGGCTGCTGGCCGAAAACGTGCCGGCGTTCCGTCTGGACGTGACCCCGGACAAGGTCGCCGACATGAACGCCATGCTGGACGCGCTGGGCAAGGTGATCCCGATCTCGCCGGAGGACTTGGAGCGCTTCAACCGCGAGCGGCATGCACGGCGCAGCTTCCTGCCGGTGACACTCAAGCTGCGCATGAGCGACGAAGAGATGGCGCAGTTTGCGGTGGAGCGCTGGCGCTTCCCCGGTGTGGAGCTGGAGCCATATCTGACCCGGCGTTATCCCTACGGCCCGTTGTTCGCGCACATCATCGGCTACGTCGGCCGCATCGACGAAAAAGACCTGGCGGTGCTGGGCGAGGGCAATGCCGCGCTCACCCACATGGGCAAATCCGGGCTGGAGCGCTACTACGAACAGGATCTGCGCGGGCAGGTCGGCTACGAGCAGGTCGAGACCAATGTGCAGGGCCGCGCGATCCGCACCGTCGGCCGGGTCGCGCCGCAGTCGGGGGCGGACCTGCGCCTGTCGGTGGATGCCGACCTGCAGCGCGCGATGGTGGCCGCGTTCGGCGAGCACGAAGGCGCGGCCATTGCGATGGACCCGCGTACCGGCGAGATCCTGGGCATGGTCAGCCTGCCCAGCTACGACCCCAACCTGTTCGTCAACGGCATCTCGCACACCGATTTCAAGATGCTCAACGACAACCCGTCGCGGCCGCAGTTCAACCGGCTGGTGCTGGGCGGCGTGGCGCCGGGCTCCACGCTCAAGCCGCTGATTGCGCTGGCTGGGCTCGATAGCGGCCTGCGCCGGCCGGAAGACCGCGTGCTGTCCACCGGCATGTTCTACCTGCCCGGTGTCAGCCGCGGCTGGGGCGACTCGCACCGCGGTGGCCATGGCTGGACCGATCTGCGCAAATCCATCGCCCAGTCGGTCAATACTTATTACTACCGCCTGGCGGTGGACATGGGTATCGAGCGCTTCGACCGTTACCTGGGCGAGTACGGCTTCGGCCAGCCGACCGGGGTGGACCTGCTGGGCGAAATCGGCGGCATCCTGCCGTCGCCGGCCTATAAGTACAAGACCCGCAAGGAGCGCTGGTATCCCGGCGACACCGTCAACATCGCCATCGGCCAGGGCGACTGGAAGGTGACCCCGCTGCAGTTGGTGCGCGGCGTCTCGGCGATCGCCAGCGGCCTGCTGCTGCGTCCGCATCTGGTACTGGAAGAACGCACCGGCTTCGATCATCCCTGGGAGCCGATGATCCAGCCGCCGGGCAAGCCGATCAGCCCGAATCCGGCACATCTTCAGGTCGTGCGCGAGGGCATGATGGACACCATGCGGCCCGGCGGCACCGGCTATGCGATTACCCCTGGCGCGCCATACCAGATGGCCGGCAAGACCGGCACCGCACAGGTGGTCAGCCGCAAGGGCGTGGCCGCCGTGGACCCGCGCAGCCTGCCGATGCACCTGCGCCACCGTGGCCTGTTCGTCGGCTTCGCGCCGGCCGACAACCCGGTCATCGCGGTGGCGGTGGCGGTGGAAGGCGGCGGATTCGGCACCAGCTCGGCGGCGCCGATCGCGCGCAAGATCTTCGATGCCTGGCTGCTGGGCAAGATGCCGGCCGGCCTGGAGCCGCTGGACAGCGAGCTCGGCATGACCGCGGTGGGCGTCAATCAGTTCGAAGCCGGCGTCACCGACGCGCGCGCAGCCGGCGACGCTGCCGCTGCCACGCTGGACGAATTGCCGGTGGTGATCGGCCAGACCGCCGTCGCGCTGGACCCCAACACGCCCGCGCAACCGGTCGTACCGGATGTGCCGGACGCGGTGCAGGAGACCGACCATTGAGCGACATCCTGCGCTGGTTGGTGGACATGGCCGCGCGCTTGACGCGCAGCCTGGACTGGGTGCTGTGCCTGGCGCTGGGCGGGCTGATGGTGATCGGCCTGTCGGTGCTCAAGAGCGCCGGCGGCACTGCCAACGGCGAGCACCTGATGGTGGCCCAATGCATCCGCTTCATCATCGGGGCGGCGGCGATGTGGGGCATTTCGCGCATGTCGGTGCTGCGCCTGCGCGCCTGGACACCGTGGGTCTACGGTTTGTCGATGCTGCCGCTGCTGGCGGTCTTCGCACTGGGTACCGGCAAATACGGCCGGCAGTGGCTGGATCTGAAAGTGTTCTATCTGCAACCGGCCGAGCTGCTCAAGATCAGCCTGCCGATGATGGCGGCCTGGTATCTGCACCGCATGCCGCTACCGCCGCGCATCTCCACCGTATTGGTCACCTGCATGATCATCGGCGTACCCACCGCGCTGATCATGCTGCAGCCGGACTTCGGCACCGGCGTGTTGATCGCTGCCAGCGGCGTATTCGTGTTGCTGCTGGCCGGCTTGCCGTGGTGGTGGGTGGCGATCGGTGTGGGCGGTGTATCTGCGGCTGCGCCGGTGGCGTGGTTCTGGCTGCTACGGCCGTACCAGAAGGATCGCATCATGATGTTCCTCAATCCCGAGAACGACGCGCTTGGCGCTGGCTGGAACATCATCCAGTCCAAGATTGCGATTGGCTCGGGCGGGTTGAACGGCAAGGGCTGGGGTCTAGGCTCGCAATCGCATCTGAACTTCATTCCCGAACAGACCACCGACTTTGCGTTTTCGGTGCTCAGCGAAGAATTCGGCTGGATCGGTGTGGCCACCGTGTTGAGCTTGTATCTCATCGTCATCGGCCGCTGTCTGTGGATCGCCTCGCAGGCGCGCGACACCTATTCGCGCCTGGTTGCCGGCGCCACCGGCCTTGCGTTCTTCGTCTACGTGCTGGTCAACGGCGGCATGATCTCCGGCCTGCTGCCGGTGGTGGGCGTGCCGATGCCGCTGATGAGTTACGGCGGTACCTCGGCGGTGTCGTTGCTGGCCGGCCTGGGGCTGGTGATGGCGGTCAAAACGCATCGACCGGTGCACGGGTACTGACGCGTGGCCCGCGAACGCGTCTTTTGAACATGCCGCATGGGTCTGTAGCCCCATGCATCGCCAGCGCGTGGCGTGCAGCGTCTTTTCGCCTGCAGACGCTACCGCATCCCGAATTCCACCTCCCGAATCCCTGACTGCAAACGCTGTAATCTTGACTTTGGCTAAAGTCTTTGTGTTTCATAGCCTTATTGCCAAAAGTTCATCCGATGTCTGTTACCCTCAACCCATGATTCGACGCACACTGACCTGTCTGCTCACCCTCGGCCTTGTCGCCTGCGCGACCCAGCCCAGCCCTCCGTCCCCGCCACCGGCTGCCAGCGCGCCACCGGCCAAGCCGCCGATTGCGCCAGCGGCGTCAGCCACGCCGGCCAGTGCCGCTGCCGAAGCGCCCGCGCTTCCGCCGGTTGACCTGACCCCGGTCCCGTTCGAGATCGCCCGCGCCAATTTCGTGCGCGACACCTCGGCCAAGTACGGCATCGACGCGGCGCAGATCGAAGCGGCGTTGGCGCAGGCGCAATTCAAGGACGCCATTGTCGCTGCGATGTCGCGTCCGGCCGAACGGGTCAAGCCGTGGAACGAATACCGGCCGATGTTCATCACCCAGGCGCGCATCGACGGCGGCCGCAAGTTTCTCGCCGAACATCGCGCCGAGCTGAGCAAGGTCGAAGCCGCCACCGGCGTGCCGGCGCAGGTGATCGTGGCCATCATCGGGGTGGAAACCAGTTACGGTAGCAACGCCGGCAAATACCGCGTGCTGGATGCGCTGTACACGCTGGCGTTCCGCTACCCGCGCAGCGGCGACCCGGCCAAGCTCGAACGCGAAGTGCGCCGCGAACTGTTCTTCCGCGATGAACTCGGCCAGTTGTTCGCGCTCGGCAAGGAAGAGCAACTCGACGTCACCACGTTGATCGGCAGCTACGCCGGTGCGATGGGCATGGGGCAATTCATGCCGTCCAGCTATCGCCAGTTCGGCGCGGATGGCGACGCCGATGGCAAGCGCAACCTGTTCACCGATTACAACGATATGTTTGCCTCGATCGCCAACTACTTCGTCAAGAAGGGCGGCTGGGTGCGGGGCGGGCAGGTCGCGATACCGGCCACGCTGGCCGCCGGGCACGAAGAATTCAATCCCACCGACTGGTCGCCGGTGTACACGCTGGCCGACCTGTCGGCGCGCGGGTACCACCCGAGCGCACCGGTGGTGGCCGGCAGCACCGCCACACCGATCAGCCTGGACGACGCCAACGGCAAGCAGTATTGGCTGGGCTTCCAGAACTTCTATGCGATCACCCGGTACAACATTTCCAAGATGTATGCGATGGCCGTGTTCCAGCTGTCCGAGGCCATCGCCGGCAAGGAGTTACCCCCGGCATGAACAGCATTGCAGGCGCCAAGTGGCTGATTCCGATGGCGTTGATGCTCGGCCTGGCGGCCTGTAGCAGCGCACCGAAGAAAACCGCCGGCAGCACCGGCAGCGGCGCGGTCAAGGGTGTGAAGGTCGAAGGCAAGGGGCCGGCGTATGTCGCCACCGGTTGCCCATCCAGTTCGCCGTACGCGGCTGCCAAGGAAGACCCGTCCACACGCGGCGATTACACCGCCGGCGGCTTGTACAAGCCCGGCGTGAAAGACACCACGCCCGAGCATGTGCCCAATGTGGCCTGCATCCCCGAACCGCTGGTCACCAACGAGCCGCGCTCGGAGGTGGGCAATCGCTCGCCCTACGAAGTGCTGGGCAAGCGCTATGTGGTGATGGACAACCCTGGCGACTATGTCGAGCGCGGCACGGCTTCGTACTACGGCAACAAGTTCCATGGCCGGCTGACCTCCAATAAGGAGGTCTACGACATGTATGCCTTCACCGCCGCGCACAAGACCTTGCCGTTGCCCAGCTTCGCGCTGGTCACCAACACCGACACCGGGCAGTCGGTGGTGGTACGCGTGAACGACCGCGGCCCGTTCCACGACGGCCGCGTGATCGATCTGAGCTACGCGGCGGCGGTCAAGCTGGGTATCACCGGCAAGGGCACCGGCAATGTCGAAGTCCGCGGTCTGACCGAAGCGGACAACGGCAATCTGCTCGCCAAGCGTCGTAATGGCCAGGCACCGGTGACTACCGCAGTCGCCACGGTGCGGCCGGCTGCCAGCGCCAGCCAGATCGATGGACTGGTGCAACGTCTGCCCACCCGCACCGTGCCGCCGCGTGCAGTCGCGACAGGTGCCGGCGCCGCGGTTGCCGCATCCGCCGCTGCACCCACTGCCAGCGCGCCGGTCATTGCGGCTGGCGAGCGTTGGCGCTACCGCGTTGCCGACTCGCGCCATCCCGGCAATGCCGACAACTTCGATACCTGGATGAAAGCGCAGGGCGTGCGTGTGGCTACCGGCAAGCCGACCGCAGCGGCCCCGCGACCGACGTCGCCAGCATCTGCCGCCGTGCCCGCGGCAGCGACGCCGGTCGCGGTCGCGGCGGTCAAGCCGTCCGAGAGCACTGCTTCGCGTCCGCTCAAGGCCGAGCCAGTGCCCGCCAAGGCCCCCAGCGTGGCGGAAGCTGCGCTCGGCGACATCCTGCTGCAGGTCGCCAGCTTCGCCAGCCGCGAAAACGCCAATCGCGCACTGTCGCAACTGGCCTCGGCGGGGATTGCCGGCGCCAGCGTCAGCGACATCGTCAGCGGCGGGCGCACCCTGTGGCGGCTGCGCGTGAATGCACGCGACCACGCCAACGCCTCGGAGATTGCCCAGCGCATCGCCGGTCTGGGCTTCGGCCGCCCGCAGATCGTTGCCAATTGAGCGCGAATGGGTCGGTCATTGCGCTGACCAATAGTGCGTGAATGCCTTGGCCTTTCGCGCACAGCGTAGGGACCCTTCTCGCAACGGCACGAGCGGTTAGCAGCAGCGAAGCCAACATCGCGCGCCGCAAGGCGGACGCGGTGACGACCAGACCAGCATCTGCCTGGCGCCCGCCCTGTGCCCCGGCTCCCAGGGTGGCGTGTGCGCCCGGATACCGACCGAGCACGCAGCAGCCCGTCGGTCGAACCCGATGCAGGCCAGGCGCGCTGCCTGTCGTCGCCATCCAGTCCCGCTGCATGCGCCACGACGGTGCGCCTTAGCCACCGCCATCGCTGAACTGCGCAAGCGCGTGCAAGCTGCCATGCGTCGCCCAGATCGTCCTGGCGCCTTACAATTTCGCATTGCCCAGCTTTCGGGCCCGTCAGGAGTCGTTCTTCAATGAAATTCCGCTTCGCCGCCGCTGCCGTGGCCACGTTCGCCTTCGGCCTGGTCTGCGCCCAGACACCTGCGCCGCAGCCGACTCCCGCCGTGGCTACCGCCCCGGCCGCCTTGCCGGTGCCGCCGGCGCCGGCACCGGCCGTGTCCAAGTCCTGGATCCTGATGGACTACGCCACCGGACAGGTGCTGGCCGGTGAAAACATCCACCAGCAACTGGCGCCGGCCAGCATCACCAAGGTGATGACGTCCTACGTGGTCGCTGCCGAGATCAAGAACGGCAAGGTCAAGCGCGACGACCAGGTCATGATGAGCGAGCGTGCCTGGCGCGAGGGCGGGGCCGGCACTGACGGCAGCTACAGCGGCTTCCCGGTCAACCAGACCGCGCGTCTGGAAGACATGGAAAAGGGCATGGCGATCCAGTCCGGCAACGATGCCGCCATCGCGCTGGCCGAGCATGTGGCTGGCAGCGAAGAAGCCTTCGCCTCGCTGATGAACAGCTATGCCGCCAAGATCGGCATGAAGAATTCGTACTTCGTCAACGCGCATGGCCTGAGCGCCGAAGGGCACCACTCCACCGCCTACGATCTGGCCATGCTGGGCCGTGCGATGGTGCGCGATTACCCGGAGACCTACGCCTACAACAAGATCAAGGAATTCCAGGTCGGCACCATCAAGCAGAGCAACCGCAACCGGCTGCTGTGGCGCGACCCGGCGGTGGACGGCATCAAGACCGGCCACACCTCCGAGGCCGGCTACTGCCTGTTGAGCTCTGCCAAGCGTGGCGACCAGCGGCTGATCGCCGTGGTCATGGGCGACAGCTCCGAAGAGCAGCGCGCCACCGATAGCCTGGCCCTGCTCAATTGGGGCTTCCGCTTCTTCGAGACCCACAGCCTGTACGCGCCCGGCAAGGTCGTGACCAAGCAGAAAGTCTGGAAGGGCCAGCAGGACGACGTGCAGCTCGGTGTGGCACAGCCGTTGCTTGTCAGCTTGCAGCGCGGCCGCTACAACGACCTCAAGCCCAGTATGGAAGTGCCCAAGAATCTGCAGGCACCGATCAAGCAGGGCCAGCAGGTCGGCACGGTGGAGGTGAGCCTGGACGGCAAGGTCATCGCCCAGGCCCCGCTGGTCGCCATCAACGCGGTCGAAGAGGGCGGATTCTTCAAGCGCCTCTGGGACGCGTTCTGGATGTGGTGGAAATCGGAGTGATCCAAAGAAAAGCCGGCGAAAGCCGGCTTTTCTTTGGGTAGGGATTCGGGATTTGGGATTCGCAAAAGCGGCGGTCGGAACTGCGTCACGCGGACTGCTCTTACGAATCCCTAATCCCTAATCCCAAATCCCAAATCCCAGCCCTCAAAGCATCCGACTAATCGTGAAACTGCCATACACCGGCGTCTGGCGCTGGGTCTCGAATTCGCGGGTGCGGTGGTAACGGGCGAGGGCGAATTTCCAGCGGCCGTACATTACCGCCAGGCCGTAGCCCACATCGCCCACGAACGGGCGTTTGTCCACGCTGTGGCTGTTGCGGAACGTGTTGCCGTCCAACGTGATGTCGCGGATTACCCAGCGTGCATCGGTGGTCACAAACAGATGGCCAGACCAGCCGCTGGCGCGTCCGAGCCGGCTGGGGGCGGTGTTTTCACCCGCGGGCCGGGTGGGCGTGCTGCCGAAGTCGTCGGGCAGCTTCCAGCCGAAGCGGGCTTCGCCGCCGGCATTCAGATGCGTGGCCATGTTGCCCACCGCGCCACCCCAATGCGAAATGAAATCCCAGCCGAACCCATCGGCATTGCCGCTCGCGTCGGCAGGCCAGCGGTGCATGCGCTCGTGCACCAGGTTGATCAGCGGCTCGTTGTGCAACTGGTTGTCCCAGCCCTGGAATTTTTCGTCCCCGAGCGCATCGTGGATCGCATCCTGCGCCTCCTTCGCAAATGCCCACGGACCGACGACGCCGATCTGGAGCTGCGTGGTACGCAGGTGCGCATCGTTGCGCGCGTTGTAGCCGAAGCTCGCCAGCAGGATGCCCGCATACGGACGGTCTTCCGGGATTGCATCGCGGCGGGTGTAATCGGTCGGGGTAAAGATCCCCTGTCCGATCGAAAACACCATGTTCTGCTGGTCGAACTCGCCCGGATGCAGCCGTTCCAGGTAGCTGTTGACCCACCGCGCGGTACGCGGCAAGCAGGGGTCGTCGGTGTAATCGACCAGATTGGGCGAGACCAGCGTCAGCACCGCGCCGTTGGAATAGCCCTGGTCCTGGTCTTCGCCACCGAACAAGTCGTTATCGACCCGAAAATTCACCGCAGGCGGCGTGCGCCCGAGCCGGCTGGAATCGCATTGATCCGCCGCCAGCGCCGGCAGCGACAGCCCGGAAAGAGAAAGCAACAAGGCAGCTGACAGCGCGCGGGGTCGGAACATGGAGGGCCTGGGGAGGATGGCGGATTCAGAAAGGTGCCTACGTCTCCTGCTGCGCTGTGTGAAGCGAGTAGCCGAGTTCGCATTCTCTACCGCTTCGGCTCGCTACTACCGACTCGCTACGTATATATCGCTGTGTTTATTCGAGCAGTGTATTTGCATCACATTGCGGAAAATTTGCTGGTGCTTGCGTGCTGACGGTGCTGACGAGCCAGGCGGACTGATCGGTTGCAAAGGCTTGGGTTTGCCCATCGCCGGCCCGATAATGGAAGGATGGATATCAGCACCGACAACCCCGATCACGGCTTTCAGTTTCCCGGTACTTTCGAGCTCAGCGCCATGGGTACGGCCGAGCGCGGGCTGGAAACCGAGCTCCCGCGGTTGCTTGCCGCCACCGGCGTGGAGCTGCTGCAGGAAAGCGTGAGTTGGAAGCATTCGTCCAGCGGCAAATATGTCTCGGTCAAGATTGGCTTTCGCGCCGACAGCCGGGAGCAGTTCGAAGCCGCGCATCAGGCGCTGCGCGATCATCCGGAAGTGAAGTGGACGCTGTAGCGGCCGAGCCTGTGAGCAGTTCCTCGGTCGGTCTGCCTGCGCAGTTGCGCGACCTCGGCCCGCAGGACTACGCCCCGGTGTGGCGCGCAATGCAGCGTTTCACTGATGCGCGCGATGAGCACACGATGGACGAGGTGTGGGTGGTCGAGCATGCGCCGGTGTTTACGCTTGGCCAGGCAGGCAGACCCGAGCATGTGCTGGCACCGGGCGAAATCCCGGTGTTGCAGGTCGATCGCGGCGGGCAGGTCACCTATCACGGTCCCGGCCAACTGGTGGTCTACCCGCTGCTGGATCTGCGCCGGCTCAAGATCGGTGTGCGCGATTACGTGTGCAAGATCGAGCAGGCGCTGATCGACACGCTGGACGAATGGAACATCGTGGCCGAGCGGCGTGACGGCGCCCCAGGTGTTTACGTGGGCGGGGCCAAGATCGCCGCACTCGGCATCCGGGTGCGCCGTGGCTGCACCTTCCACGGCTTGTCGTTCAACGTGGCGATGGACCTGGAGCCGTTCCACCGCATCAACCCCTGCGGCTACCAGGGCCTGCAGGTGACCTCGGTGCTAGACTTGGGCGGCCCCTCCGGGATGGAGGCCGTCAAGGCTGTGCTGCTCCAGCAGTTGGCATGCCAGTTCGGCCTGACGCTGCAGCCCGCCTCCGCATTGCCCGACCTTTCGCTTCCGGCCTGAGCGCCCGTTACTGCCATGACCCAGCCTATCGCCCGTTCCATTCCCTTGCAGGTCGTCTCCGGCGACACCGCCGCGCCTGCGCCGCTGCAGACCGGCGTCAAGCAGATCGGTGGCGACAAGATCAATCGTTCGCCGGTGCAATTTGTGGATGCGCCGGTGCTGCGCAAACCATCGTGGATCCGTGTGCGGATTCCGTCCGGCAATGCGGTGCAGAACCTCAAGGCCAAGCTACGCGAAAACCGCCTGGTCACGGTCTGCGAAGAAGCCAGCTGCCCGAATATCCACGAGTGCTTCAGCCACGGCACCGCGACCTTCATGATTTTGGGCGAGGTGTGCACGCGACGCTGTTCGTTCTGCGATGTGGCGCATGGCCGGCCCAAGCCGCCGGATGCCAACGAGCCGGCCAGCCTGGCCACCACGGTGGCGGACATGGGCTTGAAGTACGTGGTGGTCACCAGCGTGGACCGCGATGATCTGCGCGACGGGGGTGCCCAGCACTTCGTGGATTGCATCTCTGCCATCCGCGCCAGTTCGCCCAACACCCGCATCGAGATCCTGACCCCGGATTTCCGTGGTAAGGGCCGGATGGATCGTGCGCTGGAGGTCCTGGCGTTGAGCCCGCCGGATGTGTTCAACCACAACATCGAAACGGTGCCTGACCTGTACCCGAACGTGCGCCCCGGTGCGGATTACCAGTGGTCGCTGACCCTGTTGCAGCGCTTCAAGGCGCAGCATCCGGCCATCGCCACCAAGTCCGGCATCATGCTCGGCCTTGGCGAGACGATGGAGCAGGTGCAGGCCACGCTGCGCGACCTGCGCGCGCACGATGTGGACATGATCACCATCGGCCAGTACCTGCAGCCGACGCCGCACCATCACCCAGTGATGCGGTATTGGACGCCGGAGGAATACAAAGCGCTGGAAGATTACGGCAACGCGCTGGGCTTCAGTCATGTCGCCTCCGGCCCGATGGTGCGTTCCTCGTATCACGCCGATCGGCAGGCCGCTGGCGCCGGCGTCGCTGCCTGAGTCAGCGACAGGCGGTGGGATGACCGCCCAGGCGAAAGTTCGAATCAGCCAACTGTATTGGTCGCTTCATCGGTACGCCGGAACGCCAGGTCCCGCCTGCTGTGATGACACGATTCGCCGAGCACCGCGATTTTTTCTCGGCCGGTCACGCCTCGGCTTTCAGTTGAACAACCCATCCGGCCCTGTGCACTGCGCGGGGCCGAGTCGTCTTTGGGCCATGCGGCGCGCAGCCGCAGGGTACGGTCTCGTTCACAATCCGCTACAGGCCCGGCGCTAGGCTGATTCAGCAGTGGATGACAACGCCAGCAACTTTCGGCACTGTCATGCTGTCCGATCCGTTCACCGCCTTCCTTTCATCGGCCTTGTGCCGAGAGCCATTCGATGACCTACAACGTTTCTGCGTCCATGAAGGCCGGCCTGCTGGCGCTGGTGTTGACCACTCCGATGGCCTTGCTCGCGCGCGCCGACACCGCGCTGCCTGCCGCCGCCACGCCCGACCAGGCGACGGCCACCAAGCTCGTCTACGGCCTGCTCTCCGACAGCCGCTACGCCTATCGGCCGCGCGCGCTGGACGAGGCGATGTCCAAGGATGTGTTCAAGCGCTATCTGGAAACGCTGGACGGCGGCAAGCAATTCTTCACCCAGGCCGACATCGACGGCTTCGCGCCGCTGCAGGCGGGTGTTGGCGATGCGCTGCGCGGCGGCAATCTGGAGCCGGCCTTCCAGGTGTTTTCGGTCTACAAGAAGCGTGTCGATCAACGCGTCAAGTACGCGCGCGACCTGCTCAAGCAGGACTTCGATTTCAACGGTAGCGACAAGTTCGAATACGACCGCAAGGACGTGCCGTGGGCTGCTGACGACAAGCAGTTGGACGTGCTGTGGCGCCAGTCGGTCATGAACGACTGGCTGCGCCTGAAACTGGCCGGCAAGAAGCCCGACGACATCCGCAAGACGCTGGATAAGCGCTACGCGGCGCTGGCCGATTCGGTCAAGCAGCTCAAGGGCGAAGACGTGTTCCAGTTCTTCGTCAACGCCTATACCAACGCCGTGGACCCGCACACCGATTACTTCACCCCGCGCACGGCCGAGACGTTCAACCAGCAGATGTCGCTGTCGCTGGAAGGCATCGGCGCGCAGTTGCAGAAGCAGGACGATATGGTGGTGATCCGCGAGGTGATCCCCGGCGGTCCGGCGGCGGTGGACGGCACGCTCAAGCCGGGCGATCGTATCGTCGGTGTAGGTCAGGCCAAGACTGGCGCGATCGAAGATGTGATCGGCTGGCGCATCGATGACGTGGTGGCCAAGATCCGCGGCAGCAAGGACACCCAGGTGCGCCTGGAGTACATCCCGGCTGAATCGGGCATCGACGGCAAGCACCGCACCGTGACCCTGACCCGCCAGAAGGTGCGTCTGGCCGAGCAGGCTGCCAAGGGCGAAACCATTACATTGCCGGCCACGGGCACCGAGCCGCAGCGCCGCATCGGCATCATCAAGCTGCCGGGCTTCTATCAGGATTTCGAAGGACGTCGTCGCAATGCAACCGATTACGCGTCGGCGACCCGCGACGTCGCCAAGCTGCTGGCCGGCTTCAAGACCGACAAGGTCGATGGCGTGGTGCTGGATCTGCGCAACAACGGCGGCGGCTCGCTCGATGAGGCGATCGAACTCACCGGCCTGTTCATCGAGCAGGGGCCGGTCGTGCAGGTACGCGAATCCGGCGGGCGCGTGACCGTCAATGGTGACAGCGATCCCAAGGTTGCCTGGGACGGCCCGCTCAGCGTGTTGATCAACCGCGGCTCGGCGTCGGCATCGGAGATCTTTGCCGGTGCCATCCAGGATTACGGTCGCGGTCTGGTGATCGGCGAAACCAGCTTCGGCAAGGGCACCGTGCAAAACATCGTCGACCTGGACCGCTGGCCGGCTGCCGAGGGGCAGCGCTATGGGCAGGTCAAGCTGACGATCGCGCAGTTCTTCCGCGTCAGCGGCTCCAGTACCCAGCACAAGGGCGTGGTACCGGACATCGCTTTCCCGGCCAGCGTGGATGCCACCGAGTTCGGCGAGAGCACCTACGACAATGCATTGCCGTGGACGCGCATCGCCGCTGCGCCGCATACACAGTACGGCAATTTCGCGCCGCTGCTGCCCAAGTTGCAGGCACTGCACACGGCGCGCATCGCCACCGACAAGGAGTTCCAGTGGTGGGAAGAGGACGTCAAGCAGTTCCGCGATGAAAAGGCCAAGAAGTACATTTCGTTGAACGAAGCCGAGCGCGTTGCCGAGCGCCAGAAGCAGGATCAGCAGCGCAAGGATCGCCAGCAAATTCGTAAGCAACTCGGCCTGCCGCTGGATCCGCTTGCCGAAGACAGCGACGACGGGCTGACCGGTAACGAGCGCGACATCGTCAAGGACACTGCACGCGAAAAGGCCGCCGAAAAGCGTCCGGATCCGTTGTTGCACGAATCGGCCGCCATCCTGGCCGATGCCCTGGGTCTGCTGTCGAAGGATCAGCCGCTCTCTGTCGAGGTGCTGCCGAAGTCGACCGCGCCGGGGCGCTGGGCGGATTGAACCGGCGGCGGCCCCTTGAAGGCTGAGAGCGTTTGAAAACACACATGCCACCGCACTGCGGTGGCATTTTTTTGGTGGTATATGGTCGTGGGATGGAGGTGCGGTACGTCGCGATCGCGGAGCGTGGTGGCAACCACGACCCGCATGGGGCAACGTCAGTGCATGCTACACGTGCGCTTGCAACAGGCTGCTGTCGCCGCGATAGCATTGCCACCAAGCGTCAGTAGCGCAACCGCTGTGTCTGCCGCCAAGCGCCAGTCGCCCAAGCACTGCGTGTGCCTGCGACTCATTGCGGCCAGCTGAATTCGGCCATCACCGGATAATGGTCGGACGGCAAGATGCCGCCTGGGCGCGTGTCGAGCGTTGAACAACGGGTCGGCGTCAGCCCACGGAACAAGATCCAGTCGATACGTCGCGTTGGCTGGGTGGTGAAATCCTGGAAGGTCTTTTCCGGGCCCTGCGGCTTCGCCACATGCGTACGCGCATCGTCGAGCACGGCGGTGAGCGTGCGATAGGTGCCTTGATCGGGATCGCTATTGAAATCGCCGGTCACGATCACCGGGATCTCGGCAGGTAGCGTTGCGATACGCGACAGGATCACGCGTGCGCCGTGCTCGCGTGCGGCTTCATCCTGAGCGCGATGCGGAAAATGGGTATTCAGTAGATAAAAGCGGCGCTTGTCGCTGCGGCGTTCGAACAATGCCCAGGTGACCATGCGCGGCAGGTCGGTGTCCCAACTGCTGCTGCCAGGCACCTCGGGGGTTTCGGATAACCAGAAGTCGCCTGATTCGATAACGCGCAGTGCGTTGCTGTCGTAAAACACGCCCATATGTTCGTCGCTGCCATCGGCACGCCGTCCCTTGCCGAACCAGCGATAGGTTGGCAGGTGAGAGGCCAGATACTGCGCCTGTGCCTGCACCAGTTCCTGGGTGCCGAACACATCGGGATGGGCCTGTTTGATCAACGCGACCATCGAGGTCCGCCGCACCGTCCAGCGTTTGTCGCCGTCGCTGTCCACTGGCACGCGCACGTTGAACGACATCACCCGCAACGGTGCCGGCGCGGAGGTGGCAAAGGCTGGCAGCGTCATGCATAGCGCGAGGATGGCGGCGAGAAAACAACGTGGCGCAACACGTAGCAATGAGCGTGGCATGTCGTGGATCTCCAGAAGGCAGCAGGCGAGTCTAGCCAGCATGCATGACCGTTGTGTCAGTGCACCAGACAGGCGCTTGACGCCGTCGCGCATCGGCGTAGCCTTTGCAGCACGCCGGTGGAGAGACCGCCAGCTGACCACTCAACCGTGAGGGATTCTCATGGCAACACCGTACGACTATCTCGTGTTTATCGGGCGCTTCGAGCCCTTTCATAACGGCCACGCCGCCGTCGCCCGCCACGCGCTGGGCAAGGCGAAAACGCTCATCCTGCTGATCGGCTCGGCCGACACGCCCCGCACCATCCGCAACCCGTGGACCGTCGCCGAACGCGCGGTGATGATCGAATCGGCATTGCCGGACGAAACCGCGCGGCTGATCGTGCGCCCGCTACGTGATCATCTTTATAACGAAAGTCTGTGGATTGCTGAGGTGCAACGTCAGGTTGCCGACGCGGTGCAAGCCGATGGCGGCACGCTGGATGCGCACATCGGCCTGATCGGCATGGACAAGGATGCCAGCAGTTATTACCTGCGCGAATTTCCGCAGTGGCCGCTGGAGGATGTGCAACATACGGCCTCGCTGTCGGCGACCGAATTGCGCCGCTACCTGTTCGAAGCCGGCGACATCGGGTTCCATGGCGGGTTGTTGATGCTGCGCGGCAATGTGCCGGCGCCGGTGTACGACATGCTGGAAGCGTTCCGGCGTAATTCGCCGAGCTACGCGCAACTGGTGGCCGAATACCGTTTTATCGAGCAATACCGCGCTGCGTGGAAAGACGCACCGTATCCGCCGACGTTCGTAACCACCGATGCAGTGGTGGTGCACTCGGGGCATGTGCTGTTGGTGCGGCGGCGCGCCGAGCCGGGCAAGGGCTTATGGGCGTTGCCGGGTGGTTTTGTCGGCCAGGACGAAGGCCTGCTGGATTGCTGCCTGCGCGAGCTGCGCGAGGAAACCCGGCTCAAGTTGCCGGTGCCGGTGCTCAAGGGGTCGTTGCGTGGCCGGCAGGTGTTCGATCACCCCGAGCGTAGCCAGCGTGGACGCACGATTACCCATGCATTCCATTTCGAATTTCCCGCCGGCGAATTGCCTGCGGTACGCGGTGGCGACGATGCCGATAAAGCGCGCTGGATCCCGATCGCCGAGGTGATGGCGATGGGCCCGCGCCTGTACGAAGACCATCTGCATATTCTCGAATTCTTTCTGGGCCGTGGCTGAGCGCGCAAACGACTGCATGTTGCGGTGATGCAGCCGCACCGCATGCAGTGTGAGCGCGTGGACCGCGACCTCCCGCCGGCGGACAGACCGCTGGTTCATTCGACGCGAAGGAGCTTCCGTCATGCATTACCTCGATAACCTGCTGCTCAATACCGATAGCTACAAGGCCAGCCACTGGCTGCAATATCCGCCCGGCACCGATGCCTCGTTTTTCTACGTCGAATCGCGCGGCGGCCTGTACGAGCAAACCGTCTTCTTCGGCCTGCAATCGATCCTGAAAGAAGCGATCAACCGGCCGGTGACGCACGCCGACATCGACGATGCCAAGGCCTTGCTGGCCGCGCACGGCGAGCCGTTCAACGAAGCCGGTTGGCGCGATATCGTCGACCGCCTCGGTGGGCAGTTGCCGATCCGCATCCGTGCCGTGCCCGAAGGTGCGGTGGTGCCCACGCACAACGTGCTGATGACAATCGAATCCACCGACGCCAAGGCGTTCTGGGTGCCGTCGTATCTGGAAACCTTGCTGTTGCGGGTGTGGTACCCGGTGACGGTGGCCACGGTGAGCTGGCAGGTGAAGCAGATCGTGCGCGACTACCTGGAGCGTACCAGCGACGATCCGGAAGGGCAGTTGCCTTTCAAACTGCATGATTTTGGCGCGCGTGGTGTGTCCAGTCTTGGCTCGGCGGCATTGGGCGGTGCCGCGCATCTGGTGAATTTTCTTGGCACCGATACCTTGTCGGCGTTGCTGCTGGCGCGTGCGCATTACCACACGCCGGTGGCCGGGTATTCGATTCCCGCTGCCGAGCACAGCACCATCACCAGCTGGGGCCGCGAGCGCGAGGTGGATGCGTATCGCAACATGCTGACGCAGTTCGCGCGACCCGGTTCCATCGTGGCGGTGGTATCCGACAGCTACGACATCTACCGTGCCATTCGCGAGCATTGGGGCGCCACCTTGCGCGAGGAAGTGATTGCTTCTGGTGCAACCGTGGTGATTCGCCCGGACTCGGGCGACCCGGTGGATGTGGTCGAACAGTGCCTGCTGTTGCTGGACGAAGCCTTCGGCCATCAGGTCAATGGCAAGGGGTATAAGGTGCTCAACCATGTGCGGGTGATCCAGGGCGACGGCATCAACCCCGGCTCGTTGCGCGCGATTCTGGAGCGCATCACCGCCGCAGGCTATGCCGCGGACAATGTCGCTTTCGGTATGGGTGGTGCGTTGCTGCAGAAGGTGGATCGCGACACCCAGAAGTTCGCGTTGAAGTGCTCGGCCGTACGCGTGGACGGGCAGTGGATCGATGTCTACAAGGATCCGATCACCGACCAGGGCAAGCAGAGCAAACGCGGTCGCCTGACCTTGCTGCGCAACCGCAACGATGGCAGTTACCGTAGCGCGTTGCTCGATGAGGTTGGCACGCATGCCGACAGCGAAGATGCGCTGGTGACGGTGTGGGAAAACGGCGTGTCGCAACAGGAGTGGACGCTGGAGCAGGTGCGCGCGCGTGCCAACGCCGCGCGTCGCTGAGGTGCGGCGCGCAGGGTTCGCCATGCACGCTTCCATCGACGACAGTTCCTTGTCGCCTGCTTCACCGCTGTTGGCGCGTTTACGTGCTGCAGCGCCTAGCCTGCAGCGGCGCGTGCCGCTGCAGGACGAAGCCAGCCGATGGCATGCACTGCGCATCGGTGCGCGGACCTATCGCGCGGCGTTGCCGATTACCTTTACCCCATATGCATCGGTGCGGCCGTGTTCTGCGCGCTGCGGGTTCTGTTCGGAAAACCTGCGTCAGCACGGCAGCGGCCGCGCCGGAGCAATGTTGCGACCCGGGCCCGCGTATTTCCGGCAGTTGAGCGACGCTTTGCAGCTGTTGCATGCTGTGCCGCTGTCGTATTCGTTGTCCGGTCTGGAAATGACCGACGATGCAGCGTGGTTGCAGACCTTGCTGCAGACCTTGGCAACAACAGCGAACGGTCCACGTGTCGAGCAGCGCGTGCTGTACACCAATGGCGCCGGGTTGGCGCGCGAACACGGTGCGCAGTTGATCGATGCGCTGGTCGCCTTCAGGCTGTCGTGTGTCGTGTGTCGTGTGTCGTGTGTCGAGCTGTCGCGTCACCATCCGTTGCAGGAGCGCAATGACGCGATCATGCGTTTCCGCGCGGACGAGCCCATCGCCGATGCGGCGACCTTCGTGCACACGGCGCAGCGTCTCGCGGCGCGGTTGCCGCTGCGCTTGGTCTGTATCGTGCAGCGCGGTGGCGTGGACAATGCCGATGCCATTGCGCGGTACATCGCATGTGCGCGCAGCTGTGGCGCCACGCAGGTGATCTTTCGCGAATTGTCGCAGCTGGACGATGCCTATCGCAGCAACGGCACACTGCGCTACATCGGCGAGCACCGCGTCGGCGTGGACACATTGCTGGCCGAGTGCATGCAGCAGCCCTGGTGGTCGCGCTGGCAACCCGACGGTCTGACCGAAGGCTATTACTTCTGGAATGTACGACTGCGCGACGAGGCCGGCTTACAGGTGGTCTTCGAAAGCGCGGACTATGCGGCGATGCACGCGCGCCACGCCACTGGCGATCTGTACAAGCTGGTGTTCTTTGCCAATGGTCGCCTGTGCGCCGGCTGGAACCCGGACGCAGATGTGCTGTGGGAGCCTGCCGATGGATGAGTTCGATCAACGCAGTTGGTGGACGCCAACCTCGGACGATGTCGCCTGGGCGTTGCCAGGGGATCTGAGCGCGGCCGACCCGCTGAACGGACGCGACTGTGGCTGGGTCGATCAGATGCGCCCTTTCGTGCGCCATTTCAGCCGCCCGGGCGAGCAGGTGTTCGACCCGTTTTGCGGCTTCGGCAGCACCTTGCTGGCAGCCGCACTGGAAGGCCGCAAGGCGCATGGCATGGAGATCGATCCGGCACGCGCGCAGGTGGCGCGCACGCGCCTGCAACGGCACGCGGTGGAGGCGCCGGTGGTGGTCGGCAGCCTGGCCGAGACCGCGCCGGCTGCGCCGATCGATCTGTGTCTGACCAACGTGCCGTATTTCGGTTGTCACTGGCAGGGCGGCGCGTTGCCTGGTCAGCTCTACGCCAGTGGCGATTACGCCAGCTATCTGGCCGGCATGCGTGCGGTCTTTCATGCGCTGCGCCAGCAGCTGCGGCCCGAAGGCGTGGGTGTGACGATGGTGCAGAACGTGGTGGTCGGCGGCCGCGTGATTCCGCAGGCGTGGGATCTAGGCCGGATCCTGGCCAGCCTGTTCACCCTGCGCGAGGAGCGGGTGCTGTGCTGTCGGCATCCGGGCGCAGCGCTGGCGCATGCAGATGCACGGAGCAATCGCAGCCACGAATACGCGCTGATCTTCCAGCACAGCCGCTCCCGGCTCGACCTGCAGCAGGCCGCGCACTTGCTGCAGGCGGTGCAAGCGCAGGAACTGCCGGTGGTGGTGCATGGCAGCTACGCGCGCTGGCTGGAGTCGCCGACGTTGGTGCCCGAGCGCCCGGCCGATCTGGACCTCATGCTGCGCGCAGAGCAATCGCTCTGGGACCGTCTGACCCACTGGCTGCAGCAGCAGGGCTTCGCGTTGAGCCTGTGGGGCGAGCCGTGCCGTGCGCCGGTAGCGCTGGCGATGGTGCGTGCGCGCCACTACCTGCGCGCCGAGCGCATCGGCGCCGATGGCAGTCGCTTGCAGGTGGACCTGCAACTGCCGGCGGATGAACCGCCATTGCCCTGATTCGGCAACGCGACGGCGCGCACACATGAGTTGCCGCTATGCTCTATGCCGGTTTTGGATGCCGGAATCTCCCTATGTCTTGTTCTTCCCTGATCGCGCGCGGCGCATTGCTTGGCGCGTTGTCAACCCTGGCTGGCTGCGGTGGCAGCAAGGGCGACACGATGCTGATGCGCGAGTCGTTCAATTCCGATGACACCTATTCGCGCAGCGTGGTGGCCAGTTCGCCGCAAGCTTGCGAGGCGGCGCGGCGTGTGCTGTTGAGTCAGGGCTACGCCGTCACGCGTGCCGATGCCGCTGCGGTGGAAGGCAGCAAGAACTTCCAGCTCAAGGAAGCCGACCAAAGCGAGCAGCTCAATCTGCGCATTTCCTGCGCCACTCAGGACGGCGGCAAGGCGCAGGTCTTCGTGAGTGCGCTGCAGGACCGGTACGCGCTGAAGAAGAGCTCCACCTCGGCCAGCGTAGGCGTGGGCATGCTGGGGTCGGTGTCGCTGCCGGTCGGTAGCAGTGGCGATTCGCTGGTGCGCGTGTCCAGCACCACGGTGCAGGATGCGGCCTTCTACAAGCGTTTTTTCGAACGCCTGAATTCGTATCTCCCCAAGGTCACCGAAGCGGTGCCTGCTGCCGCGAGTACGGCGCCCACGCCCGCACCCGCGCATGCGGCGGCACCAGCGCCGGCAGCTGCGGGTCCGGCCACCCCTGCCGCAACCACCCCGACCCCGGCACCGCCTGCGCCCGCTGCGGCAGCTCCCGCAACGGTTGCCCAGCCGCCGGTGGCGCCATTGCCGGTCGAAGCGCAGGACCCGCCACCGGCACCGGCGAAGCTGCCGCAGAGCGAACCGGCCAAACAGCCGTGACGACGCGGTTCACGCTCCGCTCTAAAGCCTGAATAGCCGGGCTTGCGCTTCACGTTGTGTTCTCGACCCACTGGCCACAGTGCGCCCATGGCTCGCCGAGCGAGCGAGAAACGTGGAGAACAACGATGAAAATGCGCACCTCCCTGCTGGGTATGTCCTTGATCGGCCTGATGGCGACGAGCACCTTCGCACAGGCTCAAAACTATTCGCATCAGCATCGCTATTCGGAAGCAGATGAAGGCCGCAGGTTCAACGATGGCACCCGCGTTCGCTGCCGGAATGTCGAGGTGCAGAAGAACTCGACCGACCCGAATCGCATCGGCGGTACGCTGGCTGGCGCCGCGATCGGTGGCTTGCTGGGCAACCAGGTCGGCGGCGGCAACGGCAAGAAGCTGGCGACCGTGGCCGGGGCAGTGGCGGGCGGGGCAGCCGGCCGCACCATCCAGGGCAATCGCCAGCAGGCCAACGGCAATCGTCAGGTCGAGCGCGTCTGCGAACGTCGCTGAGGCTGGTGAAGTGACTGGCCTGCTGTGAGTCTTGCGAGCCCCGGCCATGCCGGGGCTTTCTACGTTTGGGGGTGCGGCGCCGTGCCGACGATTGATTGCGCATGTCCTCGATGAGTGTTGCCCACGCGCACCGCCGTTCGTCGTTACCGCAACCGCCCGCTGCGCCGATGCCGCTGTGGCATGCAGGCAGGCGCAGAGTTGCCGCGTTGGTATGTGCAAGCGCCCTGTTTGCGGTGCAACTGCTGCAGGTGGCGGGGGCTGCGCCGAGCGAGACTGCAAACGCCGCTAGCGCGGACTGCGTGGAAGCACTGCTGCGACGGCTGGGTTGGACCATCCGTGTCGCCGCGGTAAGTGCACCGGTGATACAGCGTGGTCAACCGTGCACGCGTGGCACGCTTGCACAGGTGCAGGCCGCCGGCGATCTGCAGCTACTACTTCCGGCCGGCTGGAAGACGCAACAGCGCCACGCAGCGCTCACCGCCTTGCTGGACGATACCGCGACGCAGTGCGCCTATGCGTTCGAACTCGGCGCAGCCACCCGTCGTGCGGTGACGCAATTGCAGAACAACGCGCGCTACCGCTTCTCGGCAGTGCAACTGGGGTGGATTGGATTTGGCTGGCGTGGCGCCGCTGCGCAGGGCTGGAGTGGATTCAAGAGTTTCGGTCGCGGATATCAGCCGCGCGGCAGCAATGCCCAGGCGCTGGAGGCCTTCTACCGCGGCCAGGTGCGCTCCGAGTGCGGCGTGGGCCGGCAGGTGGCTCAGCTCGCCACGCAGCGCGAATTGTTCGGCGATGCCGGGTTCGATCAGGCGTTTACACCTGGCGAACTTTCGATCGGCACGTTTCTGACCTTGCACGACACCGACAGCATCCTGCTCGGTGCGCATGCCGGCGAATTTTTCGCCGACGGCAAGGCGGTGAAAACCTCGCAACTCGGGCGGCAAGCGTTTGTCGGCGCGCCGGGGTTCATTGCGCATGTGTTCGACAAGGCCTATCTGGACGACATCCACAATCAGGCCGAAAATTTCGTGGTGGTCGACGTCAGCGATGCAGCTGCCCAGGCGCTGGCGCAGCACGGCGGCTTTGCGTATTACGACGCGCGCAACCGGCAGATCTGGGAGTTGGCCAAACAGCTGCGCGGGCCTGGCAAGCGCCGCTTCGAACGCTTGCTTTACGAACGCGACGCGGGATTGCGGGCAACGCTGGACCCGCAGCAACAGGCCCGATTGCAGGAATTACAGAGGTTGCTGGACGACCCGTTCTACCAAGGCTTTGCGGTGTACGTGCATCCCAAGGGCACCAAGCCGATCGGCTATCACGTGGCGCGCCTGCTGGATCGTAACCCGCGCACGCCGTACGCGATCGACCTGACCTTGCACAATCTGCGCACCACGTTGTACTGGCGGTGGATCGATTGGCAGATGCAGCAGTGCAGCGCCGCCGCCGTCGCCGTCGCCGTCGCGGAACAATCCATTGAGAATTCCGCCATGCCAGCATCAGCTGAGCATGGCACCCTGCACTGATCAGATCATGAGGAGCGAGTATGGAACTGGGTATGGTGGGACTGGGCCGCATGGGCGCCAACATGGCCGAGCGATTGGTCAACGGCGGGCATCGCGTGCATGGCTACGATCCGGGTGCGGGCGCGCGCACCAGCGCGCAAGCCAAGGGCATTGTCACCGCCGATGCGCTGGCAGCGCTGGTCTCCGCACTGCCGAGCCCGCGCGTGGTGTGGCTGATGGTGCCGGCCGGCAAGATCGTCGATGACACGCTGGCGCAGCTGCAGCCGTTGCTGCAGGCCGGCGACATCGTCATCGATGGCGGAAATTCGTATTACAAGGATTCACAGCGTCGCGCGGCGCAGCTGCAGGAAAGCGGTATCGCGTTTGTCGATTGCGGTACCAGTGGTGGCGTGTGGGGCTTGAAGGAAGGCTATAGCCTGATGGTTGGCGGCGAAGAGGCGGCGGTGACCACACTGCATCCGGTCCTGGCCACGCTGGCGCCTGCGCCGGACAAGGGCTGGGGACGGGTTGGCCCGAGCGGTGCCGGCCACTTCACCAAGATGGTTCACAACGGCATCGAATACGGAATGATGCAGGCCTATGCGGAAGGCTTTGCGCTGATGCAGCACAAGACCGATTTTGCGCTGGATCTGCACCAGGTTGCCGACATCTGGCGAGATGGCAGCGTGGTGCGTTCGTGGCTGCTGGATCTCACTGCCGATGCGTTGACGCATAACCCGACCATGGCCGGCATCGCGCCGTTCGTTGCCGATTCGGGCGAAGGCCGCTGGACGGTGGCCGAGGCGATCGATCTGGAAGTGTCGGCACCGGTCATCACCTTGTCGCTGATGGAGCGGCTACGCTCGCGCGACAAGGATTCGTTCACCGACAAACTGCTGGCGGCGATGCGCAACCAGTTCGGTGGGCATGCAGTGATGACCACGACTTCTGCTACGCCGACGATCGGTAGCAAGGACGCGTAAGGCGTCGATGCAATGACAGTACGCGCCTGCATTGCGGCGCGCACTGTCGGCATCGGCGTTCTATGGCGCTTAGCCGCCTGGTTTGAAGCGGCTACCGACACTGGTGAGCGCATCGCGCCGTCAAACAGAGTGCGATGGTGCTTGAAGCATCGAGCGACATTGGTAATGTCGCTGCCGCTTCGTTACCCGGCCATGCAACCTGTCGAGCACCTAGCATCATTTACCGAGTGCCTGGTGCCGACTGCTCAACGCCATGCATCGACGATCACCTGCACGTGCTTGCGACGTTATATGTAACGCCGCACGCAGCGAGACAGGGGTGACCGCGCGCAGATGCAAGATATGCAAGCGGTATCCACACGCATGGCGCCTCACCGACTTTCCGGCGCTACAGCCCGCGCGCAGCGTCCAGCCACTGCACCTGGCCATTGGCAGCACTGCGTTGCGCAAGTTCCACCAGCTGCATGAGCTGCACCGCGTCGTGGCCGCTGACCGGCGCCGGGCCGGTGCCGGCTAGCGCGTCGCGGAAGGCGGCGTAGTACTGCCGATAGTCGCCCGGCAGGTTGTCGGGTTGATGGGTGTGGATGCGGCCCTCGTCATCCACGCGGGTGAGCGTGCCGGGTAACGGGTCGATGCCCCAGCCGACCGTGCCGGGACGACGGCCGGTGCGCAATTGGTCTTCCTGCGTATCCAGGCCGCGCTTGAGGTAACTGCCGCGCGTGCCGTGCACGGCGAAGCGCAGGCTGCCATCGGCCACCAGGGATCCTGCATGCAGCACCACGCGCAGCCGCGAGTAGTGCAGGGTGACGTGGAAATAATCGACACTGCGTGCCTGGTCGCGCTGACGTTGCAGATCCGCGCCGATACCCTGCGGCAAACCGAACAACTGCAGCGCCTGATCGAGCAGATGCGGTCCCAGGTCGTACCAGAGCCCGGCGCCGGGACTATCGCTCTCGCGCCAACGGTCGCGCACTTGCGGGCGATAGCGATCGAAGTGCGAATGGAACTCCACCACTTCACCCAGCTGGCCTTCTTCGATGAGCCGCTGCACGGTGAGAAAGTCGGCATCCCAACGGCGATTCTGGAACACGCTGATGACGCGTCCGGCCGCGTTTGCGGCATCGACCATCTGCTGCGCCTGCGCAGCATCCAGTGCGAACGGCTTGTCCACCAGCACATGCTTGCCGGCGGCCAGGGCCTGCAGCGCGAAGGGCGCGTGGGTCTGGTTGGGGGTGGCCAATACCACAGCATCCAGTGCGGGATCGGCCAGTGCGCGGTCGAGGTCGGCAACTACGTCGATGCCGGGGAAGTCGGACTGCGGCTGTTGCGGCTTGGACGACACCACGCTGTGCAGTTGCAAGCCAGAGGTGCTTGCGATCAGCGGTGCATGAAAGGTGCGGCCGACATAGCCGTAGCCGACGACGGCCAGATTGAACGGTTTAGGCATTGAAAACGGTTCATCGCAACGACGAGTGGAGTCCGCATGGTATTGCACCTGCCCGTGTGCGCAGGGTTCACAGCCTCTGCATGCAACGGTCACGTCCGCTCGACGAGTGCCACCGCAAACTACAGCCACATTCAACAGAAGGTGCTTGGTATGAAGAACATGACGCATGCACACAAGTTGTTGGCGCTGTCGCTGTCGCTCGGTCTGACCCTTGGCGCGTCGCAGGCGTTTGCCGCGCCGCAGGACATGGGCGCCCACAAGGACCACACTGCCGGCATGAACGAATCCAAGAAGCCGGTCACAGACACCTGGATCACCACCAAGGTCAAGGCCGATCTGCTGGCCACCGATAACGTGTCGGGCACCGACGTGAAGGTCGAGACCAAGAACGGCATCGTGACCCTGACGGGCACCGTCGCGACCCAGGCTGAGCACGACAAGGCCGTGGCCGTTGCCAAGAGCATCGAGGGCGTCAAGAGCGTCAAGTCGACTGGCCTGAAGGTCACTGCTGCGAAGAAGTAGGCGCAGCCGCTGCGAATGCCGGGGCTGCCGAGGCGAGGCGGCAGGCCCGCGCACCAGGCGCACTCTACGGAGTGCGCCTTTTTTCGTTCTGAAGAAACAGCCCGGCGAGCCGACAGGCGGCGCGGCGCTCGCGTGGTTTTTACGCCAACAGCACGTATGCTATGCCCATTCAGCTATGTCACGGACCGACAGGATTTCTCTGAATCATTAATCTGGCAAGGTGTGCGATCGGAGACAATACCGACCTGTCCTTGGCCTCTTTAGCGAGCGGAAACCGGTCCAGCAATGCAAACAACGGTCGAAGCAGACAAGTGGGATCGCTGGCGCCTGCCTTTGTTGGCGGTTGCCGTGTTCCTGATTGTGGTGGTGCCGTCGTTGCTGCTGCAGCAGATGGCGCGTAACGCCAACCTGGCCGCCGTTTGGGTCTCGCATAGTCAGGAAGTGCAGGAGACCGCGCAGCACCTGGAGGCGGCGATGCGCGATACCGAATCGGCGGCGCTGATGCGCTCGTACGGGGTGGAGCGCGAGGCGCTGCAGGAGCACATGCGGCGCGGGCGGCGCGAATCCGTGGCCGCAGTGCAGCGGTTGATCGAACTGACCAAGGACAACCCGGCGCAGCTGGTGCGCATCGGGCGCATCCAGAGCACCATCGAGCGGCGGCTGCAGCTGGCCGAGCGCATCGCGGTGACCACTGCGCCGGAGCAGATCCGCACGTTGATCAACGACCTGACGGCGAACAACCCGATCCGGTTGCTGCTCGATGATCTGCAAAGCGCCGAAAGCCGGTTGCTGGCGCTGCGCCATCTGCGCGCCAAGACCGAGCGCATGCATTACGCGGTGCTGAGCTGGGCGGCGCTGGCGGTGCAGCTGTTGTTGCTGGGCACGGTGACCTGGCTGCTGCAACGGCAGATCCGGCGCCGACTGGCAGCCGAGCAGGAATACCTGCGCGCCAACGGCCGCGCCAGCTCGGTGCTGCAGACCGTGCGCGAGCCGATCGTGTTGCTGGATAGCAGCCAGCGCATCTTGTTGCATAACCCTGCCTTCGCCGAGTTGTATGACCTGGAGGAGCGCGGCAACGAATCGATGGCGTTGGAGGATGTGGGCGAGGGCGTCTGGCGCGATGCGCAAATCCATCAGCGGCTGGCCGATGTGTTGCTGCGTGGGCGCGAGTTGTGGGATTACGAACATGAGCAGCGCACCGCCGACGGCGTGCTGCGCACCATGTTGATCAACGCACGCCGCATGCCCCTGCCCGACACCACCGATGAAGACGTGGTGCTGATGACGGTGAGCGACATCAGCGTACAAAAGGCCGCGCAGCTGCGTATCCAGGAGCTCAACCGGCAGATGGAAGGCAAGGTGGAGCAGGTATCGGAGGTCAACCGCGAGCTGGAAGCCTTCAGCTATTCGGTCTCGCACGATCTGCGCGCGCCGCTGCGGCACGTGGCCGGATTCTCCGACAAGCTTGCCCGCCATCTGGGCGATACGGCCGACGAGAAATCGCGCCATTACATGGAAGTGATCAGCAGCTCGGCGCGGCGTATGGCCTCGCTGATCGACGATTTGCTGGTGTATTCGCGCCTGGGCCGAGGTGCGCTACGCCTGCAGGCGGTGGACATGCAATCGCTGGTGGCCGAGACGCGCGCCATCCTGGATTCCAACGTGCAGAGCGAGAACACCGGGCACCGCGTGGAATGGCACATCGCGCCGCTGCCGGTGCTGGTGGCCGACGAAAACATGATGCGCCAGCTGTGGATGAACCTGCTCGGCAACGCGGTCAAGTACAGCGCCAAGCGCGAGGTGGCCAAGGTCGAGGTCGCTTATACGCCGATGGCCGACGGCGGCCATCAGTTCAGCGTGCGCGACAACGGCGCCGGCTTCGACATGGAGTACAGCGCTAAGCTATTCGGTGTGTTTCAGCGGCTGCACAAGGCTAGCGAGTACGCCGGCACCGGTATCGGCCTGGCCAGCGTGCGGCGCGTATTGACGCGTCACGGCGGCCGGGTCTGGGCTGAAGGCATCGTCGACGAAGGTGCAACGTTTTATTTCGTGTTACCTCCTGCGCTTGAAGCGCCCAACCAAGAGTTCAGTGTATGACCGCCATCCGTACCATTCTTCTGGCAGAAGACAGCCCGGCCGATGCGGAGATGGCGGTCGACGCCTTGCGCGAAGCCCGCCTTGCCAACCCCATCGTGCACGTCGAAGATGGCGTGGAAGCCATGGACTATCTGTTGCGCCGGGGCATGTTCGCCGATCGCGAGGAAGGCCTGCCGGCAGTGCTGCTGCTGGACATCAAGATGCCGCGCCTGGACGGGCTGGAAGTGCTCAAGCAGGTGCGCAGCGACGAAACGCTCAAGCGCCTGCCGGTCGTGATCCTCTCGTCCTCGCGCGAAGAAAGCGATCTGGCCCGCAGCTGGGACCTGGGCGTGAATGCCTATGTCGTCAAGCCGGTGGATGTGGATCAGTTCTTCAACGCGGTCAAGACGCTCGGCACGTTCTGGGCGGTGATCAATCAGGCACCGGAGCTGGACTGAACCATGCCGCATGAGGGTGGCAACCTGGAGCAGCTGAAGATCCTTCTGGTGGAAGATTCACCGGAAGATGCCGAGCTGTTGTCCGACCAGTTGCTCGATGCCGGTCTGGATGCGGCATTCGAGCGCGTGGACAGCGAGCCTTCGCTGCGCGCCGCGCTGGATACCTTCCAGCCGGACATCGTGCTCTCGGACCTGAGCATGCCTGGCTTTTCCGGCCATCAGGCGCTGCGTCTGGTGCGCCAGAACGGTGCCACGCCCTTCATCTTCGTCTCCGGCACCATGGGTGAGGAGACCGCGGTCAAGGCGCTGCAGGATGGCGCCAACGACTACATCATCAAACACAACCCGACCCGCCTGCCGAGCGCGGTGATCCGTGCGATCCGCGAGGCGCGCGCCGATCTGGAACGTCAGCGCGTGGAAAGCGAGTTGATGCGCGCGCAGCGACTGGAAAGCCTGGCGATGCTGGCGGCCGGCCTGAGCCATGATCTGCGCAATATCCTGCAGCCGTTGTTGATCGTGCCCGACCTGTTGGCCGGGCGCACCGACGACCCGCAGCTGCGTCAGCTGGCCAACGTGGTGGCCGAATGCGGCCGGCGCGGGCATGAGATGGCCGAGTCGATGCTGTCGTTCGTGCGGGGGTCCAACAAACCGCGCGAGCAGGTGTCCCTTGCCAGTCTGTTCCAGGCCGTGCAGATGCTGCTCAAGAGCAGCCTGCCCGATGGCGTACGCCTGCAGATGGACACCATCGCCGCGGATCTGACCATCGAGGCCAACTACACCGAATTGCAGCAATGCCTGCTCAACCTGGGCTTGAACGCGATCCAGGCGATGCCGGCGGGCGGCACCCTGATCCTGTCGGCCGATCACTTCGATGCCACGCGCGTGCGCATGAGTGTTGTCGACACCGGCATGGGCATGAGCGATGAAACCCGCGTGCGCCTGTTCAGCCCGTTTTTCACCACCAAGGTTGATGGCACCGGGCTGGGGCTGATTTCGTGCAAGCGCATCGTGGAGAGTTACGGCGGCAGCATCGTGGTCGATAGCCGCCTGGGCGAGGGCACGCGCTTCGACATGATCGTGCCGATGCGCGCGGTGTCGGTGGCGGTGACCGAAACCGAACTGCCGTTCGCACTTGGCCATGGGCAGCGCATCTTGTTGGTCGATGGCGAGGCCACGCGCCTGTCGCTGCTGGGCAACGCGCTCTCCAGTCAGGGCTATCAACCGCAGTTGGCCAGCGATGGTGCTGCGGCGCTGCAGCTGGTGCAGCAGCATGCGATGCCGGATCTGGTGATCATCGACAGCGACATCATCCTGCTCTCGGCAGTGAGCATTCTGTTGAGCATGCAGGAACTTGGATATCAGGGCCCGGCGATTGTGCTGGAAGATGTTGGCAAGCCGCTGCATCGTGCGCATTTTCCGTCGGATCTGCCGGTGCATGTGCTGCGCAAACCGCTGGAAATGCGCCGGGTATTTCGCGCCGTCTCGCACGCGCTGGAAGTTGCCTGACATCACGTTTCTACGCACTCGGCATGTGCGTTGGTCGGTTCAATGCGATTGCAACAGTTGACGCCCACGCCGGCCTCATGCGCGAATACCGCATGACCACCGTGCTTCTCAGCCTCGGCAGCAACGTCCAGCCGGCCCACTACTTGCGCTTGGCCGTCTCCGCCTTGCGCACACGCTTTGGCCAGCTCGATGTTTCCCCCGCGTACCGCACGCCGGCGGTGGGTTTCGACGGGCCGGACTTCGTCAATAACGCGGTGATGCTGGAGACCGATCTGGACCTGCACGCGCTCGATGATTGGCTGCATGCATTGGAAGACGCGCACGGCCGCGATCGTAGCGGGCCGCGTTTCAGCGACCGCACCCTGGATGTGGATGTGGTGTTCTTCGGCGATTGCATCATCGAAGGTCCAGGGCATCTGCGCATCCCGCGGCCCGAGCTCAAGCACGCATTCGTGCTCAAGCCGCTGGCCGATATCGCGCCGCACTTCATCGACCCGCTCAGTGGGCGAACGTTGGCGGCGTTGTGGCAAGCGCATCCGCAATACGGCAGCGCGTTTGCCACGGTGGAGCTGGATGAGGTCGCTGCGCCGGAGTTGAGTGCGGCGCAGTAGCACCGTTCTGACGGCGTAGATGAGCGCGGCCGCGCAAGCGTGCGAGTCGCGGTACGAGGTGCGGAAACTGTCTGGCAGTGGCCACTTGGCGATGTGGCAACGCAGCTGACGCGCGCTGCCCGCAGAGCGACCCTGCGCAGCGAACGCATGCAGGAGCGGGACGCGCTAACTGAGCTGTCGGCCACCATCGACGTGCAGGGTATGCCCGGTAACGAAGCTGGCCTCGTCCAGCAACCAACGCACCGCTTCGGCAACTTCTTCCGGCGTACCGATGCGCGCCAGTGGCGTGCGTGCGAGCAGCGCCTGCTTGGCCTCGGAGGGCTTGCCTTCTTCCGGCCACAGGATCGCCCCAGGTGCGACCGCGTTGACGCGCACGTGCGGCGCCAGTTCCAGCGCGAGCGAGCGGGTCAGCATGTCCAGCGCGCTCTTGGACGCGCCGTACAGCGGGTGGTTGCGCATGGGCTGCTGCGCGTGCAGATCGGTGAGGTTGACGATGGCGCCGCGGTGCTGGCGCAACTGTGCTGCGGCTGCCTGGGCGATGAAGAACGGCGCACGTGCATTCACCGCAAACAATTCGTCCCATTGCGCTGCAGTGGCCTCGCCAATGGTGGTGGGGTAGAACGCCGAGGCGTTGTTGACCACGCCATCCAGGCGACCAAACGCGGCCAGGCAATCGGCCACCAATTGCGCAGGCGCGTCGGGCAGGCGCAGATCGGCGTGCAAGGCGTGGGCACTGCCGGCACGCTGTGCGCACAGCTCGGCCACGCGCGCGTCCAGCGCGTCGCCAGAGCGGTGTGCGTGCAAGGCCACGCAGTAGCCGGCGGCATGCAGCGTGGTGGCGATCTGCGCGCCGATGCGGCGGCCTGCGCCGGTGATCAACACCACCTTGGAACTGTCTGTCATGGCGTACTCGCTCGGCGTTGCAAAGGGCTCGGCTATCCTGTGCATTGTCCCCGCAACCGGTGCCTGCATGCACGCCGACCTTCCCACACCCGATCCGGACGCGCTGGCGCACAGCGACCGGCTGGCTGCGCATGTGCGCGCCGAAATCCAGGCCGCCGGCGGTGCGATTGCGTTTTCGCGCTTCATGGAGCTGGCGCTGTATGCCCCCGGCCTGGGCTATTACAGCGCCGGTGCGAGCAAGTTCGGCGAGGCCGGGGATTTCGTCACCGCGCCGGAATTGGGGCCGCTGTTTGCAGCCACCGTCTCCGGCGCGTTGGCGCCGGTGTTGCAGCAGCTCGGGCCGCAGGCACGGGTGCTGGAAGTGGGCGGTGGTAGCGGCGCGTTTGCCGAAGTCACGCTCAAGCGGCTGTTGGAGCTGGACGCGCTGCCCGAGCGTTACGCGATCCTGGAGCCCAGCGCCGACCTGCGCGAGCGTCAGCGCGAGCGGCTGGGGCGCAGTCTGATTCCGCCGGTATTCGATCTGGTGGAGTGGCTGGATGCGCCGTTCCCTGACGATTGGGATGGCGTCCTGTTCGCGAACGAAGTCATCGATGCATTGCCCACGCCGCGCTTCGCACTGCGCAATGGCGAGGTGTACGAAGAAACCGTGGTGCTGGATGCGCAGCAGCAGTTCGCACGCGGCGAGCAACCGGCCGATGCGTTGCTCGGCGCGGCCGTGCGGCATCTTGAGCGCTATCTGAAGCAGCCGTTCGCCGATGGCTATCGCTCCGAGTTGCTGCCGCAGTTGCCGTACTGGATTCAGGCGGTGGCCGGCGGATTGAAGCGCGGTGCGATGTTGTTCGTCGACTACGGTTACCCGCGTGGCGAGTTCTATCGTGCGCAGCGCGAGGACGGCACCTTGCGTGCGTTCTATCGGCATCGCATGCATGAAGATCTGTATCGTTGGCCGGGTCTGCAGGATCTGACCGCATCGGTGGACTTCACCGCGTTGGCCGAGGCGGGCACCGGCGCAGGTTTCGAGTTGGCCGGTTATTGCACGCAGGCAAGCTTCTTGCTCGGTAACGGGCTGGATGCATTACTGGCACAGGCCGATACGCGCACCGATGAAGTGGGGCGGATGCGTCTGCGCGAACAGATCAAGCGGCTGACGCTGCCCAGCGAGATGGGCGAGCGCTTCCAGGTGATGGGCTTCTCGCGCGATGTCGACTTTGCACCTGCATTCCTTGCAGGCGATCTCACATGGCGGTTGTGACGTCGGCGCTACGGCCGTTTCATCGGCCGCGGTTGTGGGTGGGCTTGTGGATCGCTGCGATCGTCGTGGTGATCGCGGTCTGCCTGGGGCCGCCGCCGGAGATTCCGGAGCTGCCGGATAACAGCGACAAGGGCGAGCACTTTTTGACCTTTGCGCTGTTGTGCTGGGGCGCGGTGCAGTTGTTTGCTCGCCGTCGCGCGCAGCTCGTTGCGGCCATCGGCCTGGTGGGGTTGGGGATCGGCATCGAAATCGCGCAAGGCGCACTGACGACCAATCGAAGCGCCGACCCCTACGACGCGCTGGCCGACACGCTGGGCATCCTGGCCGGTTTATGCCTGGCCTGGACGCCGCTGCGCTTTGTGATGTTGCGGATCGATCAGCGCCTGTTTGCGCGGCGTTGAGTGCGCCGCGTTGGTGTGCCTGGCGTGGATGCCTGCACGCGTTGAGCCGGATCGCTAGCAATCCCGGTCCGTTGCTGGCGGTGTGACCGCAACAGTGACGTGGCAACGATCAGCGGACGTCGCCACCAGGCTCACCGCATATTCGGTGCGTTGTCTGCATGCCATGGCACGTGCCGCAGCATTCCGCGCGCAGGTGGCCGTTGCCGCGCGCGCGCGGGCCGGTCAACCGATCCGGTCGCGTCACAGCTTCATGTTCAGACCGATGTAGAGCTGGCGCCCGGCCGCCGGCGAAAACATCGGTTGTGCCTGCGACCAGAAAAAGCTGTCGTACCAGGCATAGGCGTAGTCGCGGCCGGTGGCATTGCGAACCTGAAGGTCTACGCTCCAGGCGGGGTTGAGGGTGTATCTGGCGGTGAGGTCCAGCGTCGCAAAACCGCCGTACTTGCCTGCCTGGTTGCGCTCTTCCAGGTAGTAATCGCCCTGGGCGCGTCCCTGCAGCCCAAGTTGCAGGGCATCGGTTGCGCGATAGTCCAGGCCGATGTTGCTGATGTAGCGCGGCGTTGCAGCCACTTCGTTGCCTTGCAGCGACACACTGGCATCGCGGTCGTCGCGGGCGATCTTGGCTTCCTGATAGGCATGCGACGCCCACAGCGTCCAGTTGTCGCCCAGCTGCGCGCTGATCTGCGCGTCCACGCCGCGACGGCGGGTCTTGCCCAGGGTGACGGTGGTAGCGGTAGCCGGCATGTTGGAGACCTCGTTTTCGGCATCCTGCTGCCACACCGCGATGCGCGCCTGGCTGCCTGCAAACGGGCTGAATTTCATGCCCAACTCCATGCCGGTGTTGGTGGACGGGCGCACCTCGGCCTGGCCGGCGGTCAGATAGGCCGGTGCGGTGGAGCCGGTCAGCACCTGGAAGGTGCGGCCCCAGTTGGCATACAGGTTGGTCGTCGGGCTAAACGCGTAGACCAGGCTGAGCTTGGGTTGCCCGATGGTGCCGTAGCGCTGCAGCGGTGCGCGCACGCCGCCCGGCAACTGGGTGTCGCCATCGAAGCGATCCACGCGGTAGGCCGGGACGATCTTCAGCGCGTCGATCGGCTGGTAGATCGCCTGCACGTAGGCGCCCCAGTTGTCGAAGGTGTGGCGGTCGTCGTTCTGGACACGCGCCGGGGTGGCGTTGAAATCGGTGGGCTCGGCATAGCTGAAGCGCTCGCGCCTGTAAGCGTTGTCTTGATGTTCGTAATTGACGCCGCCTTCCAGGGTAAGGGTGTCGTTGGTGCGCCAGGTCAGTGTGTTGAGCATGCCGACCTGCGACTCGTCCCACATCCGGCGCTGGCGCGGTGCATTGCCGGTGGGCAGGTCGCTGAAGGTCACCCGACGGTCGTCGGCGTAGCTGTTGTAGTACAGCTTGGTCCCCAGGAACAGGCCTTCGGCCAGCTTCACGTCCATATGCACGCCGAGTTGGCGCATGTCGCGGTCGTCGCCATCGTTGCGATTGCGCAGGTCAGAGGCGCGGCGGTCGGCCTGCATCTCCGCGGCGGTCATGAAGCCGGGTTCATCGGCCTGGTTGTGGTACAGGCGTGCGGTCAGGCCGATGCGCATGCCGTCATCGAGATTGCCGTAGAACCACTTGCCGCCCAACGCATATTTGCTGGAGCGATCGTGGTCGCGATACCCGTCCGATGCCTGGACGCCCACGAAGTAGTTCTGTGCGAAGCCATCGCGTTCGCGCCCCACGGCGATCTGTGCGCCGCGGGTGTTGAAGCTGCCGTAGGCCATGCGCGCGTCGGTGTAGTTGCCGCCCTGGCGAGTGCCGAAGTTGATGTTTCCGCCGATGTTGTGCAGCCCGTAGCGTGGGTCGTTGGTGCCGCGCACCACTTCGATGTAGCTGATTTCCAGCGGAAACAGCATGTCGATGAAACGCTGGTTGCCGCTGTTGACGTTGCTGGGAATGCCGTCGATCAGCGTCTTGATCGCATTCAGATAGCCTTCGCCATTGAATGCGCGGAAGCTGACCTTGCCGGACTCGGCGCCCTGGCGGGTCTCGGTGAGCTGGATGCCCGGCATCTGTCCGAGCAGTTCCCAGCTGTAGGAGACGTTCTTGTCTGCGATCTGGTCGGCGCCGAGCACATCCACCGAGGTCAACACCTGGTGGGCGGTGAGCTGGCCTTCGCCATGCTGGTGAACATCGACCTTGCCGAGCGTCAGCGCCGAATCCGACGACTGCGCGCGCGCTTCGGGGGCAAGCAGGGTAGCGACGACAGCCGCTGCGAGAAGGTGGGTTTTCATGGATCGGACAGCACCAATGCGAAGTGGCGAGGCTGACCAGCGAATGTGTCAGTGATTGCAATATTATAACATAAATGGCATGTGTCCGATCAGGCGTCCCTGCGTATTCTCGGGAGCATCGCCTGGACGGAAGGGCTCCGCAGCACAGCGCATCGCGCCGATGCGTGGCCGGTGGCTGGAACTGATCTGCGCTTGCTGGAAGATGTCGCGTGGGTGACGCGATCGGGCGCCTGGACGAAGGTGCCGCCTCCCGGGAAAGCATGATGATGCGTTCGCGCCGACGGCACGCCATTGGCCGTTGTTTGCGACGTGCTTGTCGCCGCGCTCAGCCGGACATGCGCACCGGGCGTTCGCGCAGCCACTTGGTGGCGACCCACTTTTCCCCAGCCAGGATCGGTGCGCCGGCGTGCAGGCTACGCGTCATCGGGTGTGGCCGGTCGTAGCTGAAAAACACCGCGTTGCCTTTGACCGCCGCAACATCCAGATGCTCGTCCGGAAAACGCGTGGCGCCGCCACGTTCGGGCGTGTTGAGGTACATCGCCAGTGAGGCGACGCGTTGGCCGCCGGCCTGCAACAACATCGGTGTGCCGGCCGCGTCCGGGTCGAAGTAATCGTAATGCGGCTGATATTGCCCACCGGTGGCGTAACGCAGCACTTGCAGGCCTTCGCCGTGATCGACCGGCCAGTCGAGCAAACGTGCGATACGCGCCTCGATACGTTCGCACAGCGCATCCTGGCCAACGCGCAGACACATGCTGTCGCTGGTGCGCGCTGCATGCACCACATGCGCGCCATTGGCATTGTCCACGGTGCGCGAGCGCGCCAGGCGCGGCTGGGCCAAGGCGATCAACCCATCGCATTCGTCGTCGGAAAGAAAACCGCCCAGCACCACCACGCGTGGCAGCGTCAGGCCGGTCTGGCGCCGGGCGATGTGCTGACCCAGATCAACGGCCGCACGCTCGATGCAGAACACCTGCGCGTGCTGCCGGGCGGGGTGGTGGCGGTGATCGTGCTGTCGATCCTGCAATTCAACACCCTCGCGCTTGGTTGAGCGCGACCGCTTATCTCGGAGATCGTCATGCAGTCCATCCACCCCCGCGCAGGTGTCGGCGCGCTCACGGCACATCGCCTCGCACGTGGCTTCACCCTGGTCGAACTCATGGTGGTCATCGTCATCATCGGCCTGCTTGCCACCGTGGTCATGATCAATGTGATGCCCAGCCAGGACCGGGCGATGGTCGAAAAAGCGCGCGCCGATGTGGCGGTACTGGAGCAGGCGCTGGAAACCTATCGGCTGGACAACCTGAGCTACCCGAGTACCGAGCAAGGCCTGCAAGCCTTGCTCAACCCGCCGAGCGGACTGACGCGACCGGAGCGCTATCGGCAGGGCGGCTATATCCGCCGGCTGCCGGAAGATCCATGGGGCCATGCCTACCAGTACCGGCGCCCGGGCCGCAATGGCGGCTTCGACGTGTACTCGTTCGGCGCAGACGGTGCTGAAGGCGGCGATGCCGACAATGCCGATATCGGCAACTGGCGCTGAGTGCTGGCAGTGTCTGCAGGTTCTGCCACCGCACAGCAATCGCTCATGTGGACGCACATAGCGGCACGACGTGCGCGTGGCTTCACCCTGCTCGAAGTGCTGGCTGTGCTGGTGATTACCGCGCTCGCCGGCATGCTGGTGGTGATGACCTTGCCGGAGACACGGCGCGATCTGCACGATCATGCCGACTCGCTGGCGAGTGCGCTGATGCATGCCCGCGATGAGGCGATGATGAGTTTGCGCATGGTGGAGGTGAGCATCGATGCCGGCGGCTATGCGTCCCGTCGTCAGGCGCAGCAGCGGTGGAGTGCGTTGGACGAACCGCCATTCGCCGCCATGCGCTGGCCGGAGGGCATTCAGGCACAGCTGCCCGCGGGCAGCAAGCAGCTGAGCGTGCGCTTCGACCCCACTGGCGCGGCCACGCCGCAACGCATCGCGTTGGGGGATGGCCGGCAGCAGATGCAGGTGGTGGTGGATGCCAACGGCGTGGTGCAGGTCGATGCGCCATCTCGCTAATGCAAGCACAGCGGGCGGATTCTCGCTGCTCGAACTGATGGTCGCGCTGGCGATCTTCGGCATGGCCGTGGTCGGCCTATTGAACCTGTCCGGTGAAAGCACCCGCACTGCGGTGGTGCTGGCAGAGCGCGCCTTGGCCACGGTGGTGGCGGAAAATCAGGCGATCGAGGCGACACTGGCGCCAGCGTCCGCCGTGCGCGCGCCTGCGAACGGGCAAGTGGAGCTCGGCGGACGCAGCTGGGAGTGGCAACGTCAGTCGATGCCAGCGGGCGCTGCAGGCCTGTTGCGGATCGAGGTGCGCGTGCGTGCCGCAGGCCAGGCGCAGGAAGTTGCCAGCCTCAGCGTGTTGCGGAGTGCCGAATGATCCGCAGCAGCGCACGCGCGGCTTCACCTTGATCGAACTGCTGGTGGCCTTGGCGGTGTTCGCGCTGGTCGCCGCAGCCGCGGTGGCGGTGATGCGGCAGAGCATCGATCAGCGCGATGCCGTGCGCGCGCGGCTGCAACAGATCCGCGACTTTCAGCTTGCCCATGGTCTGCTGCGCAGCGACCTGCAGCAGGCTGCGGTGCGGCGCACCCGCAACGACGACGGCAGCGCCGCACGCAGCGCATTTATCGCGAGTGCGCCCGGTACGCATGGGCCGTTGTTTGGATTCGTGCGGCGTGGCTGGAGCAACCCGGACCAGGCGCCGCGTGCATCGCTGCAATACGTGGAATACCGCGTGGTGGAGGGACGGCTGGAGCGCAGTGCACGCTCCGCGCTCGACGGCGCGGCAGCCGGCACGCCGCAAGTGCTGTTGCGCGGTGTGCGCTCGGCGGTGATGGCATTCCATTACCGCACGCAATGGAGCGATGGCTGCAGCGGCGGTCTGGAAGCATTGCCGGATGCCGTCGCGTTGGAGCTGGAGCTGGAACACTGGGGACGCGTGCGCCAGCTATTCCTGCTGCCGGAGGGGCGCACGTGAGGGCGCTGCATGCACCTGCCGGGCAACGCGGCGTCGCCTTGCTGACGGTGTTGCTGCTGGTTGCCGTCATGACCTTGCTGATGGCTGACGTGCTGGAGGATTTGCGCTTTGGCCTGCGCCGTAGCGGCAATGGCGAGGCGATGACGCAGGCGCAGTGGTACGCGCTGGGCAGCGAGGCGGTCGCACGGCAACGGTTGCAGGCCTTGGCCAAGCGCGACCCGCTGCGCACCACGCTGGACGGCGGCTGGAACGACCAACCGATCCGTTTTCCGCTGGACCACGGGGCCGTGAGCGTGCGTCTGCGCGATCGCGGCGGCTGCTTCAACCCCAATAGCGTGGTTGTCGGTGCGCCCGAACAATGGCAGCGCAGCGATGAGGGCGCACGTCAATATCGCGCGTTGTTGGACGTGCTCGGCATCGTCCCGCAACAGGCGCAGGCATTGACCGCTGCATTGGTGGACTGGATCGACAGCGACACACAGCCGGGCACGCAAGGCGCCGAAGACGACCGCTATCTGCAGGCCGCCGTGCCGCTGCGCACCGGTGCCACCTTGTTGGCAGGCGTCAGCGAACTGCGCGCCATCGTCGGCTACACGCCGCAACTGATCGCGCAACTGCAGCCGTATGTCTGTGCATTGCCGGAAGGGCGCTTGTCGCCGATCAACGTCAACGCGCTGCGCCCGGAGGATGCGCCGGTGCTGGTGGCGTTGACCGACGGTGCACTGGAGTTGCCGGCCGCGCGACGCGTTATCGCAGCACGACCGGCCGGAGGATGGCGCGACGTCAGGATGTTTCTGAGCCAGCCGGCGTTGCTGCAGGCCGAGTTGTCCAATGCAGTCCTGGAACAGCTCGAACTACGCACCCGCTATTTTTCTCTCTACAGCCAGGTCGACCACGCCGGCGCGCAGGTCATGCTGGATGCCTTGCTGCAGCAGGATCCTTCGGGACGTGTGCGGCTGGTGGCGCGCCAATGGAGTTCTGACCAATGAGTACCACCTTGCTGTTGTTGCCGGCCGATGCCACCGCGCAAGCCACCGCCGTGCGCGTGGATGCGCAGGGCCGGGTGCAGTCGGTGGGCGAAGCCAGCACGCCGCGCGAACCATCCGCACGCACTGTTCTGGTGGTGCCGGGCGTGGATGTGCATCTACGCTGGTTGACCTTGCCCGACCGCAGCATCGCGCAATCAGTGGCCGCTGCCCGCCTGCAATTAGCCGAGCATGTGGCGGTCGAAACGCAGGGCTTGCATGTCGTGATCGCCGATCGCGCTGATGCCGATGGCACGCGTTTGGTTGCTGCGGTGGACAGCGGGGTGATGCAGCAGTGGTTGGCGCGCGTAGCGCAGCTCGGCATCGTACCCGATGCGGTGGTGCCGGACTGCCTGTTGCTGGAGCCCTGCGCCGATGCGCCGGCAGCGGTGATGCACTGGGATGGCCGCTGGCTGATCCGCGGCGCTGGCCTGGCCTGCAGCCTGCAGTCTGGAGCCGGAGGCGGCGCGCATGCTGCTGGGCGATCGCGCGCCGGCACAAGCGCCGAAGGCCGAGACTGCGCTGTCCATTGCCTGCTTTGCGCGCTGCGCGCCACACCTGCCGATCACTCTTCTGCAGCACGCGTTCGCGAAGCAGAAGGCCGTTGTGCAGACGCTCACCCTGCGCCGGCTTACCGCCGTGGCCGCGGTGGTGCTGCTCTCGCCGATGGTGCTGTTGCTGGCGCAGACCTTGCGCTACGAGATCGGCGCGCGCGTGCTGCAAGGGCGCGCCGCCGCACAGTTGGGGGTGCGCGATGCAGCGGCGGTGCCGGCCGCACTGCAGGCACATCGGCAGGCGGGAACCGCGGCCGATCGCCTGGCTGTGCAACTGCGTACCTTGTTCGCAGCGGTCGATGCCCTTCCGGGTGCGGAACTGGATCAGCTCGATTACCAGCCCGCACAGCCACTGCGCGCGACCTTGCTGTCCCCCGATGGTGCAAGCCTGCAACAGCTTTCTGCGCGGCTTGCCGACGCGGGCTGGCACGTACAGCCCGGCAGCAGTCAGGTCGAGGACGATCGCCTGCGCACGCCGTTCGCACTGGAGCCGTTGCGATGAAGGCAGGTTTGCAGCAGCGTGGTACTCAGTGGTGGCAGACGCGTGCGCCGCGAGAGCGGCGCATGCTGGGCGTGATGTGCGCCGCGCTGGCAGCATTCGTCGGTTGGTATGCGCTTTACGTCCCACTGCGGCACTGGCATGCCCGGGCTTGGGCGCACTACGCCGATGCCGCGCAGCTGGTTCTCGATGCATCGGCGCAGACAGCAACGACCAAGCGCGTTACCGCGCCGGGCAACGCGGCATTGGCCCAGATCATCGCAAGCAGCGCACGCGAGGCCGGCGTCAACATCAGCTCCCAGCAGCGCAGCGCCTCGGGCGGGATGGACGTACAGATCGATGCGGTCAGCGCCGACGCCTTGTTCGGCTGGCTCGAGCGGTTGCGGCAAGCACATGGGCTGGCGCCGACCCAGCTGAGCGTCGTACGCGATCAGGGCCAACTCCGCGTACGCTGCGGGTTTGCGGAATCTGTCCCATGACGCGTCTGGGTTGGGTGTTGGTCTTCCTGTCGATGGTAGGCATTGCGTTGCTGGCATCGCTGCCGTTGCGCCTGGTGCTGCCGCGCGAGGGCTTGCCGTTCTCTGTGCTGGACGTGGAGGGCCCGCTATGGGCCGGCACGTTGCGTCAGGTGCAATGGCAAGGCATGGCGCTCGGCGATGTCGCAGTGCGGCCGCGCCTCTGGCCGCTGTTGCGTGGCGAGCGTGAGGTGCACCTGCAGTCCACGCAGCTGCAACTGCTGCTGGTGGATGGCGCGCAACACGGCATTCGCAATGCACAGGGCCAGCTCCTGTTGCGTCAGCCAGGTGGCGTGGCGCTGGTCGATCTGGCGTTGCAGTTGCAGCAGGTAGATCTGCTGTTCGATGCCACTGGCTGCGTGCAGGCGCGGGGGCGGGTCAGCCTGCAACTGCTGGCGAGCGGTGCGGGTGAGCTACCCGGTCTGCCGCCGTTGCGGTTGTCCGGGCAGCCGGCGTGCGTGGATGACACCGCCGTGCTGACCCTGTTGCCCGACACCGCGCTGCCTGCCGGCGTGCAGGCCGAGGCACAGCTGCAACTCTGGCGCGATGGGCGCTGGCAGCTGCAGTCGCGGGTCGATCCAGCGCAGGACGCAGTGTTGGGCGTCGGCCTGCAATTGCTGGGCTTCGCTGCCACCCCGGAGCGCGGATTTCTGCGCAACGACCAGGGTCGGTTGCGCTAGACGCGGCGTGACTGCCTGCGCGCCGTAGCAAAGCTCTCGTGCACCCATCAGTGCGCACGCGTCATGCATGACGCAGGCGTTTCGGCCAAGGTGAGGGCGGGCTGGCTTGTCCGCTGACAACGTTGTCGTCGTGGTGCTGCGCTCAGTCATCGCGGTAGTCGCTCGCCTGGGCAAGGAGACGTGGCACCTCGGTTTGGATCGCACATGAGCACGTTGCCAAGGACTGTGATGCAGCACGCAATGAGTGCGATGCCTGGACCACCGCATCGACCGCACGGAATTGGTCTGGTCGATAAGAATTGGTCGGTGACTGGTCCCGTGACAACGATGCCCGTCACGCAGCTCGGTACTCTGCAGCACCGTCGAAGGCGAATCACAGCAGGCATCCGGCGCCTAATCAGCCACCGATCGAACACTTTCGAAAGTGACTGTTGACACGATCTTTTAGAGACCATAAGAATCAACTCCACTGAATTGGTACTTTCCAGTCAGCGCCGTTGGTCAGCAATGGCATGCGGTGTTCGTCCCGGCAGGGACGCGGCATCGGCACCCACGGGGGGCCGTATGGGGTGCTCGCAGACAACAGATCGCAGGCGGTTCCGGACGTCCGGGACGGGTGGCCTGTGCGCGTGTAGTTGGTGACCCAACGCGGGGATCTGTCATCGCTGATCGATCGGAATGCCAGTCGCGTCGTCGTCCAGCCATTCCACTTCAGGATTTCTCATGTCAGCTCTCCCGCGTGCCCCGCTGCGTTGTTATTCGCCCTCGTCGCTGTCCATTGCCATCGCGCTGTCGTTGCTTGCCGGCAGCTCCAACGCGCAGGCGCAGGAAGCGCCGCCGGCGGCATCGGCGCAGATCTCCCAGCTCGACACCGTCAAGGTCACCAGCTCGTACCAGAAGAGCCTGATCACCGCGATGGACAACAAGCGCGACGACGTGCGCATGACCGACGGAATCTCGGCGCAGGACATCGGCAAGTTCCCCGCCGAAAACATCGCCGAGGCGATCCAGCGCATTCCCGGCGTGCAGATCTCCACCATCAACGGGCGCGGCTCCACCATCAGCGTGCGTGGCCTGGGGCCGCAGTACTCGGCCACTACCATCAATGGACAAGTGATCAAGAGTGCCGATTTCACCGATGGATTCCGCTACGACATCATCCAGCCGGAAGTGGCCGCCGGGATCGAGGTGATCAAATCGCCATCGGCGGACATGGATGCCGGTGGCCTGTCGGGCACGGTCGACATCAACACCACCAAACCACTGGACTACCAACAGACCAAGCTGTTGTTCTCGGCCAAGACCCAATATTCCGAATTTGCCGGCGGCTCGCCAACGCCCAAGGGCGTGCTGACCTATATCGACCAGTTCAAGTTCGGTGGAGGCGATCTTGGCGTGTTTCTCAGTGCCGGCTATCAAAAGCTCAGGGACCGCGCCGATTATCTGTGGATCGACCGTTGGTATACGCAAGACACCGACGCCGGCACCTTGTATATCCCACGCCGCCCGCGTTATCGCTCGATCGAGCGCGAGACGGCGCGCAAGATGTTCGATGGCGGGTTGCAGTGGAAGCCCAGCGAGCAGCTGGAAATGAACCTCACTGCGCTGTATTCGCAGGACAAGACCGCCAACGACATGAACCAGTTGGTGTACTCGTTCGAGCGCAATCCGCTGACGGTGCTGCAGACCAACGGGCTGACCGCCACACGGGTGTCGGCATCGGATTACTGGCTGGAGAACAATCACCAGGTCGAACAACACGATCTGTCCACGCAGTTGCTCACCTACGACTTCAAATGGAAGGGCGATGCCTGGACGCTCAGTGGCGCGGCCAATTACACCCAGGGCAAGACCGACGAGAACGAGCGCGCCGCGATCCTGGGCCGGATCCCCTCGGCGACGCTGCTGGATACCTCCAATCCCGATGCGATCTCGCTGACCACCGATGCCGACGCCACCGATGCCAGCGCCTGGAACAAGACCAATCTGGTGCGTAGCGAATACCCCAACGGCTCCATCCAGTCGCTCAGCAACAAGGAATGGTCGCTGCAGCTGGATGCCGAGCGGTATCTGGAGCTGGGTCCGTTGAACGCGGTGCGCTTCGGTGCCAAATACCGCCGCGAGACCTTCGATCGCGATGTGCGCCGGCGCGATTTCCTGTACTTGCTCAGGACCGGTGCGGTGTCGGGCTTCGATATGTTCCCGGAACTGTCTGCCGCCAACAGCACGGTCAATCATTTTCTCGACGGGCAGCTGGCCTCGCAGGACAGCTGGGTCACCCCGGACATCGCGGCGTATGCGCGCTCGCTGGCGGCTGCGGGCATTACGGTGCCCGTCCTGTTTGCGCCGCAAAGCAGCTACAGCATCGAGAACGATATCTCGTCCGCCTATGCGATGGCGCGCATCGATACCGATGTCGGCAGCATGCGTCTGCGCGGCAACGTCGGCATGCGCTACGAAAATACCAAGCGCACCACTGATACCTACCTGACCCAGGCACAGGCCGTCAGCGATGACGCCAATGTGGTGATCGGCAACGCGCGTGCGCCGTATGAGTATTCCAACTGGCTGCCCAGCCTGAATCTGGTGCTGGACATGCGTGAAGACCTGTTGCTGCGCTTTGCGGCCGCCAAGGTGCTGGTGCGGCCGATTCTCGACAGCGATACCGCCATCGCCTCGACGATCTCCACTGGGACCAATACCGGCGGCACCACCACCTTCATCGTCACCCAGGGGCAGACCGATCTGAAGGCGCTGACCGCCGGCCAGGCCGACTTGAGCCTGGAGTGGTATTACGGCAAAGGCGGCGCGTTGACGGTGGCCGGGTTCTGGAAAAACATCAAGAACGGCACGTTCAATCGCATCGTCTGTCCGGCCGCTTTCAACGGCATTGCGCTGTCCAGCAATGCAGCCGGCGACTGCGTGAGCAGTGACGGCGATATCTACGAGATCACCGCCACCACCAACGATCCGAGCAAGGTCAAGATCCGCGGTTACGAGCTGGGCTGGACCCAGTCACTGGATGCCTGGCTGCCGATCGACGGCTTCGGGGTGACCACCAATTTCACCCGGGTCATTCCGCAGCGCGATACCGATTTCAAGATCCGCAACCTGTCCGAACAGACCTGGAACGCCACCGCGTATTGGGAGAGTGAGCACTACTCGGCACGCCTCTCGCTCAACCATCGCAGCGAGTACGAACAGGACAGCAGCGACAGTTTCTTCGCGCGCGAAGGCCATGTCATGAAGGCGCGCACGCAACTGGATGCGGTCCTTGGCTACCAGGTCAACGACAAGCTGAGCTTCCAGCTGGGCGGCCTGAATCTCACCAACCGAAAGGAAGAAGCGTACAAGGACATCCCCAGCCGCTGGCAGATGACCGGCGTCACCGGTCGCAGCTACTACCTGTCGATGCAGTGGGACATGCTTTGATGCGCGACCAGCGCGCCTCGGGCCGCCGTACGCAGTTGCGTGCGGCGGCTAGCAGCGAATGCAACGGTGCAGGTGCGGTGGACGCGTGCCCGGCAACGGCAGCCGCGCAGGCACGACGCGGCGTGCATGCAATCCACTTGACCGGCGGGCGTTGCCGTGCGCAGGCGTGAGTTCCTCGCTGGCAGTGTCTGTGCTTCCTCGCTGCTTGGCGTGCCTGCGTTGGTGTCCGGAGCGGCAGCCACCGGAACCACGCGTGTCGGCAAGGGCGCCAAGCCGCGGCCCGCGCCGCAAACATTGGCGGCAGATGACGGCGGCCAATGGCTGGATCTGGACGAGGGGTGGCGCTTCCATGCCGGCGATCTGCCGTTTCCGCGCCTGCTCGCGCAGGACGAGACCTACGACAATGCCAAGGGCGGCCGCGCCTGGGGCGCGGCGGCGCCGGACTTCGACGATACCGCCTGGCTGCAGCTGCAATTGCCGCACGATTTTGTGGTGGAGCAGGCGGTGCGCGCGGATGCCAACATCGCGCAGGGCTATCGCCCGCGCGGGATCGGCTGGTACCGCCGCACGCTGCGGCTGGAAGAGTCCATGCGCGGGCAGGCGGTGGAATTGCGTCTGGACGGTATCGCCAGCCATGCCACGGTGTGGGTCAACGGCATGCTGCTGGCGCGCAGTTGGAGCGGCTACAACGGGCTGGTGATCGACCTGACGTCCGTCGCCCGCTACGGCAATGCCTTGAACAGCATCGCCATCCGCGTCGATGCCGAGGCCATGGATGGCTGGTGGTACGAAGGCGGCGGCATCTACCGGCACACCTGGCTGGTGCTGCGTGCGCCCCTGCATATCGCCGGCGACGGCCTGGCTGCGGTGCCGCGCGAAGGTCCGGGCGATGTCTGGCAGGTGCCGGTGCAGCTGGACCTGCTCAACAGCGGCGAGCAGCCTGCTGACGCATGGGTAGAGGTCGTCTTGCGCGATGCGCATGGCGCTGTCGTGGCGCAAGGCCAGACGCAACTCAGTGTCGCTGCCTTCGGTACTGCGCAGGCGGCGCTCAGCATCGCGGTGCCGCAGCCGCAGCGCTGGAGCGTGGAAACGCCGGTGCTGTATCGCGTGCAGGCCAGCGTGCGCGGCGCAGACGGCCGTAGCGACCGTGCCGCGTGCGACATCGGCTTTCGCAGCCTGCGCTTCGATGCCGACCATGGCTTCTTTCTCAATGGCTGCCCGCTCAAGATCAAGGGCGTGTGCCTGCACCAGGACCACGCCGGCGTTGGCGTGGCGCTGCCCGATGCCTTGCATGTCTTTCGTCTGCAGCGGCTGAAATCGATGGGCTGCAATGCCATCCGTCTGCACCATGCCGTGGCGCCGGAACTGCTGCAGGCCTGCGACCGTCTTGGCATGCTGGTGATGGCCGAGAACCGGCTGTTCAATCCTGCGCCGGACTATGTGGCGCTGCTGCGCAACATGGTGCGGCGCCAGCGCAATCATCCCAGCGTGTTCCTGTGGTCGCTGCTCAACGAAGAGCCGCTGCAGGGCACCGCCAACGGTTACGCGATCATGGCGCGCGCCGCCAGCGCGGTGCGCGCGCTCGACGACACCCGCCCGATCACCGCCGGAATGAACGACGGCATGTTCGCCACGCGCGGCGCTGCCGATATGGTGGACGTGCTCGGTTTCAACTATCGCCAGTACAACTACGACCGCGTGCATGCGGCGCGTCCGTGCACGCCGATGCTGTCCAGCGAAGACACCAGTGCGTTCCAGACGCGTGGTGCGTGGTTCACCGATCTGGACGCACACGTGGTCGCCGAAGACGACAGCCTGGCTGCGGACTGGGGCAATACCCATCGCCGCGCCTGGCAGCTGATTGCCGAACGCCCGTTCGTCGCCGGCAGTTTCGTGTGGACCGGCTTCGATTATCGCGGCGAACCCACGCCGTTCGAATGGCCATCGGTGGGATCGTTCTTCGGCATCATGGACCAGTGCGGATTTGCCAAGGGCGCCTATTGGTTGCGCCGCGCCTTGTGGATCGACGATGCGCCGGTGTTGCATCTGTTGCCGCACTGGAACTGGCCCGGCCGCGAAGGTCAGCCGATCAAGGTGATGGCGTTCTGCAATGCCGCGCAGGTGGAGCTGTGGCTCAACGGCCGCTCGCTCGGGAAACAAGCGGTGGATCGCGCGCAGTCGAATCAATGGCAGGTGGATTACGTGCCGGGCGTGCTCGAAGCGGTGGCCTGGCGCGATGGGCAGGAAGTGGCGCGCACGCGGGTGGAAACCACCGGCGCGCCGGTCGCGCTCAAGCTCACTCCCGACCGCAGTGGGCTACGCGGCGATGGCCGCGATGCGCAGCCGGTCACCTTGGAAGCGGTGGACGCGCAGGGGCGTCACGTGCCCGATTGCAACGCAGTATTGACACTACAGGTCAGCGGCGGCCGGTTGCTGGGTGTCGGCAATGGCGACCCCAATTCGCATGCTGCCGATCAGAGCATGCAGGTGGCCTTGTTCAACGGATTGGCGCAGGCGATCGTGCAAGCCGGGCGCGGTGCAGGGGCGTTACGGCTGCAGGCGCGTAGCGCTGGCTTGCGCGATGCGGTCATCGAGATCGCCTGCGTGGCAGTGCCACCGCCAGCGACGGTGCCGAGCGTGGCGCCGGTGATGGTGGTCGAAAGCTGGCGCCACACCGCTGCCTTCGCGCAGCCGCCGGCGCCGGATCTGTCGCGTCGGCCCAACGACAATAACAGCTGGAGCAACACGCTGCCCGGCACGCTGGAAAGCGCTCCCGAGCGTGCCGGCTATGTGCTGTACCGCACCCAATTCACGCCCTGGCAGGGCGTGCAAACCCACGGCGGCACGCTCGATCTGGGCCGCCTCAGCGGGCCGGCGCAGGTGTTTCTGGATGGTCGCGCGGTTGCCCGTGCAGCGGCCGGCACGCCGATTACATTGACGCTTGCTCCCGCCGCCGGCGCACGCACACTGGCGGTGATCCTGCAGGTCGCTGCCGATCAGCCGTTTGGATTCCACGACGTCGTCACCGTGCATTACCGGAAATCGCCATGACCGCCCCACTGTTTTCCCCGTCGTCGCCGGCGCGCCTGTTCGCGGCGGTGCTGGGCGCGTTGCTCGCCATTCCCGCCACCGTGCTGGCCGCGCCGCCCGCACAGGCCGTGCTGCAACGCTTGATCGGCTCGCGCGCTGCGCAGTTCGAGATGACCGTGGCGCCGCGCGGAGACGGCGCGGACTGGTATCGCATCGATGCCGGCGGCGACACGGTGCGCATCGCCGGTTCCTCGCAAGTGGCATTGGCGCGTGGTGCCTATGCTTATCTCGGCCAGGCCGGCGCCGCGTCGATGAGTTGGGAAGGCGACCGCGTGGCGCTGCCGGCGCAATGGCCGGCCTACCGCAGCGGCCAGGTGCGCACGCCGTTTGCCCATCGCGCCTATCTCAACACCTGCACCTACGGCTACACCACACCGTTCTGGGACTGGCCGCGCTGGCAGCGCGAGATCGACTGGATGGCCTTGCACGGCATCGACATGCCGCTGGCGATGGAAGGCCAGGAAGCGATCTGGCAAGCGCTGTGGCGCGAGTTCGATGTCAGCGATGACGCACTGGCGGAGTATTTCTCCGGCCCTGCGTTCACGCCGTGGCAGCGCATGGGCAATATCGAAGGCTATCGTGCGCCGCTGCCGCAGCAATGGATCGACAGCAAGCGCGTGCTGCAGACGCAGATCCTCACCCGCATGCGCGAGTTGGGCATGCAACCGGTGCTGCCGGCATTTGCCGGCTACGTGCCCAAGGCGTTCGCGCACGCCCATCCAAAGGCACGTATCTACCGCATGCGCGCCTGGGAAGGCTTCCACGAAACCTATTGGCTGGATCCGCGCGATCCGTTGTTCGCCAAGGTCGCGCGGCGATTCCTGGAGCTGTACACGCAGACCTATGGCGCAGGCGAGTTCTACCTGGCCGATGCCTTCAACGAAATGCTGCCGCCAGTGGCCGACGACGGCAGCGACGTGGCCGCCGCCAAGTACGGCGACAGCATCGCCAACTCGGATGCCGCACGCGCCAAGGCGGTACCGCCAGCGCAACGCGATGCGCGCCTGGCCGAGTACGGGCAGGCGTTGTATCGCTCCATCGCGCAGGTGAATCCGAAGGCCACCTGGGTCATGCAGGGCTGGCTGTTCGGTGCCGACCGCGAATTCTGGCAACCGCAGGCGATCGCCGCATTTCTCGGCAAGGTGCCCGACGCGCGCTTGATGGTGCTGGACATCGGCAACGACCGTTATCCCGGTACCTGGAAGGCCTCGCAGGCCTTCGACAACAAGCAGTGGATCTACGGCTACGTGCACAACTACGGCGCCAGCAATCCGCTGTACGGCGACTTCGCATTTTATCGCCAGGATCTGCAGGCCTTGCTGGCCGATCCGGACAAACGCAATCTGCGCGGCTTTGGCGTGTTTCCGGAAGGGCTGCATAGCAACTCGGTGGTCCACGAGTATCTCTACGCGCTGGCTTGGGAAGGCCCGCAGCAATCCTGGTCGCAATGGCTCGCTCAGTACACGCGTGCGCGCTACGGCCGCAGCGATGCGGCATTACTGAGTGCGTGGTCTGATCTGGAAGCAGGCATCTACCAGACCCGCTACTGGTCGCCACGCTGGTGGAACAAGCGTGCCGGTGCCTACCTGCTGTTCAAGCGGCCGACGGCCGACATCGTCAAGTTCGACGATCGCCCCGGCGATCCGCAACGTCTGCGCCGCGCCATCGATGCGTTGCTGCAGCAGGCCGACCGTTATGCCGATGCGCCGCTGTACCGCTACGACCTGATCGAAGACGCGCGGCATTACCTGAGCTTGCAGGCCGACCGTCAATTGCAGGCGGTAGTGCAGGCGTACGACGCCGGCGACTTCGCACGCGGCGATGCGCTGCTGGCGCGCACCACGCGCCTGGTGCAGGGGCTGGATGCACTGGTCGGCGGTCAGCACGAAACCCTTGCCGACTGGACCGGCCAGGCCGCAGCGGCCGCTGGCAACGATGCCGGGTTGCGTCGCGCCTATGTCGGCAATGCGCGTGCGCAGGTCAGCGTCTGGGGCGGCGGCGGCAACCTGGCCGATTACGCGTCCAAGGCGTGGCAGGGCATGTATGCGGATTTCTATCTGCAGCGCTGGACGCGCTTTCTCGGTGCGTACCGCGCTGCACGCAAGGCCGGTACGCCGTTCGACGCGGCGGCAGTGGATCAGCAGCTTGCAACATGGGAACGCCAATGGGCCGATCAGGACCAGGTGCCGAAGCGTCAGCCACCACACGATCCACTGAGCTTGCTGCACAGCTTGCTGGCGCAGGTGGACGCGCCAGGCGCGGCGCAACGCGCGTGGCAGGAGCACGGACAAGGCCGGTCGCAGGAGAGTGCGCACCCCACCGTGCGCGGCACCCTGCAAGGAGCGGTCCAATGAAGGGCTCTGTCTTGCACGGTGGGGCGATGCGCGCGCGCGAGTGCGTCGATGCGAGGACCCAGGCCACGAGCGGTGCGTGTGCATGCCGCATCCGTCTCGACGACGTCGGCGAGGGAGTGCAATGAGCGCACACACACCCGTGGCTGCCATTGCAACCGCACCGCCAAAGCGCGAACGCTTCCTGTCGCTGGACGTGTTCCGCGGCCTCACCATCTTCCTGATGATTCTGGTCAACACCGCCGGGCCAGGCGCGCAGGCATACGCGCAACTGACCCATGCGGCCTGGTTCGGCTTCACCCTGGCCGATCTGGTGTTTCCCTCGTTCCTGTTCGCCGTTGGCAGCGCGATGAGTTTTGCGCTGGCAACGAACACGCCGCATCGGCAGTTTCTCGGCCGCGTGAGCAAGCGCGCGGTGTTGATCGTGCTGTGCGGTGTGCTGATGTACTGGTTTCCGTTTTTCCATCTGCAGCCCGATGGGGGATGGGCGTTCACCGCGATCGATCAGATCCGCCTGACCGGCGTGTTGCAGCGGATTGGCCTGTGCTACCTGGCCGCGGCGTTGCTGGTGCGCTATCTGCCACCACGCGGCATCGCGCCTGCCTGCGTGCTGCTCCTGCTGGGCTACTGGGCAGTGTTGTATGCCTTCGGCCAGCCCGGCGAGGAATTGAGCAAGACCGGCAACGCTGGCACCCGGCTCGATCTATGGTTGTTCGGGCGCGCGCATCTGTACCGCAAGGACGGCGGCTTTGATCCCGAGGGCCTGCTGGGCACGTTGTCGGCCACGGTCAACGTACTGGCCGGCTATCTGGCCGGGCGCTTCCTGCAGGGGCACGGCAAGACCCCTGCCAGCACACGCACCTTGTGGTTGGTAGGCGCGGGGCTGGTGGTGCTGGCGCTGCTCTGGGCGCCCGCCTGGCCGTTGTCGAAGAAGCTCTGGAGCGGGTCGTTCGTCGCTTGCACGGTCGGCCTGGATCTGCTGGCGCTGGGCGTGCTGGTGTATTTGCTGGAGTTGCGTGGCTGGACCGGAGGCAGCGGCGTGTTCACCGTGCTCGGGCGCAACCCGCTGGCGATCTACCTGTTCTCCGAATTGTTCGTGGTGGTGCTGCGGCTGCTGCCGGCCGGCAGCTCCGGCCTGGACCTGTACGCCTGGTTGGGCATCCGCGTGTTCCAGACCATCGCGCCGGGCCCACTCGGGTCGCTGCTGTGCGCGCTGAGCTACACGCTGGTGTGTTGCGCCGTGGGTTGGTGGATGGATCGGCGACGCTGGTATCTGCGGCTGTGACTGCATCGCCAATCGGGCGATGCGCCAGTCTGCCGCACTGACCGGCTCCGTCCACGGCGGCACCATGCCGACCAGGGGATGCAGTCCATGGGGCGCGTCATGGCGGGTCGGATGTCCCAGGCTTATACGGGTGATCGCGGCCTGATGCGCGCGGGGCAAATTGGTACTATATTGGACCTAACAAATTTAAGTCGGTCTGGAGGACAGGCAATGGCCAAACCGAGAACCAACGCCAGGACGGACGACGACCCCAGGATGGAGGCGCTGGCGCTGGATGTCTCCGCGCCGACCCCGCTGTATCTGCAACTGGCCGCCAAGCTCACCGACGCCATTCGCGGCGGTCAGTGGAAGGCCGGCGAGGCGCTGCCGGCCGAGCGCCAGCTGTGCGAGCGGCTGCAGATCTCGCGGGTCACCCTGCGCCAGGCGGTGGATGTGTTGGTCGAACAAGGTCTGGTCTCGCGCCGGCAGGGTGCGGGCACCTTCGTCACTACCCAGATCCAGCATCAGCTCAGCGGCCTGACCAGTTTCAGCGAGACGCTACGCATCAAAGGCTACGAGCCCGGCACGCGCTGGCTGGAGCGGCGGTTGCGCCCGGCGCACGGCGAAGAGATTTTGCGGTTGGGGTTGTCGCCGGATGCGGCGGTGGCCTCGCTCACGCGTCTGCGCAGCGCCGACGACCGCGTCATGGCCTACGAACATGCGGTGTTGCCGCAACGCATCGTGGCCGACCCGCAGCAGATCGGCGATTCGCTTTACAGCTATCTGGATACGCAGGGCACGCCGGTGGTGCGCGCCCTGCAATATTTTCGCGCCATCAATCTGCCGGCGCGATTGGCAGAACATCTGCGCATGAAAACCGGCGAGGCGATTTTGCACGTGGTGCGCGTGGGCTATGCCCGCGACGGCAGCGCGATCGAATTGACCGATACTTATTGCCACAACGATTTCTACGATTTCGTCGCCGAACTGCGCCGTTGACGCCGACGGCATTCCTTACGACAACCTTAGAGCCAGCCGATCCATGACTACCGCCAGGCCTGCAAATCCCGTTGTCTCGATCGCCATCGTCGGCGTGCTGTTTTTCATCATCGGCTTTTTCACCTGGATCAACGGGCCGCTGATCACCTTCGTGCGGCTGGCGTTCGATCTCAATGAGGTCAATGCGTTCCTGGTGCTGATGGTGTTCTACCTGTCGTACTTCTTCCTGGCATTGCCCTCGTCTTGGATTCTCAAGCGCACCGGCATGAAGAAAGGTCTGGCGTTGAGCCTGGTGGTGATGGCCGTCGGCGCAGCAAGTTTCGGTCAGTTCGCCACGCAGCGTTGGTATCCGGGCGCGCTGGGCGGCCTGTTCGTGATCGGTAGCGGCCTGGCCTTGCTGCAAACCGCGATCAACCCGTACATCAGCATTCTCGGGCCGATCGAAAGCGCCGCGCGCCGCATCGCCTTGATGGGCATCTGCAACAAGATCGCCGGCATCCTGGCGCCGATCCTGATCGGCACGCTGGTGCTGCATGGCATCGGCGACCTGTCCGAGCAGGTGGCCAGCGCCGATGCCGCCACCAAGGAAACCTTGTTGACTGCGTTCGCCGCCAAGATCCATGCACCGTATCTGGTGATGTCCGGCGTGCTGCTGCTGCTGGCCGTCGGTGTGCTGTTCTCGCCGCTGCCGGAGCTCAAGGCGTCCGAGGCCAATGCCACGCCCCACGCCAAGAGCGGCGTGCAGAAATCCAGCATTTTCCAGTTTCCGCATCTGTGGCTGGGTGTGCTGTGCCTGTTCGTCTATGTGGGCGTTGAGGTGATGGCCGGCGATGCCATCGGCACCTACGGCCACGGTTTCGATCTGCCGCTGGACAGCACCAAGATCTTCACCTCCTACACGCTGGGCGCGATGTTGCTGGGCTACATCGCCGGGCTGGTGCTGATTCCCAACGTCATCTCGCAGGCGCGCTATTTGAGCGTATCTGCGGTGCTGGGCGTGCTGTTTTCGCTGGGCGCGTTGTTCACCCATGGCTACGTGTCGGTGGGCTTCGTCGCCGCGCTCGGCTTCGCCAACGCGATGATGTGGCCGGCGATCTTCCCGCTGGCCATCCGCGGGCTGGGCCGCTTCACCGAGATCGGATCGGCATTGCTGGTGATGGGCATCGCCGGCGGCGCGATCATTCCGCAGCTGTTTGCCATTCTCAAACAGCACTACGACTTCCAGCTCGTGTTCGCTGCGCTGATGGTGCCGTGCTATCTGTACATCCTGTTCTATTCGCTGCGTGGTTATCGCGTGGGCCTGCCGGCCCAGGCCAAGTGATCGCGGACATGATGCGTGCCGACGGACAAGGTACATCCATGCGCAGGCCCACCATCAAAGATGTCGCCGAACGCGCCAAGGTCTCGTTGAAGACCGTGTCGCGGGTGATCAACAACGAGCCATCGGTGATGCAGGCCACGCGTGCGCGCGTGTTGCGCGCCATCGCCGATCTCGACTACGAACCGGATCCGTCTGCGCGCAATCTGCGCAGCGGCACGCCGTTCGTGATCGGCCTGGTGTACGACAACCCCAACCCGTACCACATCATCGGCATCCAGAACGGCGTGCTGGCCGCGTGTCGCGAAACCGGCTTCGGCTTGCAGATCCATCCCTGCGATTCCACCTCGCCGTTGTTGGCCGAAGAACTGGCCGAATGGGTGCAGCGCTCGCGTCTGGCCGGTGTGGTGTTGACCGCGCCGATGTCCGAACGCCCGGAGTTGTTGGCCGGGCTGGCGGCGCGCGGCATCAAGAGCGTGCGCATCATCGCCGCCACCGATGATCCCGGTGACGGCCCGTGCGTGCATATCGACGACCGTGCTGCCGCCTATGAAATCACCGAGCATCTGATCCAGCTCGGCCATCAGCGCATCGGTTTCCTGTGGGGCGGCCCGCAGCATCGCTCCAGCGGTGAGCGCTACGCCGGCTACGAAGCCGCGCTGAAGGATTACGGCATCAACCTGGACAAGCACCTGGTCATCCCGGGCGACTACACCTTCGACGATGGTTTCCGTGGTGCGCGCCGGCTGCTCTCGCTGCGCGAGCCGCCCACCGCCATCTTCGGCAGCAACGACGAGATCGCTGCAGGCGTGTTGGCGGCAGCCAAGTCCATCGGCATGAACGTGCCGTATGAATTGTCGATCGCCGGGTTCGAAGACAGCCCGTTCTCGCGGCAGTCGTGGCCGGCATTGACCACCGCCAAGCAGGCCACCGAAGACATTGCCCGGCATGCCGCGCGCTTGTTGATCAGCCAGTTGCGCAGCGATGCCTACGACGACCAGCCCGCGCAATTGCAGAACCGCGGCTTCGTGCCGCAATTGGTCGTGCGCGGCTCCACCGCGCCGGCGCCCGCCTCCATCGGCAAACCCCTCCTCCCCGAATCCGCCTGAGCCACGATGAGCCTTCCCTCCGAAACCGACACCTTGATGTTCCGCGAAGCGGCGCAGACCGCCGATGTGGTTGCTGCACAGTTCACCCGTAACGCCAGCACCATCGCCGCGCTTGCGCAGTCGCTGCGCGACACGCCGCCGCCGTTCGTGGTGACCTGCGCGCGTGGCAGTTCCGACCATGCGGCGACCTATGCCAAGTATCTGTTCGAAACCCAGCTCGGCATCGTCACTGCCTCTGCGTCGCCGTCGGTGGGCTCGGTGTATGCGGCGCCGCTGCAGTTGCGGGGCGCGCTGTACATCGTGATTTCGCAATCGGGCAAAAGCCCGGACCTGTTGCGCAATGCCGAAGCCGCCAAGGCCGCCGGCGCGCGCGTGGTCGCCCTGGTCAACGTGGAAGACTCGCCGCTGGCGCAACTGGCCGAGGTGGTGATTCCGCTGTGCGCAGGCCCGGAAAAAAGCGTGGCCGCCACCAAGAGCTATCTCGCCTCGCTGGCCGCGGTGCTGCACCTGGGCGCGGTGTGGAAGAACGACCCGGCGTTGCTTGCCGCGCTCGACGCCTTGCCGCAGCAGTTGCGCAATGCCTGGCAGGCCGATTGGTCTGCACTCACCGCCGGCTTGGTGCCCGCACACAACTTGTTCGTGCTCGGTCGCGGCCTGGGATTGGGTGCGGCGCAGGAAGCGGCGCTGAAGTTCAAGGAAACCTGCGGCCTGCATGCCGAAGCCTACAGCTCGGCCGAGGTCAAGCACGGCCCGATGGCCCTGGTGGGGCCGGGCTTCCCGGTGCTGGTATTCGCACAGCCCGACGAAACCGGTGCCGGCACCCGCGCACTGGCCGAAGAATTTCGTGCGCGCGGCGCGCAGGTATGGCTGGCCGCGCCCGGTGGCGATTTGCCGCTGGCAGATGCCGCGCATCCGGCCTGCGCGCCGCTGCTGACCGTGCAAAGCTTCTATCGCGCGATCAACGCACTGGCGCTGCAGCGCGGCAACAATCCCGATCTTCCGCCGCATCTGAACAAGGTCACGGAAACCGTCTGATCATGCACGCTCTCACGACTCAGGCACTGTGCAATGTACGCGTGCTCACCGACCACGGATTGCAGGAAGGCCTGGTCGTGCTGCTGGCTGGCACGCGGATCCAGGCGATCGTGCCGGCCGACGACGCGCGCGTTGCGCAGGCGCACATGCGCGTGGATCTGGGCGGCGCCACCTTGTTGCCCGGCTTTATCGACATCCAGGTCAATGGCGGTGGCGGGGTGTTGTTCAACAACGCGCGCGACCTGCAGGCGCTGGCCACCATTGCCGCCGCGCATCGTCGCTTCGGCACCACCGGCATGCTGCCGACCTTGATCAGCGACACCGCGCAGGTGATGGCCGAAGCGATCGACGCTACCCGCCAAGCGATCGCACAAGGCGTTCCCGGGGTGCTCGGCATCCATCTGGAAGGTCCGTACCTGAGTCCTGCACGCAAGGGCACGCACGACGTGCACAAGTTCCGCCTGCCGGACGCGCATGAGATTGCTGTCGATACCTCATTGGACAACGGCGTCACCTTGATCACGCTCGCACCCGAGCGCGTGCCGTTGGACGACATTCGCGCCTTCATCGCCGGCGGCGCGATCGTCTTCGCCGGCCATACCGCGGCGACCTATGAGCAGGCACGCGACGGCATCGCTGCCGGCGTCAGCGGGTTTACGCACGTGTACAACGCGATGTCGCAACTGGCTGGCCGCGAACCCAATGCAGTCGGCGCGGCGCTGGAAGACCCCAACGTGTGGTGCGGTGTCATCGTCGATGGCGTGCACGTGCATCCGGCCAGCCTGCGCGTAGCGTTGGCGGCCAAGCCACGCGGCAAGCTGTTGCTGGTGACCGACGCCATGCCGATGGTCGGCAGCGACAGCCCCAGCTTCGACCTGTATGGCGAAACCATCACTGCGGTGGACGGTGTGGTACGCAACGCCGATGGCGCACTCGCCGGTTCCGCGCTGGACATGGCCACCGCTGTGCGCAACAGCGTGCGCTGGCTCGGCGTGGACCTGGCCGAAGCCGCACGCATGGCCTCCACCTATCCCGCGCAATGCATTGGCCTGGGCGAACGCCTGGGTCGCATCGCACCCGGCTACCAGGCCGATTTGGTGCTGGTGGATGACGACGTGCAGGTGTTGAACACCTGGGTGGCCGGGCAGCGCGATTAAGGGCTGCTGACGAAACGCTGCATCGCCGCCAGCCGGGTGTGGCCGGTGCTCGGAATCGGTTGCGCCGCCGGTCCGTTGCCGTTCCTGTGCGTCGTCCGTGCCCAGCTGGCGACCGGTTGCTACGTTCTTTGGTTGCTGCACGTCCCGACACGCTGCGTTGCAGGACGCGGCGCTCGCATCTAATGGCTGAATGACGCGGTCTTGCAAACGCTCATGCAGCTGCGGCGTGCATCGCATGCGCGCTTGCGTTCCGCCTTGCTGATCCAAAAACAGGCGAACTGTCTGCGTTGCTGGCTTCAGTATTGACGCTCGGACGACTGACATACTTCGGGTGCCGGCCTGTCTCGCGTCAGCGATGTAACCGGTGCTGCAGTGGTAATGCCGGCATTTGACGCCACACGCGTGCAGATGGCGATCCGCTATCGGGCTGCAGCGCAGTGCGCTTCCTGGCACCGCTTCGCGCGAAGCCATCCTTGCATGCGCAACACACGTTGCCTGCGCAGGCACTCTGCGTTGCAACATTCGGGTGCGCAACCTTGTGCAAGCAGGGTACAAGGCGCAGTGGTCTGCATGTGAGCCAAATGCAGTGAGACAGCGATCACGCCATCATCCCGATATCCGCAGGCAATACGTCGTTTAGCGCATAAACCTGCATGTGAGTAGTGTCGGGTTGACAGTGCAATGTGTGAAAGGCACCTTCGTTGACCACAGTCTCAGCGGGGAAGAATCCGCTCCACGTTTGAGACGACGACAGCCGGCCGTTGTTCCAGCAGTCCGGTTTTTGCCCGCGTGTCGTCACGCAATGCGGGTTGCTGCTCGTATCCGGCACAGGGGCGGATCGCGGGCATGGCACGCGCGCCGTTGTGCAGCCAGACGGTTGCTATTCGATATCAGTCATGAGGTCTACGCAATGCTGTTTCCCCGTATGTCCGCTTCATCTTCTCGTGTGCCGGTATCTGCTTCTGTCAAACCGCTGCGCCACTCGCCATTGAGTGCTGCCGTGAGGCGCTTGCTGGTCGGTGGGGCCACCTTGGCCTGCGTTGCAAGCCTTCCAGCGTTTGCGCAGGAGCAGGCAGCACCCACGCAGCAACAGGCGCCAGCACAAACAAATCCTTCGGTCTCCACGCTGGACGAAATCAAGGTGGTGGGTTACCAGGCCAGTCTGGGTAAGGCGCTCAACGTCAAGCGCAACGCCGATGCGATCGTCGATGCGATCAGCGCCGAAGACATCGGCAAGTTCCCCGACACCAACGTGGCCGAATCGTTGTCGCGCCTGTCCGGCATCACCGTCGATCGCCAGTTCGGCGAGGGCGAAAAAGTCAGCATCCTGGGCACCGACCCGGCGCTCAACCGCGTGCTGCTCAATGGTCAGACGATTGCATCGACCAGTTGGGGCGGCGATCCCAACGACCCGGATAGCCGCTCGTTCAACTACAGCACGCTGGCGCCGGAAGTGGTTGGCTTGATGGAGGTCTACAAGACCCCTGAAGCCCGGATCGACGAAGGCTCCATCGGCGGCACCGTGATCGTGCATACGCGCAGGCCGCTCGATCTGGATCGCAATACGCTCACCGGCACCGTGAGTTATGGCTACAACGATCGTTCCGATCAAGGCAAGCCGAATGCGTCGGCGCTGTATAGCTGGAAGAATCAGGACGAAACGCTGGGCGTGTTGACGTCGGTGATGCATTCGCAGCGTGTCTTGCGCCGCGATGGCGTGGAGATCTTCGGCTACGATAATGTGCAAGGCGCCGGGTTTCCCGCCGCTGTGGTCGGCAACAACACCGGTGTGTTCCCGACCTCGATCAACACCGCGTTGTTCCAGCAGACGCGCAAGCGCGATGGTGTCAGCGCCGCGCTGCAGTGGAAACCCGATGCCGACTTCGAGCTCAACCTGACCGGCCTGTACGTCAAGGAAAGCTTCGATAACTACAATCAGAGCCGCTACGGCTACTGGGGCTCCAATCCGGGCGACGCACAGGCCTTGGGCTTCGAAAACGGCGTGGCCACCTCCGGTACGTTTGGCGACCAGTCCACCACGTTCCTGGATGGCTACCTGCGCAACAGCGACGTCACCACCGGCAGCATCCACTTGCGTGCCGACTGGCATGGCGATGGCTGGAATGCGTCGAGCCAGGTGGGCTACACCAGCTCGCAGGGCGGTGCCGAGCGTATCTACGGTATCCAGTTCCGCAATCTCGCCGGCTATCGCTACAACATCGACGGGCGCCGTACCGCGATGGACTACAGCACTGATCCCACCAATGCGGCTGCCATGCAGCTCAACAACGCCTCGGCCAGCCACAGCCCGCAATACGACAAAGAGCGCTATCTGCAGCTGGATGTCGATCATGCGGTGGAGTGGGGGCCGTTTACGCAGATCCTTACCGGTATCAAGCTCACCAATCATGCCACCGGGCAGTCGGCCTATAGCCGCACCTGGGCCCCAAACGATGGCAGCACGCTTGCGGCGTTCTCGCCGGGCACCACACCATCGGGCTATCTGGATGGACTCTCGACCAGCGCCGACATGCAGCGCTGGTCTACCATCGATCGGGGTGCGATCAGCCGGTACATCGGTGGATTGGAGGGCGATGACGGGTTGCCCATCAGCTATGCGGGCAACTACAGCATCGAGGAGCAGAACCGTGCATGGTTCCTGCAAGGCAACTTCTCCGGTGAGCGTTATCGCGGCAACATCGGGGTGCGCTACGTGCATTCGCGCGATTCCACAGGTGGTTACAGTTATGCGCCGGGTGGCGGCTACACGCCGGTCAATTTTCTGAGTAGCTACGGCAAATGGCTGCCCTCGTTCAATCTTGCGTACGACTTGCGCGATGACCTGATGCTGCGCTTTGCCGCCTCCAAGGTCATCGCGCGGCCGCGCTACACCAACATGACCCCGTATGTGGCCACCGACGACACCACGCTGACGGCGTCGACCGGTAACCCGGGTCTGAGCCCGTACGCGTCGACCAACCTCGGCGCATCGCTGGAGTGGTATTTCTCCGACAGCAGCTTGCTCAGCGGTGAATTCTTCTCGCGTGACATCTCCAACTATATTTTGACCACCGTGCAGGACCGCGTGTTCTTCAATAACGCCACTGGCGGATCGAGCACCTACCAGACATCGGTGCCCACCAATGCAGGCGATGCCAAGGTGCGCGGTGTGGCGCTCAATCTGCAGCATAATTTCGGCAATGGCTTCGGCGTGGTAGCCAACTACACCTATTCCGATTCCAAGACCGATGGCGACTACAGCCTGCCGTACAACTCACGCAATGCGTACAACATCAGCCCGTACTACGAGCAAGGCAAGTGGAGCGCGCGGGTGAATCTGGGCTGGCGTTCGGAATACTTCACCCAGATCGGCCGGCTCAACGGTCAGCAAATGACCGATGCATTTACCCAAGTGGATGCATCATTCGGTTACCAGGCCACCGAGCGCTTGCGCGTTGCGCTGGAAGCCACCAATCTGCTGGATGAAACCTACTTCAGCTACATCGGCAACAAGAACCAGCCGTACTACATCTACAAGAACGGCCGCTCTTTCATGCTGAGTCTAAATTTCAAGTTGTGATGCCTGACCGGGGCGGCTGCACGTGTGCAGCCGCTTTTATTTGATTGCGGACAACCCACGTTCGCAACGGATTCCCGAATTGGAACTGGAAATTTTTCGTCGGTCGGTGCAATAAGGCTCTTATTTACTTCGCTCACATCGCCGTTGTCTATGCAACGGCATGCGCTAAGCGGTGGTTTTACGCGCTGCTGCAATCGCGGCAATACGCGCCTTTGTCAGCGCCTCGCCGATCTGCGGTCCTTGCAGGCCCTCGGCCGCCAGATCGCGTGCATTGATCGCCAGCGCGGCGGCGTGCAGTCGCTTGAGTGCTTCGCCTTGCGGGTAGGCGGCATCTTCATGGCCCAGGCGGCCACGCTTGTCGGCTTCACAGGCCAATGCCAGCTGCGCGATGCGTTCGGGCCGGCGGAATGCATCGCAACGGACCAATAGCTCGTGCACGGTGCGGTCGCGGAGCTCGGCCAGGCGATGCACGTTCAAGTGTTCACGGCAGACGATGACGGCAAGCTGCCGATACTCCAGCGGCACCTTGAGCCGCTCGCATAGCGCCTGCAGCGGCGCGACGCCGCGTTGTTCGTGCATGACATGGCGCGGCCATTCCTCTGGCGGCGTGAGTGCCTTGCCCAAATCGTGCGTCAGTGCGGCAAAGCCCACCAGCGCATCGCCAGGCGCTAGGCGCGCGGCCCTGTCGCTGACCATTTCCTGGTGAATCCCGGTATCCACTTCCGGATGGAATTCGGCGCGCTGCGGCACGCCGTACAGCGCATCGATTTCCGGCAGCACGACGCGTAGCGCATCGGTCTCGTGCAGCGTGCGCAGGAACGCCGAAGGTTGCGCACAGGTCAATGCGCGACGCAGCTCCTGCCAGACGCGCTCCGGCACCAGGCTATCCAGTTCGCCACTGGCGGCCATTTGCCGCATCAATTCTGCAGTTTCCGCGGCGATGGTGAAGCCCAGCGGCGCCAATCGCGCCATGAAGCGTGCGGCACGCAAGACGCGCACGGGATCTTCGACAAACGCCGGACCGACATGCCGCACGACGCGCGCCTGCAGATCGCGTGCGCCGTTGTACGGGTCGAACAACTCGCCGGTGTCCTCGTCGCGTGCGATCGCGTTGATGGTGAAGTCGCGGCGCAGCAGATCCTCTTCCAGCGTCACCGATGGATCGGCATCCACGACGAAGCCGCGATACCCGCGGCCGGACTTGCGCTCCGTGCGGGCCAGTGCGTATTCCTCGCCACTGCGCGGATGCAGAAAGACCGGGAAATCCTTGCCGACCGGCTTGAACCCCTGCGCTTCCATCCGCGCTTGATCGGCACCGACCACCACCCAGTCGCGGTCGCCAGCCGGCTGACCAAGCAATGCATCGCGGACTGCGCCGCCAACGAGATAGATCTTCATACGCGCATGATGCCCGATGCGGTGGTTGGGCCGAAATGATCCGCACCTGTTGCTCACGATTGTTGGCCGAGCGCGGGCAAGGCCAAACCATGTCGGCAGGCACGATCGCTCGTTCGAGAGAGTTGGATGGCGCGGATGGATCAGTCGTAGAGCCGCAGGTCCGCGTGGTGGCTGCAAAGACCAGCCGAGATGCGGCAGTGTATCGGTTTCGATAAAACAGCCAGCAGACTGTCCGATGCGGTGTGCGCACCGATTGCGCTGCTGTTGGCATGGATACCGCCATCGAACCTCATCAACGGGTGCATGGCGCATCCGGCCAGCGGTAAAGGCATCACGCCATCGACTGAACCCGGCGATAGTCCCCCACCTTGGCTCAATCCTGCGCCGCGTTATTCGCAGCCTGCCCCGGTGGACACATCGGCTTGAGGCGCTTGTCCACCCGCTTGCCCATCAGCCGGTCGCTCAGCGGCAGCATGTCGCCGTTGAGGCGCCAGTCGTAGATCACGCTGAAGGCCAGCACGCGCGCGACATAGTCGCGGGTTTCCTTGTAGCTGATGGTCTCGATCCAGAAGTCCGGCTCGAAATTCGGCCGCTGCGACTGCCAGCGCCCGGTGGGGCCGGGACCGGCGTTGTAGGCGGCGATGGTGAGGTAGGGTAGCCCGTAAGTGTTGAGCAACTGGCGCAGATACGCCGTGCCGATGGCGATGTTGGTGTCCGGCTCGTACAGGCTGTTGGCACCCGCATAGCCGGGCAGGGCGATGCCCTTGGCGACGGCCGCGCCGGTGCCCGGCAACACCTGCATCAGGCCCATTGCATTGGCCGGCGAACGTGCGCGCGGGTTGAAGATGCTTTCGGCACGAATTTCCCCAGCCACCCAGGCCGGGTCGATTGCGTTCTTGGCGGCTTCGCGACGAATGCTGTCGTCGTGATGCAATGGGAAGCGCAACGAATACAGACGTTGTTCGTCCGGTTGCTTGCCGAGCGCGAACACCGCGCGGTCGAACCAGCCGTTGTCGCTGGCCACTTCCACTGCCAGACGGCGCTGGGTGTCGTCGAAGCGGGTTGCGGCATCGTTCCATTCGGCCACCGCCCAGCCGGGGCGGTCGATCTGGAACAAGGCGATTGCGCGGATCAAGGCCGGGTCGCGTGCAACGGCCGCCTTCGCCTGCGGGCTGTCGCTGGGCTCCCACGGGCACAGTCGGTACGGTTGCTGCAGACGGTCGGCGGCCAGGAAACCGTGGAAGGTCGGCGATTGCGCAGCGGCGCGATACAGCGGCTGTGCGGCCGCGGCAGCGCCGGTCTTTTCGGCCAGGCGTGCTTCGAAGTACTGCCAGCGCGAATCGCTGCGCTGGCTCGCCGGCATCTTGCGAATCGCAGCCAACGCTGCCGGCCAGTCGCTACGCGACATCGCCTCGCGCGCGCGCCATTCGTGCAGGCGCTCGTCGTAGGATGCCTCCGGCACGGCGTTGAGCCGACGCGCCGAATCCGGCAGATACGAAGCGACCGTCCACAACGCGATCTGATACAGCACCTGCCCGCGCTGTGCCTCGTTGAAACCCAGCGCGCCGGCAAGCTGCGGCAACTGCTGTTCGGCAGCATCCGGGTCGCTCTTGGCCAGCTTGGCCAGGCCATCGACCGCGATGCGGCGGCTGCGCTCGGTCTTGGGCCAACCTAGTGCACGCGGGTGGACGTTGTCGAGAAAGGCAGCGTAATCGGTTGCCAGGGCCAGATCAGCCGACGGCAAGCCGCGCGCCGCGGTACGCATCACCGCAGGCAGCTGCGCATCGGCAGCCGCCTCCACGCGCTCCCAGCGCAGCGCCGGGGTGAGTTCACCGCGCGATTCCAGCCCGGCCACCACGGCATCGCAGGCATCTGGCAGCGCCTTGCCATTGCGCCACAGCGTCAGCGCATCGCGGCTCCACTGCGCATCGGCTTTCCCGGTGGCCAGGCGCGCGGTTAGCTGTGCGCAGCGCAGGCCGAGGTTGTCGGTGGACTTCCAGTTGGCCAGCAGCGTGTTCCAGTCCTGCCGACGCGCCACCGCCGGCAACCACGTGCTGCGGAAGCTCTCGGCCACCGGTTGGCCGGCATAGCGCTGCAGAAACCCTTGCGCTTGCGCATTGGAGACAGCATCGATGTTGCGCTTGAGCGTGGCAAATTCTAGCCATCCATACAGCGGATGGCGGCTCAATGCGGTGAGCTGGCCGGCGTCGGTCTGGCCGCGCTCTGCGGCCGCGATGGCATCGCGCATGGCAGTCAATTGCGGGTCGAGCGTTTGCGCATGCAGTGCAGTGCTGCCAAAGCACAGCAGGCCGATGAAAACAGTGGCAAGGCGGGGGGCATAAGTCATGGCGCGATGATACCGAAGCACGCCTGAGTGCCTGAGTGAATACGCATCGTGGACCTGGGTGAATGCGCTGCACTCGCCTGCATGTGCGGCGCGTCAGAGACGCACTGACCTGCGGACACCACGCGGTAGCCACCGCTGCGGCAGGCGCGCGCTGCTGCACTGCCAGTTGCGGCACGTTAATGTTTCGTTTACAAGTTGGGATGGACCGCAGGGCACGGGGGCGTGCGGACACTTAAGAATCCTTCTGGAGAGAGAAAGGATGAAGCGTCTGATTGGTCCCCATCGGTCGTGCCTGGCCGTGCAGTTGTCGTTGTGCCTGATTCCCACACTCGCCTGGGCGCAACAGCCCGCGGCTGCACCGAGCACGCGCACGCTCGACAGCGTGCAGGTCACCGGCACGCGTATCAAAACCGCCGAATTGCAGGGCCAGGTACCGATCCAGACGCTCAACCGCGCCGACATCGAACGCACTGGCCTGACCTCGATTGGCGAAGTGCTGCAGGAGCTCACGGCCTCCGGTTCGGCGCTCAATGCCAAGTTCAATTCTTCCGGTAACTTCGGCTTTCCGCCCGACGGCGGCGGCGTGGGCGCGGGCTCTGCGCAGGTGGATCTGCGCCATCTCGGCTCCAAGCGTGTGCTGGTCTTGGTCGATGGTATTCGTTGGGTCAATGAATCCTCGGCCTCAGGCGTGGGTTCGTCCACCGATCTCAACACCATTCCGCTGGCGATCGTCGAGCGCATCGAAGTACTCGAAGACGGCGCCTCGTCGCTGTACGGCTCGGATGCGATTGCTGGTGTGGTCAACATCATTACCCGTCGCACCTTCGACGGTGCGCAGGTCACGCTCAACTACGGGCAATACGGTAAGGGGGATGGCGCCAACCAGGGCATGGATCTGGCCTGGGGCAAAAGTGGCGAGAATTTCAGCCTGTTTCTGGGCGCCAGCTACGTCAAACAGGATCCGATCTATGCGCGCGATCGTGCGCAGGCGCGCTTTCCGATTCCTGGCACCGGGCTGACCTTCGCCAGCTCGGCAACACCGGATGGCCGTTTCCAGTTCGTCGATCCCAATACTGGCGTGCGCCAGAACCTCACACCCAATGCCGGCGTGGGCACACCGCAATACGACGGCAGCGGCGGGTGCACGCGCAGCGACGATTACCACTGCTTCGGCACCGCAGACCGCTACAACTTCGCCGAGCAGAATCTGCTGCTGACACCGTCCGAGCGCGAGGGCGTGTTCGCGCAGTTCCGCTATTACTTCACCGACGATGTGCAGTGGTACGTCAAGGCCTTGGGCAATCGGCGCGAATCGACCAACCAGGCCGCACCGGAGCCGATCTTCCTCGGGCCCGACGCCGGTACCGGCAATCCGCTGGCCGACAACATCGTGATTTCTGCGCTCAACCCATTCAATCCGTTTGGTTTCGATCTGAACTCGGCCACCAACCTGATCCAGATCGGCCGGCGGCCGGTGGAAGGCGGGCCACGGCGCTACGAGCAACAGGTGGACACGCAGTACTTCGGCACCGGCTTGGTCGGCACGTTCGAAGCTGCAGGGCGGACCTGGTTCTGGGACGTCAACGGCATGTACAGCAAGAACAAGGCCGAACAGACCAACTACGGCAGCTACAACCTTTACAACATCAACCTGGCGCTGGGCGACCCAGCTGCCTGCGCGGCCGTGGCCGGCTGTGTGCCGCTGGATATTTTCAGCGGCGCCGGCAGCATCACACCGGAGATGTTGCGCTGGATCCAGCCAGTGGTGCACGACCGCAGCCAGAACGAATTGAGCCTGTTCACGGCCAACCTCAGCAGCGAGTTGTTCCAGTTGCCGGGCGGCGCGGTGTCGTTCGCCAGCGGCTACGAATACCGCAAGTACGAAGGTGCTTATCAACCCGATCCGCTCACGGTGGCCGGGCGTTACAACGGCGTGCCATCCTTGCCCACCTCGGGCAGCTACGACGTCAACGAAGCCTATCTTGAACTCAATATTCCGATCTTCGCCAACTCGTCGCTGGGTGACAAACTCGATCTGAATATCGCCGGGCGCTATTCGGACTATTCGACATTCGGTGGCGAGTTCACGCCGAAGTACGGCCTGCGTTGGCAGGTCACCGATGAGTTGGTGTTGCGCACCAGTTATGCGGAAGGGTTCCGTGCGCCAACCATTGGCGAGTTGTTCGGTTCGGCGGCACGTGCGGACCTGCAGTTGTCGGACCCGTGCTCGATCGGCCTGGGCGGCACCGCGCCGCGTGGCAGCGCGACCAACTGCGCGGCGCTCGGCGTGCCTGCCGGCTATCAGCAGGCCAATCAGCAGATCTCGGTCACCACCGGCGGTAACGAGCAACTGGATCCGGAGCGTTCGCGCAGTTTCAGTACGGGTTTCGTCTTCAGTCCGGGCTTTGCCAGCAATGCCAGTTGGTCGGATCGGCTCGACATGGAAGTGACCTTCTATCGCCATCATGTGGACGGTGCGATCCAGGCCATCAATGCGCAGACGCAGCTGGATCTGTGCGTGGATACGCTGGATGCGTTGTACTGCAATGGCATCGGGCGGGCATCCACCGGCGGCATCAACGCCTTCAACAACCGGTTGACCAATCTTGGCTCGATCAAGACCGATGGGTGGGACGTGGATCTGTTCTGGACCTTGCCGGAAACTGCGTTCGGGCGCTTCAAACTGTCGTGGCAGAACACCTTGGTGGGCCGTTACGAGGCGCTGGGCGCGGCGGGGCAGCGGCAGCCGCAAGGGCCGGGCATCGAGGTGGTCGACAGCGCAATTCCGGAGTGGACCAGCAACGCAGTACTGGATTGGTCGCTGGGCAACTGGACGGCATCGTGGACCGCGCGGCACATCTCCAAACTCACCGAGCAATGCGGTGATGCCGTGGAGTTTGCGGTGTGTTCGGATCCGTCGACGGGAACCAACCGGTTGGATGCGGTGACCTACCACGATGCGCAAGTGGGCTATCGCGTCGATTGGCTCAAGGGCCTGCAGCTCACGGCCGGCTTGAACAACGTGTTCGACAAGGATCCGCCGATCTGCCTGTCGTGCTCACTCAATGGCTACGACGCCTCCACCTACGATATTCCCGGTGGACGGTTCTGGTATGCGCGTGTGGATTTGAAGTTCTAGTCCAACGGCGCATGGCTGGTGCGGTGAAGTGGGCGCAGGGCATTGTGGGAAAGCAGTGAAGTGTCACTTCACTGCAGGGCTCTTCCCGCCCACCCTTGCCGGACACGCTGCAAGCGCGTCCTTGTAAGCTCCTTGGCGGCATCCATGCCGCCCAGGGTCCCGCGACGGTACGCGCGCAAGGGCCGGTTGAGTTGATCGGTGCGCAGAGTTTTTTAGAAAGGCAACGAGCAAACCAGCGACGCGGTGTGCTCGTTCTTCAACAGATCCAGCGACCAACTGTCTAGCGCGGTGTCCTCACCGCTTGCGGGACCGATGGCGCCAAGGATGCCGCTATCGGTCCCGCATAGACGGGTTCACGGTGCAGTGTCCTGTGAGCGGCGGGGGCACCGCGCACTTGCTACGCCATGCTTTGTGAAGCAGCGCGATCTTCAACGTGACCGTGAGGAGTCCACGGGGCTTGGTTAGACCCGTGCAGTGCGTGGTGTGCTCGCTTGCAGGCGGTGTGGGGCCATGTCGGCGAACCACGCCGGTCATGCGATGTTCCGACCGATTCGATTCTCACATCGGATCGTCGGAGCACGCCAATGATTTCTCCAGCTGCTCTGCCACTGGGCGCGACCGCATGACGGCGCCGCGCCTGGCTGATCAATTCCTCAGATCTTGGCGCGCTGCTCGCGCAGGCCGGTCAGTTGCATGGTCCAGTCGTTCAAGCGCGCACGCTCCTGCTCGACCACCGCGGCCGGTGCGTTTTGCACGAAGGTGGCGCTGCCGAGTTTGCCGTTGCACTTGCCAATCTCCGCTTCCACGCGCTTGATTTCCTTGTCCAGGCGGGTGCGTTCGGCATCCATGTCGACCAGGCCTTCCAGCGGCACCAGTAGCGTGAGTTCGCCGACGATGGCGGCGGCCGACGGCGGCGTGTCCTGGCCGGCGTCCAACCAGTCGATGCTCTCCAGCTTGAGCAGGAACGACAGCTGCGAGGCAAAACGGGCAACGCGCGGGCGGTCGTCGGCGGTGCCGGCTTGCAGCAGCAAACCCACCTGCTTGGAGGGCGGTACGTTCAATTCGCTGCGCACGCGGCGCAGCGCCGACACCATCGATTTCAGCCATTCGACATCGGCTTCGGCGCTGGCATAGCCGCTGGTATCGACATCGCCAACCTGCGGGAAGCGCTGCAGCGAAATCGTCGCGGTGGTGATGCCCAGGCGCGGTGCGACCTGCTGCCACAACTCTTCGGTGACGAACGGGGTGAGCGGGTGCAACAGGCGCAGCAGCGATTCGAGCACATACAGCAGGGTGTGGCGCGTGCTCACGGCGGCATCGTTGTCCTGCACCGCACCGTTGAGCGCAGGCTTTGCCAGCTCCACGAACCAATCGCAGAACGCATTCCAGGCGAATTCGTACAACGCCTGCGTCAGCAGGTCGAAGCGATAGTTGGCGTAGTGCGCGTGGGTTTCCGCAGTGACCTTGTCCAGCCGCGCCAGGATCCACTTCTCCGCTTCGGTGCGCGGTTGCGGCACGCCGGCAAAACGCGCGCCTTCGGTGTTCATCAGCACGAAGCGCGTGGCGTTCCACAGCTTGTTGCAGAAGTTCTTGTAGCCCTCGGCGCGGCCCAGATCGAACTTGATGTCGCGGCCATGCGTAGCAAGTGCGGCGATGGTGAAGCGCAGCGCATCGGCACCGTGGGCGATGATGCCGTCCGGGAATTCCTTGCGCGTGGCTTTTTCGATCTTCTCGGCCATGCGCGGCTGCATCAAGCCATTGGTGCGCTTGGCCACCAGGTTCTCGATGCTGATGCCGTCGATGATGTCCAGCGGGTCGAGCACATTGCCCTTGGACTTGGACATCTTCTGGCCCTGCGCATCGCGAATCAGACCGGTGATGTAGACATCGCGGAACGGCACCTGGCCGGTGAAGCTGTCGGTGGCCATGATCATGCGGGCCACCCAGAAGAAGATGATGTCGAAGCCGGTGACCAGCACGCTGGACGGCAGATAGCGGGCGAAACCGCGTTCGGCCATCGCATCGGCGTCCGGCCAGCCCAGCGTGGAAAATGGCCACAGTTGCGAGGAGAACCAGGTTTCGAGCACGTCGCTGTCCTGATGCAAGGCGATCTCGGTACCCAAACCGTGCTTGGCGCGTACCTCGGCTTCGTCGTGGCCGACGTAGCACTTGCCGGCCTCGTCGAACCACGCCGGAATGCGATGGCCCCACCACAGCTGGCGGCTGATGCACCAATCCTGGATGTTTTCCATCCAGTGGCGATAGGTGTTGATCCAGTTCGGCGGCACGAATTTGATCTTGCCGGTTTCGACCTGTTCCAGGCCACGCTTGGCCAGTGCGTCCATCTTCACGAACCACTGGTCGGTGAGATACGGCTCGATCACCTGGCCGGTGCGGTCGCCGCGCGGAACTTGCAGTTTGTGCGGTTTGGTTTCCACCAACAGGCCGAGGTCTTCCAGTTCGGACAGCACCAGCTTGCGTGCGTCGTAGCGATCCAGACCGCGATAGCGCTCCGGCGCTTCGTCGTTGAGGGTTGCGGTGACGGTGAACAGGTTGATCATCGGCAGCGAGTGCCGCACACCCACCTGGTAATCGTTGAAATCATGCGCAGGCGTGACCTTGACCACGCCGGTGCCGAAGGCGCGATCGACATACTCGTCGGTGATCACCGGAACCTGGCGGCCGGTCAGCGGCAGCACGATGCGTGCGCTGTGCAGGGTGGCGTAGCGCGCATCGTCCGGGTGCACCATCACGGCGGTGTCGCCCAGCATGGTTTCCGGGCGCGTGGTGGCCACCACCAGGTAATCGCGGATTTCGCGCAGGATTTCGACGCCGTCGGCATCGTGCTCGACGTGCGCGTAGGTCACGCCATCGGCCAGCGGATAGCGGATCGACCACAAAAAGCCGTCTTCTTCGACGTTTTCCACTTCCAGATCGGAGATGGCGGTCTTCAGCACCGGGTCCCAGTTGACCAGGCGCTGGCCGCGATAGATCAGGCCCTGCTCGTACCAGCGCACGAAGGCTTCGTTGACCGCGGCCGACGGCTGCGCGTCCATGGTGAAGGTACTGCGCGACCAGTCGCTGGAGGTGCCCAAACGGCGCATCTGGCGCTCGATGGTGTCGCCGGATTCGGCCTTCCATTCCCACACCTTGGCGATGAAGCCCTCGCGCCCGAGCGAATCGCGCGTGTCGCCATTGCCCTCCAGCGCCAGGTTGCGCGACACCACCATCTCGGTGGCGATACCGGCGTGGTCGGTGCCCACCTGCCACAGCGTGTCGAAGCCGCGCATGCGGTGATAGCGCACCAGCGCATCCATCAGCGTCTGCTGAAACGCATGCCCCATGTGCAGCGTGCCGGTCACGTTCGGCGGCGGCAGCAGCACGGTATAGGGCTCGCCCTTGCCGGACGGCACGAAGTAACCGGCCGCCTCCCACTGCGCGTACAGGCGCGATTCGAAGGAAGCGGGGTCGTAGCTGGAGGCGAGGGTGGTCATAGTGGGGCTGGGATTCGTTGATTCGGGATTCGGGATTAGTTGCGTCATGGGGCCGGCGAGAATCGCTGGCAATCCACTCAATAACGTCAGTGTTGGTGCGATGGAGCGAACATCGGCCGTTTTCGATTGGTCGTTGGATGTAGCCTCGGGGCACGCAGAAATCTGCTCTGACGAATCCCCAATCCCCGCCCCACTCACATGTCGTACTTGGTCAGTTCCAGGCCCAGGGCCTTGTACTGCTTCCAGCGTTCGCGCAGCGGTTCGCGGGCGGCGGGATCAGCGGGCACCACTTCCAGCACGCGGTCGCAGGCGCCCAGGAACGGGTCGTCGCGCAGGTTGATGACCAGGGGGCGCGAGGGCGCGGCGAACTCTGGCGTGGCGATCAGCACCGGCGCCAGTTCGTCCTCCTCGTCGGTGCCGGCGATCTGGTGCGGCACGTAGGCTTCGTCGTCGAATGCCCACAACAAGTCGTCCAGCGCCTCGGCCTGTGCGGCATCGCGCGCCAGGATCAGCGTGGACAGGTTGGCATCGTTGGCCTTGCGCGCCAGCTCGCACACCAGCCGCAGCGGTTCGTTGAGGAAGCGCGGCTTGGCGATCAGGTAGAAGTCGGCACGGGGCATCAGGGCAGGGAATCGGGAGAGGAAAATTGGGAATGGTCACGGCACCGCCGCGACCTCGAAGGTCGCGGCGATGACTGAGAGAAGATGGAATTCACGATTCCCTATTCCCGATTCTCAATTCCCACCTGCGGCGCGATCCAGCAACCACTGCGTCAGCAGGCCGACCGGGCGACCGGTGGCCATGCCGCGCTTGCCTTCGTCGCTGGCCACGCCGGCGATGTCCAGATGCGCCCAGCGCTGGTTCTCGGTGAAGCGCGACAGGAAGCAGCCCGCGGTGATCGCGCCGCCCCAGCGGCCGCCGATGTTGTAGACGTCGGCGAAGGTGGAATCCAGCAGGCCCTGGTACTCGTCCCACAGCGGCAGGCGCCAGGCGCGGTCGAACACGTGCTCGCCGGCGGCCAGAAGTTCATTGGCCAGGTCGTCGTGCTTGCTCATCAGGCCGGCAGTCTGGTGGCCCAGCGCCACCATGCAGGCACCGGTCAACGTGGCCACGTCCACCAGCGCTTCGGGGTTGAAACGCTCGGCGTAGGTCAGCGCATCGCACAGGATCAGGCGACCTTCGGCGTCGGTATTGCCGACCTCGATGGTCTTGCCGGACATACTGGTGATCACGTCCGACGGGCGGTAGGCATTGCCGTCGATGGCGTTTTCCACCGCCGGCACCACCACCACCAGGTTGATCGGCAGTTCGGCCTTGACCGTGGCCACGAAGGTGCCGATGACGTTGGCGCCACCGCACATGTCGTACTTCATTTCCTCGATGCCGCCCTGCGTCTTGAGATTGACGCCGCCGGTATCGAAGGTGATGCCCTTGCCGACCAGTACATACGGGCGCGCGTCGCCGCCGCCGTTCCACTTCAGCACGATCAGGCGCGGGCGGTTCGCCGAACCGCGCGCCACCGACAGCAGCGAGCCCATGCCCAGCGCGTCCATCTGCGCCTCATCCAGGATCTCGGCTTCGGCGCCGGTGTACTTGCCGGCAAATGCAGCCGCGGTGTCGGCCAGGTAGGCCGGGGTGCAGTAGTTGGGCGGCAGGTTGCCCAGCTCGCGGGCAAATTCCACGCCCTCGGCGGTGGCCACGCCCACGGCCAATGCGCGGGCGTCGTCGCCGGCGATGGCCAGGGTGGTCAGGCCGCTCTCGTCGACCTTCTTCTTGCCCAGGGTGGCGGTGTAGCGGTATGCGGCGTGGTCGCTGACGATCACGGCCTGGCGGATGTTCCAGGCGCTGTCGCGGGCCTTGACGGTGAGCTCGGTCAGGGTCAGCAGGGCGGTGCCGACTGCGCCGGTTTTCAGCGCACGGGTCGCATCGCCGATCGCCTTCAGGTAGGGCGCCACGCCGAATTTTCCGGCTTCGCCCAGCCCGACCACCAGCACGCGCGGGGCGCTGACGCCCGGCAGGTCGTGGACCAGGGTGGTGCTGCCGGTCTTGCCGGCCACGTCGCCGCGTGCCACCAAGGCCGTCAAACGGCCCTGGCTGGCGCTGTCCAGCGCCTGGGCAGCGGGCGAAAGGGTCTTGTCGGCGAACACGCCAACCACGATGCAGTCGACGGCAGCGCTTGCCGGCGCGTCTTGGTTCAGGGTGAATTGCAGGGCCATTGATCAGATTCCGTAGGCAAATCCGTACAATCGCGGGCTGTTTACGCCAACCGGACTAGGCTGGCGGCGCCGCGAACGAATCCGAGAGTTTAAAACAAGCCCACCCCATGCCGAAGCTCGATCGATACCTGCTTAGCGATTTCACCCAGAGCTTCCTGGCCACCTTGATCGTGCTGCTGGTCGTCAGCGTCGGCGGTGTCCTGGTGGATATCCTCGGCAATATCGCCGATGGCCGCATCCCGGCTCGCTTGCTGCTGTCGCAGGTGGGGCTGCAATTCGTGGCTTACCTGCCCATCATCCTGCCGCTGGCGTTGATGCTGGGCCTGTTGTTGGCACTGGCGCGGCTGTACCGCGATTCAGAAATGGCCGTCATCACCGCCATTGGCGTCGGCCCCAAGCGCATGTTGCGCCCAATGCTGATGCTGGTGGTGCCGGTGGTGGTGATCATCGGGCTGTGCTCGCTGTGGCTTGGCCCTTGGGCGAGCCGCACCGCCGAGGCGATGCTGGAAGATGCCAACCGCAGCGTGCTGATGGCCGGCCTGGAATCGGGCCAGTTCACGCCGTTGTCCGGCGGTGGGGTGGTGTACATGCAGACGATCTCTGCCGACGGCAAGGGCCTGGGCAAGGTCTTCATGCAGCGGCAGCAAAACGACCGCATCGATGTGGTCACCGCCGACCGCGGCGCCATGTTCTTCGAAGGCAAGACCGACCGTTACCTGCGCCTGGACGATGGCTACCGGACCGAGGGTCCGGCGGGCGGCGCCACCTTGGACTATCGTTTGATGAAGTTCGCCAGCAGCGACATCGCCTTGCCTGACCGCACCCGGGTGCACGATGCCAACGACCCGGAAGTGATGTGGACCACCCAACTGCTGTCCGACCAGCGGCCCGCCGCGCGTGCCCAGTTGCATGAGCGCCTGGCACCGCCCTTACTGGCCCTGGCGTTTGCATTGCTCACCTTGCCGCTGTCGCGCAGCGCGCCGCGGCAACAGCGCTATGGACGGATCATGTTGGCGTTCCTGGCCTACATGGTGGGCACCAATCTGATGATCGTCGGCACCCAGTGGATCGCCAACGGCAAGACCCCGGCGGCGCTGGGCCTGTGGTGGCTGACGCTGCCGCTGCTGTCAGTGGCGGTGTGGGCGTATGCGCGCGATGGCCGCGTGCGTCGGCCGAGGGCACGCGCATGAGGCTGATGCCGCGGGTCCATGATTGGTATGTCGGCCGCGTGGTGGTGTCCACCGTGCTGCTGACCTGGGCGGTGCTGCTGGGGCTGGATCTGGTCAATGCCTTCGCCAGCGAGGCCAAGAACATCGGTCAGGGCAGCTACACCTTCGGCCATGTCGTGGCGTATGTGGCCTACACGGTGCCGCGCCGTGCCTACACCTTGTTCCCCACCGCTGCGGTGATCGGCGCGTTGATGGGCCTGGGGCAACTGGCGGCCACCTCGGAACTGACCGCATTGCGCGCGCTGGGCGTGTCGCGCAAGCGCATGTCCGCCTCGGTGGTCGCTGCGATGGCCTTGCTGACCGCCACCATGGTGATCAGCGGCGAGACCATCGGGCCGTGGGCGCAGAACCAGGCCGATACGCTCAAGACCAGCGCCCGTTACAACAGCGACATGGCCATGGCGCGTTATTCCGGTCTGTGGGCACGCGAGGGCGACACCTTCCTCAATGCACTGAGCGGCGAAGAAAAATTGCTCGACAGCGGCGGCACCGCGCTGGCCTTGCACGACGTGCGCCTGTACCACCTGGACACCGCCGGCCGGATGCAGCAACTGACCTATGCAGCCGTGGCCGAACATCGCGATGGCCGCTGGACCTTGCGCCAGGTGCGTCGCGACACCTTCCAGGAACGCTCGGTGCAGCGCGAGACCTTCCCGGAATTGCCCTGGCAATCGCAGTTGAGCCCGGCAGCACTGGCGGCCGGGCTTGCCAAGCCGCGCAACCTGTCTGCCCGCGATCTGGAGAAGAGCATCGAATACCGTCGCCGCAACGGGCTGGATGCGCGCGACTACGAAGATCAGTATTGGAGCCGTTGGTTCTATCCGGTCAACGTGCTGGCGCTCTGCATGGCGGCCATTCCGTTCTCGTTCGGTTCGCTGCGTAGCGGCGGTCTGGGCAAGCGCTTGTTCCTGGGCATCCTGTTCGCGCTGGGCTTCTGGCTATTGCAGCTGTTCTTTGGCCGCATGGCCGGCGCGCTCAAGCTGGACTACCGCATCGCCTACGCGCTGCCGCCGATGGTGATGCTGGGGGTGTCGGCGTGGTTGTTCCGGCGGCGAAGCAGCTAAGGAACCTCTGAACAACTGTTTCGCTAGCATCCGATCAGTACCTCGGGCAGCCTCCATAACGCGCAAGTCCTTGATTCGCAGAATGAGCGACCGCCGCGATCAAGCGAAATCCCAAGTTTGCTCGCAACGCCACGAGTTGTTCAGAGATTCCCTAAAGCGTCATGCGACGGCGAGCTGGCTCGGGTGACGCATGTGCGTGCCTGTGCGGGATTGATCCGCAATGGGCAGCACGACGACCGAGGATCTAGGCGGCATGAGGCGACCAAGCTGAGCGGACTGGCGATGTGTGTGCCTTGCGCAGGCCTGATCGGACAGTGGCAGCGGTTGGCGCACGCGCCGTAGGTCAACGACAAAACCGGCTGGTGTGGGAACAAGTGCCGGTCTTGCCGCAGATGGTGTTGACTTCGGCTGTAGGTCTTGAGCCTGTGTTCGGCTGGCTCCCCTACGTGGTGACATCCGTGTGGTTTGCGACACCAGCGTTCGTGCTGCTTTACGTGGTCGGTTGGGCGCTTTCAGAGTCCGTGGCCGGCCAGGGAAGGAAGCATCGGCCAGGCAGGATGGGGGGGGCTGCACTCGGCCTGGGCGCTGAGCGCGATGTGTGCGTCGGGTCCAAACAGGTGGCGCGGACTGGAAGGCCGCATCGTCGTGCCGGCACGCAGTGTCACCTGACGCGTGCCGCGCCGTGATCGCCTGTCAGCGCGGCGGTCTGGAAATGCGTTGCAGCCTGGTCCCGCTTGCGCGGTCGTGCCAGGTCAGCCGATCGCGATCCAGCCACGCCCACCAGAATCCTATCCCGGCCAGCCCCAGCGACAAGGTGCCGACCGCGTAGCGGATCCACAGCGCACGCCATGAGGCCTGTGGATCGATCAGGCGCAGTCGCCATGGGCGCATGCCCAGCGTCTGCCCGCCGCGGCGCCAACTCACGGTGGCGTACACCCCGGCGGCGATCCAGCAGCACAGCCACAACAGCCATTGCCAGCCGCTGAAAGGCGCGATGTTTTCGCGCGCCGGGTGCCCGGCAAGCGTAAAGCCCAGCGTGAACGCGGTGGAGATGAGCATCGACAGCGCCAGCACCGGCCAGGCGTCGTAGCACAGCCCCAGCAGCCGCCAGCCCACCAGGGCAGGCGCGCGCTCAACGCGAGGCGAAGGGATTGCGGTCATGCCACGAGCATAACGGCCGCCAAGCGCGGCGCAACGCCGCGCTGCGGTAGCCGCGCTCTGGCGCTCGCGCTGACGCATTGGATAGATCGATCCACCATCAACGCAATGCTGGCGCAACGGCGGGGGCGTAATGGTGTTCGATGGTGCGGATCCCATGCCCGGAATCCACTCCCCATGGCGCCAACGCACGGTCGTGTTGACGCTGCATCTCCGGCGTCCCGTTCCGGGTTGCCTTAGCGCCTGCGGCCGATGCGTGCTAGCGACGCTTAACAACGATGCACCGCGCACTTGCACCACCGCCCAACGCACCACATCAAGCCGCATGCGACTTGCAGTGCAGCGGCGCTCAAAACGCGCGCCACGTTTTATGCTGTGAGGATGTCTGCCAGCAGCCCCGCCGAACGCCGTCAACTTGCCCGCCAATTGCCGCCGGTGCCGGCCGCCGATGCCACGGTGATCGAACGCTTCCTCGACCGGTTTTGGGCCGAGCAAGGCGTGGCGCGGCAGACGCTGGAAAGCTATCGGCGCGATCTGGAAGGGCTCGCGCGCTGGCGCGACGGCAAGGGCGGTGGCCTGCCTGGTATCAATCGCGCCGCGTTGTTCGACTATTTACGCTGGCGTGCCCAGGCGAATTACTCCCCACGCAGCACGGCGCGGCTGTTGTCGACCTTGCGTGCGTTCTACGGGCTGTGCCTGCGCGATGGCGTGCGCAGCGACGACCCCACGGCCCTGATCGACCCGCCACAGCTGCCGCGCTCGCTGCCCAAGGCGTTGACCGAAAGCCAGATCGAGGCGCTGCTGGCTGCGCCCGACGTGGACGCCCCGCTGGGCCTGCGCGACCGCGCCATGCTGGAGCTGATGTACGCCGCGGGCCTGCGTGTGAGTGAGCTGGTCAACCTGCCGGCGGTCGGGGTGAATTTGCGTCAGGGCGTGTTGCGGGTGACCGGCAAGGGCAGCAAGGACCGGCTGGTGCCGCTGGGCGAGGAATCCCAGCACTGGTTGGAGCGTTACCTGCGCGAGGCGCGCTCGCTGCTGGCCGCGAACAAGCCGGTGGCGCCGGTGGACGGGCAGGTGCCGTTGTTCATCGATGCCGCCCGCCAACCGCTCAGCCGGCAGCACTTCTGGGCCTTGGTCAAACGCTACGCGGCGGTGGCCGGCATCGACCCGGCGACGGTCAGCCCGCATGGGCTGCGCCACAGTTTTGCCACCCATCTGCTCAACCACGGCGCCGACCTGCGCGCGTTGCAGATGC
>NZ_FLTX01000018.1 GCF_900092025.1 Xanthomonas bromi
CGCAGCACATAGACGATGCCGTTGAGGGCCTGCTGATCACTGACACGAGGTCGTCCACCTTTGGGGGATGGCTTGACCTGCGGAATCAGTGGCTCGATGCGCTTCCACAGCGCAATAGGGATCTCTTTGCGACGTGTCATGTCGACAATGAGGCCGCCGACTCAACAAAATTCAAGGGTTTTGTTAGCGGCTCTTAGCCGCTCTGCACATGCGCCAACGCAGTAATCATCAAATCGGCATGACGGTGTTCCGGATGACAGCTTTGTGTTGACCGATCACACGTTGCTCCAGCAGCTAAGCAAACTGGCCGGGAACGCGCCTATCCAAAAAACACCTCACGCTGCGGTCTCGTACAACAACCGCAGAATCCGCCGCACGCGCGCCACATCGGTGCGTTGATGGTCGCTACCCAGATCGCTGATGTAGGCATGTGGCGCATGCATCTGCGCTGCAACCGGCCCGCGTGACGACACAACAAACGCGTGCGCGCCGGTGTGGGCCCGCAGCGCCAGCACCGTGCATTCCGAGCGTTCCGACACGCCTGCACCCGACATGATGCTGATCCGGACGCCGGCCTGACGTACCAAGGCTGCAATGGCGTCGCTTGCCTCCGGCGCACTCGCGCGTCCACCCGAGGTCGGCACCCGCTCACAGCCCAGCACGTGCGACGGGGCGGCACTGACATCGAGCGCACGATGAAACGTCACACCCAACGACCCTGCCACCTGACTCAACACGCGCATCGTCGCCAGATCGGCCTGCCCATGCCGGTCCAGCGCACCGAGCACCACCCCATGAGACCCAAGCCGCATGCACTGCCCCACGTCGCGGCGCATCACTCAACTTCGGCAGCGTCGAACACGACGTCGCCCACGCGCGGACGAATCAGCACATACAGCCGGATCCGCAAGCGCTCGCGCACCACCGCCGACGTGCCGAACGACGGTCTCAGCCCACCGCCATCGAGTCCGCCGCACAGATCCACGCGCATCGCACCGCCTTCTTGCGCGGCCAACGCCGAGACCATCGAATCGGCAGTTACCTCGAATCCTGATGTGCGCATGCCGCCGGCTCGTCCGAGCTGTACAACGGCATGCGGCCACGCCGCCGATCCTTCGTCGCGATGGCGATGGCTTCGCCCCTGGGAATTCGCCAGTCACGTTGCATGCCGATCATCTTCAGTGAGCGACAGCCAAGACGAGGAACGCGATGCGACGCGTCGATCAACCACGCCTGACCGGCACGCCTGTGGAACTGCCGGAGCAGACCGGGTCCCATTCAAATGCGCTCGGGCGCAATGACCCACCCGCACACTCCGCCCCCCAGCGCCCTAGAGGCATGCTCGGCGGGCTGATCAGATATGTGCCTGGCTATCGGTCTGGTCGTCCGCCAGCAACGTCTGCCTCTGCCGAGACCTCCAGCCGACCAACCACATCCGCGCGCCCTTTGCCCCACAGCGGATCGGTCAGCGCCGCGCGGATGAACGAGGCGCCTGAAGCGCCTTCGCAGACGCCGCAACTGCCACGGCTCAGCGACATAGAACGCTCTCGCTTTCATTCCGTGACCGCAGGTTCGCAAACCTTGCGGCCGGTGCCCCCCCCGGTGGACCCCGCCGTGGGCGCTCCACCATTCCGGCGCTCCACAGCGCTTCGCCCTTACAGCGACGTCTTGTCGCAATGGCAACGACACTACCATGCAGACCGCACCCATTGGCACGACGCATGGCGCCAGGCCAACAGCGACAACCCGGCGGCCCCAACAAGGACAGACCTGGCGCTGAAGGCGACAGCGGACATGCTGGAGGACGCAGCCCTCGGGGAACGGGTATCGCTGGAACTGCGCTCAGTTCCGCTTCCACAATTTCCGGAGCAGGCATATCGTCTTTCTCATCTGCAGCACATGACGATCGATGCGGCAGGGTTGATGGAGCTTCCCGCCGAGATGCAGCAATTCGCGGGCCTGGAAACCCTTACGCTTGCACGCAATCCGCTTCGATCGCTGCCTGCATCCATCTCAACCCTCAGCCGATTGCGCGAGATTTCCATCCTCGACTGCCCGGAATTGAAGCAACTTCCCGAACGCTTGGCGAGCACCAATGTCTCCGGCGAGCACGAGGGGTTGGTCAACCTGCAGAGCCTGCAGTTGGAACAGACCGGGATCAGGTCGCTCCCGGCTTCCATCACCGGCCTGCAAAACCTGAAAAGGCTACAGGTACGCAATTCGCCGCTGTCCACCCTTGCTCCGGCCATCCATCGAATGCCAAAGCTGGAGGAACTGGATCTGCAAGGCTGCACTGCCCTGGGCAACTACCCGCCGATTTTAGGCGGCACTGCGCCATTGAAGCGACTGAACCTGAAAGACTGCAGCAACCTGCGCACGCTGCCGCTGGACATTCACAGCCTGACGCAACTCGAAGAACTCGATCTGCGAGGCTGCGAAAATCTGCGGTCGCTGCACCCGTCGATTGCCGGATTACCTGCCAGTTGCATCATCCTGGTGCCGCCGCATTTACAAGCGCAACTCGACCAGCATCGTCCGATTGCGCCCGCCGAACCAGAGCGGGCTGGCACGGCCACTCCAGTTCCATTGCCCCCTGTTGCCGGCAATCGAGCCAGCGCATCCTCCTCGGTGACCACAACCGAACTCCTGCACAAGGTTGCGCTCGAACTGCACAAGGTTGCGCTCGAACGCATCGAAGACACCGCCCAGTCCATGCTGAGCACGGTCATTGATGAGGAAAGAAATCCCTTTCTGGAAGGCGCCCCATCCTATCTTCCAGACAAGCGCCCGCCCGGAATTCCCACCACCTTCGGTCAGATTCCGGCACTGGAAAAAATGCTGAAAGAAAGCAGGGATCGCCATTTCCTGGCACGGGTAAGCGACATGGCAGGCCCCTCCCCCAGAATCCAGGATCGGACGCAGGAAGGCTTGAGCCGCCACTACACGGACGTCAGCAACTGGAAGGCGCAGAAGAGCGCGCATCTGGGCATCGTCAATGATCTCGGCCAGTACGTTTATCACGAAGGAAGCCAGCTCGACGCAGCGACGCTGGCCAAGGCAGTCCAGATGTGGAAGACCCGGGAACTGATTGTCGATGCACACCCGGAAGACCGGGCACGCTTTCCCTCTTTCACGCTGCACATTCCCGAGCAGGTCAGCGACGACGCCGATAGCGAACGGCAAACGATCTCGGAACCTTCACGCCAGCTGTAGCGGAAAACCCGACATGCAGAGCGGCGAGCCGAGCAGCGCCCTCCGTGCCGGAGCAAGTCGAGCAGCGTCTACCCGGACGAAACGACCCGTTGCGCGCGTTTCAATCTTGCTGCAACGCATCCACCATCCGTTGTACCCGCACGATATCGGTCCGCTGATAGTCCCCTCCCAGATCGCGGATATACGGGTGCGGCGACGGCACCTGGGCGGCAATCACGCAACGCGCCGAAGCATGAAATTCGTGGGCGCCGGTGTGCTGCCGTACGCTGCGAAGGTTGTACTCGGAGAGTCCGGCACCGGGCATGACGTCGATGCGCTCCCCTGCCTGCTGCACCAACGCGGCGATGGTGTCGATTCCCTCCAGCGCACTCGCACGTCCACCCGAGGTCAGCACCCGCTCACAGCCCAGCGCGATCGCATCTTCCAGCACGCGCGACGGGTCGGCACTGACATCGATCGCACGATGAAACGTCACACCCAATGACCCCGCTGCCTCGATCAACACACGCATCGTGGCCAGATCGACCTGCCCATGCCGGTCCAGCGCGCCCAGCACCACGCCATTGCACCCAAGCCGCACGCATTGCTCCACATCGCGGCGCATCACCTCAACCTCTGCAGCGTCGAACACGAAGTCGCCCACGCGCGGACGAATCAGCACATGCAGCGGAATCCGCAAACGCTCGCGCACCACCGCCAAGGTGCCGAACGACGGCGTCAGCCCACCGCCATCGAGTCCGCCGCACAGTTCCACGCGCATCGCCCCGCCTGCTTGCGCGGCCAACGCCGAGGCCACCGAATCGGCCGCCACTTCAAGACCTAATGCGCTCATGCCGCCGGCTCGCTGGTGTAATGGCTCTCACCAGGCACCAGCAGATCCTGCCGCTGCGCATCGCACACCGCGTAACTGAAGCCCTTCTGGATCGCGAACGCACCCACTTCGCCGCGCTTGTTCATCGCCAGGAACCCGACCTGCAAGGTCCGCGTCAATTCCGGCTTGCGGCGGATCAGCCGCATCACCACCTCGCGGCACGCATCGGCTGGCGACTTGCCCTGCCGCATCATTTCCACCACCGCAAAACTGCCGACATTGCGGATCACCTCTTCGCCCACGCCGGTCGAGGTCGCGCCGCCCACTTCGTTGTCCACGTACAAGCCAGCACCGATGATCGGGCTGTCGCCCACACGCCCATGCATTTTCCACGCCATGCCGCTGGTCGTGCATGCACCGGACAGATTGCCGTGCGTATCCAGCGCCAGCATGCCGATGGTGTCGTGATTGTCCTTGCCACCCGGCAACTTGGCATCGCGCCAGGCGCGGTTTTCGACATTGGCTTCCGGCGAATACTTCGACGTCTTCAACCATTCCTTCCAGGCCGCTTCCGAGCTCGGGGTCAGCAACTTGGTTTTCGGGAAGCCCTGCGCTAACGCGAACTGACGCGCACCATCGCCGACCAACATCACGTGCGGCGTTTTCTCCATCACCGCGCGCGCCACCGAAATGGCATGCACCACATCTTCCAGCGACGCCACCGCGCCGCAATTGCCCAGGTGGTCCATGATGCAGGCGTCCAGCGTCACCCGCCCATCGCGGTCCGGATAACCGCCCAGTCCAACCGTGTGATTGGTCGGGTCCGCTTCCGGCACGCGCACGCCCGCTTCCACCGCATCCAGCGCGATACCGCCGCTGCTGAGAACCTTCCACGCCTCCTGATTGGCGGCAACGCCGAAGTCCCAGGTGGAAATCACCCGCGCCGCACCACGCGGCAGTGCCGACGGACGCACGGCTGGCGTGGCGCCCATCGCGGCGTGCGCGCGGGCGCCCCAGCCAGCGAGCCCGGAAGCGATCGCGCCTAACGTGGCGCTCTTGAGGAAGTGACGACGCTGAATCATGTGGGCAACTCCATGATGGAAACGAGCGGCCGCACAATGCGGCACTAGCCTTCCATCATGCGGCAGCGCCGCGTGCGGATAAACCTCATTGCGGCGTTGTCGTGCGCGGATCCGTGCACAACCGTTGCGCGCTCGCGGCCGGCACGGACAGCGGCGCACCTACACCGTTACCGGCCAAGCGTGCAGCAGTGCCTGCGACGACGCCGATCGTTTTACCGGCACCGTCGCTGGAGCAGGCCTTGCGCGTCGAGCGCACGGCTGCGAACGCGCCGACGAACGAAATACCGCTATCCGGTGCGGCGCCGCTCGCGGCGCAAACGGCTGCAACTGCGCTCGAACGGGAGCGGCAGGTCGGCAAACCGCAGCCCCAAACAGATCGCGAAACCGCGTCGCCGCAACCGGCCGGCACGACCGCTACCAGACCGGCGCAGCCGCAGCGCGATGAAGACACGCGCAGCAAGACACACCGCACTACGTCGCTGACGCTCTCCACATCGCCACGCGAGTGGCTTGCGGGCTACGCCGCGTGTGACGGCAAGCAGGCACCGGTCACGATCCGCATCACGGCTGCCATGCCGAATGCGGCGGCAGTGCGGAGCTGGGTGATGCAGTTGCGCGATCAACTCACGCAACGTGGCTGGCCAACGCACATCGAGCTTGCGCAAGACAGCAGTCTTTCCAGCGATCAACTATGGCTCGAGACCTTGAGCGCCTTACCCTGAAGCCGGCGGACGACCGACAGCGCCTTGGCCAGTCGTATCGTCCTCGCGCAACTTGCTGGTCAGCACATGGTCACGCCAATGGCCGTTCAACTGCAGGTAGCGCCGCGCGTAGCCTTCGATCTGAAAGCCCAACCGCTGCAGCACGCGCCCACTGCGCAGATTCTCCGGAACGTATTGCGCCATTACCCGATGCAGGCCGAGCGGGCCGAACGCAAATGCCATTCCTTGCGTCGCTGCCCAGTGGATCAAACCACGCCCCTGCAGCGCAGCGTCCAGGCCGTAGCCCATGTGGCAGGCCTGGAAGGCACCGCGCTGGATCTGGGTGAACCCGGTGGTGCCGATCACCTGCTCGTCCTGCAGCAACACCAGTTGCAACTCACGTTCGCCGGGCACCGCGCTGCGGTACGCGATACACAGGCGGCGCCAACCCTCGACGGTATAGAACGCAGGCGGCCGCAGCGGCATCGCATCGGCCAGATGCGCGCGGTTACGCGTGTGGTAGTCGGCCATTGCAGCCGGGTCGACCACGGCCAGATCGCACAGCACCACGCCGCCGCTATGCTGGACAGGCGCGAAGACCGGAAGACTCATGACCGCCGCACCTCACACATGCGTGCCATCTCGCTGCAATGTGCATCCGGCCGATGCATGGAGATCACGCCCCACAAGCCATCTCCGAAAAGCAGTGCGTCATCCGGTGCGGGAGATGGAGCGTCCGGCTGCGAGCAACGCCTTCGCTGCCGATTACTCAGGACGAAACGCCATCCACTGCATGGGGCGACTGCGCCCGCCTGTCGGCAAGCGCAGTGGGTGCAACCGCTCTCAGGCGGCAGCGGCCGCAAATGCCTGACCGACCTGCGCTTCGATGGCGTCCAGGTTCGGCAACAAAGCGCTTTGCTCGCCCAGCAGCACGCGCATATGCACGCCGTCGGGCAGCGCGTCTTCCGATGCGTCGGCCAGCAGGCCATCGCGCGGCACCGAAATCAGCTGCGGGAACGAGGCGGTCAGCAGCGCGAAATACGGCAACGCCGGATTGCCGCCCAACGCCTTCAACACGATGACCTTGTTGTTGACCGCGGTGGGCTCTTCGCCCATGCCGCTGAGGCGCGCGAACGACAGCAGCGGGACTTTCCAGCCGTACCAGTCGATACGTCCCACCACCCAGCGCGGCATATCCGGCAGCGGCTCGACCGCCACGCGCGACATCACCTCGGCCACCGTCGCGTTCGGCAGCAGCACGCGCTCGCTGCCGGCCTGGATCAGGACGCCGCGGATTTCGTCGTTATTGGCGTAGCTCATCGCATGATTCCGATTCGAAAGGGAGCGCCCGGCTTATGCCGGCCAACGTTGTGCCAGCGCCCGCGCCAACTGCGCAGGATCGCCGGTCAGAATGCCTCGCCGCGCCAGACGTGCTGCGGCCGCGGGGTCGTAACAACCGTCGGTGGATTGCCCGGCCAACCAGCCGCCCTGCTCCGCCAATGCCAGCGATGCTTCCACCAGTGCCTCGTTGGCACCGCTGAGCATCAGCACCGCACTGTCGGCCGGCGGCAGCGCGGCGATCAGCCCGGCCGCGTCGGTCTGCGTCACGAACGCCAGCGCGCCAGAATGCTGTTGCACGCCGACCTCGTCGGAGAGCACATACACCTTGCCCGGTGCGATCGCCTGCCCCGCTTCGCCCAGTTCGACCGGCAATGCGGAGACACGCCCCATCTGCCGTACCAGGTTGCCGTATTGGCCGCCATCCAGGGTCATGCGCACCAGCACCGCACGCGGGAATTCCGGCGGCAATGCCGACAGCAGGCGGCGGATCGCATCCGGCCCGCCGATGCCGGCCATCACCAACACCACCCCGGTGACGCTGCCGTTGCCGCTGTGCTCCATATCCACCAACGACAATCCACCGGTCGACAGCGCGGCCATACCCGGTTCGGCGCGCGGGCGCACTACCACGGCCACGTCGTCCACCAAGCCCCAGGTGCTGGAATCGCCCAGGCTCAGACCCGGTTTTTCCACAGTGGCTGGCGCAGCGTCATGCGCGGATACACGTGCGAACAAGGCATCGCTGGGCACGCTTTCGAACGCATGCGCGGCCGCTTCCAGATGTTGATCCAGCTGCAGGTCCGAGTGCTGGCGCGGAGCCAGCGCCAGACCCGGCTCGGGCTGCAGCGCCGGTTCGCTTTCGGTGCCCGGCGGCAGGACGTCGGCGTGGCCGTGCAGTTTGGCGGCCAGATGGCGCACCCAGCGCTGCGCTTCCCAGCCTTCGCGCCGCACGGTCAGCTCGGCCTCGTCGAAGATCACCGTGACGCCAGGCATGTTGAAGGCCGGCTCCAGCGCTTCGAGTGCGTCTTCGATCGACGGCTCGAGTGCGACCAGCACCGCCACCGGCTCGGCATCGCGCAGCATCTGCACGTCGACCGCCGAAGGCTCGTCTTCCAGCACCACCTGCGCACCGGCCAGACCCAGCGCTTCGCGCAGGCGCTCGCGCGCCTCACCCGGCCGGCCCAGCAGGGCGACCGGCGTTCCCATTGCGCCATTAGTCTCGGACACGGGCGATCCCCAGCAGGTCATACACGTTTCGCATCAGATCCAACTCTTGGTAAGGCTTGCCCAGATAGCGCTGCACGCCGATCTCGAAGGCGCGCTGGCGATGCTTCTCGCCACTGCGCGAGGTGATCATCACGATCGGCACCGCCTTGAAGCGCGGGTCGGCACGCATCGCGGTCGCCAGTTCGTAACCGTCCATGCGCGGCATTTCGATATCCAGCAGCATCAGGTCGGGCACGCGCTCTTCGAGCAGTTCCAGCGCCTCGACACCGTCGCGTGCGGTGGTGACGTCCAGGTTGTGGCGTTCCAGCACGCGGCTGGTGACCTTGCGCATGGTCAGCGAATCGTCGACCACCATCACCAGCGGCACCTGACGCTGCGCTGCAGCCTGCGTTTCCAGTGTCGGACGTGCCGGCTGGCTGAGGTAGCGACGTACCAGCGGGGCGACGTCCAGAATCACCACCACGCGGCCATCGCCGGTAATGGTGGCGCCATAGATACCCGGCACCGAGGCGATCTGCAGGCCCACCGGCTTGACCACGATTTCGCGGTTGCCCAGTACCTGGTCGATCGCCACTGCCGCGCGCAGGTCGCCCGCACGCACCAGCAGCAACGGCACCTGCGCCTGGCCATCGGCACGCGCAACCGGCTGTCCGACCAACGAGCCCAGGTCGTGCAGCACGTACTCTTCGCCGGCGTAGTGGTAACCGCCCTCACCCGACTCGTAACGGGTGCGCGAGATACGACCGATACCGCTGACCGACCCCACCGGCACCGCGAAGGTGGTCTCGCCGATGCGCACGAACACCGCCTGGGTGACCGCCAGCGTCTGCGGCAGGCGCAGGGTGAAGGTGACGCCCTGGCCGCGGACAGAGTGGATATCCACCGAGCCGCCGAGCTGACGCACTTCGTTGCGCACCACGTCCATGCCCACGCCACGGCCGGCCAGTTGGCTGACCTGCTCGGAGGTGCTGAAGCCGGAGGCGAAGATCAGGCCATCCAGTTCGGCCTCGCTGAGCTCCTGGCCCGGCTCGATCAGGCCGCGCTGCTCGCCGCGATGACGGATCGCCTCGCGGTCCAGCCCGGCGCCGTCGTCGGCCACTTCCAGCACGAGTTCCGAGCCTTCGCGGCGCAGACGGATCGCGATGCTGCCTTCTTCCGGCTTGCCCGCATCCCGACGTTGCTCGGGCGTTTCCAGCCCGTGCGCCACCGAGTTGCGCAGCATGTGTTCCAGCGGCGCGACCATGCGATCGAGCACGTTGCGATCCAGTTCGCCCTGGGTGCCTTCCAGCACCAGATGCACGTGCTTGCCGGTATCGGTGGCCGCCTGACGCACCACACGACGCAGACGCGGCACCAGACCGTCGAACGGCACCATGCGCGCGCGCATCAGGCCGTCCTGCAGCTCGGAGCTGACGCGCGACTGCTGTTGCAGCAAGCCGTCGTACTGACGCGAGAGGTCTTCCAGCACACCCTGCAGACCGCCCAAGTCGGCCGCCGATTCGTTCAACGCGCGGCTGAGCTGCTGCAAGGTGGAGAAGCGGTCCAGTTCCAGCGGATCGAAGGTGCGATCGCCCTGGTCCTGTTCGCGCTGATAACGCGCCACGATCTGCGCTTCGGTTTCCAGATCCAGACGCCGCAACTGATCGCGCAAACGCGCGTTGGTGCGATCCAGTTCGCCCATGGCGCCGCGGAACGCGCCCAACTGCTGCTCCAGGCGCGAGCGGTAGATCGCCACTTCGCCGGCGTGGTTGACCAGACGGTCGAGCAGGTCGGCGCGCACGCGCACCTGCTCCTGCTGCACGCGCGGCAGGAAGTCTTCTTCGCTCTGGCCGTCCACCGGAATCGGTGCCGACAGCGGCGCCGGCTCCACCGACGCCTTGGCGATCGCGCGGACATCGGCCTCGCTGGGCGGGGCGGCATCGCGGCCACGGGTGCGGGTTTCGAAGGCTTCCACCAGGTCGGTGGGCATTGCCACCGCGCGGTGCATGCCGGTACGGGTCAGCAACTGATGCAACCGGTCGAAGCCACGCTCGAACAGACGCACGTCGTCGCGATCGATATCGGTACGGTTGGCCGCCACGGCTTCGAGCAGCGATTCGATCGCGTGACCGAGGTCGCCGATGGCGTTGATGCCGGCCATGCGCGCACCGCCCTTGAGCGTGTGCAGATCGCGCTGCAGTCCGTTGAGGACATCGCGGTCTTCCGGCATTTCGCGCATGCGGGCGATCAGGCCATCGCAATGGTCCAGCAGGTCGCGGCCTTCCTCGACGAAGATGTCGACCAGTTCGCCGTCGAGCTGATCGAAGTTGAGCGGGCCGATATCGAACGCGGCGCCGATATCGTTGCTTGCGGTATCGGCACGCGCAGCCTCTTCCACCGGCGCGCTGAAGGCCGCGGTGGTGGTGTCTTCCGGCTCGACTGCGCCGTGGTCGCTGGCGTCGTGCTCGCTGGCGGCTGCGTGGTGATCTGCGGCGTGATCGGCGTACTGATCGGCGTCGGCCTGGTCGCTGGCTTCCGTTTGCGCTGCGCGTTCGACATGTTCTGCGTGCTCGGCCACGGCACTCGCATCGACCACGGCATGCTCATCGGCGTGCGCCACGTCGTCGGACGTCACGGCCTGTGCATCGTGCAATTCCGGCGCGGTGTCGGACTGCGGATCGCCCGCCTCCTCGACCTGATCGGCTGCATGCGCCATTTCGAAGGCCTGCACCGATTCGACGGTGTGATCGGGCATGGCTTCGGTGTCGGCCTGCTCGGTGTGCGCGCTGTCGGCCTCCGCATGATGCGCGTCGGCGTGATCGGCTCCAGCATGCCCAGCTCCGGAGTGCTGTGCGTCGGACTGCTCGGCCTCGGCGCGCTCGTGTTCCGTCGCGTGCTCGGCTTCGCCCGCGTGTGCGTAGGAGTGCGTGCCCGTCTGCCGTTGCTCGCTGGAGTCGACGTCCTGCTCCGACTGCACCTGCTCGCCTGCGTGCTGCTGCGCGTCCGAAGCGGCGGACTCGCCCGAATCCAGCTGCTGCTTCGAAGCGGCGTGCGCTTCCACGTCTGCATGCTCGCCCAGCTGCGCGGCTTCTTCGGCGTGCTGCTGTTGGTCCGCATGCGTCTGGCCAGCGTGCGGCAGTGTTGCGTCGCTGTGCTGCACCGCCTCGTCTGCGGTCTGTTCGCCGGAGTGTTGCTGCGTATCCGCGCGTTCGTCGCCGACCTGATCGCCTGCATGGCCGTCCTGAGCGGTCGGCACGCTGTCCAGCGCTTCTGTTTCCGGTGTCCACGCTTCCGCGTTCGTTGCGTTGGCATGTTCAGCCAAGGCTGTGTCTGCATGCACGGCTTCCAGCGCGTCGATGCTCTCGACCGCGTCGTCAGCGCTCGCTGCAAACTGCCCGTCGTGCGTCATTGCGTGGTGCGCCTGCGTGTCCGTTACCTGTTCGGTATCGGCCGCAGCCAGCGTCTGCGTCTCGCCCACTGCGGCTTCTGCATCGGCCAGTTCGTCTACCGCCACGGTGGCGTCAGCAAGCAAGCCGTTCGCGGTGGCGTCATGCGCGCTGGAAACGCCGTCAGCGGATGCCGCATTCGGCGCCTCGACAGCGTGGTCGTACGATGCGGCCTGCGCATGTTGCAGCTCGGTCGCGTCCCAGGCATCGGCTCCGACCAGCGGCTCGTCGGCCGACGTGTCGTGCGCATCGGTGCCCTGCGATGCGGCCAGGCCTGCCTGTTCGTGCTGTGTGGCATCGACATGCAGCGTGTCGGCGAGCTGCTCGGACGCGGCAACCGGGAGCAGCGCCTCGTCGCTCGATGCATGGCCAGCTTCGGAAAATGCGTCGATGTGCTCGTGCGAGGCAGCGCGACTGGCATCGTCGACCGCATGCGATGCAGGTGCGTCCAGTGCGAGCGCCGAATCGTGTTCGGCTTCTGCCTCGGCCAGCTCGTCCACTGCAATCGGCGCGTCGACCGACTGCGGCTGTGCGTCTTCGCCGTTTGGCGTCTGTGCGGGCGCGTCGGACGGTAGGGCACGGGCGTCCAGATACTGCGAAAGATCCTGCGCACCGGTCAGCTCGACCGCGGCATCGCTGTCGCCCACCGTATCGCTTGGCGCGTCGATATCGTCCAGCTCGTCCAGGAACACCTGCGGCGGCCACTGCGCTTCCGGCAAGCTGTCTACAAGCACGCGCAAGCGCTCGGTCAACGGGGCGAACGACGGAATCAACGGCGCATCGTCGCGTAGCGCAGTCACCGTGGTGGCAATGGCGGCAGCGGTGGCGGCGATTGCATCGAGCCCGTCCGCCGACGGCGTCACCGCAGCGGCCAGCAAACGCTTGACGTAGCTTTCGGCCGGCGTGGTCACCAAGGTGATTTCCGGCACGTCGGTCATCGCGAAGGCGCCACTCATCGTGTGCACGGCACGCAGCAATTCTTCGGTCGCTAGCTGCGGTTCGGCCTGGCTGGCCTGCAACCACCCGTTCACCGTGTCCAGATGCGTGGCGACCTCGGCTTCCAGGATCTCGCGCAGCACGCTGTCCACCGAGGCCGGGGTTCCACCACCGCTGGCGGCAAAAACGCCTGCCGTTGCCGGAATCGCGACGGCAGCCGCCACCGGCGCCGCGGCTGCGGGCACGTAGTAGACCTCTTCGCCTGCGGCAACGCGCTCGGCAATGGCCTGGATTTCAGGCAGATCGGCGTTGATGCGGCACTGGTTGCGGAGCGCGGCGTTGAATTGCGGCAGCACGTCGTAGGCCAGTTCGACCATCGCCACAACCGCCGGGCTGGCCGGTCGCGAATGATCGAGCACGCGGTTGAGCATGCTCTCGATCTTCCAACTGAACTCGCCGAGCACGCTGGCACCAACCAGACGCCCGCTGCCCTTCAAGGTGTGGAAGACGCGGCGGATCGTGCGCAGGTTCTCCGGGCTGGCAGGTGCAGCGCGCCACGCCGGCAACAGTTGGCCCAGGTTGACCAGTTCTTCGTCGAATTCTTCCAGGAAGACGTCGCGGATATCGTCGTCGATATCGCTGTCGCCGAAGCCTCCGAAAATGCCGGCATCGGCAGCGCTCGCGGCCTGGGCACTGTCGCTGGATACAGCTTCCGATGGTGCCTGCGCGGTTTCAGCATCGGCTGCGGTTGTCGGCGCCTGCGGGCGCTCCACATCGAACTGCGCGGCAGCCGCGTCGAGCTGGGCCAGGAACGCAGCGGATGCGTCGTCGAGTTCGAACTCGCTGACCACCGCGTGTTGCACGCGGGGTGCGCCCGCGTCGGATGCTGCTTCGGACGGAACGTCCTGCGGCTCTTGCGCGGATTCGACGAACGGGTCGTCCAGTTCCTGCCGCGGAATGGGGAGCGGCGAGAACGCATCTTCGATGCTGGTCTGCGCGCGCCACGCCGCGTTTTCGGCGATGAAATCCAACGGCGCTTCGGTCTGATCGGCATCGCCCAGCAGATCGATCTGCTCGATCTGCAACGGCGCGTCCTCGGCAACCACTGGCTCGGCAGCGTGTTCCTGCTCCAGCGCGCTCAGGTCCACGGTATAGCTGACCTGCGCGGCCTCGCTGCCATCCTGCTCGGCCGACACCGGGTCGAACGCGACGATGGCGATCGGCGCGGCCTGCTCGGTGGTTTCCAGCTGCCAGGCGCCAGGCGCCTGCGCGCCATCGTCGGATAGATCCAGCGGCGCCACGGTGAACGGCACATGCGACTGCCCGGACACGGTTTCCTCGGCAGCCACCGGGTCGAACGAGAACATCGTGTCGGTCGCGGCAGCGCCGGTGTCGTGCACCCTGCTGGCGGCGAACCGCGTTTCGACCACGGTGTCGTTGGCCCATTCCAGCGACGGGATGGGCGCAGCATCGTTGGCGGCGTGCGGCGTGTCGGCCTGCTGCAACGGCACAGCGGCCACCGGCTGCGGCTCGAACGCGCTACCCGGCTGATCCGCACCGACCGGCAGATCGGACAGCTGGCCCGACGGCAGCGGCCAATAACGCAGCGTTTCCAGGCTGTTGCGGGTGATGTCCAGAATCTCTTCGCGGCCGGGACGGCGCTCGCGCAGGGCTTCCAGGTAGTACTCCAGGCTGGCCATCGCATCGGCCAGGGTATCCAGCTGGCGGCCGCTGGGCACGCGCTGCTTGCCGATCAATTCCAGATCGACATAGCGACGCACACCTTCCAGATAATCGGCGGCCTGCGGCAATTCGAGAATGCGCAAGGCACCGCCAACTTCGCCGAGCAGGTGCGGCACGTCGGCCAGACGGGCGTGGTCCCAGTTGGTTTCGATGAAGGCGACGAAATGCTCACGCGCCGCGCCGAAGTTGGCGATCGCTTCCTGCGCCAGCACATCGACCGTGCGACGCACTTCCGAGGAAGTGGCACTGCCGCTGGCACCGGTGCCGTCGCCTGGGTCGGCGCCGAGGCTGGCGACCTGGTCGTCCAGCGAGGCATCCACATACAGCAACGCGCCGGCGATATCCAGCAGCACGCTTTCGTCCATCTGGACTTGGCCATCGACCACACGCGCCAACGCATCGCGTTGCTGCACGACCACATTGCGCGCCACGCCCAGGCCCATCATGCCCAGGGTGTCGGCGACGCTGCCCAGATCCTTGACCTGGGCCTGCAGCTCGGCGATGTCGCCACCGGTACGCAGATGCAGGTCCAGCGCGTCCTTGACGCGCAGCAATTCTTCCTTGACCGCATTGCCGACGGTGTCGAGCAATTCGCGATTGCGCCCGCTCAAGCTGCCGCGTGCGTGATCCAGCTCGGCCTCGGTGGCGACACCGGCCTGCGGATCGAACGCGAACAACACGCTTTCGTTGAGACCCGGCTGGCCACGGGTGGCGCGAATCTCATTGAGCAGCGGCAACAACACGATCGGAATGTCGCGGTGACCGTTCTGCAAGCGCTCCAGATAATCGGGCAGCAGCACGGTACCGCGCATCAGCATGGCGCAGGCTTCGTCGCGGTCGGCAACCTCGCCGGCCTGCACGGCCTGGGCCAGCAACTCGAGTTCTTCGGCCACCATGGCCGGCGCGTATAGCTCGACCATGCGCAAGGTGCCCTGCACCTGGTGCAGGTAACCGGCGCAGAACCGCATCCGACTGGTGTCGGACGGTTCTTCGGCGAAGTACTCGATCTCGTTGCGCGCCTGGCGCAAGGTCTCGTCCAGCTCTGGCTTGACCCAGCCCAGTGCGGCGTGGCTCATCGCATCGCGAAGCGCACTCATTGCAGCCCCCTGACGACGGCCGGCACACCGCTCGCGCGGCTACCGGTCATTTCCTGCATCGACGTAATGCGACTACGCGCCATCTGCTGATCCTTTCCCGTTCCGCGTCGTGGTCACGCCGGCAGCTTGAAGTCGGCGACCGAACGGCGCAGATCGGCAGCGAGCTGAGCCAGGTTGCCGATCGACTCGGCCGTCTGCTCCGCACCCTGCGAGGTCTGGCTGGTGATCTGTCGGATCACGCCCATGGTCTGTGTGATATCCGTCGCCGCAGCCGACTGCTGGTGCGCGGCGATGGAGATGTTCTTGATCAGGTTGTTCAAGGCGTTGGACACGCGCTCGATTTCGGTCAGCGCGGTACCGGCGTCTTCGGCCAGGCGCGCGCCGGACACCACTTCGGAAGTGGTCTGCTCCATCGAGCTGACCGCCTCGTTGGTGTCGGCCTGAATGGTCTGCACCAGACCTTCGATGCGTCGCGTCGCACCGGAGGTGCGTTCGGCCAGGCGCTGCACTTCGTCGGCCACCACAGCGAAACCACGACCGGCTTCGCCGGCCGATGCGGCCTGCACCGCGGCGTTGAGCGCCAGGATGTTGGTCTGCTCGGAAATGTCGTTGATCAGTTCCACGATCGAGCCGATCTCCTGCGAGGATTCGCCCAGCCGCTTGATACGCTTGGAGGTTTCCTGGATCTGGTCGCGGATCTGGTCCATGCCCTGAATCGTCTCGCGCACCACGCCCGCACCCTCGGCAGCGATGACCACCGAACGCTGCGCCACTTCGGCCGACTCGGTGGAGTTGCGCGACACCTGTTCGATGCTGGCGGCGATTTCGCTGATGCGCTCGGAGGCGGTGGTGATCTGGTTGGCCTGCTGGCCGGCCGCTTCGGCCAGCTGCATCGCCGTGGCCTGGGTTTCCTGGGTCGACACCGCCACCTTCGCCGAGGTGTCGTTGATGGTGGTCACCAGGTGGCGCAGTTCGTCCACGGCGTAGTTGATCGCGTCTGCGATCGCGCCGGTCATGTCCTCGGTCACCGAGGCTTTCACGGTCAGGTCGCCCTCACCGAGCGAACTGATTTCGTCCAGCAACCGCATGATCGCCTGCTGGTTGCGGCTGTTGAATTCCACCTGCGACTGGTAGCGCACATCCTGCTCGCGGGTCCGCACGCGCACCGAGCTCCACACGAAGCCGATGATCGCCAGCAGCGCGACCAGACCGGACACCACGCCCAGCCAGAAGTTCGGGAACAGGCGCGTGTCGCGCACCGAACCGAACGCGGAGAAGGCATCGAACAGCTTCTTGCTGTCCTCGAGCATCTTGCCGGAGCCAGCCGTCAGCGCAGCGGCCGAGGACTGCGCGGCGAACAGGTTGCGCGAACTGGCGAGGATGGCGTCGACGTCCTTCTTCATCGTCGTCCACTGCGCCTGCGACTGCTCAAGCGCCGACAACGCGGCCGGGTTGCGGACCGCGACGATGTCGAGTTCCGCGTTACCTGCGCGCAGGCCTTCGAGCATCTGCGTGAACACCACCGAGTCGCGTGCCAGCGCATCGCCGGACGCGGCGGCATTGTCCTCGCCGGCGCGGATTTCGGTCACGCGACGGGCCATGGTTCCGGCCACCACGACCTGCTGCAAGGTGTTGTAGATCTGTGCGGCCGGCGCGCCGCTGACCGTCATGGCGCGCACCACTTCGTTCAACTGCGCCTGCAGCTGCGGCACATTGTCGGAGAAGCGCTTGGCATTGCCCGCAAGCGCCAGCACCGCCGGCTCGCTGGCGATGATCTGATCGGCATTCTTGTTGAGCGGGACCCAAGTGGCCTTGAGTTGAGCCATCGGACTGGCGACCGAGCTTTCCCGACCGTAGCGACCATCCAGCTCGCTGACCGTGCTGTCGATGCGGCTTTTGGTTTCCTTGAAGGCAACGAACGCCTTGGCGTCACCGGAGACCGCTTCGCGACCCTGGTTGGCCAGCTGCTGCGAGAGCACCTGCAAGTCGGCCGCGCCGGTGCCGGCACCGGCAAGACGACTGCCCTGCCAAGTCGCGACGCCGGTGTTGGCGCCAAACACGATCATCGACAACACCAGCAAGCCAAGCCAGAAGCTGGTGCTGACGCTGCCGAGCTTGTTGGTCTTGCGGGCGTCCGGGGCGGTACTCATGGTTCGACCTCGATCTGTATGACGTGGCGGGGTCGCGGCTTAGGCCGCGGCCTGCCGGAATTCAGGAGTGCGCGACAGCAACGCCAGGGAGAACACACCCCAGTCCTGCGTCTCGTTGCGGTAAGCACGATCGATGAAGTGGGCGTAGCGGCCCTGGGCCAACTCGCCGGGTTCGACCGCCTGGGACTGTTCGAAGCTGCGCTGGCCGTACAACTCATCGATGGTCAGCGCGACGTCGCCGCCGCTCTGACGCATGATCAACACACGCTGGCCTTCCTGCAGCACCGTGCGACGGCCCTCCAGGAACTGCTTCAGATCGATCACCGGGAACAGATTGCCGCGCAGGTTGCCCACGCCCAGCAGCCAGGGCTGTGCGCCCGGCACCGGGGTGACCGGCGGCATCGGCACGATTTCCGCCACTTCGCGAAAATCCGAGACCAATCGCCGGGTACCGACGCGATAACCCACGCCGCGCCAGATGTCTGCGGAGAACTGGCGTTCCGGCAGCGGCGTGGCGTGCGCAAGACTACGACGCTCGTAGTCTTCGAGAATGTCGAATGGAGAGCGCATCAACGCACCAATTGTCTGATGCGCGCGATCAGATCGTCTTCGCGCGGCGGCTTGACGATGTAGTCGCTGGCACCTTGTCGCAAACCCCAGGCCTTGTCCGTTTCCATCCCCTTGGTACTGACCAGCATCACGGGGATGTCCTTGGTGGCCTGGTCGCGCGCGAGTGCACGCGTTGCCTGGAAGCCGCTCATACCGGGCAGCACCACATCCATCAACACAAGATCGGGCGCCTGGCTGCGAATCAGCTCAAGTCCCGTTTCGGCGTTGTCGGTGGCGACGACCGTATGGCCAGCTTTTTCCAGCCATTGACTGAAGACTGCCCGATCGGTAGGCGAGTCCTCGATCAATATAATTCGAGCCATGTTGCCTTTCCCCCTGGTCAGGCGTGGACGTACGTGCGGATCGCGCTCAGTAGTTCTTCACGGGTGAACGGCTTGGTCAGATATTGCTCGGAGCCGACGATACGGCCGCGCGCCTTGTCGAACAGGCCATCCTTGGACGACAACATGATCACCGGCGTCGATTTGAAGAGCTGGTTGCCCTTGATCAACGCGCACGTCTGGTACCCATCCAGGCGCGGCATCATGATGTCGACAAAAATGATCTGAGGTTGCTGGTCCGCAATTTTGGCCAGTGCCTCGAAACCATCCGTTGCTGTCACTACTTCACACCCTTCCCGCTTCAGTAGCGTTTCGGCGGTGCGGCGAATGGTTTTCGAATCATCGATGACCATCACCTTCAGTCCTGCGAGTTCCCCACCCGCAGCAATGTTGTCACTCATGCAAATATCCCCGGGCGCGCGACGCTTCATCCCTTCCGACGTCGCTGCGAAACTGCATGTATATCCCAAGACCGGCATCGACTGTCAAGGGCGCATTGCCGGGGCCCCGCCAGGCGGACGTTCCGACTACGTCTGGGTGCCTCCCGGCCGGCGAGTCGCGCACTACGACCCAACGGGCGCGCCATCACCCATCGCTTGAAGTTACCATCGGCAGCCTGTTCGAAAGGTTTAGTCCCATGTCGCTCGACGTCGTTGTGGTGATGGATCCCATCGCCTCCATCAAGATCGCCAAAGACACCACGTTTGCCATGTTGCTGGAAGCCCAGCGCCGTGGTCACCGCCTGCATTACGTGCGTCCGGGCGGGCTCAGCCTGCGCGAAGGCCGCGCGGTGGCACAGGTCGCGCCGCTGAGCGTGCGCGACGACAAGACCGACTGGTTCACGCTGGGCGAGTTCGCCGAACTGGCGTTCGGACCCGGCCAGGTGGTGCTGATGCGCAAGGACCCGCCGGTGGATGCGGAATTTGTCTACGACACCCAGGTGCTGAGCGTGGCGCAGCGCGCCGGCGCGCAGATCGTCAACGACCCGCAGGGCCTGCGCGACTACAACGAGAAACTGGCCGCACTGCTGTTCCCGCAGTGCTGCCCGCCGACCCTGGTCAGCCGCGATGCGGCCGCACTGAAAGCCTTCGTACTGGAACACGGCCAGGCGGTGCTCAAGCCGCTGGACGGCATGGGCGGGCGTTCGATCTTCCGCAGCGGTACCGGCGACCCCAACCTCAACGTGATCCTGGAAACACTGACAGACGGCAATCGCAAGCTGACCCTGGCACAGCGCTTCATCCCGGACATCACCGCCGGCGACAAGCGCATCCTGCTGGTGGACGGCGAGCCGGTGGACTATTGCCTGGCGCGCATCCCGCAGGGCGACGAGTTCCGCGGCAACCTGGCCGCCGGCGGCCGCGGCGAAGGCCGCCCGCTGTCCGAGCACGACCGCTGGATCGCCGCGCAGGTGGGCCCGGAAATGCGCCGGCGCGGCATGCGCTTCGTCGGCCTGGACGTGATCGGCGATTACCTGACCGAAGTCAACGTCACCAGCCCCACCTGCGTGCGCGAGCTGGATGCGCAGTTCGGCTTGAACATCGCCGGGCTGCTGTTCGATGCGATCGAGGCCGGCGCCGCGCAATGAGTCCGGCCGCGTCCCTGCCGCCAGCGATGGACGAACGCCGGCGGCTGACCACCACGCTGGCGATCTCGCTGTTGCTGCACGGCGCGCTGATTCTGGGCGTGGGTTTTGCGGTCAGCAAGGATGCGCCGCTGGTTCCGACCCTGGACGTGATCTTCAGCCAGACCAGCACGCCGCTGACGCCCAAGCAGGCCGACTTCCTGGCCCAGGCCAACCAGCAGGGCGGCGGCGACCACGACACCGCGCAGCGCCCGCGCGACAGCCAGCCAGGCGTAGTGCCGCAGGATCGCACCGGCCTGGCGCCGCAGGCGCAGCGCGCCACCAGCGTGCAGGCCCCGGAGCCGACCCAGACACGCGTGGTGAGCAGCCGTCGCGGCGAGCAGGCCGTGCCGACACCGCAACCGAATCCGCAGACCGACCCGCTCACTCCCACCGATGCGCAACGCGTGCAGCGCGATGCAGAAATGGCCCGACTGGCGGCCGAGGTGCATCTGCGTTCGGAACAATACGCCAAGCGCCCGAACCGCAAGTTCGTCTCTGCCAGTACCCGCGAATACGCCTATGCCAATTATCTGCGCGCCTGGGTGGACCGCGCCGAGCGCGTGGGAAATCTGAATTATCCGGACGACGCACGCCGCCGCCGGCTGGGCGGCAAGGTGGTCATCAGCGTGGGCGTACGCCGCGACGGCAGTGTGGAAAGCAGCCGCGTGTTGGTCTCCAGCGGCGTTCCGTTGCTGGACGATGCCGCGTTGCGCGTGGTGCAGCTGGCACAGCCGTTCCCGCCGCTGCCCAAGACCAAGGACGATGTGGACATCCTGCAGGTGACGCGCACCTGGTTGTTCCTGCCCGGCGGCGAGTTGCACGACGATCGCTGACGCTACGCCTCCAGATTGGTTGCGCAGCGCGCGGCGGCTTGGCAAGCAGCCCTGACCATGCCGGAAAATGGCGATACATCGACACGCGGTTGCGGCGACGGACACGATCCTCGCGCTGTCCGGTACGTGACGTGCAACGGCGTACGCATCCATCCGGCGGCGCACTCAATGCGTCATCGTTTGCGTATCGAGAGCAGCATGCGCAACGCCAGCGCATCGCCGACCGCCAGACCAAGCAGGCACCCGCGAAAACGGGCGCGCTGGGCAGCCTCGGTCATGGCGTCGCGCCAGCCGCCTTCGCCGCGCGGGCGGCCTGTTGCTCGACCAGGGTGAGTGCGACGTTGTCGCGCAGGTAGGCCGGCGCGATCCGCTCCGGCGCGATGCCTTCGCCGCGCAGCAATGCAGGCACCGCGAGCGTGAGCAGATCGGCGGCATGCGGGAGCGCGGTTGCATCGACACTGCTCAAGCGCGCGGCAAAACGTTGCTGCAGCAGCGCATCGGCAGCCACCAGACCGGTGCCGACACCGGCCATCCGCACCGCCATCTCGGGCAGCACGAGCGTGTCCGGTGCGCACACCACTTCCGGCGCCAGTTCCAGCAGCGTGTCGCCATTGCGCGCGAAGACACCGGCATACACCTCGCCCATGCGTGCATCGATGCAGGACAGGACATGCGTTGCGTCGGCAGGCGCGCGCAGCGCGAGGACCTGCAGCGTGGACACCGCCAGGACCGGCAGATCCAGGCCCAGCGCAATGCCTTGCGCGATGCCGATCGCCAGACGCACGCCGGTGAAGGCACCGGGCCCTCGGCCGACCGCAATCGCATCGAGCTGACGCCGCGCGATGCCTGCCTCAGCCAATAGCTGCTCGGCCCATGGCAGCGCCAGTTCGGCATGGCGACGCGGCGCCAGTTCGAAGCGCTCGATCACGCGACCGTCGACATGCAAGGCGACGGAACAGGCTTCGGTGGAGGTCTCGAATGCGAGGACGTTCATGGCAGGCCGCAGTCAGAAGGAAGAAGATCGATCGTCGCCGACCGGCAACGCGCGCACGCCATTGTCGCCCACTGCCTCTTCAACGCCAAAAAACGCCTGCACATCGGCAATGGCCTGCGTGCGTGCAAACGGCGGCAGCGATTTCATGAAGGTGCGGCCGTAGCTTTTGTTCACCAACCGCGGGTCGCACAGCACCAGCACCCCACGGTCGGTTTCGCTGCGGATCAGCCGCCCCACGCCCTGCTTGAGCGCGATCACCGCCTGCGGCAATTGCTCGTCGCGGAACGGGTTGCCGCCCTCGCGGCGGATCGCATCCAGGCGCGCTTCGAACACCGGGTCGTCGGGCGCGGCGAACGGCAACTTGTCGATCACCACCACGCTCAAGGCATCGCCGACCACGTCAACGCCCTCGCGGAAACTGGCCGAGCCGAGCAACACGCCGTTGCCGGAATCGCGAAAGCGCTGCAGCAAGGTCGCACGCGGCGCCTCACCCTGCACGAACAACGGCCACGGTGCGCCGCGCAAGGCCTCGGCCGCTTCGCGCAGCGCGCGATGCGAGGCGAACAGCAAAAACGCGCGGCCGTTGGAGGCGTCCAGCACCGGTGTCAGCGCGCCGATCAGCGCGGTGCCGAAACCGCGTGCGGCCGGATCGGGCAGATTCGGCGGCAAGTAGCACAATGCCTGACGCGCCCAGTCGAACGGGCTGGGTTGCAGCAAGGTCACCGGATCGCTCAAGCCCAGACGCTGCGCGATGTGATCGAACTCACCGCCCACCGCCAGCGTGGCCGAGGTGAACACCCAGGCCGCATGCGATTTTTCGCGGTGGTCGCGCAACGGGCCGGACACATCCAGCGGCGTGCGCTGGCAGCGGAAGCCGCGCGGGCTGAGCTCATACCAGAGCACGTCGTTGTCGACCGACTCTTCGGGCAGATCCTGCGCAAAATCGGCCACCGGCAGGTCCTCGCCCAACCACCGCGACAGGCGATTCAACGCCTCCTGCGCACGCGCCGTGCAGCCATCGAAGCCGGGGGAGGCCTCGCGCAATGGCAGCAGCGATTCGCCCAACCGCGCCAGTGACGACAGCACGGCATCAAACCCTTCGCGCACCTGCGGTTTGGCCAGCGCACGCCATTGCGTGCCGCGCGGCGGCAGCCCTTCCATGCCGGCGCGCAGGCTGCGCAAGGCCTCGTCCAGGGCCAGGATCGGTGCCTGCAGACTGGCTTGCGCACCAGCGACCAGGCGCGCTTCGACCATGCAATCGCGCGCCAGTTCCTGCCAAGGCCGCATGCCAAAACTTTCGCCGAAGAAATTGGCTGCCAGCTCCGGCAGCTGATGCGCCTCGTCGATGATGAAGGCCTGCGCACCCGGCAGGATTTCACCGAAGCCTTCCTGCTTGAGCGCCAGATCGGCCAGCAGCAGATGGTGGTTGACCACCACCAGATCGGCCGCCTGTGCGCGCTGGCGCGCCTGCACCACGAAGCATTCGCTGTAGAACGGGCAGTCGGTGCCCAGGCAGTTGTCGACGGTGGAGGTCACCAGCGGCAACAGTGGCGAGTCGTCCGGCAAGGCGTCGAGCTCGGACATGTCGCCGAACTGGGTGCGCCCGCTCCAGGCCACGATGCGCTGGAACTGCGAGACCTGTTCGGGCGTGGCAAAGCGCGGTTCGCCACGCGCCTGCTGTGTGCGGTATTTGCACAAATAGTTGGCGCGCCCCTTCAGCAACGCGCTGCGCAGCCCCACGCCCAGCGCGGCGCGCACACGCGGCAGATCGCGATGGAACAACTGGTCCTGCAGCGCGCGCGTGCCGGTGGAGACGATGGTCTTGAGCCCGGACAGCAGCGCCGGCACCAGATAGGCGTACGTCTTGCCGGTGCCGGTGCCGGCCTCTGCCAGCAATACGTCGCGCTGCTCGAACGCCTCGGCGATGGCCCCGGTCAGCCGCAACTGCGCAGCACGTGGCGCGAAGGCGTCGAGCTGACGCGCAAGCGCCCCGCCCTCGCTGAGCGCTTCGATGCTGGCAGTGGCAAGTTGGGACATGAGACCAAGCGGAAAGCGGACGGGAAGCGCCACAGCCTAGCGCGTGCGCGGTGATGCAGGCCTGGGTGTGCGTGCGGGAGTGCTGTCAGGAGCAGGCGCGCTGCCTGCACAGCGTCTCCGACAACCGCCTCACGCCAGAGGCGATTCCGTCAGCGGGATGCCGGCACGCGGTGCGCATTGCCGGATGCCGGATGCCGGATGCCGGATGCCGGTCTCAGTAACGCTTCACGCCCGGCACCGTGCAACCGGCGATCTGGGTCTTGGCCGACGCAGCGTTTTCCTTCTCGCCCCGCGCCAGCCGCGACTGCTCGATGGTGGCCCAATGCCGGCGGCACAGCGGACCGGTCTTGGAGCCAAGCTCGATCGCCTGCTTGGCGAAGCGCTCGGCCGCCGGCCAGTCGGCCTGCAGCACGGACACTTCGGCGCGCTCCTGCAGCACCGCCGGGTCGCCCGACACCAGGCCGAGCGCCTGATCCAGGGCCGCAGCGGCGCCGGCCAGATCGCCGGCCTGGCGCTTGCTCTTGGCGGTCTCGCGCAAATCATCCACCTGTGGATCGCGCAGCGGCTGCACCGACAGTTCGGTGTCGTCCACGCCGGCTTCGCGTTCGATCAGCAACAGGCGCTGGGTCGGCGTGGTCGGGTCCACCGGCGGCGGCGGCGGCGGCGGTGCGCTGACGCAGGCAGTGAGCGCGGCCAGGACGCCGCTCAGGGCGAGCAAACGGTGCATTCGGTTCATAGGGTCACTCCAATCAATGCGCGGGTGGCGCCGTGGCAGGCGCCGTGGCGGGTTGTTCGGGCTTCTTTTCAAGACCGAAGAAGCGGCGCCAGCCACCGCCGCTGGATTGTTCGGCAGGTGCGGCCGCTTCGCCGGACGCTGCTTCGATCGACGGGGCATTGCCGGCGCACGGGGCGTAGGCCGGCGTGAAACCGACCACGAACGGGAACTGGCGCGCGCCCGGGCAACCGGGGTCGGTCACGCCGACACCGCTGGCATCCACCCACTGCCAATCCAGTCCCTTGCCGCTGACCTTCAACGGCGCACTCGGCAGACGGGCGAAGATGCTCGACCACACCCGCATCGCACCGGTGGCGCCATACAGGCCGGTCTCGGCGTTCTGGTCGTTGCCCATCCAGATCACTGCCAGATGGTCGCCGGTGTAGCCGGCATACCAGCTGTCGCGACCGTCGTTGGAGGTGCCGGTCTTGCCGGCCGGCGACAGGCGTCCCAGGCCATCGCCCATGAGCTGGCGCGCGGTGCCGCCGCTGACGACTTGCTGCAAGCCGATGCTGATCAGGTTGGCGGCGACCGAATCGCCCTCCTGGGCCGGTGCCGGGGTCTTGTCGTACCGTTTGAGCAACTTGCCTTGCGGGTCGAGCACGCCGCGCACCGCGTGCAGCGGCTGGATCTCGCCGCCCGCCGCCAGGAATTGATACAGCTGCGCCATGCCATATGGGCTCTGGTCGGTGGTGCCCAGGATCAACGCCGGATTGGGCTCGGCCTTGATCCCGGCCAAGACCTGGATCAGCTGCGCGATGCGGTCTGCACCGACCTGCATGCCCACCCGCACCGTGGCCTGGTTGTAGGAATGCGCCAGCGCATCGACCAGACGCACCGTGCCGTGACTGCGGTTGTCGGAATTGCCCGGCGACCAGGTCTTGCCGCGGCCGAGCTGCACGGTGACCGGCGAATCGTCGACCCAACTGGACAGCGCCCAGCGGTCCGGCGAGGCCAAGGCCAGCATGTAGACGAACGGCTTGAGCAACGAACCCACCTGCCGCTGCGCTTCCACCGCGCGATTGAAGCCGGGCTTGGCCACATCGCGGCTGCCGACCACCGCCAGCACATCACCGTTATGCACGTCGGTGAGCACCAGGCCCGCCTGCAGCGGTGGGCGCTTCTTGTTGTCCAGCCGCTTGATGGTGCCGTTCACTGCCCCTTCGGCATACGCCTGCGCAGACGGCGACATACCGGTGAGCACGCTCATGCCGGCGCCTTGCAGCACGCCTTCCGGGTAATCGTGTGCCAGCTGGCGTCGCACCAGATCCACATACGCCGGGAAGCGGTTGGCCGCGACCAGACCGGGTTCGGTGGGCACGCCCAACGGCGCAGCCAGCGCGCGCTTGAACTCGGCGTCGTCGATCAGCCTGTTTTCGTGCAGCTTGCCGAGCACGAAATTGCGCCGGTCCAGCGCGCGTTCCGGATTACGGCGCGGGTCGTAGTACGACGGCCCCTTGACCAGCCCGATCAACAACGCGATCTGCTCGGTGGTCATCGAGTTGAGCTCGCGGCCGAACCACAGCTCGGCGCCCGAGGACACACCGTGGATCGCCTGGCCACCGCGCTGGCCCAGATACACCTGGTTGAGATAGGCCTCCAGGATGGTGCGCTTGTCGTAGCGCGCCTCCATGATCACCGCGTACAGAATCTCGTTGAACTTGCGCGTGAGCGTCTGTTCCTTGCCGATGCCGAGCAGGCCGCTGCGTGCCAGCTGCTGGGTCAGCGTACTGCCACCCTGGCGAACCTGGCCACCGGAACGCGCCATGATCCAGGCCGCACGCACCATGCCGCTCAGATCGATGCCGTGGTGGCGGTTGAAGTCGCGGTCTTCCACTGCCTGCAGGCCGGTGACCAGCAGCTCCGGCACTTCTTCCATGCGCACCAGACGGCGCTCTTCCTGCTTTTGCCCGTACAGCGTGGCAATGCGCGCCGGGTCCAGACGTGCGCTTTTGAGCGCTTTGCGGTCGCTGGCGTCGCGTAGCGTGGCCACGCGCCCGCCGGCCAGGCTGACGTCGATACGGCGCGCTGGCACACGTCCATCCACATCGTTATAGCCGCGGCTGGCGATGGTGAAGCGGCTACCGTCCTGCTGATAGGTGCCCGGCAACTTCGCCTGACCATCGTCACGGTAGGACGCTGCATCCAGCTCGGTCTTCAGAGTGGCCGCATCCAGCGCGGTGCCGGGCACCAGCACCAACGGCCGGCCGTACACGCGGGTCGGGATCTGCCAACGCAGCTCGCCGAAGCGCTGGGTGACCTGCTTGTTCAGATACACCGTATAGGGAATCAGGAAACCGAGCGCCAGCGCGAACGCGGCAAATCCCCAGACGATGAGTCTGCGTTGCCAGCGGGAGCCTTGCTCGTGGGTATCGTCCTCGAAATCGTCGGGAGCGTCGTTGTCGTGGCGTCGGGGCACAGGGATGCGAGAATGTAGAGTCCGGCGAGTCTAGCGCAGCGCTGTCGTGGCTGTGACCCACCGGACCCGTCGACCGTTAAGCGCGGCTAACAAACTGCCGATGCAGCTTCGCTTGGCGCGACCTGTTCTCGGCAGCAGCTGGCACGGCTCGTACACTGCGCGGGCAGACGCACCGATTGCCTCCACCCGCGCCCTGCTTGCCACGTTCCACTGCCATACCACGCTGGAGTTCCAACGCAATGTCGATGTCTTTGGCCGATGCGCGCTATCTTTTCAATCGCGTCCTCGGCCTGATCCACCGCAGCGTGTCCAGCATGCGCACGCGCGGCTGGCGCGCCACCTGGCAGCGTATTCGCGTGCATACGCAAGCGCCGCCGGTCGCGCTCGGCACGCCATTATGGTTGCCACAGCCCACCCCGTTCGCTGCGTTTGCGCTGCCGCACAGCACGACGCCGCGCGTGACGGTGGTGATTCCGGTCTACAACCACATCGCGCACACGTTGGCCTGCCTGCGTGCGCTGGCAGCGCATCCGCCGCTGGTGGACGTGGAAATCATCGTCGTGGACGACGGCAGCAGCGACGCCACCGCGGAACAACTGCCGCAGATTGCCGGCCTGCACTATCACCTGCGTGCGAGCAACGGCGGTTTCATCGCCGCCTGCAATGACGGCATCGCGCTGGCGCGTGGCGATTTCGTGGTGCTGCTCAACAACGACACCATTCCGCAGCCCGGCTGGCTGGATCGGTTGATCGACACCTTTGCCCAGCACCCGGCTGCAGGCCTGGTCGGCGCGCAACTGCTGTATCCGGACGGACGCCTGCAGGAATCCGGCGGCGTGGTGTTCGACGACGGCAGCGCGTGGAGCTACGGGCGCTTCGAGTCGGCCGACGACCCGCGCTATGCGTATGTGCGCGCGATGGACTACTGCTCGGGTGCGGCGATTGCAATGCCGCGGGCGCTGTTGCAGACGCTGGGCGGGCTGGATCGGCGCTACATGCCGGCGTATTACGAAGATACCGATCTGGCGTTTGCGGTCCGCGCGGCCGGATATCAGGTGCTGGTGCAGCCGGCCAGCGTGGTGGTGCACGACGAGGGCACCAGCAACGGCACCGATACGCGTACCGGGGTGAAGGCCTATCAGGTGCGCAATCAAGGGGTCTTTGCCGAAAAATGGCAGCAGCCGCTGAAAGCACAGTTGTCGGTCGGCACCGTCCCCAGCCCTGCGCTGCTGCACCGCGGCCAGCGCCAGGTCTTGATCCTGGACGAGTGCGTGCCGCAGCCGGACCGCGATTCCGGCTCGCTGCGGCAGTTCAACCTGATCCGCCTGCTGCGCGAGGAAGGCGCGCATGTCGTCTTCGTGCCGACCCGCCGCGAACACGCAGGGCGCCACACCCAGGTATTGCAGCAGCTCGGCGTCGAAGTCTGGTACGCACCGTTTCTCGAAGGCATCGGCAGCTGGCTGCGCACGCATGGCGCGCGGTTTGCGGTGGTGCTATTGGTACGCCACCACGTGGCGCACGCCTGCCTGCCGTTACTCAAGCAATATGCGCCACAGGCGCGCACCCTGTTCGATACCGTCGATCTGCATTACCTGCGCGAACGCCGCGGCGCCGAGTTGGCCGGCGATGCCAGTCTGCTGCGTGGCGCGGAGCGCACCCGCCTGCGCGAACTGCAGATCATGGCGGCCACCGATGTCACCCTGCTGGTGTCGGCCGCCGAACAAGCGCAATTGCATGCGGATGCGCCAACCATCCGCACGGCTCTGCTTTCCAACCTGCATGAAGTCGCCGGCAGCGGCCACAGCTTCGCGCAACGCCGCGACCTGGTGTTCGTCGGGGGCTTTCGTCATCCGCCGAATGTGGATGCGGTGCAGTGGTTCATCAGCACAGTCTTTCCGCAGGTCCGTGCGCAGCTACCCGATGTGGTGTTCCACTGCATCGGTGCCGACCTGCCCGACGCCTTGAAATTGTTGGCCGACGAATGCCCCGGCGTGCAGTTGCATGGTCACGTCCCGGATCTGGTTCCATTCATGGACAGCGCACGCATTGCGGTGGCACCGCTGCGTTTTGGCGCCGGCGTGAAAGGCAAGATCAATCTGAGCATGGCGCACGGCCAGCCGGTGGTCGGTACCACCTGCGCGGTGGAAGGCATGCACCTGCACGATGGCGAGGACGTGTGCGTGGCCGATGATGCGGACGCCTTCGCCGATGCGATCGTGCGGCTGTATCAGGATGCGGCGCTATGGCAGCGCCTGGCCGACAACGGCTTGCGCAACGTGGCCGAGCACTTTTCGCTGGATGCAGCGCGCGATACCGTGCGTGCGTTGTTTATTGCTGAGTGAGCAGGCGGTCGGGTGCAGGGTGTTGGCGGTCCACGCAACGCAATGCACCGTGCTGTGTGATCAGCCTAACGAAGCATCGCGCCGGATCGGCAGGCCTCGCTTGCGCCATCATCCGTCCCTTCGGGGCGCCTTCTCCCGGTGGGGGAAAGAAGTGCGCGTAGCAGATTACGCCGTGTCCTCGCGTCCTCGTTCAGACGCTGCACCGCATGCCTGCCGTGCAACGCAAGCGCGCCCTGCGTCCGGGGGGCAACCACATCCGGCTTGAACGCGCGGGTTTGCGCTGCAGCTTCGGCGCACGCTGAAGGTGCCGACACCGCCGGCAATCGCTCAGCGCTGCTCGGCCACGGCCTTGACCCGACGCGTGAACTCGGCCAGTTCCGGCAATTCGGGATCCAGCTGGTGCGCCTCGTCCTGCGCGCGGCGGGCGAATGCCGCGTCCTCCTGGCCCAGCCGTTCGCTTCCCACCGCAACCCAGCGTTGTGCAAGACGGCGACGTGCGCCTGCCAGCGCATCGGCATTGGGTGTCAGCGCCTGCCAGGCATCCAGGCAGCCACGCGCGGCACGCAAGCGGTTGTTGCGCAGCTCGTCCTCGAAACAGCGTTGGCTGGCCGGTACCACGCGCGCGGCGGCCTGCAGCACACGCGGATCGCGCGGTGCCAGCGCCTGCGCGGCGCGCACGGCGTCGTAGGCGCTGGCGCCAGGCGGAGTCATCCAGTGTTGCTGCGTTTCGGCATCGGCAACGCGCTGCAGCAAGGCACGCAGACGGCGCTCGCGCGTGCCACGCGACAAACCCGCGTCTGGGCCGCGCTGAGCATCGCGCGCGCGCGCAATCGCCTGCTCGGCCTGCACAATCGACGCGGCGCCGGGCACCAGGAGCTGCGCCTGCCGCAACGATTGCAGCGCATCGTCGAAGTGGAAATCCGCCGCCTGCCGGCCGGCCTGTGCGGCGTACTCGCCAGCCACCTGATCGAGACCCCGCTGGGCGACTGCATCGTCCGGCTCGGCCGCCAGCACCGCGTTGAAATCGCGCGCGGCCGGGGCCAGGCGGCCACGTCGCAGCAAGGCCTGCGCCCGTTGCCGCCGCTGTTCCAGCACGCGGTGGTAACGGCCTTCGGTCAGCGGCATGTCGACATGCCCGGCGTCGTAACGCTTGGCCGCGGCCAGCAACGCCGACGCGTCGCCGAGCGCATCGTGCGCCAATGCGTGACGTGCCTGCGCCAACAGATCGGTCAAGGCATCTTCGCGGCCTTCCAGTGCGTCGGTGCGGTCCGGCGCCAGGGTCAGGATGCGCTGATACAGCGGCAGCGCGCTGTCTGGCGTGCCGTCCAGACGGCCTTGCTGCTGGGCAAGCGCCGCCTGCGCCAGCAAGGCATCCAGCCCGACCCGGCGCGCCTGCAGCGCGCGCAGCCGCGCGCCCACCGGGGCGATCTGCGCCTGCGGCGCTTCCAGGGCGGTTGCCAGCGCCAGCGCACGCTGCGCTGCTGCAGCATCGCCGGCCGCGACTGCAGCACGTGCTTGCACCACTGCAGCAGCGCCGGTCCGCGCGAGCCCGGCACGGGCTTCTCCACGGTCGCTATCCAGCGCAAGTGCGGCGGCGAACAGTTCGCGCGCACCGCTACCGTTGGCGGCGCTGAGCTGGCCGCGCGCCAACGCCGCATCGCCCCGCTGCAACAATTGCTGCAGACGCGTGTCCGGCCACAGCCAATCGGCCAGCGGCTGGCGCAGCACCACCACGGTCAGCAACAGACACGCGCACAGTGCCAACACCACGCGACAGAGCGCACGACTGCGCAATGGCGCCCAGAGGCGGGGCGATCTGGCCCAGCGAGGAAGCGGAGACATGCGGCGGCGTCCATCCTTGGCGCGACCTGACGGGGACGCGTTCACCGACTTATGGTAGCGGTGTGTGTTGCGAAGACGGTGTGGGCTTTATCGGGAATCGGGAATCGGGAATCGGGAATCGGGAATCGGGAATCGTCAGGCAAACACAACTCATGCCCCTGATGTGCTGTGTGTTTCCAACCGATGGTGCGTGCAAGGTGTGTGGCGCACTCAGCCCAGCCGCCGCACCTCGCTTACGCCCGGCAGCGCGTCCAGCTTGCCAAGCAGACCGGACAGCTGGTCGTAGTCGCTGACCTTCAAGCGCAACCGCAACTGCGCCCTGCCGGTGTCGCGCACATTGTCGCTATTGATTTCCAGCACGTGCGCGTCTTCCTGGGCGATCAGGTTGGTGATGTCCTTGAGCAGCCAGCGGCGATCCACCGCGCGCACCTGCACATCCACTTCGTATCCGCTGCCGGCCTTGCCCCACTCCACTGGCAACACGCGTTGCGGGTGGGTGGCCGCCAGCCGCGCCAACGCCGCGCAGTCGGTGCGGTGCACGGTGATGCCACGGCCGCGGGTGAGGTAGCCGGCAATCGGCTCGCCGGCCACCGGCTGGCAGCACCGCGCCAGCTGTACCAGCAGGTTGCCCACGCCTTGTACGGTGAATTTGGATTTACCCAGCCCATCGCGCCGCGCGGTCGGCCGCGGGGGCGCCGGTACCGCCGGCTGCGAGGCGGCGCGCTCGGCTTCCAGCAATGCGCGGCTGACCTGGTTCGGGCCGGTATCGCCCAGCGCTACCTGAATATACAAATCGTCGATGGTGTCGGCGTGGAATTTACGCGTGGCCACGCTCAGGTCGGCATGCTGCAGGCCCAGGCGCTTGAGCTCGCGATCGAGCAAGTCCTTGCCCGCCTGCACATTGCGCGCGCGGTCGAGCTTGTGAAACCAGGCGCGCACCTTGTCGCGCGAACGCCCGCTGGCCAGAAAGCCGTTGGATGCCAGCAGCCAGTCACGACGCGGGTCGGCTTCCTTGGCGGTCATGATCTCCACCCGGTCGCCGCTGCGCAGCCGGTAAGTCAGCGGCACGATGCGGTCGTTGACGCGCGCGCCACGGCAGCGGTGCCCGACCATGGTGTGCACGTGATACGCAAAATCCAGCGGGGTGGCGCCTTGCGGCAGATCGATCACCTCGCCCTTGGGCGTCAGCGCATACACGCGGTCTTCGATCAGCTCGGCATCCAGCGCGCCGGCCAGCTCGCCATGCTCGCCCTCCTGCACCTGCTCCAGTAGCTGGCGCATCCATAGAATCTTGCGGTCGAACGCCTTTTCGCCGCCCTTGCCGCCTTCCTTGTATTTCCAGTGCGCGGCTACGCCGAGTTCGGCCTGGGCGTGCATCTCGTGGGTACGGATCTGGATTTCGATCGTGCGCCCTTCCGGGCCGACTACCGCGGTATGCAGCGAGCGATAGTCGTTGGCCTTGGGCCGGGCGATGTAGTCGTCGAACTCGGTGGGCACCGGTGTCCACAGCGAATGCACCGCGCCCAGCGCGGCGTAGCAGGCCGCTACGTCGTCGACCATGACCCGCACCGCGCGGATGTCGTACAACTGGTCGAAGGACAGCCGCTTCTTCTGCATCTTCCGCCAGATGCTGTAGATGTGTTTGGGTCGCCCGCTCACCTCTGCACGCAGTCCCTGCTGCGCGAGCGCCGAAGACAAGGTGCGCTTGACCGCTTCCAGGTAGCGCTCGCGCGCCACGCGGGTTTCATCCACTTCGCGGGCGATGCGGCGATAGGTGTCCGGCTCCAGATGCCGGAACGCCAGGTCTTCCAGCTCCCACTTCACCTGCCAGATGCCCAGCCGGTTGGCCAACGGCGCATGGATGTCGCGGGTCAGCTGGGCCAGCGCGCGGCGCTGTTCTTCGCTGTGACGGTCGGCCACGCGCATGCGCGCCAGCTGTCGTGCCAGCAGGACCGGCACCACGCGCAAGTCGTGGATGATGGAAAGCAGCAACCGCCGCAGCCCCTCGCTGTTGCGCCCAGCCTCGCGCCCAGCGTGCAGCGCCCAGACCTGGTCGGCCGCATCCAGACCATCCAACAACCCTTCCACTGCCACCCGCCGCTCCGCGGGTTGCCACGGCAGGTCGGCAACCGCACCGCGCAAGGCGGGCAAATCGAACAGCAACGCCGCGATCAGGGTGGCCTCGTCGGCGGACAACAACGCCAGCGCATCCAGGGTGTCGCCAAGCAAGCCCCAAGGCACGCTATCGGTCTGCGTGGGCGGCAGGTCCTGCCAGGCCCGCGCCAAGGCATCGCGCAATGCGGGCGCGACCGAGGCCACGGCAGGACGCTGCAGCAAGGCCTGCAGGCGATCGAGTGAAGATAGGGGCACAGCGGTGGACACGGCGGCGGGCAACAACGAAGGGCTGATGACTACGGTAACGTGCGCGTCACCTTCTTCACAACGCGTGTGACTGGCAGGATCGGTGCGCGCGACGGCGCCTGGGCTTATGCCAGGTTCACCCGACAACGCGTTGATTCGTAACCGCCAGGCGCGGAAAGCAGCATCGTGCGGCAAACGGAAATCGGTAACGACGCACCTTTTTACATGCCCTTTACAACTGCGCGGGACCACCTGCCTATGCTCAGACTACGTCGCTTGTTGCATCCGGCAACCGGAGACGTTTTTCCCAACTGCGAGGTAGCCGAATGAAGACCTGGAAGAAGCCTGTCGTCCGTGAAGTCAATTGTGGCGCCGAAATCAACTGCTACGTCTCCGGCGAGTTTTGATCCTGCACGCTTCACGCTCACCTTGCCGCGCTTTCTCTTGATGCATGACCGGCACCCGCCGGCAGATTAGGTAACAGTTCTCCATGCGCATCATCGTTTTGGGATCGGCGGCCGGCGGTGGGCACCCGCAGTGGAATTGCCACACCCCCGCGAGTCTGCGGGCGTGGCAGCAAGCAGATGGTGCCCAGCGTCGTACCCAGGCCAGCATTGCGGTCAGTGCAGATGGCGAGCGCTGGGTGCTGATCAACGCCTCACCCGATTTCCGCCAGCAGATCCTCGCAACGCCTGCGCTGTGGCCGCAGCGGGGACTGCGGCATTCGCCGATCGAGGCGGTGCTGCTGACCAGCGGCGAGATCGATCACATCGCCGGACTGCTGTCCATGCGTGAAAGCCAACCATTTTCGCTGCACGCCAGCAGTCGCGTGCTGGACCTGCTCACGCAAAACCCAATCTTCGATGCGGTCAACCCGCAGTACGTGAGCCGGCAGCCATTCGCACTGGAGACGCCGTTGGCGCTGTGCGGGTTGCAGCTTACGCCGTTCTCTGTGCCCGGCAAGGTGCCGTTGTTCATGGAATCGCGCAGTGGCGGGGATCTGGCTGGCTCCAATGAAGAGACACTCGGGCTCACCATCGACGATGGCCAGCACCGCATGCATTACATCCCGGGCTGCGCTGCAATGACCGACGCTTTGCGTACGCGCCTGCAAGGCGCCGAGCTGGTGTTCTTCGATGGCACGCTGTGGCGCGATGACGAGATGGTGCAGCTCGGCATCAGCCAGAAGACCGGCCAACGCATGGGCCACATGAGCATTGATGGCCCCGACGGCACCATCGCTGCGTTCGCGCCGTTGAACGTGGCGCGCAAGATCTTCATCCATCTCAACACCACCAATCCGGTGCTCAACACCCACTCACCCGAGTTCGCCGATGCGCGCGCCAGCGGGTGGGAAGTTGCGCACGACGGCCTGGAGATCGCCCTGTGACCGACCTGCTCGGCCCCGACCAACTGGAAGCAGACCTGCGTGCCATCGGCGCGCGTCTGTATCACGACCAGCACCCGTTCCATGCGCTGTTGCACCATGGCAAGCTCGACCGCGGACAAGTGCAGGCCTGGGCCTTGAACCGCTTCGAATACCAACGCTGCATTCCGCTGAAGGATGCGGCGATCCTGGCGCGCATGGAAGACCCGGCGCTGCGGCGGATCTGGCGTCAACGCATCCTCGATCACGATGGCAATAGCGCCACCGATGGCGGCATTGCGCGCTGGCTGCATCTCACCGACGCGCTCGGCCTGGACCGCACGCTGGTGGAGTCCGGGCGAGCGCTACTGCCAGGCACCGGCTTTGCGGTGCAGGCGTACCTGCAGTTTGTACGGGAAAAAAGCCTGCTCGAAGCGATCGCTTCGTCGCTAACCGAATTGTTCGCGCCCAACATCATCGGCCAGCGCGTGGCCGGCATGCTCAAGCATTACGACTTCGTATCGTCCGAAGCGTTGGCCTATTTCGAGCATCGCCTGACCGAAGCGCCACGCGATTCGGATTTCGCGCTGGATTACGTCAAACAGCATGCCGATACGGTCGAAAAGCAGGCGCTGGTCAAGGCCGCACTGCACTTCAAGTGCTCGGTGCTGTGGGCGCAGCTGGATGCATTGCATGTGGCCTACGTAACGCCAGGCATCGTGTGGCCGGACGCCTTCGTGCCGGACCGCGACGCCAGCCAGGTTGCGGCGTGAGCGGTATCTCCCGCGATAGCCAACCGGCCCTGCGTGCAGGCGTGCGCCTGCAGCACGACCGCGCACGTGACCAGTGGGTACTGCTGGCGCCCGAACGCGTGGTCGAGCTGGACGAGATCGCATTGGTGGTAGCGCAGCGCTACGACGGCACGCGCTCGCTGGCGCAGATCGCGCAGGAGCTGGCTGCAGAGTTCGATACGGACGCGGCGGATATCGAAGCCGACGTGATCGAACTCACCGACACCCTGCATCAAAAACGCTTGCTGCGGCTATGAGCCTCGCACCACCACCGCTGTCGGTCTTGTTGGAGCTGACCCACCGTTGCCCGTTGGCCTGTCCCTACTGCTCTAACCCGATCGCGCTGGCGGCGCTGCGCGAGGAAATGGACACCGCCGGCTGGCGCTCGCTGCTGGAGCAGGCCGCCGAGATGGGTGTGCTGCAAGCGCATTTCTCCGGTGGCGAACCGATGTTGCGCAAAGATCTGCCCGAGCTGGTGGCGCATGCGCGCACGCTGGGGCTGTACAGCAACCTGATCACCTCCGGTGTCGCTGGCGGCGAGCCGATGCTGGACCAATTGCAGGCTGCCGGGCTCGAACACGTGCAGCTGAGCGTGCAGGACGTCGATCCAGCCGGGGCCGACCGCATCGCCGGTTATCGCAATAGCTTGTCGAAGAAGCGCGGCTTCGCCGCTGCCGTCCGCGCGCGCGGCCTGCCGCTGACGATCAACGCAGTACTGCACCGCCATAACGCCGAGCACGTGCACGGCATGATCGCGCTCGCGCTGGAATGGCAGGCCGAGCGCATCGAAGTGGCGCATACCCAGTACTACGGCTGGGGCCTGCGCAATCGCGCTGCGCTCATGCCCAGCCGCGCGCAGCTGATGGCCACCATCGACGCGGTGGAAACCGCACGCCGCGAGGTCGGCGACCGTCTGGCAATCGATTTCGTCACTCCCGATTACTACGCGCGCCAGCCCAAGCCCTGCATGGGCGGCTGGGGCCAGCGCTTCGTCAATATTTCCCCGCGCGGCGACGTGCTGCCCTGCCATGCCGCCGAAACCATCGAGGGCATGCGCTTCGACAATCTGCGCGAGCGCTCGCTGGCCGATATCTGGAACAACGGCGAGGCGTTCGTGCGCTTCCGCGGCACCGCGTGGATGCCCGAGGTGTGCCAGGGCTGCCCCAAGCGCGAGATCGACTGGGGTGGCTGCCGCTGCCAGGCGCTGGCGCTGAGCGGCGACGCCGCCACCTTGGACCCGGTGTGCGAACGTTCGCCCGCACATGCACAGGTGCGCGCAACCGCCGAGCGCGAGGCAGCTGCACCGGCACCGGAGTTCGTTTACCGCCGGCCGGCCCGCTCCGACCGCTCGGCAACCGCCAGCGCCGACACGCTGGAGTAGGCCGCATCGGCCGGCGCCAACAGCGTCTACACTAGCCGTCTCTTCTTCCTCGGATGGCGTCCATGTCGCTCGCGCGCCGCATTCCCTTGCTGGCCTGTCTGACCCTGGCGTTGCATGCCGCCCCCGCCCTGGCGCAACGCGCGGTGCAAGGCGATCTGCAGTCGCAAATGAGTGCCGAGCAATTCAAGGCCGCCGGCCTGGACAAGCTCAATGCCAGTGAACTGGCCGCGCTCAACGACTGGCTGCAGGGCAAGGTCGCCAAAGAGGCGGCGGTGGTGGTCGAACAGGCCAAGGAAGCCGGCCGCCAGGAAGTGATCGTCAAGAACCGCGGCTTCTTCGACTTCGGCAGCAAGGAGCCGATCGAAAGCACGATCGTTGGGGAATTCAAGGGGTTTTCGAAAGGGCGCGTCTATACGCTGGCCAACGGTCAGGAGTGGGAACAGACCGATGCGGCCAGCCTGTCCGGCGTGCGCAAGGACGCACCCAAGGTCAAGATCAAGCCGGGTCTGGTCGGCGTGTGGTATCTGCAGATCGAGGGCTACAACACACAGGCCAAGGTGCGGCGGATCAAGTAAGCGCACCATCCAACGTTGCGTGGTTGCCCATCGCGGCAACCACGTTCGGAATCGGCACGCACCACGCGGACCCCGCCGCTGAGCAGTGCGCCCGCGACATGGGAACTGCAGCCGCTGCTTCTTTCGCTCGTTGCGGTGCAGTGCATGGGCAAGCTAGCGCTGGTCCTGGCAGACGTGCCGCAAACGGAGCCGCGCAGCAGCCACGTTCTGCGTAGGCGAAGCGGCGCATCGAATCTTCGCACGCAGCATCGCCCTGACGCAGCCCATGCCCGGCAGCGATAGATGCGGTACTCGGTATCGATAAGTACCGCGCGTACGCTCCTGCTCAAACCGTGCCATCGACACGTAGGCGACGCGGCGGGTGTCCACGCCTTTCCTGCGCGATTGGCCAGCAGAACACACTGACAAACGCACGGCCCCTGGAGAACATGCATGCGCTCGATGACCCGCGGCAGCCTCGCTTTGCTGGCGTCCCTGACTCTTTTCGCAGGCGTCGCGCACGCTTCTTCATCCGTTTCTGCTGCATCACCGGTGGAGCGCTGCGCGAGTGCACCCGAGATTGGCTTCGGCCAAGCATTGGTGTGTTACCACGATGCCATCGAACAGCAACCGCTGATCTACACACGCATTGCGACCAGCAGCGTCGCCGGTGTCGAGCGGCGCGATTACCTGCCGACCTCGCAAGACTGGTCGCCCGAAGGACTGGTCACGCCGGCACGCTGGCACGCTGGCACGCTGGCAGCATGACGTGGCGATCTATGTGCCACAGGATGCCTTGCACACACGCGCCGTGTTGATCTCAACCAACGGCACGCGTCATCCGCTGGATGGCAGCGCAGCGCAGCCGGCCAGCGAGTTGACGCCCGAGGCGCTGGCGGTATTGGCGCCACGCACGCGCACCGTGGTAATCGCGCTCAGCGATCTCCCCAACCAGGCGCTGACTTATCGAGGCGATGCCACTCCACGTCGCGAAGACGACAGCGTCGCTTACAGCTGGTCGCTGTTCCTGAAGGCGCCGCAGCAGCGCAAGACCATGCCGCTGCACGTGCCGATGGCGGCCGCAATTGCACGCACCATGAGCCTGGCCGAGCGCGAATTGGCTCCTTTGCAGATCCACCGCTTCATCCTCGCCGGTGCCTCCAAGCGCGGCTGGGCCAGCTGGCACGCCACCATCGCCGATCAGCGCGTGGAGGCGGTGGTGCCGTTCGTGATCGACGTTCTCAACATGCCGGCAGTGCTGGAGCATATGTCCCACACCTATGGCGGCAATGGGCCGATTGCCTTCAACGCCTATGCAAAGCAGGGCATCACCTCGCAACTGCAGACGCCGGCCTTCGCGCAACTGATGCAGCTGCAGGATCCGTTGAGCTATGTGCGCACGCCGTACCGCAAGCGGCTGGCGGTACCCAAGTACATCGTCAATGCCAGCGGCGACGACTTCTTTCTGCCGGACAACACCCAGTTCTTCTACAACGCGCTACCCGGCAGCAAGGCGTTGCGCGTATTGCCCAATAGCGCGCACAACCTCCGCGCCTCCATCGTCGACACCTTGGCGCCGTTTATCACGCGCCTGCACCGTTACCGCAGGTGAGCGATGTGTTGCGTACGGGCAAAGCCCCGCAGATCCGCTTACGCTCATCCAAGCGGCCGACCCACATGCAGCTGTGGAGCGCACACAATCCGCAGGCGCGCGACTTCCGTTATGCCTGCGGCGTTCGCTACACCGCCACGCCCATTGCGCTCGCCGGTGGCAGCACGGTCTCGGTACCGGTGCAGGTTCCTGACGCCGGCTGGAGCGCGTATTTCGTCGAAGCGATCTATGCGGATGGATTCGTTGCCACCAGCCAGACCTACGTTCTCGGCAAGCAGCGCTACCCCAGCCAGGCACCGCCCACCGACAACGCGGCCTGTAGCACGGTGCCTGGCGTGCTCAGCGATGCTGCTGCGCGCGAAAGCAGGCGCTGAAACATGGGTGAGTGGCGTAGCCGACTGGATCGTGTCTGAATCAGCTGAGCGCAATGCTGTATCTGTATAACGCCGTGTGCGAGCTGCATGACGCAACGCCGCGTCATCGCCTGTCCGCTGCCGCGGCGTACGCGGCATGCACGGCCTTACCTCACCGCTCAGCTGCGCAATGCAGCGACCCGTTGCGACAGCTTCTTCGCCGAGACGCCGGATTTGGCACCTAGCTCCTGCGCAAACACCGATACCCGCAGTTCTTCCAGATCCCAGCGCAACGCTTGCCATTCCTCGCGGTTCTGCAAACCGCGTGCGGCAGCCTCATCCACCGCATCCACAAACGGTTTGAGCTCGAGCATGCGCGCCTGGTCGCGCGCAGGATCGCGCTTTGCGCGCTCGGTACGCAGGATCATCGCCTTGAGGTAGCGCGGGTAATTGGCCAATGCTTCGGCCGGCGTATCGCGCAGGAAGCCCGCATGCACCAGCGCGCGCAACTGCTGCTCCATGTCGTCCAGATTGCCGCGTGCCCAGCCCATCAACGGCGCTTCCAGCAATGGCTTGAGTTCAGCCACCGCGCCCAGAATGCTTTCGGCCAGCGTCAACCGCTCCATCGCTTCGCCGAACAGCCGCTTGGTCGCATCATCGCGGCGCTGCGCAAACGCACCGGGGTCGCGAATGGCGGCCAGGCCATCGGCAAGGACGGCATTGAGCGCGGCATCGACCAGATCGCCCCGTAGACGTTCCTGCGATTCGATGGCCGCATACAGCAGACCGGTCTTGGGCGACACCGGCAGTTGCTTGCGTGCCTGTTTGATCTTGTCGGCCAACGCGATTTCCAGCAATCGCAGCACGCCGCGCGGATGCGCCCGCGCCGCCTCGTGGCGGTCGGCGAAGATACGCAGCGCCGCGTTATCGCCCTGATCCACCAGCGCCGGGTACGCCGGTACACCGGCCTCGCCCGCCACCTGTTCGGGAATCGGCGTTGCCGGAAAATCGCGCAGGCCTTCGGCGGCCAGGGCGCGCCCGGCCCGCGCCGCAAACGCCTGTCCGGCACGTTCGCCAAAGCGCGCGCGTAACCCATCCAGATCGCGCGACTCGGCCAGCACCTTACCGTCGTCGTCGCGCAGGCGCATGTTCATCAGCAGATGCGTGTCCAGCGATTCTTCGTCGAACTCCAGCGCCGCCACCTGCACACCGGTCGCCTTGGACAGAAAGCGCGCCAGCTCGCCACGGATATCGTCGGCCGACGGCAGGCTGTAGGCCTCGTAGAACGCACGCCCGAAATCCGGTGCTGGCACAAAATTGCGCCGCTGCACCTTGGGCAGGCTGCGAATCAACGCCGATGCCTTGTCGGCGACGAAACCCGGCGCCAGCCACGACAGGCGCGCCGGATCCAGCGCATTGAGCAGGTGCAGCGGCACATCCAGGGTCACGCCGTCGTCGATGGCACCCGGCTCGAAACGGTACTGCAACGGCAAGCGCGCATCGCCGAGCGGGAAATACTTCGGGAAACGATCGGCCTCGCTGCCTTCGCCGGGCAACAAATCGTTCAACGACCAATGCAGGCTACGGCGCTTATCCGGTGGCAAGGTCTTCCACCACGCATCCAGACCGCTGGCCGAATGCAGCTCGGCGGGAATGCGATCCAGATACCAGCGCGCCTGCCAGCCTTCGTCGGCAATGATGCCGGCACGGCGCAGCTTGGCTTCTTCTTCGCGTGCTTGATCGAGCACCTTGAGGTTATCGGCTACGAATGCGGCACGCGTGTTGATTTCGCCAGTCACCAGGCCCTGTCGCACGAACAGGTCATGCGCTGCGGCCGGATCGATCTTGCCGAAATGCACTGGCTTCTTCGGCGCCAGCACCAGCCCGAACAGGCTGATCTGTTCCGACGCCACCACCTGCCCCTGCGCACGCGACCAATGTGCGTCGAAGTGCTTGCGCGCCAGCAGATGCCCCAGTTCGGCGATGGCCCAATCCGGCTCGATTGCAGCGTTGGTCATGCCCCAGACTTTTTGCGTGTCCAACAGCGTGGCCGCCAGAATCCACGGCGGCGGCTTGCGCGCCAACGCCGAGCCGGGGAACGGCACGAAACGGCGTTGCCGCGTGGCCAGATAATCGCCCTTTTCGGTGCGATGACCGATCTGCGTCGGCAGCCCCGCCAGCAGCGCGCGATGCAGGGACTGATAGGCCGCCGCACGTTCGCGCTCGCTGCTGCGTGCCGAGACGTCGGCAGCGTCGGCCTGCTTGTTCGTCGCCGCAGGCGCGTGTGCCGCGGGCGCTGCGTTGGGATCGGGCCTGCCTTCGCGCGCCAGCCGCGCGGCACGATGCAGCTGGCCACGCGTGGGCCGGTTGGCGTTGTGGCCATCTTCGCGGGCGGGCGCACTGGCACCGGCCAACAGCGGTGCCAGCATCACATTGGCCGGCTCTTCGCTCCAACCGAGTTCTTCGCACAGCAACCGCAGTTGCCGATGCAGCTCGCGCCACTCGCGCATGCGTAAAAAGCCGAGGAAATGCCGGTTGCACCAATCGCGCAGCTTGGATTGGGTGAGATCTTCATGGACCTGCCGGTACGCGTCCCACAAGCGCAGGATGCCCACAAATTCAGAGCGCGCATCGGCAAACAGCGCATGCGCGTTGTCGGCGGCATCGCGCGCTTCGGGCGGTCGTTCGCGCGGGTCCTGGATGCCCAGGAAGGCGGCAATGACGATCATCTCGCGCAGGCACCCGTGCTGCTGCGCGGCCACCAGCATGCGCGCCAGCTTGACGTCTACGGGCAAGCGCGCCATCTGGCGACCAGTTGCGGTCAGACGCCGCTCGGCATCGATCGCGCCCAGCTCCAGCAGCTGCTGCCAGCCATCGGCCACCGCGCGTTCGTCGGGCGCTTCCAGGAACGGAAAATCTTCGATCCGGCCCAGCCCCAGCTGCAGCATGCGCAGGATCACGCCGGACAACGAGGAACGTCGAATTTCCGGGTCAGTAAACGCGGGGCGCGCGGCAAAATCGGCTTGGGCATACAGCCGGTAGCAGATGCCTTCGGCAATGCGCCCGCAACGGCCCATGCGCTGGTTGGCGCTGGCCTGCGAGATCGGCTCGATATGCAGGCGGTCCAGCTTCTGGCGCGGGCTGTAGCGTTTGACCCGCGCAAAGCCCGGATCCACCACATAGCGGATGCGCGGCACCGTCAACGAGGTTTCGGCCACGTTGGTGGCCAGCACCAGGCGCCGGCGCGGGCCGGGATTGAACACGCGGTCCTGGTCGGCGGCAGAGAGCCGCGCATACAGCGGCACCACTTCGGTCTCGCGGTATTTGCGCCGTTCCAGCGACTGGTGCGCATCGCGGATCTCGCGCTCGCCCGGCAGGAACATCAGCACGTCGCCGCGCGGGTCGATACGGGTGATCTCGTCGATGGCCGCCACGATCGCATCGTTGACGCTGCGCTCGCCGTCGCGGCCGTTGTTGTGCTCGCTGTCGTCGCTTTCTCCTGTATCGCCTTCGAGCGGGCGGTAGCGCACCTCGACCGGGAAGGTGCGACCTTCCACATTGATCACCGGCGCATCGTTGAAATGCGTTGCGAAGCGCTCGGTATCGATGGTGGCCGAGGTGACGATCAACTTGAGATCGGAGCGCTTGTGCAGCAGCTGCTTGAGATAACCCAGCAGGAAATCGATGTTGAGGCTGCGCTCGTGCGCCTCGTCCACGATGATGGTGTCGTAGGCCGACAGCCAACGGTCGCTGGCGATCTCGGCCAGCAGGATGCCGTCAGTCATGAACTTGATGCGCGACTGCTCGCTGACCCGGTCGGTGAAGCGCACCTGGAAGCCCACCGTGGTGCCCAATGGCGTCTTCAACTCCTCGGCTACGCGTGCGGCCACCGCACGCGCGGCGATCCGGCGCGGCTGGGTGCAGCCGATCATGCCGGCAGCCCCACGCCCGGCCGCCAGGCACAGCTTGGGCAGCTGGGTGGTCTTGCCCGAGCCGGTTTCGCCGGCAATCACCACCACCTGATGGTCGCGGATCAACCCGATGATGCGCTCGGCTTCGCGCGCGATCGGCAGTTGCGTGTCCAGCGTGATCGCCGGCTGCTGCTCGGCCCGCGCCTGCCGCTGCGCCTGCGACGCTGCCAGCGCCTGCTCGAACGCGTCGCGCACCTGCGGGTTGCCCGGCTTGCCCTGCCAGCGCGACCATAGGCCCAACAAGCGGCCACGATCGCGGCTCATCGCGCCATCTACGGCTCGGCGGCGCTCGCGCAAGATGTTGGCAAGATCGGTGTCGATAGCGCTCATTGATTGAAGAGTGTGAAAGAGTGAATGACGTTTGATCCTTTAGCCTGTCTATTGTGACGCCATATCCGTTCCACCAGACATCCAACCCTCGGTAAGGACCATCCCATGTCAAAGAAAAAGAACGCCAACAAGCCCGTCGTCGTCAACGACGCCCTGCCGGCGGCTGCTGCATCGGCGCCGCATATCGATATCGGGATCAAGGACAGCGATCGCAAGCAGATCTCTGACGGCCTTGCCCGCTACATGGCTGACGCCTTCACCTTGTATCTGAAGACCCACAACTTCCATTGGAATGTCACCGGGTCGATGTTCAACTCGCTGCACACCATGTTCGAAACCCAGTACACCGAGCAGTGGGCGGCACTGGACGAAGTGGCCGAGCGCATTCGTGCCCTGGGCTATAACGCACCGGGCTCGTACCGCGAGTTCGTCGCCCTGACCTCGATCCCGGAAGAACCGGGCCTGAGCGATAGCGCCGACTGGCGCGAGATGGTGCGCCAGCTGGTCAGCGGCAACGAAGCGGTTTGCCGCACCGCGCGCAAGGTACTGGGCACCGCCGACGACGCCGGCGACGATCCGACCGTGGACCTGCTGACCCAGCGCCTGCAGACCCACGAAAAGTACGCCTGGATGCTGCGCTCGCTGCTGCAGTAAACCCTTCGGGCTTCGCGTTTGAGCCCCTCTCCCGCCGGGGCGAGAAGGCACAGCTTGCGCGCCGCTGGCGCGCGTGCCTTGGAGCGCCCGCGCCGCAAGCGCGGGCCGGGGCGCGGAGAGGGGTTGGGGTGAGGGTACGGGGCGAAGCCCGCGTCATCCCAACCGCATAAGCCTTCAGTGCGTACCCCGCGCTCCGACACACAGCACATCGCGGCAATCTCCGATCTGCCATCGCGCACGATTGACGCCACGCCACCCGACCAGGCCTTGACCCGCGCGGTATCCTAGGCCGATGTCTTCTCCCGCCCACGAACTGCTCAGTCGCGTCTTCGGTTACGACGATTTCCGCGGCCCGCAACAGGCCATTGTCGAACACGTCGCCGCCGGTAACGACGCCCTGGTGCTGATGCCCACCGGTGGCGGCAAATCGCTGTGCTACCAGGTGCCGGCGCTATTGCGCGATGGCATCGGCATCGTGGTCTCGCCACTGATCGCGCTGATGCAGGATCAGGTCGAAGCCCTGCGCCAGCTCGGCGTGCGCGCCGAATTTCTCAATTCCACCCTGGATGCAGAAAACGCCCAGCGCGTCGAACGCGCGTTGTTGTCCGGCGATCTGGACCTGCTGTATGTCGCGCCGGAGCGCCTGCTGACCCAGCGTTTTCTCTCCTTGCTGGAACGCAGCCGCATCGCGCTGTTCGCCATCGACGAAGCGCATTGCGTCTCCCAATGGGGCCACGACTTCCGCCCCGAATACCGCCAGCTCACCGTGCTGCACGAGCGTTGGCCGCACATCCCGCGCATGGCGCTCACTGCTACCGCAGACCCGCCCACCCAGCGCGAGATCGCCGAGCGTCTGGACCTGGTGGAGGCACGCCACTTCGTCAGCTCCTTCGACCGCCCGAACATCCGCTACACCGTGGTGCAGAAGGACAACGCGCGCAAGCAGCTGCAGGAGTTCCTGGGGCGTTATCGCGGCTCGGCCGGCATCGTCTATGCAATGTCGCGGCGCAAAGTCGAAGAAACCGCTCAGCAGCTGTGTGCGCAAGGCTTCAATGCCCTGCCCTATCACGCCGGCCTGCCGGCCGAGGTGCGCGCAGAAAACCAGCGGCGCTTCCTGCGCGAGGACGGCATTATCATGGCCGCCACCATCGCCTTCGGAATGGGCATCGACAAGCCGGACGTACGCTTCGTGGCGCATGTGGACCTGCCCAAGTCGCTGGAGGGCTACTACCAGGAAACCGGCCGCGCCGGACGCGACGGCGACCCGGCCGAAGCCTGGCTCTGCTACGGCCTGGGCGATGTGGTGCTGCTCAAGCAGATGATCGAACAGGGCGAAGCGGCCGAAGAGCGCAAGCGCCTGGAGCGCGCCAAGCTCGATCACCTGCTCGGCTATTGCGAATCCATGCAATGCCGCCGCCAGGTGCTGCTGGCCGGTTTCGGCGAGACCTACCCCAAACCTTGCGGCAACTGCGACAACTGCCTGACACCGGCTGCCGCCTGGGACGCCACGGTGGCCTCGCAGAAGGCGCTCAGCTGCGTCTATCGCAGCGGCCAGCGCTTCGGCGTGGGCCATCTGATCGACATCCTGCGCGGCAGCGAAAACGAGCGCATCAAACAGCTTGGCCACCACCAGTTGAGTACCTACGGTATCGGCCGCGACCTGGACGAACGCACCTGGCGCGGTGTGTTTCGCCAACTGGTGGCCGCCAGCCTGCTGGAAGTGGACAGCGAGGGCCACGGCGGCCTGCGCCTCACCGATGCCAGCCGCCAGGTGCTCAAGGGCGAGCGCCAGGTGATGATGCGGCGCGAAAATCCGGCTGCCGGGCGCGACCGCAGCGCGCAACGCACCGGCCTGCCCGTGCAGGCGCAGGATCTGGTGCTGTTCAACGCCTTGCGCGGCCTGCGCGCGGAACTGGCCAAGGAACAGAACGTGCCGGCGTTCGTGATCTTCCACGACAGCACGTTGCGCAACATCGCCGAACAACGGCCGACCAGCATCGACGCACTCTCACGGGTGGGCGGCATCGGCGGCGGCAAGCTGGCGCGTTACGGCGCGCAACTGATCGAGATCGTGCGCGAACAGGGCTGAGGCAGCGGCGTGTGTCGAAACAAGACTGCAGACGGCACAACGATCTGCAAGATCGACAGCGCGCATTCAATCAGCCGTTGCTAGCTTCGTACAGCGAGTTGGCACGCGCTGCCAGCCCCTCTTCGTAGAGTCCAACCGATGAAACGCAGCCTGCTTCTCCTGGTCACGCTGTTCGCCACCGGCAGCGCACTCGCCCAAACCAGCGATGGCAAAGCCGAGACTGCGGCACCGCGCTCGCTGGACCTGAGTATTCCGCAGGCCCCGGTGCAGCTGCGTTCGGATCCGGAATACAGCACCGACCCGCCGGGCACCTTCTACGGCGACAAGAGCGGCCCCAAGCCTGCGCTGGCCCGGCCAAGCGCTGCATCCATCGCTGCCGAGCGCGCCGAGCAATGCCAGGGCAAGCTGCATGGCGCGGTCGAAACCGGCCTGGGCTATTCCAACCGCGGCGGCAACAGCAACTGGCAGGCGGTCAACCTGAATTCCTGCAAGACCTACTACGACGACGACGGCAAGGCGCATCAGATCGGCGTCAGCATCAGTGTCGGGCGCGGCGAAGGCCCGGTCTTTAGCCCGCATTACGTACCCGGCGGCTACGGCCCCGGCCCATTCGGTTGGTAGCCATACAGTTCCGTCTGCGTTGACGGAGGGTTCACTGCCGCATCGTTGAGAATGTGTCTTGCCTTACGAGACCTGCTCATGCCACAGAACAAGGAACGGCCGGTGGTATTCGTTGTCGAAGACGGCGATGGCACCCGACAACTGAGCTGCCTTGTGCTGGAGAGCTACGGTTTCACCTGCCGCAGTGCCGGCTCGGTCGAAGAAGCATTGACCCTGATCGAAAGTGACCCGCGCGTCGACGTGCTGTTCTCCGACATCCACTTCCCTGGCGGCTTGACGGGTGTGGATCTGGCGCTCAAGACAGCGTATGCGCCTTACAACTTGCCAGTGCTGCTGACTTCCGGCCTGGCGGTGGAATACGTGGAAGAGATCCTGCCCGACGGCGTCGCCTTCCTGGAAAAGCCTTATACCCCCGAGCAATTGCTGAGCGCGATCCGCAGCGTGATGGCCAAGCACCGCGTGCTGGCAACCCCGGTCGCGTAGCACTAGCGGCCGCGACTGGGCGGCGCCCGCATAATCCCGGTACGAAATGCCAGCCGTCGCGCGATGCGCTGGCACGGGGATTGACCATGACACAGCAGTACCAGCGACGCGGCACGCTGTCGGCTTGGTGCAGCCGTGGCTTATGCCAGGGGAAACACGAAACATCGAGTGACCGTCGCCATGGCTGCGCTGTGCGGTTGCGCCATGGTCATAACTGACGCAACCCAGCAGATTCGCGTCGACACCAAGACGGCCGAGCGGGATTCATCGCCGGCCCAGACTGCTTTATCTGCAACGCTATGGCAGTTTGGCGCTGAGTCCGGCCAGACCGCACAGGTACACCGTTCCGCGCGCGATCTGGATGTGACGTGGGTCCTGCCCGGCCGGCTAGTGCGATGTCGCTGGCCGTTCCATTTCCCACGCCAGCATGTGCATCTAGGGCAACATCTTGATCGGTGAGGCGATCGACGCCATCGTTGATCACACCAGGGGCACCAGCTACATCTACCCGAGTTGGGTCCAGCTGGTGTCGGGCAAACACTGAGTTTCGACCGCCATCGCGAAGACCGGAGCCAGCCGTTACAGGGCGAGAACGCGCAAGGTGTTGCCGTTGCAAATGCCAGTTCAAACAGCCGCGCACACGACGCGCCGGTCACCCTGCCGCTGGCAAACGAACCGGCGCTCTCCGCACAGGCAGGCGTTACGGCCGCACCCGTGAGCACTACGCCTGCGGGACCGGCCATGTCGAGCGAGCCGGCGGCGAGCCACGCCCAGCGCATCGGCAACGGCTTGCAGTGCGGCACTGTACAGGCCACCAGTGCCGCGCGCTTCGGCGCTGCACCTTGCAGATCGTTTGCTCGGGCTTGCGTTGCACCTCCACGTTTCAGTGACGGCAGCAAGCAGCGTGATGCGCACGGCCAGCTGTCACCTACGCGTACGTGCGACGGCTGTCGGGAACGCCCCGACGGCCTGTCGGCGCGCCCCCGATTTACTTGAAAAGCGTCTTATTTAAACTACAGCCACCGGACGCGAGGCCAGTTGGCCGCTCAACTCGTGGGGCGCTGAGCACGCCCCTGCCGGAACACCGATGCTGTGCGTAGACCCGATGCAAAGGTGTCGCAGCCTCCCTTCGATCTGCGCGTGCGTGCTTCCGTGCAGTCGTCTTAGCGCGGAGCGATTGCCGCCGGGTCCGATATTTGGAAGATCTGCGTGGTGCTGCAATGTGGCCGCCCTTCAACTGCCATCGCGGTCGCGTAGCAGTTCCTTGACACTCCATCCGCGCAGCGTGCTGATCTGCGTGCATTCACCCCGCAAGCGTCAGCCTGGCCGCGATCTCACGCGCAGCTGTCCTCAATCTCGAATGACACAGCAGACACGCGCGCCCCATAGAGCAAGGCAGCCAGTTCATGCTTGCATTGATCGCGGCAAGCCAATGCAGGATTCCGAGCGACACGTAGATCGTCGAAAACAGCACTCTTGCGTCAACGACGCAGCGGGAACACCCCGACTCGTCACTGCAGCAAGCCAAGCATTTCACGCGATCAAGCAGGCTGCTCGCTAGGCTGACGTCATTGCGGCATTGGGCTGCACAAGACTGTCAGGAGTTCTTCATGGGCGACAATTCGTTTTTATCACCGGCCTTCATCATCCTGGTCATCGGTGTGATTGCCGTTGTGCTGTTTCTGGTCACGCGCGCCAAGAAAAAGCGCAACAAGGACTAACCCGCGCATGCACTGACGCGCACGAGTGATTGCGCTTCCGACACAGCAGTGGCGTCATTGCAGGTCACTCAGGCGGCGGTCGACTTTAGTCGGCCTTTGCTTGATCAAACAGGTCGCTTCGCATCTTCATCCAACGAACAAGCTTGCGCCGCGCTCAGGCTCACGCCCGTCTCCTGCTTGCATGAAGCCCGCAAGTGCCAATAAAGACCGCGCTGACAGCACTGCACCTGTTCTCGCTCCATACAAGCCAACGTGACAACGAAAGCGACGCAATCGCACACGTCGATGCTGTGCTCAGAACCGCTCGCCCGCCGGCAGATAGCGCCATTCGCCGATCGCCAGTTTGCCCAGCGACACCCGGCCCACGCGCAAACGGCGAATGCTGACCACCTCCAGCCCCACTTCGCCGCACATGTAGCGCAGTTGGCCCGGCTGCACGTGCTTGATTGCAAACCGCAGGCGGTCTTCGTTTTGCCAGCTCACCTTGCACGGCGACAGACTGCGCTGCTGGTAGACAAGCCCATGCGCCAGCCGCGCCATGCCGTAAGGGCGCAATTCGCCCTGCACTTCGACCAGGAATTCCTGCTCGATGGAACTGGCATCGGCGCTCAGCCTGCGCAGCACGCGGCCGTCCTGGCTCAGGATCAGCAGGCCGCTTGCCGCGTCTTCCAGTGGCAGCGGCGCAGTGAGCCGCAGGAAGTGCCGCTTCAGCATGCGCGTGTCGGAGTGATCCAGTGCGCTACGCGTTGCCGGCGTGGCCAGCGCCAGCGCGGCATCGGCGGATACGCCTGCCGGCTTGTGCAGCAACAAGGTGGCGGGCTCGGCAGGCGCCAGCACCGCATTTTCGGCCAGGGTCACCTGCGCCGCGGTTGCGAGTGCCTGCGGTTCTTCGGTGACCACCCCATCCACACTCACCCAACCGCCCTCGATGTACTGCTGGGCCTCGCCGCGCGAGCAGCCGAAGGCGGCAGCCACGCATTTATCGAGACGGATCGGTTCGGACATCGGGCGAGCTCAGCATCAGGGCACGGCAGTGTACGTGCTGGATCCTCGCCTGCGTGAGTCGCTGCATGGCACGATGGATCACCCCACCGATGCATCCGATGACGCACATGCACAGCGCGCAGCTGCGTGTGGCCAGCGCAACTGCGCACGCCGTGTGCACCAGACAATGGCAAGCGCTTCTGTGCCGCGCGACAAAGTGGGAAACTTGACGCCCACACAGGAGATTACAGATGTTCATCAAGTTCGGGACCTCCCGGGTCCGCCTCAACCATATCTCCGTCATCAGCGACCCGTTCAACGCAGGCGAAAGCTTCGGATCCTACTGCCACTCGGTTCGGGTCGGGCTGATCTCCGGCGAAGAGGTGATTGCGCGCTTCAATAGCGAGAGTGGCGCAGAGCAGCTACATGCCGACGTGCTCGCCGCGCTCGAAGCCTGAGCGAGCGATCCCCCATCGCGCCGTGCCGCTTGCGCGCGCGATGGGTCGCAGTGCCGCGCGTGATGCATGGCATCGTGCTGCGACGCGGCAATACTTCGGGTTTGCACGCGCGTCCGCTTGCCGGCGCTCCGCATGGCTCAGGCAATGCCCGATCGGCAAGGACGGGCTGCCCGGTATCGCCGACGAACTCGACCATGCGTTGCGGTCCATTCGTGTCGCGCACGTCACTCGGGTGATGCTGCGTCGGCAAAACGTCGGAAAATCGTGACGTCGATGGCATGCCGCGATACACCCACATCCTGATGAATGCATGCATTGCAGCGTGTATGTCAGGACCTGGGAATTGCTGTCGGGAAAATTTCTATCTGTAATGAATCATCCGTAAGCATTTCCGACTAATGGCCTTTAGCCACGCACAATCCGGCCGCTAGCTGGGTAAGACGCTGGAGTCGATGCACCCCGCATCCACCGAGCTGCTCAGTTGCGCTACCTGGACGCGGTCATGAATGACTTTCTGCAACGCCTCAATGTCGGCCGTCGCCTCGGAATGGCGTTTGGCATCTTGATCCTGCTCTCGGGCCTGCTGGTGGCGACCGGCCTGATCACCATGTCCAATGCCCGTTACGAGTTGGATGCCATCGTCAACAACAACATGGAAAGAATCCGGCTGTCCTCCGAAATGCTCGATGCCAACACCAACGTGGCAATCGGCTTGCACGACATCGTGATGGCTTCCGGCGATGCAGCCAACCGCGTAGCCCTTGCCATGATCGAGCAGAACCGCACGCGTTATCACCAAGCCCACGACGCGCTGGCAGCGATGCCGAGCAACGACCTGGAAAAGGCCGCACTCAAGCGCGTCCAGGAAAAGCGCGACGTCTCGGTCAAATTCAACAACCAGATTCTCGACGACGGCATGCGCAACCAGAAGCGGGAAGCGCAGGCGTTGCTGCAAGGCGCTGCCGCGACGGCGATGAACGAACAACAAGCTGCCATCCGCGCCAATGCCGCACTGGAACGTCGGCTCAGCAAGGAGGAATATGCAGCTGCGGTGGCATCCATGCACCGTGGCAAAATCGTCCTGGCCAGCGGCGGTATCGCTGCGCTGATGATCAGCGCACTGCTCGCGTGGTTGATTACGCGCAGCCTGACCACGCCGTTGAGCCAGGCCACACGCACTGCCGAAGCCATTGCGGCAGGCAACCTGCACAACGATGTGCACACCATCGCAACGGATGAAACCGGTCTGTCTGTTGCAGGCCATGGACAAGATGCAACTGCAGCTGCGCAACCTGATCGCGGCACAGACCGACATGGCCAGGCATCACGACAACGGCCAAATCAGTTTCCGCATCGACACCTCCGCGTTTCCGGGCGATTACGGTCGCATGGCCAACGACACCAACCTGTTGGTCGACTCACATGTCGCGGTACAGAACGATCTGGCGCGCATCATGGGGCGCTATGCCATCGGCGAACTATCAGAAGACATGCAGCCCTTGCCGGGCGAAAAGGCCGTCTTCAGCAACACCATGTCGCAGGTCAAGCTCAACCTGTCGGCGATGAATCACGAGATCAAGCATCTTGCGCAGGCAGCGGCCAACGGCGATTTCGGAGCGCGTGGCGATGTCGAACGCTTCCAGTTCGACTTCCGCATCATGGTCGAGAGCCTCAACCACCTGATGTCCACTGCAGACGGCAATCTGCAAGCGCTGTCGGCCTTGCTGCAATCCATCGCAGCGGGCGACCTCACCGCACGCATGAGCGGCGAATTCCGCGGCGTGTTCGCGCAGATGCGCGACAACGCCAATGCAACGGCGCTCCAGCTGGCGCAGATTGTTGGCAACATCCAACAGTCGGCGGTGTCGATCAACGCGGCGGCCAGCGAGATTGCCGCCGGCAACCAGGACCTGTCACAGCGAACGGAGCAGCAAGCGGCAGATCTGGAAGAAACCGCTGCCTCGATGGAAGAGCTGACCTCCACCGTCAAGCAGAATGCCGAGAGCGCACGCCAGGCCAATCAGCTGGCGATCGGCGCCGCACGCGTGGCGTCCCAAGGCGGCGATGTGGTGGGCAAGGTCGTGGACACCATGAGCGGTATCGAAGCCTCATCCAAGAAGATCGCCGACATCATCAGCGTCATCGACGGCATTGCCTTCCAGACCAACATCCTGGCGCTGAATGCCGCGGTGGAAGCGGCCCGCGCAGGCGAACAAGGCCGCGGCTTCGCGGTGGTGGCCTCTGAAGTGCGCACGCTGGCGCAGCGCTCGTCCGGCGCGGCCAAGGAGATCAAGGACCTGATCGACGATTCGGTCCAACGCGTGGCAGAAGGCTCGGCACTGGTGCACAGCGCCGGCAAGACCATGGGCGATGTGGTGGCCAGCGTGCAGCGCGTCACCGACATCATGGGCGAAATTTCGGCGGCATCGCAGGAACAATCCGCCGGCATCGAACAGGTCAATCACACCATCACCCACATGGACCAGGCGACGCAGCAAAATGCGGCACTGGTGGAAGAAGCCACTGCCGCTGCACGTTCGATGGAAGAACAAGCCGTGCAACTCACCGAAGCGATGGCCATCTTCAAGATCGAGGCACGGCAGGCACGGCAGGCACGCCGGGCAGACACGCGCGCAGCTGCGCCGGTTGCACATCTACTGAACAAGGTTCGCAACGCATAAGCCGCTGCACGGCGCACTGGCTGCTCTAGAAAGCGCAGCTGGTGTACGCATCGACGCTGGTGTCAGCGGCAATCGCACCACACCAGCTAACGCCGACCGCGCGCCCTCGGAGGCGCGCGGGGCGGTTGCAGCTACGCCGTAGACATCCCAAGAAGTAGCGCTCCATCAGCGACTCCGCAGACAGCCGAGACGTAAAACCATTACGTGCATACCGCCCGTGCGCATGCTTGTTTTCAATCGCAAGGACACCTTGCAGGCCCGGTTCGTCAGGCGGATCACGCGTACCCGGTTAGCCCCGCTCACGCATTACCTGCCCACCTCCACCGGCTTTGTCCAAGCCGCTGCACGCGGGCTGGGCTGGTGCCTGGCGCCCGAAGCGATGGTGATGCCTGCGGTGCGCAACCAGCAGGTCGTCATCATCGACTCCACCCGCTGGCTCGACGTTCCGCTTTATTGGCAGTACGCCGCGGTGCACTCAAATGCCTTGCAGCAACTCAGCCGGGCATTGCGCGAGGCGGCTGCCACCAGCCTGCGTGGCAGCAGATCAATACGATAGCCGCCGGGATCACTACCGGCTCATCGTCAGGCCGCCATGCGCCGACGGCGTGCCGCATTTGCCAGTGCCAATCGACGCGTCGTCGGTATCCGCCTCGTTAGCCGGGTGCTCGGTGTGGAGGGCGCGCGCTGACGTTACTCCAGGCACGGCGTCCGCGCCTGTGTATTGCCTGCGGTGTCAGGTGCGCCAAGACGCTATTGGCAGTGCGCGATATCGAACGCGTCACCCGCAACCAATGTCATTCAACTACGGCACGACCTACGATGGATCACTCGGCACCGCACTGCTGCAACAGCGATAGCGCGTGTTCCAGATCGCGGAAATGGAAAGGCTTCTGCAGGCCATGCCGATGCCGGTACTTTTCAGGAATTCCGCACTGCGCATAGCCTGTCACGAAGATGTAAGGCACGCCGCGCGCGTCCAGTTCTTCTGCAATCGGAAACGACAAGGTGCCGCCGAGATTGATGTCCAGCAGCGCCAGATCGAGATTGCCTGCCTGCACCGCTTGCAGCGCGGCGTCCACGTCGGCGACGGTTGCTGCCACCTCGTAGCCCAGCTCTGCCAGGCAGTCCTCCAGCAGCATCGCCACCAACGACTCGTCTTCGACGAGGAGCACGCGCATGGTCATGGCCGTGCCTCGGCAAGCTCGAGGGGCAACGGGATGGAGATGCGGAAGCACACGCCGGCCGGGTCGAAGGACAGATCCACCTCGCCCTTGAGGTCGTGCTTCAAGCCACGCTCCAGAAGACGCGTGCCGAACCCCTTGCGCGTGGGCGGCTGCACGGGCGGCCCACCAGCCTCTTGCCAGATGAGCTCAAGCAGCTCCTGCTCCCCGCGTGTGCTGCGCCTCCAGGAAACCAGCACATTCCCATCCGGCGCCGACAATGCACCGTGCTTGAGCGCATTGGTACACAGCTCGTGCAACGCCATCGACAGCGCCAGTGCGCGCCGCGGATCCAGATGACAGGACCCGCCCTGCAGTGTGAAGCGCTGACTGTCGTGCGACTCATACAGCGCAGCAGCATCGCGGGTCAGCTCCTGGATGTCGGCACTGACCCAGTTCTCGCGCGTCAACGTGTCGTGCGCCCGCGACAGCGCCAGTAAGCGTGCATCGAGCTTTTCCTGTGCGTCGGCAATACTGGTGGCGTTGGTGAACGACTGTCGCGCCAACGATTGCACCATGACCAACGAATTCTTGACCCGATGGTTGAGCTCATTGATCAACAACTGCAGATGCTGTTCGTGCTGTTTGTGTTCGGTGATGTCGCGCGTGGCGCCGGCGATCGCTTCGACCTTGCCATCGGGCCCGAATACCGGGGTAAAGATGTAGTCGTAGAAACGCAGGCCATTGGTCGTATGCGGAAACGGCACTTCGCCGCGCACCGTTTGGCCTGTTGCGATCACCCGCTCGATTTCCTCATCGTGCATGGCCGCATGCCAGGGCTCATACCCCAATTCCAGGCAGGTCTTGCCGCAAGCGTCTTCCCAACGCATGCCCCACATCGTCAACAGTGCCTGATTGGCGTAGACGAAGCGGTGCTGAAGATCGAATACGTATAAAAGATCCGGTGTCGCCTGTAGCAGAGCCTCGTAAATGCGCGACTTCGCTGCGTCTTCCTGATGCTCGGCCATTACGTCATGGTCCTGAAATTGAAGCGAACGATAAATGGACCCACGTGAACGCCCGATCATGCGGATTTGACGCGCGAATGGAGCGTAAAGCGCCCGCCGCCGTCCGAGAAAACGGGCAGCGATCGGCCCGATCGCGCAAGCGCATCCCACCCGTCCGTGCCTGCACAGGCCGAATCTCCACCAGCCGAATCCGGACCGGCGATCGACCGCCCGGTCGCCCTGCACCGCCGTCCCTGATAGCCTTCGGCCCTATTCCGCAGTCATCGCCGATCTGTCATGAAAAAAGCCGTTGTTCTGTTGTCCGGTGGCATGGATTCCGCCGCCGTCATCGCACTTGCGCAGGAGCAGGGCTTTGCCGTCTACGCGCTGAGCGTGCGCTATGGCCAGCGCCATACGTCAGAACTGGACGCCGCCGCACGCGTTGCCGCCGCGCAGGGCGTCATCGCCCACAAGGTCGTCGACGTGGATCTGCGTAGCATCGGCGGCTCGGCGCTGACCGACGACATCGACGTCCCCGATGCCGGCGGCGACGGCATCCCGGTCACGTATGTGCCCGCGCGCAACACCATCATGCTGTCGCTGGCGCTCGGTTGGGCCGAGGTCATCGGTGCAAACGACCTGTTCTGCGGCGTCAATGCGGTGGATTACTCGGGCTACCCGGATTGCCGTCCCGAGTTCGTGCGCGCCTTTGAAGTGCTGGCCAACCTGGCAACCAAGGCAGGCGTAGAAAGCGCGGGTCTGCGCGTGCACGCACCGCTGCAGTTCCTCAGCAAAGCCGACATCGTCCGTGAAGGCATGCGCCTGGGTGTGGACTTCGGCCTTACCGTCTCCTGCTACCGCGCCAACGCCGACGGGCGCGCCTGCGGCCACTGCGACGCCTGCCGCCTGCGCGCCGCCGGCTTCGCCGACGCCGGCATCCCCGATCCCACGCACTACGCCATTTTGTCTTGACGCCCACGTAGGGTAGACTGCGCACCCCGACGCAATGTCGGGTCAGTGGGCCGTTAGCTCAGTCGGTAGAGCAGAAGACTTTTAATCTTTTGGTCGATGGTTCGAATCCATCACGGCCCACCACACGCGGCATTGCTTTCAGCGATGTTCTCTGCTCCGCAATTGCGCAGTTTCAGGTGGACCGTGCAAGCGCGCGGACACAGGTGTGCCGCGACGCTAATGCGTCAACGTCGCTGTGGCTTCCGGGTCTTTGTCGCTTTGCAGGATCGCCCGCTGCCTGAGCAGAACAACGCACCGTCTGGATCTGTTCGTCAACGTGACGCACTAGCCTAATACGCCGCGCTACGCGCCTTGACTTTCAGCGCCCAGGCTCGTCATTCCAAAGCAGCTTGTGCAGCTGCATCTGGAAGCGCACGGGCAAGCGGTCGGCCACGATCCAGTCGGCCAGCTGTCGCGGGCTTACCTCACTTTTGCTGGGGGAAAACCACACCGTGCAGCGGCGGTGCAGCGCGTGCGCGGCGACGATTTCGCGCGACCATTCGTAATCGGCGCGGCTGCAGATCACGAATTTGATCTGGTCGCGCGCAGTCAGCAGCGGCAGGTTTTCCCAGCGGTTGCGCGCTTGCTCGCCGGATGCGGGCGTTTTGATGTCGACCACGCGCGAGACGCGTGGATCGACTGCAGACACGTCCAGCGCACCGGAGGTCTCCAGCGACACGTCGTAACCGGCATCGCAGAGTTTCTGCAGCAGTACCAGACAGCGCTTCTGCGCCAATGGCTCCCCGCCGGTCACGCAGACATGGCGCACGCCATGACTGGCGACTTCGGCGACGATGGCGTCGATGTCGTGCCACTCGCCGCCATGGAAGGCGTAGGCGGTGTCGCAATACTGGCAGCGCAACGGACAGCCGGTCAGGCGAACGAAGACCGTGGGCCAGCCGGCGGCGTCGGCTTCGCCTTGCAGGGACAAGAAGATTTCAGTGATCTTCAATCGCGGCAATGGCGATTGGATGATCTCGCTGGGGACGGCGGCGGCGTTCATGGGCAAAGTATGCGCCGTGCCGAGAGGCACCGACGCGGCACGGCTCAGCGCAACTGCTGGCCGAGGCGGATGGACTGCACGCGTTCCTGCGCAACGCGTGCTGCGTCGGTGCCGGGATACTGCGTGGCGACCTGCTGCAAGGTCCGCTGCGCTTCGTCGCTCTTGCCTTCGCCATACTGCGACAGGCCGAGCTTCAACAAGCCGCCAGCGGCCTTGTCGTGCGTGGGATAACGGCTGACGAGATCGCGAAACTGCGCCTCGGCCAGCTGGAAATTGCGGGTGGCGTAGTAACTCTCACCCAGCCAGTACAGGGCATTGGGGGTGTAGACGCCGTTGGGATAAAGCTCCAGAAAGCTCAGGAACAACTGCGATGCATCGTCGTACTTGCCGTTCTTCAACGCGTCGAACGCCACATTGTAGGCAGTACGTTCGTCGCCGCTGACAGCCAGGGTGCCTGGGTCGCCATGAACGGTGGGCGGCTTCTCGGAAGTTGCCGCCGCTGCAGGCCGCGCGGCAGGTGCCGGGGCCGGGGTGACGCTGCCGGTCGCTGGGGGCGCTGGCGGAGTCGCACCACCTGCACCTTCCAACCGATTCAGACGTCCGTCCAGGTCCAGATACTGGTCCTTGGACTGCTGCTTGAGTTGCTCGTTGTCGTGCTGCAGTTGTTCGACGGTCGCCCGCAACGCCTGCAGGTCCGAACGCGCCTGCTGCAGCTGGTTGAGGAGATCGTTATTGGCCTGACTACTGGCCTGCTGCTGCTCAAGCACGGTCACACGATCAGCGAGACTGGCTCGCTGCGCGTATGCCGGCGCGGCGACCACAAGGGCCGCCGCGACGAACAGGGATGTCACTCGAAAGCGCATCGCTTCTTACTGAGCCGTGTACACGATTTCGACGCGACGGTTCTGCGACCAGCAGCTTTCGCTGGTTTCGGTGCAGACCGGACGCTCTTCACCGTAGCTGACGACGGTCAGCTGGCTGGCCGAGCCACCGGCAGCCTGTAGCGCCGACGACACGGCATTGCCGCGACGCTCGCCCAGACCCATGTTGTACTCACGCGAACCGCGCTCGTCGGCATTGCCCTGCAGGGTGATGCGCGAGGAAGGACGGTCACGCAGGTACTTGGCGTGGCAAGCCATGATGGCCTGGAATTCCGGCTTCAGGGAGTCCTGATCCAGATCGAAGTAAACAACGCGCTGGCGCAGGCAGGCATCGGTATCCAGGTCGCCCGGACCGTACAGGCCGGAGGTGGACGGGCCGGTGGGAACCGAGGAACCAGCGGTGGTGTCGGTTGCAGGAGGCGGCGTTTCCTTCACCTTCTTCGAGCAACCAGCCAGCACGGCGACGGACAACAGGGAGACAAGCAAGACGCGGGTGGACTTGTTCATGGGATACCTATGGAGGCTCTGGGCCAATGAGTGGTTTAACGCAGCGAAATATTAACATTAATGCGCGGTTCGGTAAGGCCCCCATGCAGGTTCTCTCACATCACCGTCGGCCAGAACCAGACGCTGGCGCACTCGAGCGTCGGAAGAGACGGCGTAGAGCACGCCACGGCCGCCTTCGCGCGCGGCGTACAACACCATGCTGGCGTTAGGCGCGAAGCTCGGCGATTCGTCCAGCGAACCCGGCGACAGCGAGCTCCAGCTGGGCGAACCCAGGCTGCGGTCCATCATTGCGATGCGGTAGCTGTTACCACTGCCCTGCGCCACGGCAATCTTCTTGCCGTCGAACGACACACTGGCGGTGGCGTTGTAGTTACCCTGGAAGGTCACCCTGTTGGCGCTGCCGCCGCTGGCGGCGACCTGGTAGATCTGCGGACGACCGCCGCGATCGGAGGTGAAGTAGATGCTGCCACCGTCCGGCGCCCAGGTCGGCTCGGTGTCGATGCCGAAGTGGTTGGTGAGCTGGGTCAGCTGCTTGCTGCCCAGGTCCATCACGTAAATTTCCGGATTGCCGCTGCGCGACAGCGCCAGCGCCAGGCGACGGCCGTCGGGCGAGAACGACGGTGCGCCGTTGATGCCGCGGAAGCTGGAAACCAGTTCGCGTGCGCCGGTGGCGATGTCCTGCAGGTAGATCGACGAATTGCCGCGCTCGAAGCTCACATAGGCCAGCTTCTTGCCGTCCGGGCTCCAGTTCGGCGACAGCAACGGCTCGGCCGAGCGCACGATGGTCTGCGGGTTGTAGCCATCCGAGTCGGCCACCATCAGCGCATAGCGCATGGCGCCGCCCTTGCCGCTGGCGGTCACATACGCGATGCGGGTCCAGAACGCGCCGCGCACGCCGGTGATCTTTTCGTAGATGGCATCGGCCATCTGATGCGAGACATCGCGCATGGCGTTGGCACGCGCGGTCATCGCCAGGCCCAGCATGCGCTCGCCCTTGGCCACGTCGAATAGCTCGTACTCCACGCGATAGGCGCCGTCGCCGGCGTCCATGACGCGGCCGACCACGATGTAGTTCTGCTTGAGCGTGCGCCAGGTCGGAAACTGCACCTCAGTGCCACGGGTCGGCTTTTCGACGATCTGCGCGGCCGGCAGCGTACGGAACTGGCCGGAACGGTCCAGATCGGCGCCAACCACGGCTGACACGTCGGTCTGCGGCGCGGTGCCGGAGCCCTGATACGGCATCGGAATGACAGCGATCGGCGTGGCCGAGGCGCTACCGCCGACGATATCGATAGTGAGCCCTTGCTGCTGCGCGAACGCGCTCAGCGGCAACAACAGGGCGGTCAAGGCAGCTAGCCAACGCAGCGGTTTTTTCATGGACGGCTCGGATCGGGCAGGAAAAGTGTGCAAGGGATAGCAATCAGCGGGTGAACATACTCGCAATCGTGAATGAGGTGACGTGAAAATGGAGCGAGCGATCGTGTACCGACATAGGCGGCACCATTGCCCGGTCGCGTTGGCGTGGCGACTCGCAGGCTGTCGCGCGGGGGAGCCGCGTGCACACCAAGACCAATAACCCTCTCACCGCCACCAGGCTGCGGCGCCAAGGGCAGCCGCAGCACGACGACAGTCACTGATCCTGCGCGGTGAACACGAAAGTCAGATTGCGCTGGAACACCGATTCGAATCCGCGATACGGCAGCGGCTGCGCGCTCAATACCGCCGCCTCGATCGAGCGCTGACCTGCCTCGTCGTAGGGGCAGCCCGGCGCGACCTTGGCCTCCATCACGCTGCCACCCGGCAACTGACGGATGTTGATGGTGCATTTCTGGCCCGGCGGCACCGACGGCGGGCGCACCCACTGCGCCAACACCTTCTGCTGGATCGCCGCGGCGTACTTGGCCGACAGATCGGTACTGGTACCACCCTGCCCTGCGGTCGGCTGCGCGCTGGTCGCAGCGGCCGCCGAGGCCTGCTGCGCACGTGCAGCGGCGACCTGGCGCAATTTCTGCTCGGCCAGCGCCGCGTCCTTATCGGCCTGCGCGCGCTGGCGGCGGATGTCGGCGATCTTCTTCTGACGCTCGGCGTCTTCCGCCGCCTGCTGTGCGGCCGCCTGCTTCTTCTTGGCGTCGGCTTCTTCCTGCTGCTTGGCCAGACGCAACTTCTGTTCGGCCTCTTCCTGGCGTTTGCGCTCGGTCAGATCGATCTGTTCCTGGCGGCGCTTGGCTTCCTGTTCCTGCTTGGCCTTTTCGGCGGAAATGGCCAATGCGTCGACCTTGTCCTGATCGACCTTGTCGGGTTGGGCGACGCGCTCCTGTGCCTGCGCCTGCTGTGGCGTGGGCGCATCCTGCGGCCGCGGCTCGGGGATCGGCTGCGGCGGCGGCACGCTGTCTTCCGGCGCGGGCTCGGGCAACGGCGCGGGCGGGGGCGGTGTCTCGACGGGCGTGGCCTTCAGTGCCTGGCGCGCAACACGCGCATCGGCGGCGGACACGTCCAGCGAGGCTTCCATGCTGGGGTCGCCGGCTGCCGGCTCGACCGAGCGTTCGGGCGACCACAGCCAGCCGGCAATGAACACCAGAGCGACCAGCACGTGCACGACCAATGCCAGGACGACCGGTCGTAACCAGCCGTCTTCGCGCGCACTTTGAGTGGGGAGTGCGTCAGCGTGCATCGCTGCCTGCAGTGCCGCCGGAGTCGGAAATCAGGCCGACCTTCTCGACCTTGGCCTGCTTGAGCACATCGATGGCGTCCATGATCTTCTGGTACGGCGCAGCGCGATCGCCGGCCACCACCACGCGCGCATCCTTGTCTTGCGCCACGATGGCAGCCAGCTGCGCCTGCAGTGCGGCCACGTCCATCGCCTGCGGCTTGCCCTTGGGCAGTTGCAGGGCCAATTTGCCATCGGCGGCGACCACCACCACCACCGGGTCCTGCTTGCTCTCCAGCGCCTTGGCGCGCGAGCTGGGCAGGCTGACGTCGGTGCTCAGGGTCAGCAACGGTGCGGTCACCATGAAGATGATCAGCAGCACCAGCATCACGTCGATATACGGCACGACGTTGATGTCGGATTTGAGCTTGCGCTTCTTGCGGCGGGAAATACCGGAGATCATCGCGAAACGTTCCTCATTAGTCCTCGGCGCCGGGCGGCAGCGTGGTCGCACAGTGCCCGGGTGAGGGACACCTGCAGATCGCGCTGCGCACCGACACGACTGGCTTTCCCGACCGCTTCCCGCGTAACGCCGTGCGGGTGCGTGCCGGGAGCGCGCATCACTCGTCCGCGCCAGCCTGGCGCTGCAGGATGGAGCTGAACTCGTCGGCGAAGGTTTCGTAGCGCACCGACAGCCGCTCCACGCGCGTGGTGAAGCGGTTGTACGCCCACACGGCCGGGATCGCGACGAACAGACCGATGGCGGTGGCGAACAATGCTTCGGAGATGCCCGGCGCCACGGCCGCGATACCAGCCTGTTCGCCGCTGCTGACCATGTCGTGCATCGTCACCATGATGCCGAACACAGTACCGACCAGGCCGACATAAGGCGCGGTGGAGCCGATGTTGGCCAGCAGTTCGAGATTGCGCTCGAGCTGATCGACTTCGCGGGTAAACGCGGTCCGCATGGCGCGCTGTGCGCCTTCCAACTGCACGCGTGCATCCAGGCGACGACGGTCGCGCAGACGCGAGAACTCGCGGAAGCCGCTTTCGAACATCGATTCCAGACCACCGACGGTCCGGTTGCGGTCGGTTGCCGAGGCGTACAGCTTGGCCAGATCCGCACCGGACCAGAAGCGGTTTTCGAACTCGTCCGCCTCGCGGTTGGCCTGCTTGAATGCACGCGCCTTGCGGAAAATGATCACCCAGCTGATGAACGAGCCGATCAGCAGCAGCAGCACGATGATCTTGACCGGGATACTGGCGCGCAGGATCAGGTCTACATAGTTGATGCTGCTGTTGTGCGCCACGCTGGCGGTCTGCGCCGCAGCAGCGGCGACGTCCTGCGGTAGCGCTTCCACTACCGTGTCCTGCAGGGCCAGGAGCAATGCAATCGACATCCGTTCGTTCCTCAGTAATCGGATTCTGTGGTTTCTAAAGCTTTCAACACGTCATACAGCGCATCGTCCATGCCGCGCGGGCGGAAGTCGCTGGCATCCAGTGCGGCAATGCGCACCTCGGCGGTCAGCAGCACTTCGCCTTCGCGACGGACCGATTGCGCGAACAGCAGGCTAGCCCGTCTGCATCGCAGCAGCACCGCCGACACTGACAGCGCGTCGTCGAGCCGGGCCGGCTTGAGGAAATCCAATTGCATCGAGCGGACCGCAAACACCAGACCGTGCTCCTGGCGCATGCGCTCCTGCCCGTAACCGAGCGCGCGCATCCACTCCGTGCGCGTACGTTCCATGAAAGCGACGTAGCGCGCGTGGTAGACCACCCCGCCGGCGTCGGTATCTTCCCAGTAGACGCGTGTCGGCCAACTGAATACAGACGAGGATTCGGGAGTTGGGAGTCGGAATTCGATGGTCATGGGCACGAAATTTCGATCGGGACCGCCCGGGCGAGTGAGCAACGGAGCGCCATCAAAACAGGTCTCCCGGTTCGCCGATGGCCGGAGCGCGGTCGCGCGGGGGCTTCAGTCCCAGGTGCAGATAGGCCTTGGTGGTGACCATGCGGCCGCGCGCGGTGCGGATCAGAAAGCCTTGCTGGATCAGGTAGGGCTCGATCACATCTTCCAGCGTGCCGCGCTCTTCCGACAGCGAGGCGGCCAGCGATTCCACGCCGACGGGGCCACCATCGAAGTGTTCGACGATGGTGCGCAACATGCGGCGATCGAGCTCGTCGAAGCCCTCCGGATCCACTTTCAGCATCTGCATGGCCGCTTGCGCCACCGGCAGATCGATATGTCCGGCTGCCTTGACCTGGGCGTAGTCGCGCACGCGCCGCAACAGCCGGTTGGCGATACGCGGGGTGCCACGTGCGCGACGCGCGATTTCCGCCGCGCCTTCGGGCGTGCAGTCGATGCCCAGAATCGCCGCCGAGCGGATCACGATGCGGGTGAGCTCTGCCGGCGAATAGAACTCCAGCCGCTGCACGATGCCGAAGCGGTCGCGCAACGGTGCGGTCAGCAGGCCGGCGCGGGTGGTGGCGCCGATCAGGGTGAACGGCGGCAGATCGATCTTGATCGAGCGCGCGGCCGGGCCGTCGCCGATCATGATGTCGATCTGGAAATCTTCCATCGCCGGGTACAGCACTTCTTCCACCACCGGCGACAGCCGATGGATTTCGTCGATGAACAATACGTCGTGCGGCTGCAGGTTGGTCAGCAGCGCAGCCAGATCGCCGGCCTTTTCGATCACCGGCCCGGAGGTGGAGCGCAGGCTGACGCCCAGCTCGTTGGCGATGACGTGGCTGAGCGTGGTCTTGCCCAACCCGGGCGGGCCGAAGATCAGCACGTGATCCATCGCCTCGCCGCGCGCCTTGGCGGCCTGGATGTAGATGTCCATCTGCTCGCGCACCGGCTGCTGGCCAAGATAATCGGCCAGGCGCTTGGGGCGGATGCTCGCATCGGCGGCATCGTCTTCGCGGGTGGCGCTGCTGGCGATGATGCGCTGCTCGGTCATCCCGCCATCTTCGCATGCTGCGCGCGGATGGCCCAGCCTCTAGCAATCCAGCTCGGCCTGCCGCAGTACACCGAAGAACGCGTCGAAGCTGCATGGGCGCCAGGTGGGCACCAGTTGCTCCCAGAGCTCGAAATAGACCACCTCCGGCTCGCACTGCGGGCCGCGTGCGCGGTAGTCCAGGCACAACAGGCTATCCACGTTGTGACACGACAGCACCAGCACCTGATCCAGCCCAGCGTGCAGGCAGGCCGCCGCGCGGAAGTCGGGTGGGTCTTCGAAGCCTGCGGCCAGATCCAGCACGCTGCCGATCTGCGCCAGCGGCGGCAGATCGCGATTCACCAGCACGCATTCCCAATCCACGTAACGATCGGACGGAAAGCGGGTTCGCGGCACCCAGCACCAGCTGGTGTCGCCGCCGTCCTGCACCGCATACAGGCGCTTGAACAGCTCCGGCAGTCGCACGCCCAGCCGCGCTTCGGCAGCGGCGAAGGCATCGGCGTGGGCAGCGGCTGCGTGCTCGCTCCAGTGCCCGGGGCCACTCCAGAACGTGGTCATTGCGGGCGGCTGCGGTTGCCACTGCACCACATCTCCGTCGTGCGTGGCCTGCAAGGCGGGTGACCAGTAGTGGACATCGACCAGTTGCGAGAGCAGCGCGTCCACGTTGGCGAACAGCGCCAGCCGGCACTTGTTGGCTGCATCGACGTAGGCCAGGGTGGGCTCGGCATCCGCTGCCGAATAGTCCAGGCACAGCGCCCGGCTCGGCGAACGGTCATCGGCGGCGATGACGATCAGGCGGTGATCGTCACCACCGCTGGCAAGACCGGCAAAGGCGTCGTCGCGGAAGTCCTCGCAGGCGCGCACTTGCGCAAAGGAAAACAGCTCCGTGCTGCCAAGCAGGCGGGCACGCGGGATCAGCCATTCGGCCTTGAGCCAGTTGTCCGGCTCCTCAAGGGACTGACCACGCGCCATCCGCACCGCGCCGCCGTCATAGCGTGCGTACAACACTCACATAGCCAGGCTGGCAGACGGACACCGAGACGCGCTTCCATCGTGGCGAGGCGGCCTCGGTTGCCGGCACGCGCCCGAGGTTGAGCGCTTCATCCCATAAGGTCTCCAGGCTCGGCGAGCACCCGTAGACCATCCACTTGAGCGCGGCCACGCTCAGATCTCCACTTGCGCACCCAACTCGACCAGGCGGTTGCCGGGGATGCGGAAGAACCCGGTGGCCGGGGCGGCATTGCGATGCATCAGCGCGAACAGCTTGTCGCGCCAGATCGGCATGCCGCGGTTGGCGCTGGCCACGATGGTTTCGCGACTGGCGAAATACGTGGTGTCCATCGGATCGAAGTAGGCCCCGCCCTGGTCGCAGGAGCGCATCAGCGCCAGCGGCACGTCCGGGGTTTCCATGAAACCGAAGCGCACATGCACGCGGTAGAACTCATCGCCGATCGCATCGATCTTCAGCCGTTTCCCGGCAGCCGCGTACGGCACCTGCAGAGTCTCCACGGTCAGGAACACGTTGCGCTCGTGCAGCACCTTGTTGTGCTTGAGGTTGTGCATCAGCGCGTGCGGCACCACCATCGGGTCGGCGGTCAGGAATACCGCCGTGCCGGGCACACGCACCGGCGGCGCCAGCATCAGCCCGGGCAGGAAGGTATCGAGCTTGATGCCGTCCTTGCGGATCTCGTCGTGCAGCAGCTTGCGGCCGCGGCGCCAGGTGCGCATCAGCGTGAACAGAATCAGGCCCAGCAGCAGCGGGAACCAGGCGCCGTCCAGGAACTTGATGATGTTGGCGTAGAAGAAGGCGCAGTCCACCGCCAGGAACACCAGCGCGAACAGCCACAGCAGCGGCGCCGGCACGCGCGGATTGGTACGCGCATAGATGACCATCAGCACGGTGGTGATCAGCATGGTGCCGGTCACCGAGACACCGTACGCGGTGGCCAGCGAGGTCGAATCACCGAAACCGATCACCGCCACCGCCACCATCGCCAGCAGGCACCAATTCACCGCCGGCACGTAGATCTGGCCGATGGTGGAGTGCGAGGTGTGGCGAATGTGCATGCGCGGGATGTAGCCCAGTTGCATGGCCTGGCTGGCCACCGAATAGGCGCCGGTGATCAGCGCCTGCGAGGCGATCACCGTGGCCGCAGTGGCCAGCACGATCATCGGGTACAGGGCCCACTCCGGCACCGCCTCGTAGAAGGGGTTGCTGACCGCGGACGGATCGCGCAGCACCAGCGCCCCCTGCCCCAGGTAGGTCAGGGTCAGCATCGGCAGCACCACGAACTGCCAGGAGCGGCGGATCGCCTTGGCGCCGAAGTGGCCCATGTCCGCGTACAGCGCCTCGCCGCCGGTTACCGCCAGCACCACCGCGCCAAGCACGAACACCGCATGCCAGTTGTGTTCGGCGAAGAAGCGCACGCCCCACCATGGGTTCAGCGCATGCAGCACTTCCGGCGCTTGCACCATGTTGTAGACGCCGATCGCGCCCAACGCGAAGAACCAGACCAGGGTGATCGGGCCAAACGCCTTGCCCACGCGCTCGGTGCCGAAGCGCTGGGCCAGGAACAGCATTCCCAGCACCGCCAGGGTGATCGGCACCACGAACGGCTCCAGCTTGGGGGCGGCCACTTCCAGGCCTTCCACCGCCGACAGCACCGAGATGGCCGGTGTGATGACGCCGTCGCCGAAGAACAGCGAGGCCCCGAAGATGCCGAGGATGCCGACCACGTACATCGAGCGCGAACCGCCCGGCAGGGTGCGTTGCGCCAGCGCCGTCAACGCCATGATGCCGCCCTCGCCGTCGTTGTCGGCGCGCATGATGACGGTGACGTATTTGAGCGTGACCACCAGCATCAGTGCCCAGAACACCAGCGATAGGATGCCCAGCACAGTGTCGTGGTCCGGGGTCAACCCGTAATGGGGTGAAAACGCCTCCTTCAGGGTATACAGCGGGCTGGTACCGATATCGCCGAAGACGACGCCGATCGCGCCGATGACCAAGGCGGTCTGGCTATTGGCGGGCGCGTGGGTGGAGCCGGCTGCTGATGTAGGGGTGTGGGACATGAGGTAAGCAATTTTCGCCAGACAGCGTGAAGATGGTGAGGGACACAGCGCCTGCCGAAGGCGTCCGCACGAACGTCGCAGGCCACCAGCGTAAGGGCCGGCCGCATGCAAGGATGCGTAGTGTACGAGCCGCCCCCCCTGATTCCGAGTGACGGCCGCGCCCGTTTGGCGACTAGGCAGTCATTTTGGCGGCTGCGCTCAACGCAGCGCGGCTTGCAGCGCCTTGCGAATAACCGTGGCGACTTCGTCGCCTTCTGCTCCGGCCTCGCGCGCCATGCGCGCCGCCTCGGCCGGCTTGTAACCCAGTTGTTGCAGGGCCACGGTGGCTTCAGAGACGGCGTCAGGACCCAGTTGGCCGGTGATCGGCGCGCCGCTGCTGAAATCGGCGGCGCGGTCGCGCAGTTCCACCACCATGCGCTCGGCGGTCTTCTTGCCGATGCCGGGAATACGCGTGAGCGCGGTGATGTCGCCGCTGGTGATCAGGCGGGCGAACTCGTCCACACTGACCCCGGACAGCACCGCCAGCGCGATCTTGGCACCGATACCGGTAACCTTCTGTACATCGCGGAACAGCCGCCGCTCACCTTCGCGCAGGAAGCCGTACAGCGCGACGCTGTCTTCCTTTTGCGTGTAATGGGTGAACAGGATGACGTCGCGGCCGACATCGGGCAGGTCGTAGAAGGTGCTCATCGGCGCCTCCAGCTCATACCCCACCCCGCCCACGTCGATCACCAGCCACGGCGGCTGCTTGTAGGCCAGGATCCCGCGCAGACGGCCGATCATTGGGCAGCGCCGCGGCGGTGCCGGGATTGGGGAATCGGGAATGGGGAATCGACACAGCGCGCGCTGTCGTGGACCCTGCGTTTGGGATTCCCGATTCCCGATTCCCGATTCCCGATTCTCATCTTTTACGGCTCCAGGCCTGTTGGGTATTGACGCCCAAGCGTTGCGCGGTGGCGCGGACGTGGGCGTGAGTGATGGCGACCGCCAGTGCGTCGGCGGCGTCGGGCTGCAGCTTGCCCTTGAGGTTGAGCATGATGCCGACCATGTGCTGCACCTGCACCTTGTCCGCGCCGCCCTTGCCGACCAGCGCCAGCTTGACTTCGGTGGCCGCGTACTCGTGCACCGGCAGGTCGCGCATGACCACGGCGCAGATTGCCGCACCGCGGGCGTGGCCGAGCTTGAGCGCCGAGGCGGCACTTTTGCCCATGAACACTTTTTCGATCGCCACCTCATCCGGCCGGTAGGTCTCGATCAGCTCGCCCAGTCCCTGCAGCAGCCGCTTGAGCCGCTGGGAGAAATCGCCTTCGCCCAGCAATATCAGCGGCGCGTGATGCACATGCCGGCTGCGACCGCCCTCGTCGATATCGATGATGCCGATGCCGGTGCGCTGCGAACCGGGATCGATGCCCAGGATGCGGGTCATCGAGGGGCCGGGATTGGGGAGTCGGGAATCGGGAATGGGTAAAGCAGAGCGTTGGCGTCCCTAGTCATGCCAGTCTCGCCAGGAGCGGCTTTTTCGATTCCCGATTCTCCATTCCCAATTCCCGGCGCTTACGCGCCGAGCGCCGCTTGATCGACGTTCGAATAGACGTCCTGGACGTCGTCCAGGTCTTCGAGCATGTCGAGCAGCTTGCGGACCTGCACGGCGGTGTCGCCGTCGACGGCGATGTCGTTTTCGGCGCGGAAGGTGATTTCGGCATGGGCCGGCTCCAGGCCGGCGGCGGCCAGGGCGTCATTGACCTGGGCGAAGGCGTCCGGTGCGGTCAGCACGTCGACGGCGCCGTCTTCCGGGTACACCACCACGTCGTCTGCGCCAGCTTCGATCGCCGCGTCGGTGAGCGTGTCTTCATCCGCACCGGCTGCGAAGCTCAGCACGCCCAGGCGCTTGAACATGAAAGCCACCGAGCCCTCGGTGCCCATGTTGCCGCCGCATTTGCTGAAGGCATGGCGCACGTCGGCCACGGTGCGCACGCGGTTATCGGTCAGGCAGTCCACGATCACCGCCACGCCGCCGGGCGCGTAGCCCTCGTAGCGCACCTCTTCGTACTCCACGCCTTCCAGCTCGCCGGTGGACTTCTTGATGGCGCGTTCGATCACGTCCTTGGACATGTTCGCCGACAGGCCCTTGTCCATGGCGGTGCGCAGGCGCGGGTTGTTGGACGGATCGCCGCCGCCGGCGCGCGCGGCCACGCTGATCTCGCGGATGATCTTGGTGAACATCTTGCCGCGTTTGGCGTCGGAGGCGTTCTTGCGGCCTTCGATCGAGGGACCTCTACCCATGGGTGGTTCCGGACTGGCTTGGATGACAGGGCGCGGATTTTACCTGATTGCTTGCACTCACCGGAGCCGCGACATCCGGCAGCGGATGTTCAAGACGCAAACCGACCGCTGCGCAGGAAGGACAGCGCCTGGGCGGCGGCCTCGGGCGAGCGCAACAGACCGCTATGACTGGCGTGCACCACGCAATGGTCCTGCAGCCCGGGCAGACGGGTTTCGGCCAGCGCCACGGTGCCGTCCGAGCCCTCGGCCAGCGGCGCCAGCCAGCGGCCGACGCCGCGCGGCACGCACCCGGCCACCTGGCCGATCTGCGCCTGCCCGTCCCAGCGCGCAAACCCTTGCTGCAACAGGGCGGCGCTACGGCCCATCGCCCAGACGCCGCCACGCCGGGCCAGCCCGCGCGCGGCAGCGCTGCCGCACAGGGGCGAGCCCAGGCAGACCACGCGGCGCACCGGCAGGTCGGGGGCATCGCACAAGGCCTGCAAGGCCATCAGCCCACCCAGGCTGTGGCAGACCAGCAATTGCGCGCGGCTGGTGCGCAGGCGTTCGATCAAGCGCGGCACGGCCTGCGCCGGCCCGCCGAGCACGCTGGCATAGCCGAACAGCGCCGGTGCCAGCCCATCGGCGCGCATCCGGTATGCAAGCGGCAGCAGCCAGTACACGGTGTTCCAGATGCCGTGCACCAGCAACACGTCGGCGGTGGCGGTGACCGCGTGCTTGCGCGGACTGCGACGGGGAATGACCGGGATGGCCGACGATGGGCTGGACAAAGGCGTGGTGACCGGGAGGGGAGGCAAACGTCAGGCGGGTGCCTGACGCGCGTACGGTGTGCAGTGAACATCGCGGGTCATGAACGGGTACATGCGCTATGCCGATCGTGCGGTAAACGCCGCGCACGGCTGAGCGAACGCGGCGTCACTTCGTACGAATGCCTGGCTCAGAGCGGCTAACAACACATAGCGAGCGGTCGTCGGGTGGGTGCGGACGGCGCGGAGGAACCGGAGTGTACGACTGGTAGATGCCGATTCCGAGCACCGGCCGCGCCCGCCTGGCGGTGAGCGCAGTCGTTTTGCTGGCGGCTCTTAGTCGGCCGCAACAATCGGCTTGCGCCGCAGGATGAACTCGCGGTCGACGATCTTGCCCACCGGGAAATCGTATTCGCCGATTTTTTCGAAGCCGTAGCGGGCATAGAAGCGCTGTGCGCCGAAATTCTCCGACCATACGCCGGTCCACAAGGTGCGTGGGCCGTCGCGTTCGAGCCAGTCCAATGCGGTTTCGAACAGCCGACTCCCCCAGCCGCTGCTCTGGTAGTCTTTCAACAGATACAGGCGCTTGAGTTCCCCGTCGCCCTGGCGGACCTCATCGTGCGGCAGACCGCATGGGCCGGCGGCGGCGTGGCCGACCAGCAGCTTGTCCAGCTCCAGCAACCAGATCGCATAGTCCGGGTGCGCCAGCACGATGCGCGCGCGCTCCACCGCATAGGTCTCTTCCAGAAAACCATGCAGGTCTTCTTCCGGATACAGATGCCCGAAGGTTTCGGTAAAGGTCTGCGCGGCCAGAAGCGACAATGCTTCGGCATCGTCCGGCGTGGCGCGGCGGATGCGGGTCATGCGGGACTCTCGTGCCGGGTGGACGTGGCAGCTTCTCGCATGCGGCGGCGATTCTGCAAATGGGGAATGGGGAATGGGGAATGGGGAATGGGGAATGGGGAATCGGGAATCGGGAATCGGAGAGCATCCTGCGATTCGGGCATGGTTGTGCCGGCGTGGCGGGTAGGTCGCAGCACCACTAGTCTGAGCACCACCTGCGTCGGAATGTCGGCGGCGTAGCGAAAGGCACGCTGCACCGGAGGTTTGAGCCAACGCGCAGCTCCTTCACAGGCGCTACCGATTCCGAAAAAAGTCACAGTGCGCCATGACTGGGTAAGCGGCCGATGCGGCCGATGCGCATCCTGACGTCTGGATGCGGGGCATGAATCGGCGTGCAGCTTCTACACAACCGCTACCGGTGCTGACAAAAGCGCGGCGCCTTGTTGGCCGGGTCGCGCCCGATGCGCAGCCGGCTGCGCATCCAGCTTTTCGAGACAGGACTTGTGCGTAGTGCGCGGATTGGTCGCCAAGGTTCCGGCAGGGCGCTGCCAGCCGATCGTGCGCGACACGGCCACGCGCCGGGCGTGGCCTCGCCTGGTCGCGGGTCAGAGCTGCTTGGGGCGCACCTGCACGTGCACTTCGGCCAGCTGGTCGGCGGCGATCGGCGACGGGGCGTCGGTCATCAGGTCCTGCGCGCCGGTGGTCTTGGGGAACGGGATCACGTCGCGGATGGACTCGGTGCCGGCCATCAGCGCGGCAATGCGGTCGATACCGAACGCGATGCCACCGTGCGGCGGTGCACCGTAATTCAACGCATCCAGCAAGAAGCCGAACTTGGCGCGCGCTTCTTCTGCACCGATGCCCAGCAACTCGAACACCGCGCTCTGCATGTCCGGGCGGTGGATACGAATCGAGCCGCCGCCGATTTCATTGCCGTTGAGCACCATGTCGTAACCTCGCGACACAGCAGTGCGGGCATTGGCACGCAGGTCGGCGATATCGTCCACCGCCGGTGCAGTGAAGGGGTGATGCAGGGCGACGTAGCGCTGCGCTTGGTCGTCCCATTCGAACATCGGGAAGTCGGTGACCCACAGCGGCGCCCAGCCATCGGCGATCAACTTGAAGTCCTTGCCGGCCTTCAGGCGCAGCGCGCCCATGAAGTCCGACACGGTGTTGTAGCCGCCGGCACCGAAGAACACGATGTCGCCATTACCTGCACCGACGTGCTTGAGCAACGCGGCAAATGCGTCTTCGGAGAAGAACTTGGCGATCGGCGAGCTGACCTCACCGGTCTCCGACAGCTTGATGTAGGCCAGACCCTTGGCGCCGTATTTGGCGGCGTGTGCGGCGTATTCGTCGATCTGCTTGCGCGACAGCGTGGCACCGCCGGGGATGCGCAGCGCGGCGACGCGGCCATCGGCATCGTTGGCGGCGGCGGTGAACACCGGGAATTCGCTCGCCTTGACCAGCTCGGCCACATCGACCAGTTCCAGCGCGATGCGCAGGTCCGGCTTGTCCGAGCCATAGCGACGCATCGCCTCGGCCCAGGTCATGCGCGGGAACTGCGCGGCCAGGTCCACCTCCACCACTTCCTTGAAGATGGCGCGGATCATGTCTTCGACGAAATCCTGCACGTCGCGCTCGCGCACGAAGGCGAATTCCATGTCGAGCTGGGTGAATTCCAGCTGGCGATCGGCGCGCAGCGCTTCGTCGCGGAAGCAGCGCGCGATCTGGTAGTAGCGGTCGAAGCCGGCCACCATCAGGATCTGCTTGAACAGCTGCGGGCTCTGCGGCAAGGCGTAGAACTCGCCCGGATGCATGCGCGCCGGCACCAGGAAGTCGCGTGCGCCTTCCGGGGTGGCCTTGGTCAGGATCGGGGTTTCGATGTCCTGGAAATCGCGCGCATCCAGATGCCGGCGCAGCGCCTGCACCAGTTTGATGCGGGTGCGCTGCATGCGCTGCATCTCCGGGCGGCGCAGGTCCAGATAGCGATACTTCAGGCGGGTTTCTTCGCCCGGATTTTCGTGCGCATGGAACGGCAGCGGCGCGGCCTTGTTGAGGATGGTGATGCGCGAGGCGATCACTTCGACCTTGCCGCTGCGCAGCTTGTCGTTGACCGCATGGCGCGCACGCACCACGCCTTCGACCTGTAGCACATCCTCGTAGCCCAGGCTGGCGGCCACCGGGAACACCTCGGCGTTCTCCGGCTCCACCGTCACCTGCACGATGCCTTCGTGGTCGCGCAGGTCGATGAAGCACACCCCGCCCAGATTGCGGGCCACGTCGGTCCAGCCGGCGAGAGTGACGGTTTGGCCGATCATGGTCTCGTCGACCAGGCCGCAGAAGTGGGTACGCATCGAAAGCTCCGCTGAAAACCCGACACAGGGCAGCGCCGGAAAGCCGGATATTCTGGGGCCGGCGGCCGGCAGGAGCAAATGTGGTGACGGTCACCGGCGCTTAAGTCAGCGCCCGGCTGAATAGGCGTCACGCCCCTTCTGCACCAAGGACGACACGATGCTGCGCACTGCCCTGCTGCTCTCCGGCTTCGGCCTGATCACCCTGACCGGCGCGATTGCCGGCACCACTGCCAGCGCGCAGGAACGCGGCTGGGACGGCCCCAGCATCATCTGCTCCAGCAACGACAACCGCCGCCGCGAGTGCGATACGCCATTCCGCGGCCGCGCGGTGCTGGTGGAAAACATCTCCGGCACACGCTGCATCGAGGGCCGCAACTGGGGCAGCGACCGCGGCCGGGTCTGGGTGGACAACGGCTGTCGCGGTCGTTTTGTCGACGGCCGCAACGGCGGCGGCTGGGCCGGCGGCAATGGCCCAGGTGGTGGCTTCGGTGGGGTCGCTGGGACGGTGCGCTGCGAAAGCAACGACCAGCGCCAGAAGATCTGCGATACCGGCTGGCGCCGCGCCATGTTGGCACGCCAACTGTCCAACACGCCCTGCGTGGAAGGCCGCAACTGGCGCCAGGAAGGTGGCCGGATCTGGGTGGACGACGGCTGCCGGGGCGAATTTGCACAGGCCCGCGGTGGCGGTGGATGGGATCCCGGCGACGGCGGCGATGGCGGCCGCGACGACCGCCCCCGCAACGACTACGCCATCACCTGCGCCAGCGACGACCGTCGCCTGCGCACCTGCGCCTGGGACGGCCGCTATGGCCGCCCGGTGCTGACCCGCCAGCTATCCGACACGCGCTGTGAGGAAGGCCGCAGTTGGGGCTATGACGATCGCCGCGCCACGGTGTGGGTCAACGATGGTTGCCGGGCGCGCTTCGAAGCGCGTTGATGCACTGGTCGCGCAGGCCAGCGTTGTGAGATCGGCCTGCGCGCGTCGGTAAGGCACCGGCGCTCTTGGTGTCGACGACTGTATGCATCCAGGCCGGTGCAGTTGTCGAATCCAGCCGAAGCGACCGTAGAGGTGCGGCAGAAAAGAACACGCGCAATGTCGCGGCGACTTATGCCGGATCGGCGGCGGGTTTGGCCGCCGGCTTGCTCTCTGTCGCTGCCGCCGGTTTGGCATCGCCACCGGCGCTGCTGCTCTCGGTCAGGTTTTTCTTTTTTTCGCCGGCCGATTTGAAGTCTGTCTCGTACCAGCCGCTGCCGGACAGGCGGAACGACGGCGCGGTCACCTGACGCTTGACCGTGGCCGCGGCGCAGGCCGGGCAGGTCTGCGGATCCGGGTCGGCCATCTTCTGCAGACGGTCGAATGCGTGGCCGCAGGTAGTGCACTGGAAACCGTAGATGGGCATGGCAGGATCAGCTGAAGACGATGCAGGGGCGCAGATTCTAGACCCATGCGGGCTGGCAGGTGCAGTGCGCGGCCTGTGCGACCGGCAGCAGGCAGCCGACGATGCATGTGCACGGCGAGCGACGGGCGACGTCAGCGCTGCGATCGCAGCTGCGGCGCCTTACATGCTGATGGCTCCGCGCACCGATGCGATGCCCCACCTCCACGTGCACGATCTGCATGCCGCCACCCACGCAAGCGACACGCGTGCGTGGGTGGCGGCAGCGACGCGAAGCGCGGGCAACCGCAAAAACCCGGCACCGTCGACACCTCCATCGTCACGTAGCGATCGCCGAAACGACGCACACGCCCACGGCTTCGATCGAGCTGCACTGACTCGGCTGGTACACTGGCGCACGTGATCGACGCGCCTTCCCCTCCACCAGGGCCGCATCCATGTTGCGGCTGACTGCCTTATTGCTGGGCGTTGCCCTGTTGCTCACCGGCAGCGGGCTGCTCGGCACGCTGCTCGCCGTGCGCGGCGAGCAGGCCGGCTTCGATGCGCGTGCGTTGGGTCTGATCATGTCCGGCTACTTCGCCGGCTTCTTTCTCGGCACCTTCTTCGCACCACCGCTGATTCGCCGCATCGGGCATATCCGCGCGTTTGCGTTTTATGCGGCACTGGCGGCCATTGCGGTGTTGCTGCATCCGATCTGGTTGAACCCCTGGGGGTGGGGGGTGCTGCGCCTGGTGACCGGCGCGGCCCTGGTCGGCCTGTACACCGTGATCGAAAGCTGGCTCAACGCCGAGCCGGATGCGCGCCGGCGCAGCCGGGTGTTTTCGCTCTACATGGCGATCAATCTGTCGGCGCTGGCGCTGGGGCAAATCCTGCTCACCATCGGCGATGCAGGCGCACCGGCGATGTTTACGCTGACGGCGATTCTGTTCTGTGCAGCGGTCATGCCGGTGATGACCACGCGGCTGATCCCGCCCGAGGTACCGCAGGTCTCGCGGCTGCGATTGGTCACGTTGTATGCGTTGGCACCGGTGGCGACGATTGGCGCCGGCCTTTCCGGCCTGGCGATGGGTGCGTTCTGGGGCTTGTTGCCGGTGTATGCCAACCGGATCGGGCTGGATTCAGACGGCGTTGCGATGTTCATGCTGACCGCCATCGTGGGCGGTGCGGTGCTGCAATGGCCGATCGGGCGCATCAGCGACGGGCATGACCGCCGCATCGCCCTGGTGGCGGTGAGTGTGCTGGCCGCCGGCGTCGCCATCGCTGCCGCACTGCCGATGGTGCAGACGCAGACCACGGTGCTGTTTGTGCTGTTCTTCGTGTATGGCGGGCTGGCGTTTTCGCTGTATCCGTTTGCGGTGGCGCACATGCTGGACTATCTGCCGCGCGAAGACCTGTTATCCGGCTGCAGCAGCCTGCTGCTGGTGCATGGCGTGGGCGCGGCGATCGGCCCGGCGCTGGCCGGCGGGGCAATGCAGAAGTTCGGCCCGGCAGCCTTGCCGGTCTATTTTGCGGTGATGCTGCTGGCGCTGGCCGGCTTCACGCTGACGCGGCTGCTGCGGTTTGCGCGCCGCCGCACCCACCCCATCGCGTTCCGCCCGATGCTGCGCACCACGCCGTCGGCACTGGAATTGATGCCGGAAACCCAGCAAACCGAAGCGGCGCCGCGCGCCAAGAACCGCTGACACCACGATGCTGCGGATGTCGGGCGGGCGACGCGGGTGCGCTTGTGCGGCATCTCCCGCGCATATATCGGGCCTACGTTGCCTACACGCCATGACAGCTGCTGGCGATGGTTTGTCGGCCGCTTCGAACGGTGAGCGCCCGTTGCATGGGGGCGGACGCTTTGCATGCGTCGATTGCAGAGCGATAGATCTGCAACTCTGCTGCAGGGCCCTCGGCCGCCCACCATCGCAGGACACGCTGCAAGTACGTCCCTGTTAGGTCCTTGGCGGCATCCATGCCGCCAAGGGTCACGCGACGGTGGGCGGGCAAGGACCAGCCGAGTTGATCGGTGTGCACCGCGTTCAATAAAACAGTCAGCTAGCTGCATGGTGCGGTGTCCTCGCAGCTTGCGCATCCCCCAAACAGCGTTGAATCGCGCGCAGCGAGGACACCGCACCCCTGACCACCCGACGATGCTGCTTACGCATCTCCAAGTAGCGCCAAATCGTATTCGGCCAGGAGCAGAGAAGCTGCGCACATCCACCGCGTGATCGCAGCCCACCTGTAGCGCGGTCATCATCACGCAATGCAAGCACGGCAGTCTGCGGCCACCTCCCCGCTCGTTGGATTGCAATGGATTCGACTACCTGCCCACGCGTGCGCCATCCGGCCACGCTTGCCCTGCTGCTGGTTCCATTCGGCCTGCCCGTCTACGCGCAGCAGGCACCCGATGGCACCACGCCGGCATCGCCAAGTTCAGCAGCGCCTGCCAGTGGCGAGCAGGTGTCCACGCTCGATCAGGTACAGGTCGTCGGACAAGCGATGACCTATTCCAAGACCACCGTCAGCAAGGAAATGCTCGACCGCCAGTTCGTACTGGGCAGCGTCAACGACGCGCTCAACGAACTCCCGGGCGTGGTAGTGACCGAAGCCGACGCGTTCGGCTCGTCGGATTGGGGCACCCAGATCAGCATGCGTGGTTTCGTCAGCAACCGCGACACGCAGCAGATCGGCACCACCATCGACGGCGTGCCTAATGGCGGTTCGGCATACGGAGGCGGCTCCAAGGCCAACCGCTTCATCGACATGCCGGACCTGGAAACGGTGGAAGTGAGCCAGGGCACCGCGGATATCGCCTCGCGCTCGAACGAGGCGTTGGGCGGCACACTGAACTACCTCACCGGCGAGCCGCTGGAAGAACAGCGTGTGCGGGTGATCGGCGGTATCGGCGACAACCAGGCGCGCAAGTACTACGCGCGCTATGACACCGGCGTACTCGGCGGAACCACGCGCGCCTGGATCAGCGGCTCGTCGGCACGCAACGACGACTGGATCGACGGCAGCGGCCACACCAGCCGCGATCATCTGGCCGGCAAATTCGTCAGCGCCGTGGACAAGTGGACCTTGAGCGGCTATCTGTCCTACGACGATGCCGACGAATCCGAATACACCAGCGTGACGCCCGAGCAGTTCGCGCGCGCCCCCGAACATGATCTATTGACCGGCACGCTCACCGGCATTCCGTATCTGGACCAGAACTACCGCTCCGGCTCGCGCGCCTTGCGCAAGAACACCTTTGGCTACCTGCGCGGCGCCTTCGATGGCGGCAACGGGTTCAAGACCACGCTCACCGGCTACGCGCATCGCATGCAAGGTCGTGGCGACTGGATTCCGCCGTATCTGGTGGACGTCACCAACGAGGGCGCCGGTGCGCCGGAAGCGGAGGCGCGCGGCGGCAACACCGTGTATGGCGGCAGCGATCTGGGTAAGTTGTATTACCTGACCCCAGGCGGCGCAGCCGCCACGATGCTGGCCGGTTGCGCCGGCAGCGATGCGGTACCGGCCGAATCCAATCCGGCCTGCTATCCGGCCGGTTCGGTGCCGGTGCAATCGTATCGGCATAGCCATTACGACAACCACCGTGCCGGCGCGATGGCCGACGTGGAATGGCGCACCGATCTCGGCGCCATCGACAACTCCGTGCGTGCCGGCGCCTGGCTGGAGCGTTACGACCGCAGCGTCACCCGCGACTGGCACCGCCTGCTCAACGTCGGCACCAATATCGCCTTCGATCATCAGCCGTACTGGGTGCAGTTCAAGGACAGCTACCAGACCGACGAGCAGATGTATTACGTGGAAGACGTGATGCGTTATGGCGCGTTCGCGTGGCGCGTGGGCGTCAAGCAATTCTTCGTCGACCAGACCCGCGACCGCCGTATCGGCGATGCGCAGCATGTGGAATCGGATGCGCATTCGGACCCATTGCTGTCGGCCGGCCTGACCTGGACCACGCCGGTACAAGGCATGGAAGCCTTTGCCGGTTACTCGCAGAATTTCGCAGCGATTCCGTCCGGTGTGCTGGGCGAAACCGACCCGGTCGCACTGAGCCGGGTGAAGCCGGAAACCGCCGACAACATCGAACTGGGCTTGCGTGTCAGCCGCTGGCCAATGACCGGCAGCGTCACGCTCTACGACATCCGCTTCGACAACCGCATCGTGTATGTGCCGGCCAACTTCGTCACCGGCATCGACTACCTGGGCGAAACCGATGGCGTGTATGAAAACTTCGGCGGCGTGCATGCGCGCGGCGTGGAAGCGGCGCTGGGCTACGGCTGGGACAACGGTTGGCGCATCAACGGCGCCTACACCTACAACAAGGCCGATTATCTCGGCAGCGGCGATGCGGCGCGCGATACCGCGCTGGAGATCACACCCGGTGCGCAGGTGATCGGCCAGCCGCGCAACACGCTGGTGATGTCGGCCGATTGGCGCGGCCAGGCATGGCGCTTCGGTGTGTCCGGGCGTTACCTGGGCAAACGCTATCTGGATGCGTCCAACCGTGCCGCGCTCGACGGCGTGACCACCTTCGATGCCAACCTCGGCCTTGAACTCTCCCAGCTGTCCTCGCAGCTCAAGGGCATGCAGTTGGCGCTCAATGTCAGCAATCTCACCGACAAGCGGTATCTGGAAGGCGTGGATGGCAGCGATAGTGCATTTATTGCCGCGCCGCGCACGGTCGGTCTGACGCTGACGCTGGATCTGTAACGGCGGATCGACCGGTGCGTGGTGCACGGGCGCTGCTGCTGACTTACGCTAGTGAGAGATTTTTTAGGTGCGGGTGCTGCGCCCCCATCCGCCCTTCGGGCACCTTCCCCCGCAGGCGGTGGAAGGCAGCGTTTCCCTTCTCCCGCTGGCGGGAGAAGGTGGCGCGTAGCGCCGGATGAGGGCGGGGCCGGCGGGGCTTAGACACCAGGGGTCCAGAAAGCCCGCGCCTACGCCTGCAACTAGCAGCTTATGCCGACCATGCCCCCATCCGCCCTTCGGGCACCTTCCCCCGCAGGCGGTGGAAGGGACTCGTGAGGGTTCAGCCAATCAGGTGACACGATGATCGATCTTCCCCGCCGCCGCGTCCTGCAGGCCGGACTGAGCGCCGGCACGACGGCACTGCTACCCAGCATCGCGCGTGCCGCAGCCATCGCACCGAACCGTCGCAGCGGCACGCTGGAGGACCTGCAACACGTGGTGATCCTGATGCAGGAAAACCGCGCGTTCGATCATTATTTCGGTGCGCTGCCCGGCGTGCGTGGGTTCGGCGACCGTTTCCCGATTCCTGCGCCGCCACGACCGGGCGCACCAGCGCGCACGGTGTGGCTGCAGCCCAGCGAGGACGGCCGTCAATGGCTGACACCGTTCGCGTTGGACACGGCCGCGCAGTTTGGCTTCATGCGCATCAAGGGCACCCCGCATAGCTGGCCGGATGCGCAGCAGGCCTGGGACCATGGCCGGCTCGGCCACTGGGCGGCGGCCAAGCACAATCACGCGCTGGGCTACTACGGGCGTGCGGATATTCCCTTCCAGTACGCGCTCGCCGATGCGTTCACCATCTGCGATGCGTACCACGCCTCGATCCAGACCGGCACCAATTCCAATCGCGTTTTCCTGTGGACCGGCGGCAACGATCCCAACGCACGTGCGGGCGGGCCGGTGATCGGCAACTCGCACGACAACTTTCCGGAACTGGGCGGTTTTGCCGATCCGTATCGCTGGACCAGCTATGTCGAACACCTGCAGCGCGCGGGCGTGAGCTGGCAGATCTACCAGGACATGGCCGACAACTTCACCGACAACCCGCTGGCCGGGTTCGAGACGTTTCGGCAGGCCTACCGCAACGCGCCGGGGCACGATGCACAGCTGCGCGCGCGTGGCGTCAGCACGCGGGGCGTGGAGCAGTTACGCGCGGACGTGGTGGGCGGACGGCTGCCGTCGGTGAGTTTCGTCATTGCCGATGCGGCCGGCAGCGAGCATCCGGATCCATCCAGCCCCGCCCAGGGCGCGGCCTACACCGCGCGCGTGCTGGATGCGCTCACTGCCGATCCGCAGGTGTGGAGCCGCACCGCGTTGCTGCTGATGTTCGACGAGAACGACGGCTTCTTCGATCACATGCCGCCGCCTGCGCCGCCATCGCCGGACCCGAGCGCGGCGGGCGGCTTTGCCGGCGCTTCCAGCGTGGACACCGACGACGACTACCATCGCCAGCCTGCACCGGGCGAGCAGAAAGTGGATCTGCCCGAACTGCACGGCCGTCCCTACGGACTGGGTCCGCGCGTGCCGCTGTATGTGATTTCGCCGTGGAGCCGCGGTGGCTGGGTGGATTCGCAGGTGTACGACCACACCTCTGTACTGCGCCTGCTGGAGCGGCGGTTTGGCGTGCAGGCCCCGGAGATCACGCCATGGCGGCGTGCCGTGTGTGGCGACCTGACCAATGCGTTCGACTTCCGCAACGCCGATGCACGCCCGTTCGTCGCGGCGCTGCCCGATGTGGGCGATGCGGCAACACGCGCAGCAGCCCTGCGCGAGCACACGCTGCCGCCGCTGCCGGCCACCTTGCAGCCGCCCGCGCAACCGTTCGGCGTGCGCCGTTCGCGCGCCGTGCCGTATCGCCCGAGCTTGCAACTGGCGCATGTGCCCGAGCGTGGCGAGGTCCGGCTACGCATGCACAACGGCGGCGCGGCGGCGGTGCTGCATGTCTATAACCGCTACGACCTGGCGGCGATCCCGCGTCGCTACACGGTGGGTAACGGTGCCACGCTGGACGGCGAGTGGACCACCGACGATGGCCGCTACGATCTGTGGCTGATCGGTCCAAACGGATTCCATCGTCACTATCGTGGCGACCTGAGCGCACCGTTACTGGTGGCTGAGATCGCACAAGATCCGAACGACGCCACATCCGTGTTGCTATCGCTGCGCAATGGCGGCAGCGCTGCCGTGCAGGTGGAGCTACAACCGGGTGCCTATGCAGCCGCGCAGCCGCACGAGCGTCTCAGCATTGCGCCCGGCGCGACCGAGCAGCGCCGTTGGAAAGCGGCAGCAACCGGCGGCTGGTACGACCTGTGGGTACACCACGACGGCGCGGCCCAGCGCCTGGCTGGTCGTATCGAAACCGGCGCCGAGAGCGTCAGCGATCCCGCCATGGGTGGGCCGGCGCGACTGCAGCAGGACGAACCGATGGTGATCGGCGAGCTTGGCTAAGAGCGGCTAACAGAACGTGGCGAGCGGTCGTCAGCTGGGTGCGGACGGCGCGGAGGAACCGGAGTGTCCGAGTGGTACATGCCGCACCGAGCACCGGCCGCGCCCGCCTGGCGGTGGGCGCAGTAGTTTTGTTAGCTGCTCTAAGCCTCGCAAACAGGCATAAGGCGAGAAATAACAGATCGCAGGCGAGCACCATGTCGGGCGCATGTTGCTGCGTGATCCGCAGGCTTGCGCATGATCGCGTTCAACGCGCGCCGGCCGCGTCCAGCATGCCGATCGTCCCTAACCAGGTTTCGACCAGATGCGGCCATTGCGCGATCGGCAACGTGCCCGCGCGCAGACCGAATGCGTGCCCGCCTTCAGTATAGAGATGCATTTCTGCCGGTACGCCAGCCTGCTTGAGCGCCACGTAGTAGGCCAGCGACTGGCTGACGCCATCTATCGCATCGTCCTCGGCCTGCAGCAAAAAGGTCGGCGGCGTTTGCGCGGTGACGGTGATGTCCGGCCGCAGCGACAGATGGGTTGGATCGCGGGTGGCGCGGTCTTCGTCCTCGTGCGCCCACAAATGGCCCGGATAGACGGCAATGGCGAAGTCCGGCCGGCAACTCTGCGCATCGGAAGCGTCCACCGGCGGATACGTGCGCGTTGCAAAATGGGTACTGATCGCGGCCACCAAATGACCACCGGCAGAGAAGCCCATCACACCGATCCTGTGCGGGTCCACGTCCAACTGGTCCGCCTGCGCACGCACCAGTCCTAGTGCACGCTGGGCGTCCTGCAGGGCCGTTTGCACCTTCGGGTAGTAGCGGCGGTCGTTGCGCCAGGTCGGCCCCGAGTTCGGTACGCGGTATTTCAACAGCACGCAGGTGATGCCGCGTGCGGTCAGCCAGTCGCAGATGTCCGTCCCTTCCAGATCCATCGCCAGGACCTGATAGCCACCGCCGGGGAACACCAGCACCGCCGCACCGGTGTTGCGACCTTTGGGCGGATAGACCGTCATCGTCGGGCGGCTGACATCGCTCACCTTGGTCCATGGGAAACGCCCCTTGCCGGTGCCCACCGATTCGGGCTTCGCGTGGCGCACCGCGTCTGGCACCGCACCTGGCCAGAGCGGTATCTCTACCTGGCCAGGCGCTGGTTGCCAGGTACCAGCAAGTGCAAGCCCGTAAACAAGCAGCAACGCAACTGCCACACACCATTGACACCGCCTGATTTGCACTGTCGATCCTCAAGAAGCCGAAGGGAAACGGGAAGCATGTCGTGAGCCAAGGCGCGACGTGACATGCGGGAGATCCGGGCCTTTGCGCTCAATCCAATATGTTTTCGCGCACTGCGACCGCCACCGCCTTCAACGCCGCATCGCGTGCAGCATCGTCGACCTTGGCACCGTTCAAGTACGTCGTCAGCAGCAGCGGCGGCCGGCCCTTCGGCGGCCAGAGGATGGCGAGGTCGTTGCGGGTATCGGTGCCGTTGCTGCCGGTCTTGTCGCCGATCTTCCAGTCGGCCGTGAGCCCCGCACGCAGGCAATCGTCGCCGGTGCGGTTGTCGATCATCCAGTCGGTCAGCTGCTTGCGCGAGGCTGGCTGCAGCGCGTCGCCAAGCAGCAGCGTGCGCAGCGTGGCGGCCATCGCCGCAGGCGTGGTGGTGTCGCGCGGATCATCCGGGGCGAACCGGTTCATCTCCGGCTCGTGGCGATCGCTGCGGGTCTGGGCGTCGCCGATGCTGCGCAGGAAGGTGGTCACGCCGGGCGGGCCACCGACCAGCGGGAACAACCGGTTGGCGGCCGGGTTGTCGCTATAGATCATCGTGGCCCGGCACAGTTCGCCGACACTCAGCGCGCCTCCGACATGGCGCTCGGTCACCGGCGCATGCTCCAGCATGTCCGAGGCACGGATCTTGACCGGTTGCGCCAGCGTGAGCTTGCCCTCATCCACCCGCTGCAGCACAGCGGCAGCCAATACAAATTTGAAGGTACTGCACATCGGAAAGCGCTCGTTCTCGCGCTGCCCGAGGCGCCAGCCGGTGGCGCTGTCGAGCAGGCTGATACCCAGGCGACCACCGGTGCCACGTTCGATGTCCGCCCATTGTGCCCGCAGCAGGTCGTCCATATTCACCGCCGGGCTGAGCGCCAGGGCTGGTCTGGACGCCGCAAACAGCATGCCCGCGCCGGTTGCGTACAAGAACTCTCGCCGATTCAACATGCGGTTGCCTCCTTGAGGGAGCCCGCAGTATCGATGCGTACGACGCAACCGACCATCGCGATGTTTCGATCACAGGCATGAATTGAATTAATCTTTGCCGATGCCCCGCCCTCGCCTCCCGCTCAATGCCCTGCGCGCATTCGAAGCCGCCGCGCGCCATCAAAACCTGACCCGTGCGGCGAACGAGCTGTGCGTCAGCCAGGCCGCGCTCAGCCACCAGATCAAGGCGCTGGAGCAACAGCTGGGCACCAGCCTGTTCCACCGCCTGCCACGCGGGGTGGCGTTGACCGACGAGGGCGCGGCGCTGGCACCGGTGCTGGGCGAGGCCTTCGACCGCATCGCCGCCACCCTGGAGCGCTTCGCCGATGGGCGCTATCGCGAGGTGCTCAGCGTGGGCGTGGTGGGCACCTTCGCCACCGGCTGGCTGCTGCCGCGATTGCCGGCCTTTCATGCCGCGCATCCGGATATCGAATTGCGCCTGTCCACCCACAACAACCGGGTCGATCTGGCCGCCGAAGGGCTGGATCTGGCGATCCGTTTCGGCGATGGCGACTGGCAGGGCCAGATCGCGCATGCATTGATGGAAGCACCGTTTGCGCCAGTGTGCGCACCCAGCATGGCGCGCGGCCTGCGCACGCCGGCCGATCTGACGCAGCTGCCGTTATTGCGCTCGTACCGCGTGGACGAATGGCCGCACTGGTTTCGCGCGGCCGGCGTGGCCGAGGTCGCCGCACGCGGGGCCATGTTCGATTCCTCGTTGACGCTGGCCAGCGCAGCGGCGGCCGGTGCCGGCGTGGCATTGCTGCCACTGCCGATGTTTCGCCAGGATCTGGACGCCGGGCGGCTGGTGTGCCCGTTCCCGATCCAGATCGACGCCGGGCGTTACTGGCTGACGCATCTACGTTCGCGGCCGGCCGACGGCCCTGCGCTCGGCTTTCATCGCTGGCTGGTGCGCACACTGTCGACGTGACCGGAGCGGGCAACCGCACGCGGCGATTGATTCCGCTTTGAAATACACCACAAAAACGAATAGCTGCCATGGCTTTATTTCGGCATCCTGACGACTAACATGACCGCCATCGTCAGTCCGAGGCATGCCCATGAAACTCCCCTTGCAGCATCTTCGTGTATGGCTTCTTGCCGGCACATGCGTGACAGCGACCCACGCCTTTGCGCAAGTCACCGCCCCCTCCTCTGCACCTCCCGAGGCTGCCGAGCAAAATCCTGCGGCGACCGAAAGCTTTGAACAATGGCTCGTCGACTTTCGCCAGCGCGCGCTTGCTGCAGGCATCGAGACCACCACGCTGGACACCGCGTTTGCCGGCGTCACCGCCGACCCGTCCGTACATGCGCTGGATCAGCAGCAACCCGAGTTCACCCGATACCTGTGGGAATACCTCGACGACCGCGTCACGCCCTCGAGCATCCAGCAGGGCCAGCAACTGCTGGTCAGCAAGCGCACGTTGTTCGAGCAGCTACAGAGACAATACGGCGTGGATCCACGCATCCTGACCGCAATCTGGAGTATGGAGAGCGGATACGGCGCGCAGATCGGCGACCGCTACGTGATCCGCTCACTGGCAACGTTGGCCCACTCGGGCAGGCGTACGCGCTATGGCAATACGCAACTGCTCGCCGCCTTGCAGATCCTGCAAACGGAGAAAGGTGTCGACCGGTCACAACTGGTGGGGTCATGGGCGGGTGCAATGGGGCAAACGCAATTCATTCCCAGCACTTACCGCGACTATGCCGTTGACGCCGATGGGGATCACACGCGCGACGTCTGGCACTCCAGTGCAGACGCGTTGGGCTCTGCCGCGAATTATCTCAACGAGAGCAACTGGAATAGCCGCCTGCCCTGGGGCCAGGAGGTGCGCCTGGCCGCCGACTTCGACTACGCGCAGGCCGATATGACGATCAAGAAGACCGTCGCCGATTGGCAGCGCCAGGGCGTGCTGTGTGCAGGCAAGCCGATTGCGCCGGCCTTGGCGCAGGAACAGGCATCGGTGCTGCTGCCCACCGGCTATCGCGGGCCGGCTTTCCTGGTGTTCGACAATTTCCGCAGCATTCTCCGCTACAACAATTCAATGGCCTATGCGCTGGCGGTGGGGTTGTTGGCCGATGGCTATGCGGGCGCCGCCGGGATCGCACAGCCCTGGCCTAAGGACGATCCACCGCTCAACAGCGTGGATGCCATTACCGAACTGCAGCAACGGCTGACCGACAAGGGCTTCGACGTCGGCGGGGTCGACGGTGCGCTGGGGCCGCAGACGCGCCAGGGCATCCGTGCGTTTCAGCGCAGCCAGGGGTTACCGCAGGATGCTTACGCCAGCACCTCGTTGCTGGCGCGTCTGCGGTCGAAGTGAGGGCAGAAAACCACGCCAAGTGATTGGAGGCTGCGAAGCGACGCGCTGCGCTCAGCGGCGCGCGGACGCCTCGATCCCCTGCACCGCCACGCGGCGAAACGCCTCGTAGTGCGCTTGATCGGCGAACCAGTGCGGGGCGAACAGCTCGAACAAACGGTCGTTGTGATACAGCAGCAGCACGCGCTCGTTCTCGCGGTAGCGGATGTCATCGGACCAGGGCCGACGCAGCCGCCCGTCCGCCCAGGTGATTTCCAGCCCGGTCTGGTCCCACGCCAAAGGTGTAGGTATGCCGCAGCGCAGCCTGCTGGGCGTGCAGGCGTTTGATCTTCCGCGGCAAGCCCCACAGGTGCAACAACGCCAGGCCGATCAAGCCGCCACCACCGGCACCGACCAGCACCGGGCCGAGGATGTCGCCAGCTCCGATCAGTTGCAGCATGCCTACCCCGATCAGGAGCAGGACCACCAGGATCACGATCAAGACCTTGGCCGTCTGTCGCGCATGCAGCCGCTATGCGGCCAGATGGTCGTCCAGACTGAGGGTGGCGCTGGTTATGCTCGCTACGTCCTTGTGCTTGGCCTGATGCGTAGCGTAACGCCCGCGCGTTACGCGCCCTCGATCAACTCCATCCACGCCGCTTCCGCTGCGGCCAGCTGCTGTGCGGTGGCCTCGCGGTCGCGGCCCAGCACCGCCATCTTGTCGCTGTCGGCGTAGTTGCGCGGATTGGCCAGCTCGCGGTCGAACTCTGCCAGCGCGGCTTCCAGCTCGCCGACGCGCTTTTCGGCGCTGGCCAGCTTGTGCGGGTTGACGGCTTTTTTCGGCGGCAGCGGCTTGGTCGGCGGCGGCGGGGTCGGTGCCACTTCGGCCATCTTCTGCTTGGTACCTTGCGCGGCCGGGCGGCTGCGCAACCAGGCGGCGTATTCGTCCAGATCGCCATCGAACGGCTCGACCACGCCATCGGCCACGCGCCAGAAACTGTCGCAGACCAGGCCGATCAGGTGGCGGTCGTGCGAAACCATCACGATGGCGCCCTCAAAATCGCTCAGTGCCTCAGCCAGCGCCTCGCGCATTTCCAGGTCCAAGTGGTTGGTCGGTTCGTCGAGCAGCAGCACGTTGGGCTGTTGCCAGGCGATCAGCGCCAGCGCCAGGCGCGCGCGCTCGCCGCCGGAGAAGCCGTCCACCACTTCGAAGGCGCGGTCGCCGGCGAAATTCCATTTACCCAGGAAGTCGCGGAACGCCTGATTGGAACCATCCGGCGACAGATCGCGGAAGTGATCCATCGGGGACTGGCCTTCATGCAGCGATTCCACCGTGTGCTGGGCGAAGTAGCCAATGCGCAGGTCCGGATGCGCACTGCGCTCGCCTGCCAGCGGTGCCAGCTCGCCCACCAAAGTCTTGACCAGCGTGGACTTACCCGCGCCATTAGGACCCAGCAACCCGATGCGGTCGCCTGCTTCCAGGCCGAAACCGACATCGTGCAGGATGACCGTGGCAGCGTCGCCCCCATCCGCCCTTCGGGCACCTTCCCCCGCACGCGGGGGAAGGGAGGTCGGAGCCGGATAGCCGGCCTGCACATGATTCAAGCGGATCAACGAAAACGGCAGTCGATTGGGCTGGGCGAACTGGATGCGGAATTCGCGCTCGGCGCGCACCGCCTCGGTGCCGGCCATCTTGGCCAGGCGCTTCATGCGGCTCTGCGCCTGGGTGGCCTTGCTGGCCTGTGCCTTGAAACGGTCAATGAAGCTCTGCAGATGCGCGCGCTCGGCCTGTTCCTTGTCGTGCGCGATCTGCTGCTGGCGCAGGTGCTCGATGCGCTGGCGCTCGAAATCGGTGTAGCCGCCGACGTACAGCTTGGCGGTGCCGCCGTGCAGGTGCAGCGTGTGGGTGGCCACGTTGTCCAGAAACTCGCGGTCATGCGAAATCAACAGCAAAGTGCCCGGGTACTTGAGTAGCCACTGCTCCAGCCACAGCACCGCGTCCATGTCCAGGTGGTTGGTCGGCTCGTCGAGCAGCAGCAGGTCGCTGGGCATCATCAGCGCGCGCGCCAGGTTCAACCGCACACGCCAGCCGCCGGAGAACGAGGACACCGCGCGGTGGTGCGTATCGGCCGGGAAGCCCAGGCCGTGCAGCAGCTTGCCGGCACGCGCCTCGGCATCGTAGGCGCCGAGTTCGGCCATCTTCTGGTGCGCATTGGCGACCGCCTCCCAGTCCTCGCGGGCGGTGGCGGCGGCCTCTTCCTGCAGTACCGCGGAGACCTCGATATCGCCGCCGAGCACGAACGACAGCGCCGGGTCCGGCAAGGACGGGGTTTCCTGCGAGACGCTGGCGGTGCGCACCTTGCCGGGCAGGTCCACGTCGCCCTTGTCGGCTTCCAGCTCGCCCTTTACCGCGGCGAACAGGCTGGATTTACCGGTACCGTTGCGGCCCACCACGCCGACGCGGTAGCCGGCATGCATGGTCAGGTCGACGTTGGACAACAGCAGACGCTCGCCGCGTCGCATGGAGAAGTTGCGCAGGGAAATCATTGATGGACAGTCCGATAGAACGAAAAGGAATGAGCAGATGAGCAGCATTCCTGCGACGCCATTCTAGCGTTAACGAATAATTAGCGCCTTTAGCTTGGCCGTCGCCTTCTTCGCCGTCCTGCGACCGCCTCCTGCCTAGCCTTGCCTCGTCCTGCCTGGACCCACGTTTTCGGAGTTGTCATGAACACCCCCCTTTCCGCGCTTGCGACCGCCGTGGTCGCTGCACTGCTTGCCTCTCCCGCCCTGGCGCAGGACGCTGCGCCTGCAACCGCACCGGCCAGCACCGCCAACACCCTGGATACGGTGATCGTCACCGGCACCCGCGTCTCCGACCGCACCGTGGCCGAATCGCAGTCGCCGATCGACATCATCAGCGCCGAATCGCTGCAGGCCACCGGCACCCCGGAGTTGGCCACCGCGCTGGCACGCGCGCTGCCCTCGCTGAACTTCCCGCGCCCGGCGCTGAGCGACGGCACCAGCGCGATCCGCCCTGCGCAGCTGCGCGGCCTGTCGCCGGACCAGGTGCTGGTGCTGGTCAACGGCAAACGCCGCCACACCTCCTCGCTGCTCAACCTCAACGGCACCATCGGCCGCGGCGCGGCGGCGGTGGATCTGAACACCATTCCGGTGGCGGCCATCGCGCGGGTGGAAGTGCTGCGCGACGGCGCCTCGGCGCAGTACGGCTCCGATGCCATCGCCGGCGTGGTCAACATCGTGCTCAAGGGCGCGGAAAAGGGCGGCAGCCTGCAGGCCGGCTTCGGCCAGTATTCGGCCGGCGACGGCAACAACTACGAACTGTCCGGCGACACCGGCGTGGCCTACGGCGGCGACCGTGGCTGGCTGCACGTGGCCGCCCAGCTCAACCAGCAGGACCCGACCGACCGCGCACGCGGCTATGCCGGCACGCCCAGCGTCTCGCAGCCGGCCGTGGGCCAGAAGGCATTCAAGATCGGCGACCCGGACGTCAATGCGCAGGCCGCCTCGCTCAATACCGAATACCAGTTCAGCGACAGCATCACCGGCTACGCCTTCGCCACTGCCAGCAACCGCGACATCACCTCGTTCGCGTTCTTCCGCGCGCCAGGCAGCAGCCAGAACATCCTGTCGGTCTACCCGCAGGGCTTTTTGCCGGAGATCCAGAGCTACGCCAAGGACCGCTCGCTGGTGGCCGGCGTGCGCGGCTCCACCGCCGGCGGCTGGGACTGGGATGCCAGCTACAACTACGGCTACAACCGTATCGATTTCCACACCCGCAACACGCTCAACGTGAGCCTGGGGCCGACCTCGCCCACCTCTTTCTACGACGGCGCGCTGGAAACCACGCAGAACATCGTCAACCTGGACGTCAAGCGCGGTTTCGACTGGGGCCTGGCCTATCCGGTGACCGTGGCCTTCGGTGCCGAATACCGCAACGAAAAGTGGAACCAGTCACCGGGCGAAGTGGGCTCCTACTTCCAGGCCGGCACGCTGGCCGGCGGCGCGCAGGGCTACGGCGGATTCGCCCCCAGCGTGTCGGGCCAGTATTCGCGCAACAGCTACGCGCTATACGCCGACCTGGAAGCCGATTTCACCGACAAGTTTTCCGCGGGCCTGGCCGGCCGCTACGAAGACTATGACGATTTCGGCAGCCAGGCCTCGGGCAAGGCGTCGGCGCGCTATGCGTTCACCGACAAGATCGCATTGCGCGGCACGGTGGCCTCGGGCTTCCGCGCGCCGTCGCTGGCGCAGCAGTATTTCCAGTCCACCAGCACCACCTTCCTGGCCGGCAACCCGAATCCGTTCGAGATCCGCACCTTCCCGGCCGACAGCAACGTGGCACGCGCCTTCGGTGCCGAACCGCTGGATGCGGAAACCTCGTTGTCCTACAGCCTGGGCCTGGTGCTGCAGCCCACCGATGCGCTCTATCTCACCGTGGATGCGTACCAGATCGATGTGGACGACCGCATCGTGCTGTCGTCCAACCTCACCGGTGCGGGCGTGCGCAGCCTGCTGGAAACGCAGGGCATCTTCGGCATCAACGGCGGGCGTTACTTCACCAACGCGGTGGATACGCGCACGCGCGGCGTGGACGTGGTGGGCAGCTACCGCTGGCAGCTGGCCGCCAGCAGCGTGGACCTGACCGCCGGCTACAACTATTCGGAAACCGAAGTGCGTAGCGTGGCCGCCAACCCGGCAGCGTTGTCGGCCAACGGGCTAAGCCTGGAGCGCATCGACCGCACCGAGCGTGGCCGCATCGAAGAAGGTTTCCCGCGCGACAAGTTCCTGATCAACGGCAGCTGGAATTTCGCGCACTGGACGCTGGCGCTGGGCGCCACGCGCTATGGCAAGTTCAGCACCCGCCCGTCCGACGCGATCAATGACCAGACCTTCGACGCCAAGTGGGTAGTCGATGCCTCGGCCAGCTACAAGATCGATCGCTGGACGCTGACGCTGGGCGCCGACAATGTGCTGGACGAATACCCGGACGAAAACAACTTCGCCAATTCCACCAGCGGGCAATTTCCATACAGCAACCTCTCACCGTTCGGCTTCAATGGTGCGTACGTGTATGGGCGCATCAACTACCGTTGGTAAGCACTGCGTCCTTGCAGAGGCGCTGCGCAGGTAGCTGCTGCAGTCGTGAGGTCGGTGGCGGTGATGCCGACCTCGGCTTGGGCCAGCTGCGGTCGATTGCGTGAGTTGTGGATGCGACTGCACGCGGCGAGCGGGCTTGAAGCACGTCATCCGCCGGGTTGTTCGTTCGTCAGCGCCTGGCTGGCGTAGAGGCAGCCTCGGCACACGATCAATGCCGGTACGCCCTGCATAACGACCGCCCTCGTCCAATGATCGCGCAATAGATTTCAGCCAATGCGTGCGTGTTGCATTGGCAGCACGCTCGTTCCGCCAAATGCCCCGGCTTGCCCGGGGCGTTTGCGTTGTGTTGCGCATTTACCACGCGCACCCAACCGAACACCACCGACCACATGAATGGCGCACCTGCCAACGCGGTCACCAGGCGCTGCAGCAACCCGCATCATGATGGGCTCGCCTGCTGGTCTACATCCCGCATCGCGCAGCGCGCCACACAGACCAGGCCGATGCTCATGACGACGCCTGCGCCGGCTCAGTGCTATCGCCGGTGTTCCTGTCCTTGCCGGAGCATGCAGATGGAAACATCGCAATTGAGCCGTGGACGCTTGATCGACCATGCCCTTGGTGGTGCAGGAACTGCCGGCAAGCCGGCGTTTTTATCAGGCCGTGCTCGACGTGCTCGGCGTGTTGATCGGCGGCGCAGGCGAAGGATTCTTCTGCGCCGACGAACTGTTCGTCTCCGACCGCGACATGGTGGCACAAGGTGTGCTGACCGGCCGCCATCACCTGGCATTTCAGGCCGGCGACGTGGCGATGGCGCATGCCTTCCATCGGGCTGCGCTCGCCCATGGTGGTCGCGACGATGATGCGCCCGGCCTGCGCGCATATCACCCAGTACTACGCTGCGTTCGTGCTCGATCCAGACGGAAACAATATGGAAGCGGTCTTCCACGGTGTTGCGCAACGCAGTGCGAATGCGGTGCAGATCACGTTTTGATGCAGAAGTTTCATAGCTGGTATTGCTGCCCACTATGGTGCAGGCAAGCTCTTACGCCGACAGGGCTGGTGCAAGCAATGCATCACTTTGGTGCACGATGACACCGCTGTCATTAGCATAACGGCCGTGACAGTTGCTTGCGCAACGTAACCGAAATTTGACATGTGGTTACGCGTGGTTAATGGTTGAGAGCGCAACGCAGCTGCCGCGATGGACGCGGCCTGGGAGGGGGTCCTCTGCGCTGCATCCGTTCCCCACTCGGAGTTGTCACCGCATGAATTGCAAGACCAGTCCACTCGCACTTGCCGTTGTTCTTGCACTATCGTTTTCCGCTTCAACGGCATCCGCACAGTCGCAGGCGCCGACCCAGAAAACACTGGACACCCTGATCGTGACCGGCACGCGCGTGGCCGATCGCACGGTCGCCGAATCGGCATCGCCGATCGACATCATCTCGCCGCAGGCGCTGGAATCGACCGGCACCACCGAATTGGCGACCGCGCTCTCACGCGCGATTCCCTCGCTCAATTTCCCGCGCCCGGCCATCTCCGACGGTTCCGACGCAGTGCGCCCGGCGCAGCTGCGCGGCCTCTCTCCCGACCAGGTACTGGTGCTGGTCAACGGCAAGCGCTATCACAGCACCGCGTTGATCAACCTCAACGACACCCAGGGGCGCGGCTCTTCGCCGGCCGACCTCAATACCATTCCGATCGCCGCAGTGGAGCGCATCGAAGTCCTGCGCGATGGCGCATCCGCGCAATACGGCTCGGACGCGATCGCCGGCGTGATCAACGTGGTACTCAAGGGCAGCGGCGAAGGCGGCAGCCTCAACGGTCGCTACGGCAAGTACAGCGCCGGCGACGGCGAGCAGTATCAGCTGTCCGGCGATGCCGGTTTCAGCTTCGCCGGTACCGGCAAGGTGCATCTGGCCGCCCAGGCCGGCCATTCGGACCAGACCAACCGCGCGTTGCCGTTCCAGGGCCGTGTGGAGCAGCGTTACGGCGACCCCGATATCGACCAGGGCGCCATCTCGTTCAACGGCGAATACAGCCCCACCGATTACCTCACCTTCTACTCGTTCGGCATGGTCAGCCGGCGCGAAGTGTTGTCCAACGGCTACTTCCGCTTTGCCGGCGACAACCGTAACCGTCCGGAAATCTATCCGGACGGCTTCCTGCCGCAGATCTACAACGTCAGCAAGGACGTGTCGTGGGTGGGCGGCTTGAAGACCTCCACCGAAGGCGGGTTGAACATCGATCTGAGCTACAACTACGGCCAGAACAATCTCACCTTCGATGTACGCAACAGCCTGAACAACAGCCTGGGCCTGACCAGCCCCACCGACTTCCATGCCGGTACGCTGGAAGTGACGCAGAACGTGCTCAATGCCGATTTCACCAAGACGCTGGATTGGGGCCTGGCCTATCCGGTCATGCTGGCCTTCGGCGCGGAATGGCGTGGCGAGAAGTTCAACCAGTCGCCCGGCGACGCGGCCTCGTCGGCCAACGGCGGCATTCCCTCCGCCAATGGCGCGTTGCTTCCCGGTGCACAGGTGTTTCCGGGCTTCAAGCTCTCCGATGCCGGTTACTACAACCGCAACAGCCATTCGGCCTACGTCGATCTGGAAGCGGATCTGAGCGAGAAATTATCTGCCGGCCTGGCCGGGCGCTACGAGAAGTACAGCGACTTCGGCGACACCGCCACCGGCAAGCTGTCGCTGCGCTATGCGTTCACCGACAAGGTGGCGTTGCGCGCGACTGCATCCACCGGCTTCCGTGCGCCCTCGCTGCAGCAGCAGAACTTCCAGTCGATCTCCACCCAGTTCCTCAACGTGGCGCAGCCCAACGGCTCGGTCACCGCGACTCCGTTCGAAATCGGCACCTTCCGCACCGACAATCCGGCCGCCATCGCGCTCGGCGCCGAGCCGCTCAAGGCCGAAGAGTCCAAGAACTACGGGCTGGGCGTGGTGCTGCAGCCGGTGGAGAACCTGTACATCACCGTCGATGCCTACCGCATCGATATCGACGACCGCATCGTGCTGTCGGAGAACCTCACCTCGACTGCGGCGCGCAACTATCTGCAGGCCAATGGCTTCCCGGGCATCGGCGGCGGACGTTACTTCACCAACGCGGTCGACACCAAGACCCAGGGTGTGGATGCGGTCGGCACCTATCGTTGGGCACTGGACGGCGGCAGCGCGGAGCTGACCTCCGGCTACAACTACAACAAGACCGAGGTCGAACGCATCGCCGCCAACCCGGCTGCGCTGGAAGCCATCGACCCGGGTGCGGTACGCATCGGCCGTGCCGAACTCGGTCGCATCACCGAAGGTACGCCGCGCGACAAGTTCTTCCTGGGCGGCACCTGGTCGCCGGGTAATTGGTCGTTCACCGGCACCGCAACGCGCTGGGGCGAATTCAGCACCTTCGGCACCAACGCTGGCAGCGACCAGACCTATGCGGCCAAGTGGACGCTGGACCTGGCCGCGTCCTACAAGCTGGGCGCGTGGAACTTCACCGTCGGTGGCGACAATGTGCTCAACGAATATCCGGACCGCCAGCAAGCGGGTCTGGGCACGCGCACCTATCTGCCCTACAGCAGCGCCTCGCCGTTCGGCTTCAACGGTGCGCTGGTCTATGCAAACGTGAACTACAAGTGGTAACTCTCAAGCGCCGGTTGGCAACGACCGGCGCTTGCGTCGCGCGGCACCGCAGGTTTGCGTGCTGCCGACGCCACCGTCCCTGGTCACCCTCGCGCACGTGAGGGTGGCTCGGCCGGACGCTCCGCTGCACGCTGCACTGCTTTAGCAAGGATGCGCGCAGCAAAGTGCGCGAGGCGCCAATACCGCGCGTTGTCGATTGCTGCCCTCTTTGCGCACACTGCTTCGCACTCCGGCAGCATGCGGCGCGCAGGCATCACCGATTCTCCGTACGCAGTTGCATTCCCCAGGTATCTACGGTGCTTCGTCGCTACGTCCATCATCCCTCTTGAGCCTTGATCCCCATGCACACCTCCAACGCACTCTCGCTGGCGATTTCAGTCGCACTCACCGTCTGTTCCTTCGCTGCCAGTGCGCAGTCGCAATCGACCGAGCCGCAGAAAACCCTCGACACCCTGATCGTCACCGGCACCCGTGTCAGCGACCGCACCGTGGCCGAATCCCAATCGCCGATCGACATCATCAACGAGCAATCGCTGCAGGCCACCGGCGCTACCGACGTCGCCACCGCGCTGGGCAAGCTGCTGCCATCGCTGAACTTCCCGCGCCCGGCGATTTCCGACGGTAACGATGCCGCACGCCCGGCCACGTTGCGCGGCCTGTCGCCGGATGCGGTGCTGGTGCTGGTGGACGGCAAGCGCTATCACACCTCTTCGCTGATCAACTACAACCCGTACGTGGGCCGCGGCTCGGCGCCGGCCGATCTGAACTCGCTGCCGATGTCGGCGATTGCACGCATCGAAGTGCTGCGCGACGGCGCGTCGGCGCAGTATGGCTCCGATGCGATTGCCGGCGTGGTCAACATCGTGCTCAAGCACGGTGCCGCTGCCGGCAGCAACAGCCTTTCGGTCAATGGCGGCCTCATGGACAAGGGCGATGGCGCGCAGAACGGCATCGACGGCTCGATCGGGTTGCCGTTCGGCGGCACCGATGGCGATAAGGCGCCGGGCTGGGTGCGGCTGTCCTGGAACTACCAGAACACCATGGACACCAATCGCAGCGAGAACACCAACCGCGCCACCACCCTCGCCGGTGCGGCCAATCCCAGCGGCGTGCCCTACCAGCGCCACGGCGATCCGGATTCGACCTTCTACCAGGGGCTGGCGGCTTTCGGCTACGACTTCTCGCCAAACGTGGAGCTCTACGGCCATGTCAGCGCGAGCCGGCGCGAGGTCACCTCCAACGGCTATTACCGCGCCTACGACAACACCAGCCGCAACGTGCAGGCGGTGTATCCGAATGGCTTCCTGCCGCAGATCTACAACCCGGTCAACGACCGCTCGGCGGTGCTGGGGCTGAAGGGCACCACCGCCAGCGAATGGAACTGGGACGTGTCGGCCACCTACGGCAAGAACGACATGAGCTTCAACATCCTCGACAGCATCAACACCAATCTGTACTGGACCACCGGCAGCTCGCCGACCAGCTTCAACTCCGGCGGCTTCGAGACCGAGCAGGGTGTGGTCAATCTGGATATCAACAAGTCCTTCGATTGGGGCCTGGCGTATCCGGTCAATGTCGCCTTCGGTGCCGAGCATCGCCAGGACCGCTACGAGATCACCGCCGGCTCGCCGGCCTCGTACTTCTTCGACCCCAACACCATCAACCCCGACACCGGCGCGTCCTACCCCGGTGGCGCACAGGTGTTCTCCGGTCTGGAGCCTTCGGTGGCCGGCAGGTTTGGCCGCCACAGCAACGCGGTGTACGCCAACCTGGAAGCAGATCTGACCGACAAGCTCTCCGGCGGTATTGCCGGCCGCTTCGAGAACTACAGCGATGCCGGCTCCACCCGCTCGGGCAAGCTGTCGGCGCGCTATGCCTTCACCGACACGTTCGCGCTGCGGGCCACCGTCTCCAACGGCTTCCGCGCGCCGTCACTGGCACAGCAGAACTACGCCTCGGTGGTGACCCTGATACAGGACGGCGAGCTGGTGCAGGTTGGTACCTACCGCACCTCCGATCCAGTGGCCATCGCCCTGGGCGCGCGCGCGCTGAGCCCGGAAAAATCCACCAACTACGGCCTGGGCGGCGTGTGGCAACCCACCGCCAACGTCACCTCCAGCCTGGACGTGTACCAGATCCGCATCTGGGACCAGATCCTGTATTCGGATCAGTTGCAGCTGGCGCAACCGATCGGCCAGGTGGCGGCGGTGCAGTTCTTCGTCAACGGCGCCACCAGCCGCACCCGCGGCGTGGACTGGATCAACAGCTACCAGGCCGATCTGGGCAACTACGGCAAGCTCAATCTGAGCGCCAGCGCCAACTACAACAAGACCACCATCCTGGAGTTATCCAACCCCAACTTCGGCCGCGCAAGCCAAGGCCTGCTCACCGATGCCACGCCGCGCACCAAGTACACGGCCGGCGCGGATTGGTCGATCGGCGGCTTTGCGCTCAATCTCAACGCCACCCGCTATGGCGCGATCAAGCGCATCAGCGACCCGGCCGATGGCAGCCAGGACCGGACCTACGACGCACGCTGGCTGGTTAACCTGGCTGCCAGCCAGACCTGGAACGCCTTCACCTTCACCGTGGGCGCAGACAACCTCACCAATCAGTATCCGACCAAGGCGCAGCTGACCACCGGCTACGACGATCGCGCCGGCGGCCTGCAGTACTCGTCGCTGTCGCCGTTCGGCTTCAACGGTCGCTACTGGTACGGCCGGGTGACCTACCGCTTCTGAGAAAGCGCGCAGACCGGAGCGCTGCGCGTGGCGTGCATCGCCACCGCATCATCGTTTTTCGCCACTCCAGATGCCTGCATTGATCGCGATTGAGCCCGATGCAGGCACGCAACAGGCACCACCGAGCACTCGGCGGTGCCTTTTTTGGGATATGTTCGCCGATGCGCGTACACCGAAGGCCGCGGCAACCCATGCGGGGATGCTGCGTTACCAGGACGCCAGCAAGGCGTCCACGCCGCGGAGATTGGCGCGGTCGTTCCATATCAGCGTCTCAAGCTGGTCTAGCCGCAATGCCGGCAACTGCGTGAGCAACGCCGCAAGCGCGGCTTCCATCTCGATCAACGCAAGCCGGTTGCCAAGGCAGTGGTGGATACCGCCGCCGAACGACAGCGCGCGGCCCTGTTTACGGCGGATATCCAGCACCTGCGGGTCACTGAACTGCACCGTATCGTGATTGGCCGCACCCAGCATCAGATACACCATCTCGCCTTCGTGCAACGCGCTCCCGGCGAGCTCGAAATCCTGTAGCACCGTGCGTGCGACCATCTGCACCGAGCTGTCGTAGCGCAGGCATTCGAGCACCGCATTCGGCAGCAATGCCGGGTTGGCCTGCAGCTGCGCCAACTGCTCGGGATGCCGATGCAGCGCGACCAAGGCATTGCAGATCATGTTGGAGGTGGTCTCGTGGCCGGCGGAAAACAGCAGGATCACATTGGAGACGATCTCGTCGCTGCTCAGCCGGTGACCATCGTCTTCTGCACGGATGAAGCGTGAGATCAGGTCGTCGCCGTCGCTGCTTCGACGCGCCTCGATCACCGCATGAAAGTAGCGTTCCAGCTGCAGATACGCCGCATTGGTGGCCTCGAACTGCTCGGGCGTCATCATCGGGTCGAATACCTTGGCCAACGCACTGGTCGCATGCCCGACCGTCGTGGCGTCGGCAGGATCGATGTCCAGCATGCGGCAGATGATGCGGATGGGCAGCGGAAAAGCGAAATCACGCAGCAAATCGCAGTGGCCGTTTGCGCGGAAGCCCGCAATCAACGTTGCAGCGGTGTCGCTTGCCACCTCGCGCATGGACTCCATCTGCCGCGCACTGAATGCCTGGGTCATCAGCCCGCGCAGACGCGTGTGCACCGGCGGATTGAGCAGCAGGAACATGCGGCTCATGCCTTGAAACAGCGGCATCTCCGCGGCCGCGGCGCCATAACGCAGACGGATGCTCTGCAGATAATCGCGGCCGACGCGCCGGTCGCTGAGCAGGCTGTCGACCACCGCATAGTGGCCGGTCATCAAGCGACGTTCTGCGACCTTCACCAGCGGCCCCTCGGCGCGCAGCTGTGCATACGTCGGATACGGGTCCTGGCGAAACTGTTCTGTTTCGAAGTCGCTGAGATGCATGATCTGGGCTCGTTGGGCGTGATCTCGGGATGCGCGATGGGACGTCAGGGAAGGAGTGCAGATCGCTTGCGCGAAGCGACGCGAAGATTGTCCTGCGTCGCCGCGCACCTGCCCTGCGCAGGCGCGAAGCCTTGTCGTCAAACTTCAACGGCTGTGCGTCGGCGCAGCTGCGTCAGTGCGCGTGCGCATCGATGGCAGCACGTCTACGCGCCAACGCTTGCGGCATCGCCTGCGCAACGGCACGCGCATCGCGCGTTGCGAACAACGAGCGCAACCATGCCGTGAGTCATCGCGTCTGCTGCAGCCCGAGATCTGCAAAAAGGTGCACGCACAATCCGCACCCCTCGCCGGTCACCTGAGGACGTGCATCACGGTATGGTCATGGGGCGGTGCAGTTCTGAGCGCTGTTTCGCGCTGTTTCGCCCTGTTGCGCCGTCGCAACACATTGTCGATGGCGGCCGCTGTGGGTGGATGCGCGCTGGGATGAGGTTGCAGCCGTCTCGGTCTGTCGCTGGGCATTGCGCGGCACTGGTTCGATATGCCTGCAGCCTTCTGCGGTTTGCCCAGCACGCCTGCATGCGCCACGTGTCGCATCGCGTTAATCATGCGCTGTGTACTATGGTCGTCCGGCCAACCGGACCGCCCTGCGGCCCTGTTCCCCCGCGCCGGATTTCAGCACTTCATTCGCGATGCCCGCAGGCGCTGCCCGGCGTAGCCGTTTGGCTGGTCACGCCGTTTCATCACTTCGGACACGCTCACAACGGATTGGAATGCATCACGACACCAGCCTCATCGACATCATCGCCGTCGGCCTCGCGGTCGCTTTCGTGCTGGGCACGCTTGCACAGAAAGTGAAACTTTCGCCGCTGGTCGGTTATCTGCTGGCCGGTGTCTGCGTCGGGCCATTCACACCTGGCTTCGTGGCCGACCAGACCATGGCCAACCAGCTGTCCGAGTTGGGTGTGATGTTGCTGATGTTCGGCGTGGGCCTGCATTTCTCGCTCGACGATTTGATGGAAGTGAAGTGGATCGCGGTGCCCGGCGCATTGGCGCAGATCGTGGTCGCCACCCTGCTCGGCTGGGCGCTGGCCTGGAGCATGGGCTGGTCGTTGATGCATGGCTTGGTGTTCGGCCTGGCGTTGTCGGTGGCCAGTACCGTGGTGCTGCTGCGTGCGCTGGAAGAACGCCGCCTGCTCGACACCCAGCGCGGCCGCATTGCGGTCGGCTGGCTGATCGTCGAAGACCTGGTGATGGTGATCGCGCTGGTGATGCTGCCGGCGTTGGCCGAGGTGCTCGGCACCGGCGCACCGGTGGCCGCACACACCGGCGAGTCGACGTCGCTGCTGGCCGCGCTCGGTGTGACCGTGCTGAAGATGGTCGCATTCGTTGCAGTGATGCTGGTGGTCGGCCGGCGGGTGATTCCGTGGTCGCTGGAAAAGGTCGCCGCCACCGGCTCGCGCGAACTGTTCACCCTTGCCGTGCTCGGCATCGCGCTGGGCGTGGCGTTCGTCTCGGCCAAGTTGTTCGGCGTGTCGTTCGCGCTGGGCGCGTTCTTCGCCGGCATGTTGCTCAAGGAATCGGAACTCAGCCACAAGGCAGCCAGCGACTCGCTGCCGTTGCGCGATGCGTTCGCGGTGCTGTTCTTCGTGTCGGTCGGCATGTTGTTCGACCCGATGATTCTGGTCGCGCACCCGTGGCAGGTGCTGGCCACCTTCCTGACCGTCACCGTGGGCAAATCGCTGGCGGCATTCGTGATCGTGCGCGCATTCGGCCACCCCACCGGTACCGCGCTGACCATTTCCACCAGCCTGGCGCAGATCGGCGAATTCTCTTTCATCCTGGCCGGGCTAGGCGTGCAGTTGGCGATCCTGCCCGAAACCGGGCGCGACCTGATCCTGGCCGGCGCGCTGTTGTCGATCATCGCCAACCCGTTCCTGTTCTCCTGGCTGGATCGCTGGCAGGCCCGGCAGATCCAGGACACGCCGGCTGCAGTGGAACCGGAACTGCCGCCCGGCCCGGCGCTGCCGCTGGACGGCCATGCCATCGTGATCGGCTACGGCCGCGTGGGCAGCGCGCTGGCGCAACTGCTACGCAGCCGCGGCGTGCCGGTGCTGGTGATCGACGACAACGGCGAGCACGTGGCCAAGGCGCATGCCGCGGGCATTCCCGGCATCCGTGGCAGCGCCGCGGCCGATCGCGTGCTGGCCGAGGCGCGCCCGGAGCACGCCAAGATCGCGATCCTGGCCATTCCGCAGCCGCTGGAAGCCGGCGAAGCGTTGGCCAAACTTCGCGCGATCAATCCCTCGCTGACATTGCTGGCGCGCGCCCACAGCGATGCCGAGGTCAAGCATCTGCTCGACCACGGCGCCGACGGCGCCGTCCTGGCCGAACGCGAACTGGCCTATTCGCTAGCCGAGATGGTGATGTCCACCCCGCCGTACCGCGCGTTGAACGTGCCGGCGTCGTAATAGCCATTACGTATATCCGATGACGCCGCTGCTCAGCGCGAATGCGAAAGCAAATGAGGCTATGCGTCCATTACCAGGGAGCGGTACGCGAATTGCCTCGCCACGAGGCGGTCACCACGACACACGACAGTCGCCTCCGGTGTCAGCGTGGCTTGACCGGTCGATACTGACGACGATCGCCGTAAGCGGCGACTTTGGTGTCCACGTTCGCGCATAAGCGGTCGCCACATAGCATGACGTCGGCGCCGTTGTAGGCACGTAGCAGTTCGGCGCGCAACTGATTGTCGCGGATCTCATGGCGATACTGGGTCAACACAACCACGCGCCGCCGCCCAACACCAGCAGCAGACCTCCCAGGACGACCGCAGCACCTTTCCACAACAGCAGGCGCTGCCCGCGCTCGATGCGCTTGAGTTGACTGGACAACGACTGCGCGCCTTCGCCGATCAAGCCACCGGCATGTTGTAGCCGCTTTTCGAAACCGGCGACAGGTTGGTCCAGCCCCTGCTGGATGCTGCGAATCAACGTGTCGGGCACGCGCTGCAATGTCTGTTCGGCCGAACGCGTCATCACGCTTGGCAACGATTGCGCCACCTGCTCCAACTGCTGCGCCACGCGGCGCTGCTGTTGTTCTATCTCACTGCATCGGCGCTCGAACTGCTCCATGAGCGAGGCGGTCTTGCCGACCAACGTCAGCGGGTCATTCGCATTCATCGTGCATCCTGCCTTCTGCTGATGAGCATTACATGCTGCGCCCACCGATGCGCATCGTTTCTTGCTGTTGTTGTTGCTGCTGCATCGCCTGCTGGGCTGCATGCTGCTCCTGCTGGTTCACCGCCTCGATGGATTCGGCGCGCAACGCGCGGCCAGGTGGTTCGTTGGCCAGGATCTGCGTCATCTGACGGAATTGATCGCGGTCGCCGTTCTGTCCGGCAGCCAAAATGCGGTCCAGGATTGCGTGCGGGTCGTCATGCAAGGATGGCGGTTTGTCGGCCGCAGCAGGCGCCTGCTGCGCATCGGCCTTCATCGGCACCTGCCACTGCTGCGGCGCATGGCTGCGCTCGCGCTCATGCTGCATTTGATGCATCTGCTGCTGCCAGCCTGGTGCGTGGGCCGCACCATTGTGCAGCGCGAACGCGGGCACCGAGGGATCGCTGCGTTCCGGCGACACCGCCACCGGGCGCATGGGGAACTGTGTGCGCAACCCGGTATCCAGGTCTTCGGCATCGGTACGGTTGAAGCTGAGCGCGCTACCCGCCAGGTCCTTCACATGCACACGCTGGCCCAGCACGGTCGCCATGCCGGTGGTGTAGAAGGACTGGTGCTGTTCGGAGCGGTGGATGACGTTCATTTCCGGCGCAGAGGACACCGTGCGCGGTTGCAGGAACGGCTTGTCGCTGAGGCTATTGACGTAATCGGTGAGCAGGTTGCCGTTGCGTACCGACAGACCATCGAGCAGGTAGGAACCGCCGATATCCGAATGCGCGCCCGGATTGACCAGATTGAGCAGGCGACCATCAGGGGTGCGGCCGGGATCGATGATGTCCTTGACCGGAAAGGTATCGCGGCGTTCGTCGCGGGCGGTGAGTTGCAGGCCCGACACCACCGAGGGCGGCAGCCGCGTGTCGCGCAGGTTCATGTCGCCAGTGGCCACCGGGTCCAGCAAGCCCACTGCCTGCGCGGTGCGACCGGGTGGTACTAACGGCGGACGGGTGGGGGTGAGTTTGAGGATTTCGCCGTCTTGGCCACGCTCGATCTTCATGTCTGCCGATTCTGGATGCCGCGCTCGTGCACCATGCGGGTGAACATGGCGGCAGTGACCGCGTCTCGGCTGAAGCCTGTGGAGACAATACTGATCTCTGCTTTGGGGTCCTCGTCTCGCCATTGTTTGGCTTGGTTGACGAGCTCCAACTACATCTTCTCCATCCGTGGCCCGTAGCTGTAGCCAGCGATACCGTCTAAGGTACGTTCCGCAGCACTGTCCTGCGTCCCCACACCGGGGACGTAGTAGCCCCCGATATTGCGAATGCCTGATTTTTTAGCAGCCTGCAATTGATCGTACATGACGCCGATATTGGTGATGTGCTCAGGATCTTTGTACTTGTCGTTGCCGGTGCCATCAAAGCAGGCCACGAACAAGCGCGTGTGCGGGTACTGCTAGCCCACCAGCGTTGGCGCCTTGAACTGCGCCAAAGCATGGCGGCTATGTTCATAGGCAGACAAATCCTGCGCAGTCGCCGGATAGGCCTCAATACCATCGACCCATGTCTTTGCAGTATCACGACCGTTAGCCATTACGTGCTCCCGGGCGAAGACGCCGTCAGTAGGTCTTGGTGTAAGCGAGGATCAGGTCGTTGCGGAAATCGCTGTACTGGTTACCTGGCTTCTGCAGCACGGTCGTCTGCACCATCGCCTTCATATATACATTGATGGTGCGGTCGTTCACTTCCAGGATAATGTGCGGAGAGATATCGGCCTGCAGGATCGGCGGCAGCTGATCCTGTGGGACGTGGTGCAGTACTACCTTATTCTTGAAGATGGCCTCGAGATCGACCAGGGCGTGATGAGACTGACCATCCTTGGAGCGCCAAGTCACCTCGGCGGGGGGCGAAAAGTGCGGGAAATTGCGTATGCCGATAGTACCAGCGTCAAGGTTACCAGGGTAACCATCTCCCACTGACGCTGATGATATTTGTTTGACATCGTCTGGATCGTGGGCTTTGTACCTGCCGTCATACAGCACCTTGCAACCATAGGTGTCATAACACATTGCCCCGAACGCATGATCAGCAAATGGAATCGGCTTGCGGGTATCGATATGCACGGTGTTATCGGCATCAACGGGAATATTGCCGATCAGGTGGATACCTGATGGATCGTTGACAGGCGCGTTCATGCGCGAACATCCAATCAGAAAGTTGGCGAAGGCGGCGCACAGCAGCAGCGGGAGCGCTGCACGGTGCTGCGGGATGCAAGAAGGTCGCACAGCCATGGAGCCACCTGTGGAAACGGAAGGACAGCCTACCGCCGGGCAAGTTGCTCAGGGTAGCGCGGTAGCGGTCTGCCGCAGTCTGGAGCGTGTCATGCCCGTCGACAGGAGATGCGTTGGTCGTCAGCGTTGTGGAGCGGGTATCGCGTGGCGCGGGCTTGGCTGGCGCCAGGGCAAACCGCGCGGTGCACGTGACGTGCGCTGAAGACAACTGCTTGCGGAACCGGCCGATGCCGCGCCGATCCAGCGTTGCGCGCCTTGCCTCACCGCGTCACAGGCCGCTTCGCACTCACTTCCACAGACGTCCCACGCGCGCGTGCACGCCGTGCGCGGGACGATTCCTCGGCGCCAGCAAGGCTGTGCGGCGATTCCCGTGTTCAGGCATTGAGCCTGCCCGCACGTTGCTCGAAACACCACCGGAGAAGGGAACCGCCACCAGACAGACTTGATAATCATTCCCATCAAGCGCAGGATGAGCGCCCGTTTCCTTGGCGGCCTCTTGCATGGCGGTTGCAGTCGGCATTCTCAACGCATTGCCCAGCGTGCAGCTTAGCGAATTGCTAGGCCGCATCGGCTATGGGTTCGTGGTGCTCGATCTGGAGCATGTGCTGCGTGCGCCCGAAGCGCTGGAACATGCCATCCGTGCCTGCGAGCTGTCCGGCTGCGAGGCCTGGGTCCGCGTGCCAGAGGTGGACGAAAAACTGATCGGCCGGGTGCTGGATGCCGGCGCGCGCGGGATCGTGATTCCGCGCGCCGAGTCTGCGGCGCAGATCGCCGACGCGATCGCCGCGGCACGCTTTCCGCCGCTGGGCCGGCGCGGCATCACCGGCGGCCGTGTCACCGGCTTCGGCACTGTCGATCTGCCCACCTACATCGCGCAGGCCAATGCCGACATCCGCATCGTGCCGATGATCGAAAGTGCCGCCGGGGTTGCCGCACTTCCGCACATTCTTGAGGTGCCCGGCGTGGCCCTGGTGATGGAAGGCGCGCTGGATCTTGCGTTGGATCTGGGCCTGGGCCCGCAGCCCACCCACCCGCAGGTGTGGGAACGACTGCTGCAACTGCATGCGCACTGCGTTGCCGCCAACGTCCCGTTCTGCCCCAACCCACGCACCGATGCGCAACGCGCGCATTGGCTGCAGCAACCGGAACTGCGCTGGCTGCTGGCCGGCGAGGACCGCGCGCTGATTCAACGTGCATTGCGCGGCCATCTGGCCAGTTTTTCCGCCCCCACTTCACCAACCGCCTGCAGGAGCACGCCGTAGATGTCGACGTTCCGTTTCCACGCCCTGGTCATCGCCATCGCAGCGATCACGCTGCCCATGCCGCGGCTGGCGTACGCAACCGACACAGCGGCGACCGATGCCGTTGATGCCGTCGGTAGCGAAACGTCGATCCGTGCGCTGGATGCGATCCAGGTGCAAGGCAGCCTGCTCGGGCACTCCAAACCCGACGATGTGCAACGTTACGCAGGCAGCCGCCAGGTCATCGACCGCGAGCAGCTGCGCAACGGCGGCAACCGTTCGCTGGACGATGCCCTGCAACGCGTGCCGGGCATCAAGATCTTCGATGAAACCGGCACCGGCGCCTTGCCGCAGCTGATGCTGCGCGGGCTGTACGAAAGCCGCAGTGGTCGCGTGCAGGTGCTGGAAGACGGCATTGCGCTGGCACTCGCGCCGTACGGCCAGACCAGCCTGTCGTTGTTCCCGGTGGGGTTGAACCAGATCGACCGCATCGACATCGTACGTGGCGGCGCGGCCGTGCAGTACGGGCCGAACAACGTGGGTGGGGTGATCAACCTGGTCAGCAAGGAGATCCCGAACGTGTGGAGCACCACGCTGGCGCAGAAGGTCACCGCCGGTGGCGCCGGCCAGTTCCTGTACGACAGCGCGCTCAGCGGCGGCGGCTATCTCACCGACAACTTCGGCCTGCAGGTCGATGCCAACCGCACCTGGGGCGAATACTGGCGCGCACACAGCGACACCGACATCAGCAATCTGCGCGTGCGCGCGGAGTGGTGGCTGGACGACACCAAGCTGCTCAAGGCCAGCGTGCAGCGTTATCTGGTCGACATGGATCTGGCCGGCGCGCTCAGCCCGACCGACTACCAGCGCGTCCCGCGCCAGTCCACGCGACCGCTGGACAGTTTCAATGGCCGCACCACGCGCGCGTCGCTGAGCTACGAACAGCTGTTGGGCGATTGGGGCCCGATGCAGAACGTCCGCCTGGATTGGACCAACTTCAGCGCGCGCAGCAGCCGTAACTTCATTGTCGGCATGCGTCAGGCCTCTACCGAAACCTGGCGTTCCGACCTGCCGCCACAATTGCGTCAGACCGCGCCGCGCGACTTCCGCGTGGTCGGCAGCGAGCCGCGTTTGAGCTGGACCATGGGCGATACCGGTGGCGTGCGTCAGCAGTGGACCGCTGGGGTGCGCGCGGTACGCGAGGACATCGATTTCCTGGTCGGCAATCTGCGTCTGCGCGACGGGTTATTCACCAGCGTGCGCGATTGGCAGTTCGAAGACCGCGCGTTGGCCGCGTACGTCAGCAACGCGATCACCCTGCCCGACGAGCGCGTCACGATGACACCGGGCTTGCGCTACGAGCGTCTGGATTCGCGTTACTTCAACCGTGCCACCGGCGTCAGCACGCTCAACCAGACCCGCGATGTCTTGCCGGGGCTGACACTGGGCTTCCAGGCCAACGAACAGTGGTTTTTCTATGCCGACGGGCAGCGCTCGATGCGCGCGCCGCAGGTCACCCAGATCATCTTCGGCAACAACCTGGACGCCGAGCTGGCATGGAATTACGAGGCCGGTACGCGCTACCAGCCCAATGAGCGCACCCGCATCCAATTGGGCGGTTATCTGATCGATTTCGATCAGCAGATTCAGCTGGACAACACCACGCGCGTGTTCCGCAACCTGGGCAAGACCCGCCACCAGGGTGGCGAGCTGGAACTGCAATGGAGCCCGGAGCAACTGCGTGCGCTCACCCTCAATGCCAGCTATGCCTATCTGGATGCGAGCCAGGAATCGGGCGCATTCCGTGGCTTCCGCGTGCCTTATACCTCGCGTAACCAGATCACCCTGGGCGGCACCTACGCGCTCGGTCACACCACTGTCGCGCTTTCCGGCTATTACTTCAGCAAGGCCTTCAGCGACGCAGCCAACACCGTGCAAGAAAATGCCATCGCTTCAGTGGGCCAGTTGCCGGCCTATCTGGTGTGGAATACGCAGGTGAGCCACACCCTGTTCGAACGCGATGGGCAAAAATTCAGCGCATCGTTGGCGATCAACAATCTGTTCGACCGGCAATACTGGTTCCGCGGTGTCGATACCAGCCCGTGGGGGCGTCAGGCCGCACCGGCACGGACCGTCACCGCCGGGCTGGAATACACGTTTTAAGCCTGCATCACTAGGCTGCTGCACACGACCGACGCACAGGGGCGTTGGTCGCGCCTGAGAGCACCGGCGGTCGCGCTGGCGACCGCCTCAGACAACACGGCGTGCATGAGGCACGCATCACTGCCGCAGCACGCGGCATGCGATCGACGTATCGCAGGCCACCCAACGCCACGACGGCGCCAGGCAGCCCGTTTCAGTACCGGTTTTCCCACCGTCCTGTTGAACGAGAGCTGCCATGACTGCGACATCCGCTGCACCGTTGGTGATCCTCACCCATGTCTGCCATCCGGCCATCACCGAAGGCTTTCTCCCGGCCGCGCACGCGCGGGGCCTGCCGGTGTGGTTGCTGACGGATCACCGGCTCGATCATCTGGCCTATTTCCGTGAGCATCCCGCGCATGCGCCGCAGCGGGTGATCGAATGCGATGTGTTCAATCCGCTCGGTGTGCTCGATGTCCTGCACGATGCCGACATCGCGCCGCGCGCGGTGTTCAGCAATAGCGACCATCTGCAGACCAGCACCGCGCTGGTGGCCGCAGCGCTGGGCCTGCCGGGTAAGGACTGGCAGGTGTGCTACGCCGCCAAGAACAAGGCCGCGATGCGCCAACGCCTGCGTGCACACGACCTGCCCTGCCCATGGTTCTGCACACTGGCGCCGGGCGCCGCGCTGCCGGCGCAGATGCCGTGGCCGGTGGTGGCCAAACCGCGCGAAGGCGTCGCGAGCCTGGATGTGCGCCACTGCGCCGACGCCACGCAATTGCAGGCCTATCTGGACGATGTGTGGCAGCGCCACCCGCAGCGCACCGTGCTGCTGGAAAGCATGCTGGAAGGTGCGCTGTTTACGCTGGAGACGCTGGGCGATGGCAACGCCCTGCACGCCATCGGCGGCTTCAAGGTCCGGGTGTCGCCACCGCCGCATTTCGTCGAATGCGAAGCGCAATGGGATGCCGATGTGGACACGCCGGCGGTCGCGCAGGCGCTGCAACAACTACGTGCGTTCGGTGTCGGCTTGGGGTTGTGCCATAGCGAATTCATTCTCACCGCCGATGGACCGGTGCTGGTGGAGATCAATTACCGCAGCATCGGCGACCGTCGCGAATTTCTGCTCGACGAGATGTTTTCCAGGCAATGGTTCAACGCCGCGCTGGCACCGCATCTGGGCCTGCCATTGCCGCAACTGCGCAGCGCGCGTGCACATGCATTGCTGCGCTATTACGTGGCCGAGCACGATGGCGAATTGATCACCGCCAGCGAAGACCGCCGCCATCACGATGCGCACAGCGATGTGCAGTATCGGCGGATGCGCGTACCGGGCGAGCGCATCCGCCTGAGCCATTCCAACAAGGATTACCTGGGTGTGCTGAGCGCACTGGCCAGCGATGCACAGGCGCTGCAACAGGCCGTGGTGCAGGCCGAAGCCGGCCTGCAGTGGCGCATCGATGGCGCCGAGCTGCACGCATGAGCAGCGCAGCCGACCAAGCGTATATCGCCACCCGCATCATCGATGCCTGCCTGCGCGAAGACCTGCGTGGGATTGCCACACGCGGCAGTGCCGCAACACCGGATGCCGGCGTGCTGGCGACGTGGACCGACCCCAGCCCGGTGGAAGGCTGGTGGTGCATCGCCCACTTGCCCGACGGCACGGTGTGGCTACCGATCCATCGGCAGGGCGTGCTGCAAGACATCGGCGCCTGCGGCGACAGCTGGATCGTGCAGAATGCCGACGGCATACATGTCGAACGTGGTGCACCGGCGTGGCTGCAGCGGATGAGCGCCGAACTCGATGCCGAAACGCAACGACTGCATCACGCCTACGCCGACGAAGCCGATTGCGCCGCTGCGCATCGCGGGCTGGCGCGGCAGGCGTACCGCGCGCAGGCACCGGCATTACTCAATGCGCTGCAGCACCCCGATGCCGCCGAGCGCGCATACCGCTGCGACCAGTTGGCCAGCTACCGCGACCATCCGTTCTACCCCACTGCCCGCGCCAAGGCCGGGCTGGATGCGAACGAACTCCGCCACTACGCACCGGAATTCGCACCCACCTTCGCGCTGCGCTGGCTGGCGATTCCACAGGCGTTTGCACAATGCAGCAACGCCCCGCCGGCCGAGCTATGGCCGGATTTCGAAAGCCTGAGCCTGCCGGCCGAGCTGGCCGCCACGCATGTTGCCTGGCCGGTGCATCCGCTGGTGTGGGAGCGATTGGAGCAGGAGGGTTTCGCGCTACCCGAGGGCGTGCTGCGCGCGCCGCAGCCCTGGCTGGACGTGCGTCCGACACTGTCGGTGCGCACGCTGGTGCCGCTGCACCATCCGCAACTGCATCTCAAGCTCCCCATCCCGATGCGTACGCTGGGCGCACTGAATCTGCGTCTGATCAAACCGTCCACGCTGTACGACGGGCATTGGCTGGAGCGCGCATTGCGCCATATCGATGCGATCGATCCTGCGCTGCAAGGGCGCTGCGTGTTCGTCGATGAATCGCACGGCGGGCATGTCGGTCAGACGCGGCATCTGGCCTATCTGGTGCGGCGTTACCCGGCGCTGGACGATGCCACGCTGGTACCCGTAGCGGCGCTAGGCGCGCTGATGCCCGATGGCCGCCCGATGGCGATCCATCTGGCGGAGCGTTTTGCGCACGACGATGTGCAGCAGTGGTGGCGCGACTACATCGAGCTGCTGCTTGCCGTGCATCTGCGCCTGTGGCTGCGTTACGGCATCGCACTGGAAGCCAACCAGCAGAACAGCGTGCTGGTATATGCCGACGGCAGGCCAGCGCGCCTGTTGATGAAAGACAACGATGCCGCGCGGATCGCACTGCCGCAGTTGCGTGCAGCGCTGCCGGAGGTGGATGCATTGGGCACGCTGCAGGATGCGCGGATTGCAGTGGACGATCCACAGGCATTGGCGCAGATGTTCTGCACCATCGTGTTGCAGCTGGACCTGCAGGCGGTGCTGGAAGGCCTGGCCGAATGGCAGCCCGCGCTGCGCGCGCCGTTGTATGCACAGTTGCAGGCCCAGTTCGCTTCGACGCTGGCGCAACTGGAACACGACGGCATCGATACCGGCCCGGCGCGGCGCCTGTGGGCTATGCCAAGGCTACCGGTGAAGTACCTGCTCAGTGCCGGCAGCCTGCTCAGCAAGCAGCTGACCGGCGCCACCGACATCAACAAGTTCTACGGCAACAGCGCGCCCAATCCATTCGGCGATGCGTTCGCTGACGCGCAGCAGATGCCGCGCAAGCAAACGGGCGCGCAGCGATGAGGCGCATCCTTGGCCCGGTGCTGGCTGCGCATTATCTGGCGGCATTCACGGCACTAGGCATGCCGCTGTTTCTGCCCCAGGTCTTGGCCGAACTTGCGCCATCGGCCGCGGTGGGCTGGAGCGGCGTGCTGTATGTGCTTCCCACGCTCTGCACGGCGTTGACGGCGAGCACCTGGGGGCGCTTGGCCGACCGCTATGGACGCAAGCGCTCGCTGCTGCGCGCCCAGCTGGGGCTGGCGCTGGGCTTTGCGATGGCCGGCTTCGCGCCGTCGCTGACCTGGCTGGTGATCGGCCTGATGGTACAAGGCACCTGCGGTGGCTCGCTGGCGGCAGCCAACGCGTATCTGGCGAGCCAGCCGCAGGCCGGCCCGTTGGCGCGTGCGTTGGACTGGACGCAGTATTCGGCGCGCCTCGCCATGGTGAGCGCGCCTGCGTTGCTGGGCCTCGCACTGGCGCTGGGCCCGGCGCAATCGCTGTATCGCGCACTGGCGTTGCTGCCGTTGATCGCGTTTGCGTTGACCTGGCGGTTGCCGGCCGATCAGCCAGCCGCGCGGCCACACCCTGCGGGCAACGCTTCGACGTCTTCGACGCAGACAGCCTCATCGTCCGCGGCGTCGCCAAAGATCACAGCGCCGTTGTGGCCGGCCTTGCTGCTCGCCCAGTTTTTGTTCTGTTTCGCGATGGTGGTGACGTTTCCCTACTTCATCCCCTACGCGCTTGCGCGCGGCGCCGGCCACGATGCGCTTGCCGGCCTGCTCTACAGCCTGCCGCATCTGGTCTATCTGGTGGTGCTGCCGTGGTGGCGACGCGGCGATGGCGAAACGTGGCTGGTGTGGGGTCTGGCGTTGTTCGCGCTGGCCTGCCTGTGGCAGGCGCTGTTGCACGATGCCGTCGCACTGGCGGCAGCACGGCTGTTGTTCGGCGTCGGCATGTTGTTCGGCTTGCGTGGGCTCAACCGCAGCCTGGCACGCATTGCCAACGGGCAAGGCGCCGGGCGCCTGTTCGGCCGCTTCGATGCCTGCGGTAAATGGGCCGGTGTGCTCGCCGGTGCCGCTGCCGGTGCATTGGCGCAGGCGTCCGGCCCCGCTACCCCTTTCCTGGCGGGCGCGCTTGCAGCGGCCGCTGCTACGTTCACCGTTCTGGTGTGCTTCCCTTCGAAGAGAACTGCCGATGTCGCCGCACACGATGCATGACCCCTGGTACGACAGCATGGCCGACGCGCAGGCGTGCAGCTGCTGGTTGAATTGCTATCTGCGCGAATTTGCGATTCCGCAGCGCGCCGTGGCGTTCGACTATCGCGGATTGGATCGCCCCGGCCCGCGCGTGGCCGAGCACCGCTGGCTACGCATCGATCTGGGCGAGACCGGCGCGCTGTGCGTGCGGATTGCCTATGCCGATCGCCTGGGCCGCTGCCGGTTCGCCTCCACGCCGTTTCTCAAGAGTGCCGGCAAGCCGTGGCATTGCCTGGATGCGGATGCACTGGCACGCTGCCTGTTACGCGCGTTGGGCAGCACGCAGGCAGTCAATCCGGAGCTGCTCGCGCAAAGCGCCAACAGCGTGGCAGTCACCGCTGCGTTGTTGCGGCAGGCGCAAGCCACCGCCGCCACCGGCGAGGCGATGATCGACGCAGAACAATCGATGCTGTGGGGGCACGCACTGCACCCGACGCCCAAGAGCCGCGAAGGCGTGGATCTGGACCAGGTGCTGGCCTGCGCGCCGGAAGCGCGCGCAGCGTTCCAGCTGTTCTGGTTCCGCATCGACCCGCGCCTGCTACGCATGCAGGGGCGCGATGTACGCGCCACCTTGAAGCAATTGTCCGGCAGCGACGCACTCTACCCCTGCCATCCATGGGAAGCACAGCGGCTGCTCGATGCCCCCTTGCTGCGTAACTTGCAGGCCCGCGGCATGATCACGCCGGTCGGCCCGTTGGGCGATGCCGTGCGGCCGACCTCGTCGGTGCGCACGCTGTATCACCCGGAACTGGACTATTTCCTCAAGTGTTCGGTGCATGTGCGGCTCACCAACTGCGTGCGCAAGAACGCCTGGTACGAGCTGGAAAGTGCGGTTGCGCTCACCGAGCTGCTGGCCCCGAGCTGGCGCGCCCTGGCCGCGCAGGTGCCGGGTTTCGATGTGATGCTGGAGCCGGCGGCCACCTCATTGGACATCGCCCAGGTCGACCCCGCACTGCACGACGCCGACCCGCTGGCGGCGCGCGCCTTGTCGGAGAGCTTCGGCATTCTGTATCGGCACACCATTCCCGCCGCCCAGCGTGCCCGTTGGCAACCGCAGGTGGCTGCGGCCTTGTTCACCTGCGATGCGCAGGGCAGTCACGTGTGCGCCGCACGCTTGCAGGCGCTGGGCAGCACGCAGATGGACCGCCAAACGGCGACAGCGCTCTGGTTTCGCGCCTATGCCGGACTACTGCTGGAGGGGGTGTGGAGCGCACTGTTCCAGCACGGCATCGCGCTGGAGCCGCACCTGCAGAACACCGTGATTGGCTTTACCGACGGCTGGCCGACGCGCGTCTGGATCCGCGACCTGGAGGGCACCAAGCTGCTCGCCCATCACTGGCCTGCCGCACGCCTGCACGGCGTGGGTGAGCGTGCACGGCAATCGCTGTACTACACGCCCGAACAGGGCTGGAACCGGGTGGCGTATTGCGCGCTGGTCAACAACCTGGCCGAGGCGATCTTTCATCTCACCGAAGGCGATGCCGCGCTGGAAGCACACCTGTGGCACTGCGTGGGCGAGATCGCCGTGCGCTGGCAACGACGCCACGGCGTGCAAGCGGCGTTGCAGGGACTGATCGATGGCGCACCACTGCCCGGGAAAAACAATCTGGGTACACGGTTGTGGCAGCGCGCCGACCGCCAGTCCGACTACACCGCGCTGCCGAATCCAATCCCCCGCATCACGACGGCGCGGCAGGTGGCGGCATGAGTCTGCACATCGACGCCGCTGCGGTGCGTGCGGCCTTGCCGCAGCTGCGCGAGCGCTGCGATGGCCCGATCTGTGCGTATGTCTACGATCTGGCGGCATTGGACGCGCATGCGGCCTGGATGCGTGCACAGCTGCCAGCGCAGTGCGAGCTGTTCTACGCGGCCAAGGCCAATGCGGAGCCACCGATCCTGCGCACGCTAGCAGCCCATGTGGATGGCTTCGAGGCCGCCTCCGGTGGCGAGCTGGCCTGGCTGCATGCACAGCAACCGCAAGCGCCGTTGTTGTTCGGTGGCCCGGGGAAACTCGATACCGAGCTCGCCCAGGCGGTCGCCCTGCCGGACTGCACCGTGCATGTGGAGAGCCTGAGCGAGCTCGAACGGCTGGCGGCGATCGCAGCGCATGCCGGCCGCTGCGTGCCGGTGTTTCTGCGGATGAATATTGCCGTGCCCGGTGCGCAACGCACGCACTTGATGATGGGCGGGCAGCCCTCGCCATTCGGTCTGGATCCGTGCGATCTGGAGGCGGCGATGCAGCGGCTGCGGGCAAGTCCGTCGCTGCGTCTGCAAGGCTTCCATTTTCATCTGATGTCGCATCAACGCGACGCCGCCGCGCAGCTGCATCTGGTCGCCGCTTACCTGCGCACTGTGCAGCAATGGAGGCAGACCTATGCGCTGCCCCCCCTGCGCGTGAATGCCGGCGGTGGCTTCGGCGTGGACTATCTGGCGCCGGCGTCGTCATTCGATTGGGCCGGCTTCTGTGCCGGTTTGCCTGGCTTGCTGCGCGAGCACGGGACAGATCTGCGCCTGCGCCTGGAGCCCGGGCGGTACGTCAGTGCCAGCTGCGGCTGGTATCTGATGGAGGTGCTCGATCTAAAGCGCAGCCACGGCAACTGGTTTGCGATCGCCCGCGGTGGCACCCATCACTTCCGCACTCCGGCCGCGCAAGGCCACGATCATCCGTTCCGTGTGTTGCGCGGCACCCGCGCTCCGGTGATCAGCGACACGCCGGTCACCCTGGTCGGCCAGCTGTGTACGCCCAAGGACGTGCTGGCGCGCCAGCAACCGGTGGCCGCGCTCGCACCCGGCGATTGCCTGGCCTTCCCACTGGCCGGCGCCTATGCGTGGAATATTTCGCACCAGCAGTTCCTGATGCACCCGCCGCCGCAGAGGGTGTTTCTGCCAGCGATGAATGACGTTGGTGAAACGACCTTGCAGCACGCTTGCACCGGCACCCGGATGTCTGCACGCAACGCCGCTTCGGCGACGGTGTCTGGGTCGCCGAGATAGCGGGAATGCAGCGGTACGTCGCGCCGTGCGTCACCGCTGTCCGGGAGCCAAGCTGCGAGCGATTGGCCGAGCGCCTCTTCCAGACCCGCATGATTCACGACATGACACAGTACTGCGTGCGTGCCGCCGGCGAGCTCGCGAGGTACGCAAGATCCGTAGCACGGCATCGATTCCTGCCGACGCAATCAGCAGTCGCTTCCGCCTGACCATAGCGCAAGCGCCTTGTCCGCAGATTTCAGCTCGCTTGCAGCGCCAACGCCACCAGCACTGCAGTTTCGCTCACCTCCACCAACGCACCGCAGGTATCGCCGGTCATGCCGCCCAGGCGCTGCAGGCAGGCGCGACGCCACAGCAAGAACACCACGGCCGCAAGCGCGCAGGCGAGCGTGCCGCAAGCGAGTCCGGCAGCGAAGACGCAAGCGATGCCGAGCAGCAACGACAGCAGCAAGCACGCGCGCGCACTGCCGACCAAGCCACTGCCAAGCCCGCCGGCACGCACGTAAGGCGTGGTCAGGAATGCAGCCACCAGCGCCGTGCGCCCCAGCAGCGGCGCCGCATCGCGCAGGCACCACGCCAACGCACTCAACACCGCGCAGATCAGCATGCCGACCAGCGGATACCAGGGCAGCGAGCACGCCTGCCCACCCGGCCGGGCGAATACCCAGCCGGGTACCGGGATGCGGGTCAGAAACCCGACCGCGGCAAGCAAGCCGTCGATCATCCGGCGCTGGACGTCATAGCCGCTGATGCCGGGTTCGCTGTGGCTGGTGGCCAGGCCAGCGGGTGCAGCGAGGCATGCGGCACGGCAAGCTCGGTCATGCTGCCGAAGGAGCGCGCGTCGACCATGCAGCGCAGCGCGCGGATGACGCCGCCGTGGGTGACCACCAGCACCCGTTGCGCCGGATAGCGCACCACGATGGCGTCGAGTGCCGCAGACAAGCGCGTGCAGAACTCTACGAACGGTTCGGCTTGCGGCGGCGGATGACGTACCGGGTCGGCCCAGAAGCGGCCCAGCGCTTCGCCTTCATCGCGGTCGATGTCGGCGACCGGCACGCCCTGCCAGCGGCCGAAGTGATATTCGCGCAGGCGCGGGTCCAACTGCAGCGGGATGGTACGCGCTTGTGCCAGCTCGGACGCGAATGCCGCGCAGCGCTGCAACGTGGATGCCACCACTGCATCCCACACGCCACCTGCAGTGGCGGTGCGCAGTTGCTGCCGACCAAGCTCGGTCAGTGGATCGTCGAGCTGGCCGCGATAGCTGCGTTGCCCGGTATCGCCATGCCGCAACAAGGTGATCTGGACGCTCATGCGTCCGACACCCCGGCTTCGGCGAAGGTGGCCATGCCGTTGTGCAGGGCGCAGGCGCTGCGCAGCAGCGGGATCGCCACCGCCGCGCCGCTGGCTTCGCCCAGGCGCAGGTCCAGCTGCAGCAGCGGTTCGGCATCCAGGGCGCGCAGCAGCGCTGCATGCCCACGTTCCTGCGAGCGATGCCCGAACAACAACCACTCGCGCACACCGGGATTCAGGCGCGTGGCCACCAGTGCCGCCGCCGTGGCGATGAAGCCATCCACCAACACCGGAATGCCGGTCTGCGCGGCGGCGATATACGCACCGACCAACGCAGCGATTTCGAATCCACCCAGCCGGCGCAGCCGCTCCAGCGGGGTGGACGCATCGGCATGCAAGGCCAGCGCGCGCGCGATCACGGTGGCCTTGTGCGCGATGCCTTCGGCATCCAGGCCAGTGCCTGCGCCCGCCAGCGCCTGCGGAAACTGCGACAGCAGTGCACAGCCCAGCGCCGCGGCGGCGGTGGTGTTGCCAATGCCCATTTCGCCGCCGACAAACAGCTGCGTGCCGCAACTCCTGGCCTGCGCGATGCTGTCGGCACCGGCGGCGAGCGCATCGCGCAGTTGCGTCGCCGTCATCGCGGGCTGCTCGCAGATATTGGCAGTGGACGGCGCAATCCAGGCGCGCCGCACCCGCGGCAGGTCGCCGGGGTCGTTGACCACGCCCAGATTCACCACTTCCAGCCGCGCGCCCAACTCGCGCGCCAGCACCGCAATGGCCGCGCCACCGCGCGCAAAATTGCGCACCATTTCGCCGGTGACCGCCTGCGGAAATGCCGACACGCCTTCGGCGGCCACACCATGGTCGGCGGCATACACCGCGATCCAGACCCGCTGCACTTCGGGGCGTTCGGTGCGTTGCCAGGCCGCCAATTGCACCGCCAGGTGTTCCAGCCGGCCCAATGCACCCGGCGGTTTGGTGAGTTGTTCCTGCCGCGCCAGCGCAGCAGAGCGCGTGCGCGCGTCCGGCACGGCGCAGGCACCCACTATCCAATCGCTATTCACATGCGTTCTCCCTTCAACACCATCGGCAAGCCTGCCACCACAAACACCACGCGATCGCACTGTAGCGCCAATACCTGATGCAACCAGCCAGCTTCATCGACAAAACGACGCCTGAGTTCGCCCAGCGGCACCATGCCCTGTCCCACCTCGTTGCTGACCAGCAGGATCTGCCCCGGCAACTGCAGCAGCGTTGCCAGCAGCGCATCGCGCTCGCGCGCGAACACGCCCGCATCCGGGTGGCCAAGCAGATTGCTCAGCCATAGCGTGAGGCAGTCCACCAGCACGCAGCGATCCGGCCCGGCATGCACCTGCAAGCTGGCCGCCAGCGCGACAGGCTCTTCCACGCACTGCCAATGCGGCGGGCGTTGGTTACGGTGATGGGCAATGCGCCGATGCATCTCCTCGTCGAAGGATTGCGCGGTGGCCAGATACGTCAGCGCCCGCCCGGAGGCTGCAGCGATGCGCTCGGCCAGTGCGCTCTTGCCCGAACGGGCACCGCCAAGAATCAATTGCTGCATGCCGGCTCCTTGCCGATGAGGCGTGTCAGTGCGGCAGTGTCCAGGGGCGTGTGCACGGCGTCGGCCAGACGATCGAGGCTGGCTTCGCGCAACGCGACAAGACCCAGTGGCGCGGCCTGCGCCAGATCCGCCCACGCCAGCAATGCGGCCAATGCCTGCGGGTGGTCGAACACACCGTGCAGATAGGCGCCGAGCACGTGACTATCGGCAGCGCACTGCGCAGCGTTGCATGCGCTCGGCCACGCCTACAACTGATGCCAAGCTGCGCCTTGATGCCGGCGTTGAACGCATGCTGGACCAAACGCATGTCGGTGAGGGTATCGCCCGCCGCGTCATCACGTGCTGACGCGGCGGGCGTGCGGCGACGGCGGCAAGCACCTCATCCAGCGCGATGTCGTCTTTCACCAGCGCGATATTGAGTTCGTCCAGCAGCACGAAGTCGTAGCGCGCATCGGCCAGCATGCCGCGCGCAACTTGCCAGGCCGCCTGTGCGGCAGCGACATCGAGCGCGCGGTCCTGGGTTTCCCAGGTGAAACCTTCGCCCATGACGTGAGAGTCGAGCAGATCCGGAAAGCGGTGGAAAAACGCCTCTTCGCCAGTGGAAAACCTGCCCTTGATGAATTGCACCACGCCGCAAGACAGGCCATGCCCGAGCGAGCGCGCCAGCATGCCGAAGCCGGACAAACTCTTGCCATTGCCATTGCCATTGCCATTGCCGGTATTGACCAGCAGCACGCCGCGGTCGATCACGGCCCGGGCGATACGCCGGTCGACCAACTCCTTCTTGCGTTGCGCGCTTTCGCGAGTGCGCATCGTGCTGCTCACGAGGGCTCATGCGCGTACTCCAATGGCTGCGCGCACGCGGACTGCGCGCAATGCGGCCACCAGCACGAAAGCCAGGCCAACGTAGCCAGCCAATGTTCCGAGCGCGCGCGGGTAGTCCGCCGGCACGTGCGCAATGAATCCGCTCAGCGTGGCGTGCGGGTAGCGACCGGACAAGAAATAGAAACCGCCTTTGCAGAGCAGATAAGCAGCACTGCCGCTGATCAACACAGCCGACAGCGGCCCGGCGACACGACGCCAGGTGTCGCGCTGTCGCCGCGATGCAGCCAGCCGCCCGCCGCCCCACAACACGGCGTAGGCCAGTGCGAAGGCCCAGTACGCCGGCGACAGGCACCAGTCGCTGCTGTTGCCCAGAGCCACGCCGATCAGATCCAGCAGCGATGCAATCCCGTACAGCAGCGGCAACATCCACAGCGGGCGCAGCAATGCGCCGGCCAGAAAAAACACCGCCCATGAGGCGCTGGGCAGGGCATCCACATGCGCCAAATGCTGGCCGTGTGTACACACCATCAGGGCTGCAAGCGCGATGCCGCAGGTCCTGGCTGCTTTACCCTGCAAGGGCACCGCAGCGACGCGCGCCGCCACCATCACGACAAGTCCAACGGCACGGAGGCCGGTGTTGCGACGCGCGCATCGCGCCAGCGCAGCACGCACCATGTGGCCGTCAACCCCGTCGCCAGATACGGCGCTGTCGTGCGCACGAACAACGGCCCCCACTGCCAGGCGCGCTGCAGATACTGCGGCCCGTGCGGGTCGGTATAGCGTCCGCCCCACCAGTAGAACGCGCCATTGGAGATCAAGAACGACAGCACCGCAGCCAAGGTACCCAAACCCCAGGCGATGCTCAGTGACGCAGCGCCGGGCCGCCCGCGTGCGTGAGATGCGCGCCCGGCGTACCAGAGCAGGCCATAGGCCACCGGCAACGCCGCATCGGCCGCCGTAATGCAGAAGTCGCTAACGCCGGCCAGGCTGACGGCGACGCAATCGATCGCCACCGACACCCCCAACAAGGCGACGAAGTAGCCATACCGCCGCAACGCGAGGCCATCGAGACAGAACACAGCCATGGACGCGCCCGGCAGATGCAGCCAATCGCTCGCATGATGAACGCGGCTGGCGGTCATCACCAGCATCGAGGCGATGAACAGCAGACGTTCGCAGGCACGGGACAACGGCGGCATCGATGGTCTCCTTCGGTTACTCGGTCGCCAACCAGACGACGCAACAGAGATCAGGCGAACGACCGGCCCGTGCAGACCGTAGCGATGCTTGCATCCAGCGGCAAGCGCCGGCTGCATGGTCCGACCCGCGCGCAGCCGCTGTCATCGGCGCGCTTACTGCCCTGGCTGGTAGCGCAAGGTGAGCAGATAATTGCGGCCCGGCTGCGCGTACCAGCGTGCGGTTTCGTACTGGCGGTCGAACACATTATTGGCGGCGAGCTGCACCTTCCAGTCCGCGTTCACTGCATAACTCACGCGCAGATCCAGTAAGCCGTAGCCGGCCAGGCGTTCGGTATTGGCCAGATCGTCGTAGCGTGCGCCCGATCCGAACAGGCTTGCACCAACGCCGAATGCACCGATGCTGCGGTCGGCATCGATGCGTCCGCTCTGACGCGCACGCCGCGGCAACCAGTTGCCGTGATTGACGTCGCCATCGGCCTGCGGCGCAAGCCAGGTCAACGCACTGCGCACGGTCCAGCCGGCCAGTTCGGTGCCGTAGCCGGCTTCCACGCCGCGGATGCGCGCCCGATCGATATTGTTCGGCTGCCCGAACGGATGTGTCGCATCCACCAACGACGCGTCGTAGGCGATCAGGTCGGCGATGCGGGTCTGGAACGCGCTGAGCGTCCAGGTGCCCCAGTCGTCGCTGCCGCGCAGCCCGAGTTCGGCACTTCTGGAGGTTTCCGGCCCCAGCAGCGGGTTGCCATAGTCGGAGTAATACAGCTCGTTGAAGGTCGGCGCCTTGAACGCAGTGCCGTAGCTGGCAGTCACACGCAGATGCTCGGCAACATCCCAGCCCCACAGCAGGCTGCCGGTGGTCTTGCCACCGAACTGGCTGTTGTCGTTGCGGCGCAGGCTGGCCTGCAGCGACTGGCTGCCGATCGTCTGCTGCCACTGCGCAAATGCAGCGCGGTCGATACGGCTGTCGGCATCGTAGGTGTCGCTGCTGGCGATGGCGTCGCGCTGCCAATCGAAGCCGACCGTGAGCAGGCCGGGGCCGGTAGCGAGATCGGCCTGTAAGGCGCCCTGCTTGCGGCGGGTGTCGTAGGTCGACAGATAGGCGCCTTCGTCATACGCATCGCTCAGATCGGCGCTGCTGCCGACGCTGGCGGTGAGCTTGAGCGCATCAGTAGGCGCATAACGCACGCGGCCCCCGATGGCCTGCTGCACGCCCTTGCTCAGATTGCCGCCAAATGCAGAGCCGTCGTATTCGTTGCGGCTCTGCGCACGCAACGCCTGCACATCGGCATCCCACTGGCGGTTGAAACGCCACCCGCCCTGCGCGCTCAACGAATCGTTGCGATAACCGTCGCGGTCCGGGTCGTACGCGCTTGAGGTGGTATCCAGATACGCGTTGATGCCATCGGTTTCGTCGTGCACGGCATTGACCGAATACCAACCGCCTGCCTCGCTCGGATCGCCCTGGCTGCGCCCGGCCACGCCCGCGCCGTAACGGCGTGCGTTGTCGCTGCCGGCCGCCACGCTCACGGTCGGCGCAAACCTGCCTTGCGGGCGCCGGGTGAATATCTGGATCACACCGCCCAGCGCTTCGGAGCCGTACAGGCTGGAGAACGGGCCGCGCACGATTTCGATCCGTTCGATCTGTTCGATCGGCAGATCCTGCAGCGCCGCGCCGCCGACAGTGGCCGAGCCGATGCGCACGCCGTCGATCAGTACCACCACCTGGTCGGATTCGGTGCCACGCAGGAACAGCGAGGTCGCCTTGCCGGGCCCGCCGTTATTGGTCAACGACACGCCCGCTTCGCCGCGCAACAGATCCTGCAACGCATTGACCTGGCGACGCTCGATCTGTGCGCGGTCGATCACCGTGACCGGCGCCAGCGTCTGGTCCTGGGTCTGGGCGGTGCGCGATGCAGTGACCACGACCTGGTCGAGATCGATGGCGGCCTCGGCATGAGCCAGATTGACCAAGCACAGCGACAGCCCCACGACGAGCACGGCACGACGCGGCAAAACGGAAGAAAGGGACATCAACTACTGCTCCTGGAACCGTGCCAACCCGCGCGTGGGCAATGGGACGGCACGCAGCAACGGGCCAAGCGTCCGACGCGCAGCGTCAGAGGAGCAAGGCCACGCCCACCGCGTGCCGGGTCAATCCCTACAGGCCGGTCTCCGGGCTCGCGAGTGGAAGCTGACGCCTCCGATGCCGCGCCTTCCCATGCGGATGCACAGTGGCATGTTGCGGCATCTGACCTCGCCCACCGTTGCGGGGGCAGCTCCGGAATTGCGTCTCGCCAAGGCGATGCGCGCACCGGATTCCCGTTTAAACCACCGGAACTCCGGTAGTCACCTCAGGGGCGCGCATGGTAGCAGTGAATCGGGCCTGGCCCGCCGGTGAGGCGGACAATCACCAGACCGATGGTGTGAGGTGCGGCTGCGCACTTCCCCGCCTGCCCGGCAGATGACTTCCCCATCAGGCGCGGAACACGGCCGACACGTCCCTGGACCGGCTGCACGCCTGGCTGGCCGTGCGTGGTCGCGCCTGGAGACACCGGACTCACGACAGCGCCTGGTCCGGATCCGCCCGCAAGGCATCTGCTCTGCGCGATGCCGATCGACAGCCGCACCGCGCGCGCTGGCCTGAGCGGTCGTCGCCGTGCACGGCGACGGGCCTGGGCGTCCACCGCGGGCGGTCCTGGCGTTGCTCGCTCGGCTGCCGATCAGCGCACCGATTGATGGTAGAGGTCTTGCAACATCTTTTTGTACTCCGCCATGGGAGGCAGTCCCATGGCGCGACGACGCGCCTCCAGTCCGGCTTCGTCCTCGGTCGGCCGCAGCGACATGCGGCCATCGGCATCGGTCATAAACTGTGTGCCGTAGCGTTGAGGTTTGCCTTGCGCGAGCAAGACGCGGTAGGTAAGCAGCGCAACATCGCCCGGCATCACATCGTGCCGGGCAAGCGCCGCTTCCATCAACGCCAGGGCTTGCGCCTGAAACGCCGGATCGGCGTCGGCATGCTGCACCAAGGTCCACGCCGCATTGGCGCCGTCTTCGCCTACCAAGCGGCGTCCCGGCCAGCCATGGGCAGCGACGACCTGCTTGAGCCAGGCGGTATTGTCGTGATCCACCGGCACGACGGACGCCCAGTCGGCCGGTTTGCCCCCCCGCGGCGATCGCCGCGTTGCGCACGTGTTGATCCTTCTCCACACGCACGAGCAGCTCCTGTCGCAGTTGCGGATCCTGTGTCGCCTGCTGCTGTGCACTGACGCGTTCGGCCTTCGCCAGCAGCGCAGGCCAGCCTGGAGTCTTTCTCAGCCGATTCAGACCGGGGCGATCCTTGCTGCGCAAATCGTCGATGGAAATACGCCCATGCGGCAACTCGCCGTCAAGATAGCGCAAGGCTTGGTCGGTCTTTCCCGCCGCAGACAGGCATTCCGCACGCAGCAGTTCACCGCTCTGTGGCAGTTGGCTGGACGCACGCTGCAAGGCAGCCATCAACTCGGCGCAGCGCGCATCGTCCTCGGATTCGTAAGCCGTGAGCGCGGCAAAGATATCCGGCGTGTCTTCTGCATGGAGGACACCACCCATCCCATCGCAAAGACAATGGAGATCGAATACAAGCCAATGCGCATCTGAAACTCATTGCCAGATGAGGACTACCACGGCAGTGGCGCGCGAGCGTGCCCGCGCGCTCCGATGACCCGCATAGCGCCGCCTGGTCGCCCGCATCTTGCGCCACGCCCCGGCGTCCGATCAAGCCTTGCCGAACTCCAGATGTCCGCCCTGGGCGCGCACCCGCACGGTGTCGCCGCTGACGTACTGGCCGGAAAGGATCTGCTGCGCCAGCGGGTTCTCCACCTGCGATTGGATCGCGCGTTTGAGTGGGCGCGCGCCGTACACCGGGTCGAAACCGACATTGCCGAGCAGCTCCAGCGCGGCATCGTCCAGGTCCAGCTTGAGGCCCCGCTCGGACAGGCGTTTTTCCAGCCCATGCAACTGGATGCGCGCGATCGATTTGATCTGCGCCTTGTCCAGCGGATGGAACACCACGATGTCGTCCAGCCGGTTGATGAACTCGGGGCGGAAATGCGCCTGCACCACGCCCATCACCGCGGCCTTCATCTGCGTGTAGGCCTCGGCGCTGCCGTCGCCGGACAATTCCTGGATCTGGTGCGAACCGAGGTTGGAGGTCATCACGATGACGGTGTTGCGAAAATCCACGGTGCGGCCCTGGCCATCGGTGAGGCGGCCGTCGTCGAGCACCTGCAACAGGATGTTGAAGACATCGGCGTGCGCCTTTTCCACCTCATCCAGCAGGATCAGCGAATACGGACGACGCCGCACCGCTTCGGTGAGATAACCGCCCTCTTCATAGCCCACGTAGCCCGGAGGCGCACCGATCAGGCGCGACACCGAATGCTTCTCCATGAACTCGCTCATGTCGATGCGGATCATCGCCTCGGTGCTGTCGAACAGGAAATCGGCCAGCGCCTTGCACAACTCGGTCTTGCCCACGCCGGTGGGACCTAAGAACAGGAACGAGCCGCTCGGGCGATTGGGATCGGACAGGCCGGCGCGCGAACGGCGCACCGCATCGGACACCACCTTGATCGCCTCGTTCTGCCCAACCACGCGATGATGCAGTTCGTCTTCCATGCGCAACAATTTGTCGCGCTCGCCTTCGAGCATCTTGTTGACCGGAATGCCGGTCCAGCGCGACACCACTTCAGCGATTTCTTCGGCGGTCACACGGTCCTGCACCAGCTTGAAATCGTGGTGTTCCACTTCGTTGGCCAGCAGCATCTGCTTTTCCAGCTGCGGCAAGACGCCGTACTGGATCTCGCTCATCTTGGCGTAGTCCTGTCGGCGCTGTGCGGCCTCCAGCTCCAGCTTGGCGTGCTCGATCTGCTCCTTGATCTTGGTGGTGCCCTGCAGCGCGGCCTTCTCCGATTTCCACACCTCGTTGAGATCGGAGAACTCGCGTTCGAGCTTGTCGATGTCGCTTTCCAGGTCGGCCAGACGCTGCCGCGAGGCGTCGTCCTTTTCCTTCTTGAGCATCTCGCGCTGGATCTTGAGCTGGATCAGGCGACGCTCCAGGCGGTCGAGCTCCTCCGGCTTGGAGTCGATCTCCATGCGGATGCGCGATGCGGCTTCGTCCATCAGGTCGATGGCCTTGTCCGGCAACTGGCGATCGGTGATGTAGCGGTTGGAGAGCGTGGCGGCCGCCACGATCGCCGGGTCGGTGATCTCCACGCCGTGATGCACCGCGTAGCGTTCCTTCAGCCCACGCAGGATGGCGATGGTGTCTTCCACCGTCGGCTCGCCCACGAAGACTTTCTGGAAGCGGCGCTCCAAGGCTGCGTCTTTTTCGATGTACTTGCGGTATTCGTCCAGCGTGGTGGCACCGATGCAATGCAGCTCGCCGCGCGCCAACGCCGGCTTGAGCATGTTGCCGGCGTCCATCGCGCCATCGGCCTTGCCGGCACCGACCATGGTGTGCAGTTCGTCGATGAACAGGATGATCTGGCCTTCGTTCTTGGACAGGTCGCTGAGCACGGCTTTGAGGCGTTCTTCGAATTCACCGCGGAACTTGGCGCCGGCAATCAGCGCGCCCATGTCCAGCGACAGCACGCGCTTGCCGCGCAGGCCCTCGGGCACTTCGCCGTTGATGATGCGCTGGGCCAGGCCTTCGACAATGGCGGTCTTGCCCACGCCGGGTTCGCCGATCAGCACCGGGTTGTTCTTGGTACGCCGCTGCAAAACCTGGATGGTGCGGCGGATTTCTTCGTCGCGGCCGATCACCGGATCGAGCTTGCCGCTCTCCGCACGCGCGGTGAGATCGATGGTGTATTTCTCCAGCGCCTGACGCTGTTCCTCGGCATTTTCCGATTGCACGGTTTCGCCGCCGCGCAGCTTATCGATGGCCGCTTCGATCTTCTTCTTGTCGCCGCCAGCCGCGCGCAGCGCCACGCCCAGCGGGCTGGCATCGTCGGCGGCTGCCAGCACGAACCATTCGCTGGCGATGAAGGCATCGCCGTGCTGCTGGGCGAGCTTGTCGGTCTGGTTGAGCAGGCGATTGAGATCGTTGCCGATCGATAGATTGCCTTCCTGCCCGGACACCTTGGGCAAGGTGTCCAGCGCCTCGCCGAGGCGCTCACGCAGCAACGGCACGTTGACGCCGGCCTGCGACAGCAGCGGGCGCGTGCTGCCGCCGCTCTGGTCGAGCAGCGCGGCCAGCACGTGCACCGGTTCGATGATGTTGTGGTCGCGGCCCACGGCCAGCGACTGTGCGTCGGCCAGTGCCTGCTGGAACCGCGAGGTGAGCTTGTCCATCCGCATGGGGAATCCTCTGAACAGGTGGCCGGCACCGCCGGCGATACCGTGCAGATGCGGTTGCCGAGCGCGGTTTCAAGGCTTGCCGGTGCCAGGGGTGGGTCGCGGACACGCCCCGTCGGGCTTGTCGAAGGCGTTGCGCGCAGGCGGTCTCCTGCAACTGCGTCGCGGTTCTGCTCCGAGTGGGCAGTCACTGGCTGGCGGGAGGCGCGTGGCACCGGCGCCGGGCGTCAGCTCGCCACGCCCGGCGCCACACGATCCGATACACCGTCGGCGCTGGCGGTGCCGCAGCCCGGCGAGTCGGGCTGCACGCGCGTGGGCCTCGGGCGGCCCGTGGCTGCAACGTGCCCCGCCCTTAGCCGACGCGACAGCGTCTGCACCTGAGATGCGCACTGCGCACCCTGGCGCGAACGGCGATAATGCGCGAATGGATGCACCCAAGCCCTGGCACCTCTACCTGCTGCTGTGTCGCAACGGCAGCTATTACGCCGGCATTACCAACGATCTGGAGCGGCGGTTTCAGGCGCATCTGCGTGGCACCGGTGCGCGTTACACGCGCGCCAATCCGCCCGTGCAGCTGCTCGCCAGTCGCCCCTACCCGGACCGCGCGAGCGCGTCACGTGCAGAGTGCGCGCTCAAACGCCAGCCACGTGCGCGCAAGCTCGCCTGGCTGCAGGCGCAACCGAACGATGCGAAGTCACAACCTGCTGACGCATCGCTCACGCACCTCTAGCCATCGTTTTTCTACGCTGCAGCGCCCTCGACTGCGGAGCTGCGCATGCACTATCAGCTGTATTACTGGACCGGTCTGCAAGGCCGCGGTGAATTCGTCCGCCTGGCGCTGGAAGACGCCGGCGCGGCCTATACCGATGTGGCCCGGACGCAAGGCGACGAGGTCATGACCGAGTTTCTGGAAGGCGAGCACGCGGGTGCGCGACCATTCGCACCGCCATTTCTCAAGGCAGGCGATGTCGTGGTGGCGCAGGTCGCGGCGATCCTGCACTTCATCGGCCCGCAGCTACAGCTGGTGCCCGATTCGGAGCCGCAGCGTCTGCAGGCGCTGCAACTGCAGATGACGATCACCGATCTGGTCGCCGAGGTGCACGACACGCATCATCCGATCGCAACTGGCCTGTATTACGAAGACCAACACGCCGAAGCGGCCAAGCGTGCGCAGGACCTGCGCGACAATCGCCTGCCCAAGTTCCTTGGCTACTTCGAGCAGGTGCTGCAACAAGCTGGCGGCACCCATGCGCTCGGCACGCATTCGTACGTGGATCTTTCGCTGTTTCAGCTGATCAGCGGCCTCGAATACATGTTCCCCAAGCGCATGGCGACATTGGCAAACGATCTGCCAGGACTGAAGACGCTGCAGCAACGCGTGGCCCAGCGACCGCGTGTTGCCGCATATCTGGCTTCCGAGCGACGTGTGGCCTTCAATACGTCTGGCATCTTCCGCCATTATCCCGAACTCGATGCAGCCTAAGCGGCGGCGACGGGTCCCGCGCGACCATTGCAGCAGGCCAGCGCCAGACGACGATGTGGCACTGGATGCGTCGCCGACTGTTGTTATCGTTCACCCGCCACAGCCGCCCGGGCGGCAACGGGCGCATGCGGCGGCGACGCGTGCGCCTACGCACTCACCCCGTGCGAACGAACGCAGCGCCGCATGACATGCGGCCCTTAGCAACGAACGGTTGAGGCGCAAACGGCCTCAGCGCCCCTGCAGCAGCGCCGCGCGAATCCGCTGCAATTGCGCTTTCACTGCCGCAGCTTGCGTCGGCCCCAGCCGCAGCAGCGCCTTCTGCCCCACAGACAACGCTTCCAGCGATGGGTCCGTAAAGCGGTACCGGCCACGGTCGTCGCGTTGCACTTCGATCGGTTGCGTGGGCTCAGGTGTGCGTAGCAAGTGATCGATTACATCCATGACGCGGTCGTTGAAGTACCGGTCCGGTGCGCCCAGATCCGCATATGCCTGCTGAAATAACGGATAAAAGCGCACGTAGCTGCGCGCCAGGCTCTGCGCATCCACAGTGGTGAATGCGGCTACGTAAGGCGCATAGCGCGCGGCATTGGACTGATCGATCAGCTGGCGATTGCCTGCGCCGGAGACCTGCAACTCGCCAGGCAGCGGCTGCAACACCAAGGCACGGCGGCTGATGCTGGGCTGGGTCAGATTGTCGATCATCACCACCACGCGTTCGATCAGGTGCTTGCGCAACACGATCGACAACGCCGCGTCGTCCTGCACCAGCGCCAACAGCGCTTGCCAGGAGGCCTCATCGCTTTGCGCCAATGCGGGAATCGCCGCCTCGGCGGCATCGGCCGAGGCGGCCGGCAGCGGATGACGCGGCTCGCTGCTCACCGGCTTAGGCTGCGGGTTGACCGCCGCGACGACTGCGTCGGCGGTACGCGTGATCGGCGCGGGCAAGGTGGGCTCGGTACCGGGAGAGCCACTAAACAGCCACCAAGCGGCGGCGGCGATCACGGGAACCGCCAACAACCACGGCCAGCGCGAAGATGTGGTTTGCATCGTGGAACTCCTGACATCGACAACATACAGGGTGAGACCGTGGGATGTCGCGGTGGTTCCATCGATGTTCGGTGATGGCCTGTTCAACCGAGTCAATCGAGGGCGCAGTGCCCTTACCGCTCGCGGGAAACGCCGTGAACCCGTCCACGGGGACCAACCTTCCCGCAATCGGCAAGCACACCGCACCAGGCATTGGTAGATGGTTGATCGACGAGCACAGACCCACCGCCATGCACGCATCACGCGCACCGACCATCTCGACCGGTCCTTGCCCGTCTCCGGTCCGCGGCGGGGATGCAGAACAAGCACTCACAGGGACGTACGTGCAACGCGTTCTGCGATGGCGAGCGGGCAAGGACGTGCAGCAAACCTGCAGCGTCTTACCGCTGCAATGCACTCACTTATCCCGCAACATCCAATCGCGCATTCACCCAGGCTGCGACGATGGCGGCAGCGACCTGATCGGCCTGCTTGGCCGGCATCCGCTTTTCACGCACTAGCCAAGTGGACGTCTCCGCGCGCACCTTGGGCAATAGCGCGCGCATGGCCTTGCGCTGGGCTGCGGGCCACTCGCGGTCCTCGCCGGACCAGGCGGCAATCGCCTGGTCGGGATCCTTGCCGTAGCGCTTGCGCAATTCGGGCTGCAGATACAGCGCCGGCGATACGGCTGCCCGCAGCGCAATGATGCGCCACTCGGCGTAGCTGGCGTAGCGAATGGTGCCGGCGTCCTTGCTCAAGGCTTCGATCAACCCGGCGAAACCGGCATCCAGCTGCTGCCAGCCGGGCAGCGCGAACAGCCCACCGGGCGGTTCGCAGATCGGCGCGAAGCTGTCGCGTGTCGAGCCATACAACGGGCCGAACGCATCGTAGGCCGGCTCGCCCACCGCAGCGAAGATGAAGCAATGCACATAAGGACGCTGCGTACTGTCGTCGCGCTCGATCCACATCCGCAGCAGCGTCAGCACGCGTTGCTGCGGTTGCATGGCGGGCACTCCATCCACATCGTCCAGCAAGGACGCTGCGACAGTGTCGGTGTTGCGCAATGCCTTGTGCGCGCTTTCGAAACGTGCCGTTGCCAATGCCGCGTCCACGCCCGCTGCAGGCACGAATTGATGCAGATACGCCAACCATGCCGATGCCAATGGCGCGTCGTAGCCCTGCAACTGGCGCGCCGCATCCGCAGGCGCTTTCGGAATGCCGGCGATGATGCGGTCCAGCGTTTGCTGCTGGGCGGTGAGCGTCTTGCCGAGTGCGTCGACCCTGGTTTTCAGGCTGCGCTGCAGGCAGTCGTCCAGCTTGGCGTCTTGCGCGCAGGCGTTGCGCTGGCGTACCCAGACGCGCTGCTGATCGCGCACGGCGGCAACCGATGCGTGGGGCGTGGCGTCCAGCACGCCGCGGTACGCCTCATCCAGCTGATCGTCCAGATTTCCGAGCGCAGGCACCGCACACAGCCGCTTTTCCACCGGCGTGCCCGCCTGCTTGCAGTCGAACGACGCCGACCATGCCGCGCCGGCGCACAGCAACAACGCGCTGCCCACAATGCACTGCGCAGCTCGTCCCCGATAGGTCACTGCACCGCCGCCTTGCGCGCAGGCAGTAGCGACAGCAGCAGCAAGGTCGCCGCCAGCGCAACGTAGGCACCGACGAACTGCCAGCTGATGACACGCGCCAGGCCTTGCAGCGACCACGGCAAATAGATGCCACCACGCGGGTCCACCGAGTGGATCAACCCGAACAAGGTCAGCCCGGCCGCCACCAGCAAGAACACCGCGCCACGCCGCAGCCGGCCATCGATCATCGCCACCACCGTGGCGATCCACAGCATCGCGGTGATGATGAACCCATTGCCCAGCGCGAAGATCACCGCCAGCTCCGGCAGCCCGTGACCATCGACCTTGGTGGTCAGCGCCACCAACTGATCCGGCGCGATCCAGCCCGGTGCCTTGATCGTCAGCAGGTACGCGATCGATGGCAGAAAGCCCAGCACCATCGCGCCGGCATGCTGTTTAGGCGTGGCCTGGAATGCCTGCGTGGTGATGTCGATCGAGACGTACACGATGATCGGCGCCAGCACCGCCAGCGGTAGCCATTGCACCAGTCCGCTGATCACCCCGAGCATGCCACCGATACCGACGAACACCCCCGTCAGCAGCGTGTAACCGGAGCGCGCGCCCATGTGTTTGTACGCAGGCTGGCCGATGTAGGGCGTGGTCTGCGCCACTCCGCCGCACACACCGGCCACCAGCGTGGCCAAGGCTTCCACCAGCAGGATGTCGCGGGTGCGGTAATCATCGCCAGCAGCGCGCGCGCTTTCGCTGACGTTGATGCCGCCCACCACCATCAACACGCCGAACGGCAGCAGCAACGGCAGGTACGCCAGCGTCGCCGGCAAGCCCTCGATGAAGCCCAGGTTCGGCAGCGGCAGCACGATCTGCGGCGGATTCCAGGCCGGCACGGCAAAACCAGGCGCACCCAATCCGGCCAGCCCAAGCCCGTAATACAGCGCGGTGCCGATCAAAAACGCCACCAGCACGCCGGGCAACTTGGTCGGCAAGCGGCCCTTGGCCAGCAGCACGTACAGCAGCAGGCCCAGGGTGACGAAGCCGGCAACCGGCGAGCGCAGCGTTTCCAGCAACGGCAACAGGCCCATCAGCACCAGCGCGATGCCGGCGATGGAACCGAGCAAGGCCGCACGCGGCAGCGCGCGCGTCACCGCCTCGCCCACGAACGACAGCACCAGCTTGAGCAGGCCCATCACTACCAGGGCGGCCATGCCGAGTTTCCAGGTGGCGATGGCGGCGGCCTGCGGGTCCAGACCTTGCGCCTTGAAACCGGCAAACGCCGGGCCGAGCACCAGCAACGCCATGCCGATGCTGGTCGGCGCATCCAGGCCCAGCGGCATCGCGGTGACGTCGTCGCGCCCGGTGCGTGCGGCCAGCCGCCGCGCCATCAAGGTGTACAGCAGATTGCCCACCAGCACGCCGAAGGCGGTGCCGGGGAACATGCGCGCGAACACCACTTCGGGCGGGAACTGGAAGATGCCGACCAAGGCCATCGCGATGAAGCCGAGGATGGACAGATTGTCGACCACCAGGCCGAAGAAGCCATTGAGGTCGCCGGCGACGAACCAGCGCGGCGGTGCCGCAGGACGCGAAGAGGGAGCCGACATAAGAACCAAAGAAGCGTGGGAGTCGGCCGATGGTAGCTGCTGCACCGTGCCTGCAACAGCGTTCGAATGCAACGCGAAGCATGCGTCATTGCAATGAGGGGCAATGCAGGCCGTCGCATATCAAGGCAGGTGTGCTTTCCATGCCGTCCACTCAGATGCCATCGCGATCACCGCTTACGGCGCGCACCGCCAGACAGGCCCCCTCAAACGCCCATATATAGCCCGCTGCCATACCGTGGCGGCACGGCTTGCTACCAAATGCACGCCCTGACACCTGCTGCCACTTCACTGCAAGCCCCATTCAACAAACACCGGCGCCTGATCCGCTTGCGTTTGAGCAGGCCGAAGAAGCTCTCCCACGGGGCGTTGTGCCCCAAGGGCAGGCTTCGCGCATGTGGCGGTTGCCGCGCCGTCTCATGCTGCACATCACGCCAGGGGCTGCCAGCAAACCCTGCCGGTGATCGCTGGTGTAGATCAACCCTTGATCTGAGTAAATCAGCCAGTCGAATGCACGTTTGCGCCGCAACCCTGCCGATAAGCAGGGCTGCACCACCAGCTGCTCAACACGCTGACCACATTGGCCAGCTGGCTGGCAGGACTACGCTGCGAGTCCACCGGCATCGTGCACTTTCTATCGCCGGGTAAACGCACGCACAAGCCCTACCCGATGCCGCGTATCGGCCGCAAGGCCATGGTCATCCGCTGACCGATGACGTTCGCTGGCATGCATGCGCATATTGCCCAACGCAGTCCGCATGCAGATGACGTTGATGCTGTAAAACGTGGGGGCTTGAGAACCTGGGGCATTCCATCGGAATTGACCGCTCAATCTCTTCTGTCACCTTCGTTGCCATCACCTCTTCCGCCCGGCTTCGCCGCAAGCGCGACGTTTTCGGCTCCCGAGCGAGGACGGCGGAGTTCGATGAGAGTATTGCATCCTCGACAATTCCTGGTGAGGTATCCCATGCGTCCCGCAGCGTTGCCATCCATGTCGCCTACGGTGAGAAGACAAGAAATAGATCTGGAAAGCGGCCGTGCCGAGATCGAACTCGGCAACACATCGTCGCGACATGGCGACGCGCAAATAAATACGCAATTGCAAGGCTTGCCGCAGCAACCGGCGCGCAGAGCGCCGACCAGAACAACGCGGCAACAGGTTGCAAGCCATGTCTCAACCGTCGCCGGCCTCGGTGCCGCTCTCACTAGCCTGGCCTCGATCCCCCCAACGGGGATCGCATTTGTCGGCTTTCTCAGCGAGAAAGATCAACTTGTAAAATCCAGCGGGATCGCAGCATTGGCCGGTATCGCCACCACCTGCGCGCTGACTGCCGTCCAGCGGCTGGCACGCGCTTATGCCTATGGATACAACATCGGTTCCAGAGCGCAAGCACTGGGAACGACCGAAGGCTGTATGCAGCGAGCTCTCGATATTGTCACGGTACCCGAAGAGCACGAGCGTGTGGATCATCCGATGAACGAGCATGAGAGCAACCAGCTCGCCGAGGATCTGCTGCGGTTGGCAACGTGGGAGCCTTCCAACTTGCAACCCGGTCTGTGGGAGGCGGCCAGCGGCATTGGCGATGACGCCGGTGCGTTGGTCGATCGCTTGCTTGCCTTTAGAAGAGCCGATACGGCAGCAGCGTCCGCTGCATCATCTTCCGGGGCATAACGTACGCGCACTGCCGCAAAGAAATGACTCCAGCCCGCATCGTTCATTTGGATCCTGTCGCTGGCGCAAGGCACGTACGGTCAGCCCAGTGCCGTGATCCTGCATGGTAGCGTGCGATTGGTTGGCTCTTAGGAATGTCCGATCAACGCCATCGGAGGGTGCGCCAAACCGCATTGGCCAGGCTGAAGGCTCTTGGGCCCTCGATTTTCAGCACGCTGACGCATTTTCGTGGGTGGCCCCGAACTAAGAGCGGCTAACAAAACGTAGCGAGCAGTCGTCAGGCGGGTGTGGACGGCGCGCAGGAACCGCAGTGTACAAGTGGTACATGAGGATTCCGAGCACCGGCCGCGCCCGCCTGGCGGCTGCGTAGTAGTTTTGTTAGCCGCTCTAAAGACGATTCGGCCATGGCAGCCAATAATGGCGTCGCTCCAGCGACAGGTTAGACAGCGCAAACAGCGTCAGCACCTGCGTGGCGTTGTTCGCCACGCAGCAATCGCGCACCTTGACGTAACCGAACTGCGCTTGAGCAGCCGGAACGGAGGCTCCATCTTCGCCCGCAGGCAGCCTCGGCACGCTCCCATCGCTTACCCATTTCAATTGGCGCTTGTGTCTGATGGACCCCCTTCCTATAACGTTGGCCAGCTAGACCTGGAAAAGTCGGCGAGACTCCGGCCTGGGGGGCCCGTCGCCATGAAGAAGTCGAAGTTCACGAAGAGCAGATCGCGTTGGCTCTGAAGCAGCCCGACACGGGCACCACGGTCGAGGAAATCTGTCGCAAGATGGGCATCAGCCAGGCCACAGTCTATGCGTGACGCAAGAAGTTCGGTGGGCTCGGCGTTGCCGAGCTAGGCCAGCTTGAAGAAGAGAGCCGCGCGCTCAAGCAGCTGGTTGCCGATCTGAGCGTGGACAAGCCGATGTTGCAGGACGTGCCATCAAAAGGTTCTGGTTGATCGGTATCGATTGGGGTTCGTCGAGCGCAGACGGTCGTCAAGCAACGTCGGTCGGCGCGGCATTACCAACCTCGGGACTGATTAAGGCGCCACCGCGTCGCGACCGTGCGGGTCGGTTATGGTTGTTGGCCGATCTTCGTGCTGTTGCGTAGGTAAGGCCGGAAAGCCAACCACACGCGTGTGTACCGCCTGTACTGCCAAGCCGGCCTAAACCTGCGGCGCAACCTGCACGCAGACGCAGGGCTGCAGCACACCTGCTGGAGCGCACGATCCTGACTGGACCTAATCAAGTGAAGCCTGGAGCATGGATTTCGTGGCGATGCATCATTGGACGGGCGTCGCTTCCGCGCCCTGTCCACCGTGGACAATTTCATGAAGGAACGTTTGGTCATGGAAATGCATCAGCAACTCGCCGGCGAAGACGTGGCGGCAGTGACGGAACTGTCTGCGTTACCAACGCGACCTGCAGCAACGCATCCAGATCGATAACGGCAGCGAGTTCACCTTGATGGTGATGGACCGCCGGGCCTACGACAATTGGAGGTTCGTCCTTCGCATTATTTCTTCTCGTTCTCGATCAACACAGTCGCCTCTTGCGGTTTATTAACCTCCTGGATCAGCAACGAGGCATCGCAATGAAAACAATAAAAAAATTATTAACATGTTCCGGCTCTTTCACGTCTCCTGGTTCTCCGCCGGATCACGATGATGTAGATAGGGCCGGCGAGTCCAATCAAGGCCCGGCGAGACCTGGGGAACATCGCCTTTCCGGGCTCACCGATAGGCCAATTCCCCCTCGGCCGCAGGCCGCGCCAGCATATGCATTCAGCTCGTCAGAACGCCAGGTACGCACAAGGATCAAGACGCAATTGTTGCCAAGAATCAACGATCTCCTCGAGCTTTGCAGGACGCTCGATGTCGAAAGTATCCCGACTGATCAAGCCGAGGCGTTGCAGTCCCTGATGCAGCAGCGGGTTCAAGGGACACTCGTCCATGCTGGCCAGCCAATTGGTGGAGGCGACGACTTGGAGGAAGCCGTGAAAAGGCTTGAAGATCATGTTGAAGACTACTTCCGACGAAACCCGGACATCGCCCGGCCGATATTGCAGCCTCAGCTGCCCGCGGTCGCGACCTCAGATCATGTCAATACGTCATATAGCTCACGTCGGCCATTATTGTCCCCATACATGCTGAGACCTAACCCGGTGACGCGAGAGGGACGGCGTGCAGAGATCAGCAATGAGGTCATGCGCGCTGCCCTGAAAATGGTGCACGTGCCTTCCCAGACGTCGAGCGCGATGGAACAAGCGGAAAATGTAGTGGATACCAAAGTTGGGAACTTTCTTGAGGCAATCAGGCAAAATAAACAAGTGGATATGATGGTGGTAGCGACAGCGAAAGAACACAAGGATAACGCCTCAGATCTGGTGGACGCACTGAGGAACCTTGTCAAGTCCCAACCGAGACTCGGGCGAAGCTGGGACTGAGGTAATGACAGCGGCTAACAAAACTACAGTGCAACTGTCGGGCGGATGCGGCGGATGCGCGGAATCGGCATGTACCACTCGCATTTTGCGGTTATGAGCTCGGCATCCACACTCAGCCGGACCTGCTCGCTGCGTTTTGTTAGCCGCTCAAAAGAGCGACCTGCAAGCCATTGGTAAGTCGTGTGATGGATGGAACACCAAGATGCATATGGTGACCGCAGAGGCTCGAACAGCCATTGCATCTGGATTAACGCCTGGAACGTATATGACGTACCTGCAGGCTGTGGGTTACGTGGAAATCTGGGGCTAGCCGTCCTGTTCTTGGTCGAACTGGGCGCAGCGACGATCGTGGCATCCGCGTCCACGATCGTCAGCTACGCGGAGTCTGCCCCTAGCGCGACAGCTGCGCGTTGCCCCGGTTGAACAGCTTGCGCGGCACATCCTGTCGCCCCCGGCAAGTGGCGGACATTGAGGGTCGTCATCTCATCCGGCACCTCGTCCAGACCAGCGATCTTCGCAAAGCGGTGCAACGACGCGGTGTCGTAGGAGGCCTCGTCAGCCGACAAATCGCTCAGTGCATACCATTGCTGCAAAAAGTGGATGCGCAACGTCGTCTCTAGCGGATACGGCTGCCCCGACTTTGGAGTATGCGGCGCGATCAGCGCCAGCAAGTCACTCCACAGCACTACCTGATCCGTCTCGGCCAAGAACACCTCGCGCAGCGTCTGCTTGCGTGTGCCGTCGCACTCCGCGTTGCCGAAAGAAGTTGCATCGTTATCGTCACGTTGCCTCTACGCGATTGTCGGAGGTTGAGGGCGAGTTGTTCAGACCTTCCTTAAACGCTCGTAGATCAGATCCCGCGGCATCCGCGCGTGCTGACATCCGATGTCCAGATCTTTCGTGATTCACTACGAATCTTCCCGATTCTCATGAGCTTCTCCGGGCACTGCATTAGCATCTCCTGCCATCACTGAGCAATGACTTACCCACATGGGCAACTGCTTTTCACCCGTTTCTGCTGCTGAGGGTCGCACTTATAGGCAGGACCACGACACGCCTATTAGCTCCTGGCCAGAGCCGACTTTCTCGGAGCAGTCTTTTACACCTGCCGATAGCGGTCCATTGACTGGATTAAGCGGTCGCCCGACGAAGATTTCGCATCATCGCCTCGCACAAGATGATGACGTGCTCGTTATGGCGCCTGTCACCGACTACCAGCAAACGCGATCACATCCGCACACTCAGATAAAGGATCGTAGCCAATCGGCGTTCCCTATCGTCGATGTTAAAGGTGCCAACGCGGCACAAGGTAGAGCGTTCGCGATCGATCATTTCACAACTGTCAAGGTGGCCGGTTTCAACTACAATGTGCCCAACGATGCAGATACCACGCATCTGTATAGCACCGGCACCAGTTTGCCCAACACGCCAGTGATCACGGACGGTATGGGGGCTTGTATAGCGATCGCATTTGCGGCTGAACGCATCAATCCAGAAAACAGGCACCCGATGCCGGGGGCGAAGGTGCGTGTATTCCATGTCTATCCATTTGCCAGGGAGGAGCTTGCGCCTGGCGAAGTGATAAACGCCATTCAGCGCTATATCGAAAAAATTCGACGCGATGGGTTGACGCTGCGTGCTGCGATGCACGGCGGATTGAGCAGCAGCGAGTCGTCACTGGCGACAGCCAGCGAGTTGCGGGCGCTGTTTGACAGCCAACAGGTGCCCGTAGAGTTTGATGAGACATGTGATGAACGAGCGGAGGAGACGCCACTTGGTGCAGTCATCAATGACGACTATTCGGTCGACTTCATCACTCGGCTCGTCGCTACGGACTATCTGCATGATTGAACCCGCTAGCAGAAGCGGGCGCTGAGCATGAGGACGCCATAGAAGCACCAGGGAACCTCTGAACAACGTGACACGAACGCACGACACTGTCGGCTCGCAGTGAAGAGGCATCCATGCAACTGACATTCGGTGACGCCGCCGCTCTAGGCAAGCGCAAGCAGACCGGAGTCGCTCCCTGGAAGCAACTGCTTGCCCTGGTGGAATTTCGCGAAGAAGGCGCACATCGGGGTGGAAGAATTCTCCGGGCGGGTAACCCATTTGCAGTGCACCGCAGCCAACGTCGCCGATGGCGCGGTGACGCACGCATTGCTGCACGCACAGGAAGACAGCGTGTTTGGCGACCGCAGCTACACGGGTGCGGAAAAACGCGACGAGCTACAGAGCTGGAAGGCTGTATTTTTCATTGCCGCCAAGCGATCCACGATTCGGGCCATCGGCAACAAATGCAAGTCAATGACCGTGTCGCGCTGTGCGCGTACGCACACAGCATCAACGGCAGCAGCACGGCCCGCCAGCGCTGCTGGCACCACCACAGCAAAAAAATGCCGGTAGCGCGACGCTCGCCTAAAGAGCGCTCAGAACGACACGTCCACCGCCTGCCGCGACCACAGCACCGACTGGTGCCCGGTGGCCTGCTTCCAGGCCAACCGGATCGCTTCGATGTCGCGGCGCCGTTGCGGGGTGTCTTCGTGCAGGATCACCAGCACCTTGGTCCCCAGGCGGTTCGGTTCCTTGGCGCCGCGGAACAGCCACTGGCCGTAGGCGTCGAACACAGTCAGGCCATCGGGAAAGCGCGGGGTCACTTCCTTGTCCAGAAACGCGCGCCACTGGGTCTCGTCGATGGTGCGGGTCTGCGGGCGGTCGGCCGGGCCGGTTTCTTCGCCCACCCCAAAGTAGAGCTCGCTGCGTATCCAGCCGCGCGCATCGCCGGGGCGTTGCGCATCGCCCTGCATGCTGGCGGTGGTCGCCGCCGCGGCGGGTGTCTTACCCGGCGTGGTGACACAACCAGACAACGCCAGCACAGCGGCGATCAACACGGATGGCAGCAACTTCATCGATTTCTCCAATGGTTTCAGGGGGCAAGGGACAGCACTGCGTGCGTGACGCGCCGCAGTCGGCGCTTGCAAAGGCAAGCGTGATGAGGCAAGTGTACGAGCAGCACGGCTGCGGGCGTGACGCCGTGGGCGTCAGTGCTCATGCGATTGGGATATCAGCTGATGCGCGCCCGCGCACCGCGCCATCTCGCGCAGGCCTGAACAACGCGATAATATCTCTCTATCTGGATGAATGTGGAACAGTCCGCCCCCTTGCGCACCAGCCCGGCCGGACGCCGGCCCTGCTGCGCGTTTGCAGTTGCAGGAGTAGAGAGCATGACCCGCCCCACCCTTTCGGTTATCGGCCTGGCCATCGCAGCCGTGCTCAGCGCCAACGCGCAAGCCCAGCAGGCCGATGCCGGCGCCACCACGATGGACACCATGATCGTCACCGGCACCCGTGCCAGCGACCGCACCGTGCTGGAATCGACCGTGCCGGTGGATGTGCTCACCGCTGACGATATCCGCAAGGCCGGCGTGGTCAACGGCGAGCTCGGCAGCGCGCTGCAGGCACTGCTGCCCTCGTTCAACTTCCCGCGCCAGTCCAACTCCGGCGGCGCCGACCATATCCGGGCCGCGCAATTGCGCGGGCTTTCGCCCGATCAGGTGCTGGTGCTGGTCAACGGCAAGCGCCGCCACACCTCGGCACTGGTCAACACCGACAGCAAGATCGGCAAGGGCACCACACCGGTGGATTTCAACTCCATCCCGATCAACGCGATCAAGCGCATCGAAGTGCTGCGCGACGGTGCCGGCGCGCAATACGGCTCGGATGCGATCGCCGGGGTGATCAACGTGATCCTCGACGACAACGCCGAGCGCGGCGAACTGGAAACCAGCTTCGGCGCCTACAACACCGACGTCAAACCGATCGATCGTCGCGTCACCGACGGCCAGACCAGCTATGCCAGCGCCAAGGTCGGCACGCTGCTGGGCGACGATGGCGGCTTCTTCAAGGTCGGCCTGGAGCTAAAGAATCGTGAGGCCACCAACCGCGCCGGCTTCGACCAGATTCCGCCGTTCGAAGAACAGACCCCGGCCAATCTGGCGCTGAGGGGCCAGCGCAATTACGTGCTCGGCGATGGCGCCAGCAAGGGCCTGAATGCCTGGCTCAACACCAAGGTTCCCTTCAGCGCCAGCGGCGAGTTCTACGCCTTCGGCACCTACAACCAGCGCGATACCGAAGGCGCCAATTACTTCCGTTACCCGGACAGCAGCGCCAATTGGCGCGAGCTCTATCCCAACGGCTACCGCCCGATTTCCGAAGGCGAGAATCGCGACCTGCAGATCGTGGCCGGCGCACGCGGGCAATGGGGCGACTGGGATTACGACGCCAGCGTCAACCACGGCCGTAACGACTTCACCTACCGGCTACGCAACTCGCTCAATGCATCGCTGGGGCCCACAAGCACCACGCGCTTCAAGACCGGCGATTTCGCCTTCGCGCAGACCGTGGGCAACGTCGACCTGACCCGCGTGTTCGACGCCGCCGGTGCTACCCACACCTTCGGTACAGGTGCCGAATTCCGCCGCGAGCACTATCGCACCCACGCCGGCGACCCGGCCAGCTACGCGGCCGGCCCGTTCACCGATCGCCCAACGGGATCGCAGGCGGGCGGCGGGCTCACCCCGCAAGACGAGGCCGATCTGTCGCGCAATGTGGCCAGCGCCTACGCCAACGTGTCCAGCCAGTTCGGCGACAAGTTCTCCACCGATCTGGCCGGGCGCTACGAGCATTACCAGGATTTCGGTAGCCAATGGACCGGCAAGCTCGCGGCACGCTACGCGTTCGCCCCGGCATTCGCGTTGCGTGGCGCCATCTCCAACAACGTGCGCGCGCCCTCGCTCAGCCAGATCGGCTACGAGGCGACCTCCACCGGTTACGACGCCGCCGGTCGCCTGACCCAGGGGCGCCTGCTGTCGGTCAACAACCCCATCGCGCGCGGGCTCGGCGCCACCGACCTGAAACCGGAAAAGTCGGTCAATTACAGCCTGGGCTTCACCAGCAAGGTGGGCGATCACTTCGACCTGTCGCTTGACTTTTTCCAGATCGACATCGACGACCGCATCGCGCTGTCCGAAGACATCACCGGCGATGCGCTGACCAGCTTCGTGCAGCAGAACTACGGCGTCGCCGGCGTGCAGAGCGCTAGCTACTTCCTCAATGCCGCCGACACCCGCACCCGCGGCGCCGAGCTCGTCGCCAACTGGCGTAGGTACGCCTTTGGCGGCGACCTGCTGCTGACCGGCACCTATAGCTACGCCAAGACCGAACTGCAGAACATCATCGCCACCCCGGCGCAGTTGCTAGCGTTGGACCCGGAGTACGTGCTGTTCGGCGTGGAGGAAAGCAACACGCTCACCGACGCCGCACCGCGCACGCGCGCCGCGCTCGCCGCCAACTGGAGCAACCAGCACTGGAACCTTCAAGCGCGCGTCAACCGCTACGGCAGCGCCACCCGCGTGTTCGATTTCGGCGGCGGCTTCGTGCCACGCCAGACCTACGGCGCCGAATGGCAGCTGGACCTGGAAGCCGAATACCACCTGGGCACGCAATGGACGTTGGCCATCGGCGGACAGAACATCCTGGACAACTATTCGGACCGCTCCATCGACGATATCGCCTACTTCGGCAACCTGCCCTACGACGTGCTCTCGCCGATCGGCAGCAATGGTGCGTACTGGTATGGACGGGTGCGCTACAGCTTCTGATCGCTTGCCAGCGCGACAGTACGCGAGGCGCCTTGCGCGCCCTCGCAGAGCAGGCAAGAGCGCCGGAACCGATTCGCGCGACCAGAACGCCCCGTCAAAAACGAACTCAGCCGTACAGTGTAACGGCGTTGGCGGAAGATCACCTTGCATCGGCGCACCGCACTACTGCACTTTCGCCTAAGGCCCGATCAATTCGCAACACGAACGCAGCCGCCTGCAGCTGAATGGTCATGCTTTGGCGTCATTCCGCTCTGGGAGTTGCCATGCGCCCTGTTGACTTCAAAATTGGCCTGCCGCACGCGATGTCCACGGACGAAATTACACCCGTGGACAACGCAACGCACCCGACATCGCCATCCGCCTCAGACAGCAGCCACGCACATTCTCCGACAGCGCTCCCGCGCGCGCCGTCCAGACAGGCGTTACGCAGCCGCCAAGGCCCCCCACCCCACTCCCGGCAACTTGACGTCTCCGCACTGCCCCCCATCCCCGAAGAGCAACATGACCAGGAGGACCCCTCTGATCGCGCAACCGCATCTGCATCGTACCGCGCGAAATTGCTTAGCCTGATTCCGACGTTGGGAGACGACGACGCGTCGCTGGACGCATTCGGGGCGATGATCGAGAATGCCAATCGTGCCAACCTGGAGGCCCCGAATCGGGAGACGTCGCAGCAGCTTTACGGCCAGGCGGCGGCGATGCCACGCGATAGCACGCACTTGCTGAGCCTAATTCCGACGCTGGGCGACGACCACGCGTCATTGGAGGCATTCGGGGCGATGATCGAACGAGTCGATCTCACACGCCTGGACAGAAGGTTGGCAGAGCAATACACGCCTCGCACAGTGGCAGCGACGCCGGATCCGGACAGGGCTCGCCTGCTCCAGCGTATCCATGACGTGGACCCGGAAGCCGGCGCTCGCGTGGCGGAGTTCGTCCAACATGTCGAAGAGCTCACAAAGCTCAAGGAGCGCGAGCGAGGGCGTCGGCTAGGCAACTGAGTGCAGTCGCCCTGGCTACGACCCTTACCCGGGCCGCACCGAGACCATGCCGCTCTCCGAGCCCGTGACGTGGGCTTAGATGAGATTGCTCTGAGAGGAGATGCCCTCTTCCCCGTGGTGCGGCGCGCCGGCCCGGCCGGCCCGAGGTGAAGCCGCGGGCGCTCCATTCCATGCCAGCGGACGGCCCAGCGGTTAAGTGAAGTAGTGTTGGCGCTTCATTATTGTCGACCCACCGCAGGTCGCTTCAAGCCCATCTCCGCGGCATCGCGCACCAACGATGCCGCCGACAGCTCGCCTGCGGCCTGCTGCACGGCGGCGTGGCTGGCGTTCAGAGCACCGGACGTTCCGGCAGCCAGCAGCCTCCAACCGAGCATGCCGGCACGGCAACGTGCCGCTCTACCTGACGCTAACGCCCGCTGCGTCACCATGACTGGATGGCAGACGCGCACTCCCCCCTCCCGTCGCCGCCATGGCTGGACGATGCCTGCGCATTGTTTCTGGACGTGGACGGTACTCTCATCGACTTTGCCGACAGCCCCGAGGCAGTTCGGCTATTGCCCGAGGTGCGCGACGCCATCGGCTTGCTGAGCGAGCGCCTCAACGGCGCCGTTGCGCTGGTCAGCGGTCGCCCACTCGCTCAGCTGGATGCCCTGTTCGCGCCGTTGCTGCTGCCGGCCGCCGGCCTGCACGGGCATGAACTGCGCAGCGACACTGCGGCGCGCGCAGCGATGCCACAGGACACGTCCGAGTGGCTGCATGGCCTGCACCAACGCGCCGCCGCGCTCACCCACCGGCATCCCGGCGTCCTGGTCGAAGACAAGGGCGTCAGCGTGGCCCTGCATTGGCGCGCGCAGCCGCTGGCTGGCCCCGACGTGCTTGCCTTCGCGCAGTATGAAATCGCCCAGCTTTCCGGTTACCGCCTGCAGCCGGGTGATCATGTCGTGGAGTTCGTTCCCGAAGGCAGCAACAAGGGCCAGGCGGTCGAACAGCTGATGCAGCACGGTGCCTTCGTGGGCCGTACGCCGGTGTTCGTGGGCGACGACCTCACCGACGAATTCGGCTTCGACGCAGCCAACCGGCTCGGCGGCTGGAGCGTGCTGGTGGGCGACCGCGACCAGACCAGCGCGCGCTATCGCGTGCCAGGCACGGCCGCCGTCCACGCGTGGTTGCAACAGAACGCACGCGGCGCCTGAGCGTCCGCCTCTCCCTTTCGTCATTGCATAGGATTGTTCGTACTTCATGACCGAGCCAAACCTGGATCTGGGCGTCATCGGCAACTGCAGCTTCGGCGCATTGGTGGATCGGCAAGCACGCGTAGTGTGGAGTTGCCTGCCCGCCTTCGACGGCGACCCCGCCTTCTGTTCGCTGCTGTCGCCCAAGACCGAGGGGGGCGACTTCGCCGTGGAGCTGGAGGATTTCGCCAGCAGCGAGCAGCATTACCTGCCCAATACCGCAGTGCTGCGCACGGTCTTGCGCGACAGCAATGGCGGCGAAGTCGAGGTGATCGATTTCGCACCGCGCTGGCGCAATAACGGCCGCTTCTACCGGCCGGTAAGCATCATCCGCCAGGTCCGTCCATTGGCCGGCAATCCGCGCATCATCGTGCGCGCCCGCCCGCTGGCCGACTGGGGTGGCCGCACGCCGGACACTACCTGGGGCAGCAATCACATTCGTTGGGTGTTGCCGGAATTCACCCTGCGCCTGACCACCGATGTCCCGGTGCGTTTCGTACGCGATGGCCTGCCCTTCGTCCTCAGCCACCCGATCAGCCTGGTGCTGGGCGTGGACGAATCGCTGACGCGTTCGCTCACCGGCTATGTGCAGGAAGCGCAGGAGCGCACCGAAGAATATTGGCGCGAGTGGGTGCGTTATCTGTCGATCCCGCTGGACTGGCAGGAAGCGGTGATCCGCAGCGCGATCACGCTCAAGTTGTGCCAGTACGAAGACAGCGGCGCCATCATTGCGGCGATGACCACCTCCATTCCGGAAGCGCCCAACACGCCGCGCAACTGGGATTACCGCTATTGCTGGCTGCGCGATGCCGCCTTCGTGGTACGTGCGCTCAACCGCCTCGGCGCCACTCGCACGATGGAGCAGTTCATCGGCTACATCTTCAACATCGCCACCGCCGACGGCACCCTGCAGCCGCTGTACGGCATCGGTTTCGAATCGCAACTGGAAGAACACGAAGTCGACACCATGGCCGGCTACCGCGGCATGGGCCCGGTGCGGCGCGGCAACCTGGCCTGGATCCAGCAGCAGCACGATGTCTACGGCAGCGTGGTGCTGGCGTCCACACAGCTGTTCTTCGACCTGCGTCTGAAGGATCAGGGCGATGCGGACACCTTCCGCCGATTGGAGCCGCTGGGCGAGCGCGCCTACGCGCTGCACAACGTGCCCGATGCCGGCCTGTGGGAATTCCGCGGCCGCGCCGAGGTGCATACCTATACCGCTGCAATGTGCTGGGCGGCCTGCGATCGCCTGTGCAAGATCGCCGAGCGGCTGGTGCTGCCCGAACGCATGAGCTACTGGCGCGAGCGTGCCGACAGCATCCGCGAGCGCGTGTTGAACGAGGCCTGGAGCGAGGAACGCGGCCACTTCACCGACACGTTGGGTGGTCACCGCCTGGATGCATCGCTGTTGCTGCTGGCCGACATCGGCATCGTCGATGCCGACGACAGCCGCTTCGTGCGCACGGTCGAAGCGGTCGGCCGCGTGCTCAAGCATGGCGATGCGCTGTATCGCTACATCGCACCGGACGACTTCGGCGAGCCGGAAACCAGCTTCACCATCTGCACGTTCTGGTACATCGATGCGCTGGCGTCCATCGGCCGCAAGGACGAGGCGCGTGAATTGTTCGAGCGTATTCTCGCGCGCCGCAATCACCTGGGCTTGCTGTCGGAGGATCTATCGTTCGAGGACGGCGAAGCCTGGGGCAATTTCCCGCAGACCTATTCGCATGTTGGCTTGATCATCGCAGCGATGCGCTTGTCGCGGAGCTGGCAGGAGGCGTCATGAGTCGTTTAGTAGTGGTCTCCAATCGCGTTGCAGTGCCCGGCGAAAATCGCGCTGGCGGCCTGGCGGTTGGCTTGCTGGCTGCGCTCAAGGAGCGCGGCGGCATGTGGTTCGGCTGGAGCGGCAAGACCGCGCGCGGCGACAGCGGCGGCATGCATGAGCAGAAAGAAGGCGACATCACCTTCGTCACCATGGACCTCAACAAACGCGATATCGATTCGTACTACAACGGATTCGCCAATCGCACGTTGTGGCCGCTGCTGCATTTCCGTCTGGACCTGGTCGATTACGACCGCGCCAAGCGCGAAGGCTATCTGCGCGTCAACCGCCTGTTCGCGGAAAAACTCGCGCCACTGCTGAAAGACAGCGACACCTTGTGGATTCACGACTACCACATGATCCCGCTCGGCGCGATGCTGCGGGAGTTGGGGGTGGGCTGCAAAATGGGCTTTTTCCTGCACGTGCCGATGCCCTCGGCCGATCTTGTGCAGGCCATGCCCGAACACGCGCGCTTGTTCAGTACGTTCTATGCGTATGACCTGGTCGGCTTCCAGACCCAGCGCGATGCCGAACGCTTCAAGGCCTATGTTCGTCTGTTTGGCGGCGGCCGCATTCTGGAAGGCGATCTGGTGGAAGGCCCAGGCGGGCGCCGCTTCACTGCATCCTCGTTCCCGATCGGGATCGATACCGATCTGATTGCCAACCAGGCCAAGGCCTCGGTCGGTAAGCAGGCCGTCCGCGATTTAAGCGAAAGCCTGCGCGGCCGCCAGTTGGCCATCGGTGTGGACCGCCTGGATTATTCCAAGGGGCTACCGGAACGCTTTCAGGGCTTCGAGCGCTATCTGGAACGCTACCCGGATCAGTCCGGCAGCCTGACCTATTTGCAAATCGCACCGGTCTCGCGCGGCGATGTCACCGAATACCGTCAATTGCGCAGCCAGCTCGAACAGATCGCCGGCCACATCAACGGCGGCCACGCAGAGCCGGACTGGACACCGCTGCGCTACGTCAACCAGAACTTCAGCCACGCTACGTTGACTGGCTTCTATCGTGCGGCGTCTGTGTGCCTGGTCACTCCGTTACGCGACGGCATGAATCTGGTCGCCAAGGAGTTCGTGGCGGCGCAGGACGCGAAAGACCCGGGTGTGCTGGTGCTGTCGTTGTTTGCAGGTGCTGCCGACGAGATGAAGGAGGCGCTGCTGGTCAATCCGCACGATCTGGATGGTGTCGCCGATGCGATTGCGACGGCGGCGAGCATGCCGTTGGCGAGCCGCATCGAACGCTGGCACGCGATGATGGACCACCTGCGCAAGAACAACATCAACCACTGGCGCCAGCGCTATCTGGAAGCGCTCGCCGAGGTCTGATTGCATCCCTCTTTCATGGGGAGAAGATGGTCGAAGGGCGGATGAGGGGAAGACCGCAAGCGGGCGATGACTGCGCGCTTCCCAAGCGACTCGCTGCTTGCCGCAAACGCAGCAAGCAGTTGCCAGGCTCGATCAAATCGCTGCGTGCCTGCAACGGTGTGGCAGTCTGGGACGTCGATGCTTTGCAATTGCCGTCGGCACGGCGGCACTTGGGCAATCCCTCGCGAGCCGTTGCGTTCTGCTCTCCCATCGCGGGCGCGATCGACAGCAACGACTGTCCAACCCAGGTTTGCCAACAGACCCGGCGATGCATCTCGCAAAACGTTCGAAATCCGCGTGTTCCGTTGTGCCAGACATGCATGTTGGAACGCTCGTTCCTATTCCGTCACGGACAAAGCGCGTTCAGAGGTCTAAAATATTCACATGATTAGCGCTGAGGACCCTGGGAGGGGCGGCGCGTTCATAGCGTTCGATGTTCATCTCTAGATCCGGGCCGCGTATTCGCCACCTGCGATCTCTTTACCCTCCACGACTCGCCACCGCTCGCAGGTGCCCGGGTCCTTCCCGACATCTCAAAAATGACTGATCAATCCTCAAAACGTGGGCTAGGCACCTGGTTGCTGGTGGCCTATGCGGTGGTGATCGCCGTGCTCGGTGCGGTGCTCGCCTATGAAGGCGGCCGTCTGGTCGCCGTCGGTGGCTCCTGGTATTACCTGCTGGCAGGCATCGCCCTGTTGCTGGCGGGCGTGCTGCTCGCGGCCGGCAAGCGCGCGGGCCTGTGGCTGTTCGGCGCCACCCTAGCCGCTACCATTGCCTGGGCGCTGTGGGAAGTGGGCCTGGATGGCTGGGGTCTGGTGCCGCGTCTGGCGTGGATTTCGGTACTGGGTCTGGTGCTGCTGCCGTTCTGGGGCGTGGCGCGTCGGCGCATGCAGCCGTTGTCAGGCGCCGGCTATGCCGTCGTCACCGGCGTGCTGCCGATCATGGGCGCAGCGCTGATCCTGTGGCCGCTGTTCGTCCCACGCAATGTCGAACTCGCGTATGCGTCCAAGCAGGCCGCCAACCCGGCCGCCTTCAGCCGCGCCAACGTACCCAGTCCGGACGGCAACGTCGCGGCCAATCACGACGCCAGCAACTGGACCGCGTATGCCGGTTCCAACCTGTCCAACCACTACACGCCCGGCGCGCAAATCACCCCGGACAACGTGGAGAATCTCAAGGTGGCCTGGGAATTCCACACCGGCGACCTGAAGCCCAAGGATTCCAAGCTGGGCTACGCCTTCCAAAACACCCCACTCAAGGTCGGCGACCTGCTCTATATCTGCACGCCTACCCAAAAGGTGATTGCGGTGGAAGCGGCCAACGGCAAGGAGCGCTGGCGCTTCGACCCGCAGACCAACCCCAAGGCGATGGCCGGCGTGGCCGCCACCACCTGCCGTGGCGTGTCGTACTACCAGGCGCCGGAAGGGACCGCTGACTGCCCGACGCGGATCTTCTGGCCGATGGTCGATGGCCGCCTCGGCGCGCTGGATGCGCAGACCGGCAAGCTGTGCGCCAGCTTCGGCAATAACGGCTATGTCGATCTGAATGCCGGCACCGGCAACACCAAGCCGGGCTTTGTCGGCCCAACCTCGCCGCCGGTCGTGATGCGCGGTGTGGTGATCCAGCCGACCGGCCAGGTGCGCGATGGCCAGGAAGGCGATGCGCCCTCGGGCGTGGTGCGTGGCTTCGATGCGCTCACCGGCCAGCTGCGCTGGGCGTGGGATCTGGGCAACCCGGCAATCACCGCCGAGCCGCCGGCCGGCCAGACCTATACCCGCTCCACCCCGAACGTGTGGTCGCTGATGGCGGCCGACGATGAGCTGGGCCTGGTCTATCTGCCGACCGGCAACGCCTCGGGCGATTTCTTCGGCAAGGGCCGTACACCGCAGGATGAGGAATACACCGCCTCGCTGGTGGCCGTGGATGCAGCCACCGGCAAGGAGCGTTGGCACTTCCGCACCGTCAACCACGACCTGTGGGATTACGACATCGGTCCGCAGCCGAACCTGGTCGATTGGCCGGTCGCCGGCGGCGGCACCCGCCCTGCCGTGATCCAGGCCACCAAGTCCGGCCAGGTATTCGTGCTGGATCGCGCCACCGGTGCGCCGCTGATGCCGGTCAAGCAGATCCCGGTCCCGCAGGGCACCGATCACGGCGACTGGACCGCGGCCACGCAGCCGATCTCGCCGGGCATGCCCAATACCGTGGGCGCACCGAGCCGCGAGTTCGAAACCATCATCGAATCCGATGCCTGGGGCATGACCCCGTTCGACCAATTGGCCTGCCGCATCCAGTTCAAGCAGCTACGCTACGAAGGCATGTTTACGCCGCCGACCCTGCAGGGTTCGCTGGCCTTCACCGGCAACCACGGCGGCATCAACTGGGGCGGCGTGTCGGTGGATCTGCAGCGCGGCATCATGGTGATGAACAGCAATCGCCTGCCCTACACCTTGCAGGTCTACACCCGCGAAAAGATGAACGAGCTGGGCGTGGTGTCGGTGTTCGACGGCAAGAGCAAGACCCCCGGCTACATGGCGCAGAAGGGCCTGGCCTACGGCGCGCGCAAGGAGCCGTGGATGTCGCCGCTCAACACGCCGTGCGTCGCACCGCCGTGGGGCTATATCGCCGGCGTCGATCTGCGCACGCAGCAGGTGTTGTGGCGCCGTCCGCTGGGCACCGGTTACGACCAGGGTCCGATGGGCATTCCGTCCAAGACCAAGTTCGAGATCGGCACGCCCAACAACAGCGGCTCGCTGGCCACCGCCGGCGGCGTGACCTTCATCGGCGCGACGCTGGACGACTTCATGCGCGGCTTCGACACCCGCACCGGCAAGCAGGTCTGGGAAACCCGCGTCCCAGCCGGCCCACAGGCGGCGCCGATGAGCTACACCGTCAATGGCAAGCAATACATCGTGGCCGCGGTCGGTGGACACGACCGCATGGAAACCAAGTCGGGCGACAGCGTCATTGCCTGGGCACTGCCGGACGATGCGCAGACCGCGCCTGCAAAGTAACGGCTGCGCTCGAAGCGTCGTGCGGCCACCCGGTGTGGTGGTGCGTAGAGCCACATGCAGTCCACACTGCGTGGCCTGCGCGCATCACCCGCCTGGCGGCAGTTGGCGCTCAGCTACTCTGTCGTCGGTCTTGGACTGACGCATGCGTCCGATAAAACCGGTCGTCGCGAGACGGCCGGTTTTTTTGCGCGCGTGTTTCCCCGTGCGCAGGAGCAAATGGGTGAGAAACCGATGCTTCGTGCAGGAGCCGAGGCGCGCCACTGCGCCCTCGTTGTCAGGCCTGGGCGTCCGGGGTTCCTGCGGCAGGCAGGCATCCGCAGCCGGCTCTTCCATGTCGCGATCAAAGGTCTGGGCGGGTGTCCGATGGCATCGCGCGCGGCGTCGATGACCGAGCCTGACGCTCGCCCGCAGACCACTATTTTCACGCGAAATTTACAATTGAATTGATGTTTCATATCGCATGACTGATTCCAGCGTGCTTATCCAACGCGCCGAAATCGCTTTCATATCAATGGCATCACGGTTTTTGTGACCTGGTTTTCACATTCTGACAAACGGCAATTTCACGCCTTCATGATTCGGACTCAGCCGCCGATACCACATTGCAGCCCACGGACTGCCGGATACCGCTCCCATCTCAGATCGCCCAGTCGGACTCAGCCTATGTCGCCTTCACACGATGCCGCCCTCGTTGCCCAACTGACTGTCGGTCGGCACGTTGCGCGCGCCACCTGGATGGCATGGCTACCCGCCGCTGCACACATCGGGCTACTGGCCTTGCTCGCCTGCTACGCCGCCACGCTGATGCCCGGCGGCTTTCTGGGCGGACTCGGACGCTTGCTCCCGGCACTGCTGGTGCTGGCCGCGGCGAGCGCCGGTTTCTGGGGATGGTCGCGCAGGCGTCACGCCGCGCAGCTGCAGCAGGCCGTGAGCACCGTGGTGGCGATCGGCGACGGGCGCTTCCAGCGTGTGGACCTGCGCACCGCCTCCGGCGACCTGGCACCCTTGCTGCGTGCGTTGCAGGACACCCAGGACAAGCTGGCCATCCGCATCGATGTGATGGAACAAGGCCTGCGCCACGGCCAGTTCGTGATCAAGGCACTCGACGATCTGGACACCATGATCCGCATCGCCGACGACGATGGCCAGGTGTTGTTCGCCAACCGCAAACTGCTCGCCATGCTCAAGCTGATCGAGCCGGATGTGCAGAGCTTCCGTCCCAGCTTCCATGCGGAAGGCTTCGTCGGCGGCAGCATCGGCGACATCTATCCCGATAGCCAGGCTGCGATCGATCGCATGCGCGCCCTGAATGTCTCCAAGGCCGTGCGCGCGCCGTTCTTCGGCCGCCAGATCGACTTCGTCTACAGCCCGATCATCGACGCCGATGGCACCAAGCTGGGCACCATCGCGCAATGGATGGACGTCACCGCGCAGGTCAATGCCGAGCAGGCGCTGATCCAGATCATCGACGCCGCCTCTGCCGGCGATTTCAGCCGCCGCATGCAGAGCGACGGCATGGATGGCGTACTGCTGACCCTGGCGCAAGGCATCAACCGCATCTACGACTCGGTGGAAACGCACTTGGCCGCGTTGGCGCGCGTGATCGCCGCGATGGCCGAAGGCGACCTCACCCAGCGCGTGGACGGCGATGCGCACGGCATCTTCGCGCGCTTGCGCGACGACACCAACCAGACCGTCACCCGCCTGACCGACATCATCGGCGGCATCCAGACCGCGTCGGACACCATTCGCCAGGCCGCGGTGGAAATCGCCGCCGGCAACACCGACCTGTCCGAACGTACCGAGCAGCAGGCGGCCAACCTAGAAGAAACCGCAAGCTCGATGGAAGAACTCACCGCCACCGTGAAGCAGAACGCGGAGAGCGCACTGCAAGCCAATCGTCTGGTGGTGGGCACCGGCGAAGTGGCGCAAAGCGGCGGCCAGGTGATGGACGACGTCGTCGCCACCATGAGTCAGATCAGTACCGCCTCGCGCAAGATCGGCGAGATCATCGGCGTGATCGACGGCATCGCGTTCCAGACCAACATCCTGGCGCTCAACGCTGCGGTGGAAGCCGCGCGTGCAGGCGAACAGGGCCGCGGTTTCGCGGTGGTGGCCTCGGAAGTGCGCGCACTGGCGCGGCGTTCGGCCGATGCCGCCAAGGAGATCAAGACGCTGATCGCCGACTCCACCGACAAGGTGGAACTGGGTTCGGGCCTGGTGCACCGCGCCGGCGCGACCATGCGCGAGATCGTCGACTCGGTCAAACACGTCACCGACATCATGGGCGAGATCACCTCGGCCAGCGCCGAGCAATCCAGCGGGATCGAACAAGTCAACCGCACGGTCGCGCAGCTGGATGAAGTGACCCAGCGCAACGCCGCGCTGGTCGAAGAAGCCACCGCCGCCGCGCGCAGCCTGGAAGGACAGGCCGTGGACCTGGCCGATGCGGTCTCGATCTTCCGCCTGCAGTCGGACACCCGCAGCGGCGCATCGACGGTGCTGCATACGCGCGTGACCAACGCTGCAGCCTGATGCGGCGATTCGGCGATCTGCGCAGGGAAGTGTCGAAGCGCTAGACCGCGATGCGCGCGAGACGTCGCTTTGGGTCATGCGTCATCGCATGTTCGCGCGCTGAGGCAGCAGTGCGCGTGCACGTCGCGCGCAGTCGGGAAGAGCGTCTGCGCCACCTGCGCCAACGCAGTGCCTTGCCGGCGCGCATCCACATGGCTCATGTCGTCCAGCCGCAGCAGCGCTTGCGCCATGACATGCAAGACAGCATCCACCGGGCGCTGACAGCCCGCTCAAGCCTTAGAGCGGCTAACAAAACTACTACGCAGCCGCCAGGCGGGCGCGGCCGGTGCTCGGAATCCTCATGTACCACTTGTACACTGCGGTTCCTGCGCGCCGTCCACACCCGCCTGACGACTGCTCGCTACGTTTTGTTAGCCGCTCTTAATCCAGAAAGCGCTCGCGCTGCGCCGGCGTCGGCACCATGCATTGGTCGCTGCGGCCGAACCAGCGGTAGCGATTGCGTGCGATCAGCCGGTCGCCGATATCGCGCACCCTGCGTGGAATTAGGCGCAGCACCGCAACCAGCCGCCAGAGCCCGCCCAATCCTGCGAGTACCCGCACGATCGCATCGCTGTCAGTCCAGGCACCGGTGGCGTCCACCAGCAGAAACGACACCGGGTCGTCCGGGTCGAGTGCATGCTGTTGCAACAGCGCGCGCCCGGCTTGCCCCTGCATGGCGGCAAAGCGATAGCGCCCACGTCGATCATGGCGCAGCAGGAATTTAACCCAGCCATTGCACAGCAGGCACACGCCATCGAAGACGATGGTGGCGGGTGGCGCAGCAAGCGATTGATCAACGCGGTGCAAGCCAGCCCTCGTAGCGAATGAAGGGCCTATCAGCGGCAACTGCACATCAACCAGGAACCCGTAACGGCCGCTGTCGGCATGCTCGCGGCAACGCACCTGGCGGAACCAGCGGGCAGGCAACCGAATCACTCCGAACGCCCACACGCGTGTGGCCTGCCAGTACAGCGATTGCGTATCGGCCTGCAGCGAGAATTCAAAGCGCACCGCACCCAGGTGTTCGCGCAAGCTGTTGCCATGGCGCCACAGCCGCGAATGCATCGGCACACCGCCAAACCGCCGATGCCAGCGTTCGCCGTCCGCATCGGCCAGGAATTCCACTTCCACTACCACGCCACCGCTGCGTGGAAAACGGCTCAGCCGTGCCAGCAACGGCACCAACGCATGCCCACCACGCTGAACCTGCGCGCGCCCGGCAAAGGTCTGCCGCTGCTTCACCGAGTGCAATGCGCGTCCTGGCGCGGGCAATCGCGCGAATGCGTCCTGGCCCAGCACCTGGGCGAATAAGGGCGTACTCAGCGCGCGATCCAGGCCAGCGTGGCCATGCGTCCACTGCGGCGGTCGCGACGGTGCGAAAAAAAGCGCTGCGGATCGGAAATGGTGCACAACCTGCCGCCATACACCGCATCGGCCGGCACACCCGCCTGCTGCAGGCGCTGACGTGCCAGCGCATACAGATCCACCCGCCAGTGCCCCGGACGCGTGGCAATGAACGCATGTTGTGCCTGTGCATCGTGCGCAACGAAGGCATCGAACACATCCTGGCCGATTTCATACACCTGCGGTCCCGCGGCCGGCCCCAGCCAGGCCATCAGCTGCGTCGGAGGCGTCCGCATCGCGGCCACGCTGCGCTCCAGCACGCCGTCGGCCAGCCCGCGCCAACCGGCATGCGCAGCAGCGACTTCGCTGCCGTCGATGGCAGCGAACACGACCGGTAGACAATCGGCAGTGAGGATCGCCAGCACCACGCCGGGGACTGCCGTCACCGCAGCATCGGCCACCGGTTCGTGCGCGCCTGGCGGCTGATTCGCCGCGAAATAAGTTGAATCGGACGCAGCGGGCCGTGCGTCTACCCGCACCACGTCCACGCCGTGCACCTGTCGCAGCCAATGCGGCGTGCTTGGCAGCACCAAGGCCTCGGCCAGCAGCGCCCGGTTGCGCTCCACCTGTTCGGGCGCATCGCCCTCGGCGCTATTGCGGTTGCCCAGGTTGAGCGTGTCGAACGGCGCCAACGAGCCGCCCAGGCCGCGCCGCAGCGTGGTCAGCGCGCGGATGCGCGGCGGCGCTAGCCAGTCCGCCGGCAGAATGAAGGGCGCGGCCACGGCCACCTCAGCGGCGTGCCATCTCGGCGGCGCGGGCGCTGTCTTCGCGCAGCGCGGTCATCAGCCGCTGCAGATCGGCCGGCACCGGCGCGCTGGCACGGACCGGCTCGCCGCTGACAGGATGCAGGAATTCCAGGGTTTCGGCATGTAGCGCCTGTCGCTTGAAGGTGCGCAGTTCGTGCACCAGTTCGTCGGTGGCGCCCTTGGGCAGCTTGAGCGCGCCGCCGTACAGCGGGTCGCCGACGATCGGCGATTTCAGGTGCGCCATATGCACGCGGATCTGGTGGGTGCGCCCGGTTTCCAGGCGGCATTCCAGCGCGGTATGCGCACGGAAGCGCTCGCGCAGCCGGTAATGGGTGACCGCGTCGCGCCCATCGTCGCGCACCGCCATCTTCAGGCGGTCGCGCGGGTGACGGTCGATCGGCGCATTGGCGGTGCCGCCGGACACCAGCGCCCCCACCACCACCGCCAGATACTGGCGATGCACATCGCGCGCGGACAGCTGTTCCACCAGCGCGGTCTGCGCCTGCACGGTGCGCGCCACCACCATGACGCCGCTGGTCTCCTTGTCCAGGCGATGCACCACGCCGGCGCGCGGCACCGACGCCAGCGCGGGGTCGCGGAACAGCAGCGCATTGACCAGGGTGCCGTCCGGATTGCCGGCGCCCGGATGCACCACCAGGCCGGCCGGCTTGTCGATCACCAGCACCTGCTCGTCTTCGTAGAGCACGCTCAGCGCAATGTCCTGCGGCGCGGCGTGGGTCTGCGTTTCCAGCACCACCTGCACCTGCACGCTCTCGCCGCCGCGCAAGGTGTCGCGTGGACGCGCCATGGTGCCATCCAGCAGCGCATCGCCGGACTTGATCCACCCCGACAGCCGCGAGCGCGAGAATTCGGGGAACAACTCGGCCAGCACCGCGTCGAAACGGCGGCCGGCGGCGTTGTCGGGCACGATCGCCTGGCGGATGGACGGGTCGAGGGGTTCGGCAGATGGGTCGGACATGGACACGGGCACTCGGGCAAAAGCGGGAATTTGGGGGTCCGGGCGGCCAGAGTCAGTCGCCGGACAGGCCACTAGGCTATCATCGCGCTCTCGTTTTCCTGATGCGTCCTGCCCAGACCCATGATCCGACGGTCCACGTTTTCCGCGCCTGCGCGCCTGATTGCCCTCATGCTGGTCATGGCGTTCGTCGTCACCGGCTGCCACCGCGGTGCCAAGGACAAGAATCCCGACGAGGGCATGCCGGTCGAGCAGCTCTACGGCAAAGGCCACGATCTGATGGAGAAAGGCAACTGGGCCGGCGCCGAAGCCAGCTACAAGCGCCTGATCGCCCAGTACCCGTATGGCCCGTACACCGAGCAGGCGATGATCGAAACCGCCTACGCCCAGTACAAGGCTGGCAAGCACGACGACACGGTGTCCAGCGTCGACCGCTTCATCCGGACCTACCCGACCCATCGCAACATCTCGTATCTGTACTACCTGCGCGGGCTGGCCAACAGCAACCGCGACACGGTGTTCCTGCGCCGCGTGTGGTCGCTGGACCCGAGCCGCCGCGACCTGTCGTCGCCGCAGCAGGCCTACAACGACTTCAACACCGTCACCGATCGCTACCCGAACAGCCGCTACGCCGCCGACGCGCGCAAGCGGATGATCGAGCTGCGCGACATCTTCGCCCAGCATGAGTTGGACAACGCGCTGTACTACCTGCGCCGCAATGCCTGGGTGTCTGCTGCTGGCCGCGCCAACTATCTGCTCGAAACCTATCCGCAGAGCGCCTTTCAGTACGACGCAGTCGCGGTGCTGGCCGAGGCCTACACGCATCTGGGCAACAAGACCCTGGCGGCCGACGCGCGCCGTGTGCTGGAGCTCAACGATCCGCAGCACCCTTGGCTGACCGGCAACTGGCCGAAGTACCCTTGGGTCATCCGCAAGCTCAACCCGTTTGCCGGCGAAAAATCTGCGGCGACCGGTCAAAACAATTCGCAGATGAGTCGCGACTGAGGTATCGGGCGCAAGCATCACGTAGAAGAGGCCGCAAGGCCTCTTTTTTGTTGCGGCAATGAGAAGGCCGCGCGGTGCGTGCAACGACGATGACGGGACGACAGCGCCTGCCGCCGCTGACGCACCTATAGCTGCAACAGCAGCCCGCCTCACCCGCCCGCCCGCAAACGCATCGCCGGACTCGGCGCACGCATCCGGGAATCGGCGCCAGGTCACCGAATGGCCCAGATCCCCTGCCTATACTGACGTCGAACCAGATCCGGCTCCCTGCGAGCGCCGGCCAAGGAAGCCACATGTCTCGTGCCATCGTCACCCTGCTGCTCATGCTGTCGCTGGCGACACTTGCCACGAACGCCGCCGCAGCCCCTATCGTCTACGGCGTCAACGCCCACGACAATCGTCCCGGCTACCCCATGGCCCAGGCCGAGGCACGTTTCAAACTGCTGGCAGCGCGCAACTTGCGTAGCTACCGGTTCGATGTCGACCCGCGCGATTACGCAACGCTGGACACGCTGATCCCATTGGCGCGCAAGTACGGCATCACGCTGCGCCCGATGGTCTACCCGATGTCGCGCGAGATCGGCTACCAATTGGCACGCCGCTATGCCGCAGACATCAAGGTCTGGGAGATCAGCAACGAACAGGACCTGGTCCGCGCCGAAGCCGACACCCGTATCGCCGCAATGACCACGATGTATCTAGGCATGCGGCAGGCCTCCGACGAACTGGCTGCGGGTTTGCATTTCACCATCAACATCACCGCCTGCAATAGCGACGATCGCAGCGCCAACGCGCGATGCCCGGGCGATCGCAACGGCTCGCTGTGGTTTCTGGCAAAAGCCAGGGCTGCCGGTTTCAACTTCGACCACATCAGCTTTCACTACTACGCGTTCCACCACGATGCCGGCTACTGGACGGACTTGTACCTGGGCCAGCTGCGCACCGCCGCGCAGACCTACAACACCCCGGTGTTCTTCAACGAGCTGAACTGTGCCGAGATCTATACCGGCAATACCACCGGTGGCACGGCAGGCGATCAGGGCTGCTACGACAGCCTGGCGCAGCTGCTGCGCAACCTGCGCGACAACTACGCCGACGTGGTGGCCGAGGTGAATGTCTACGAGTTGCTGGACCAGATCACCATCCAGGGCGCCGAAGGCCATTTCGGTCTGATGTACGACCTGACGCGGCCCAAGCCGACCCTGGACCTGCTTACCCGCCTTGCCCAGGCACCGGTCACCGCTGCGGCGGCCGGTGCGCCAGGTGACCGACCGACATAGCCGTTCGCGCTATTGCCCCGAATAGCCGTTGGTGATCGGGTAGCGCCGTTCGCGCCCGAACGCGCGCCGCGACACCTTCGGCCCGGGTGCGGCCTGACGGCGCTTCCATTCGTTGATCCGCACCAGGCGCAGCACGTGCTCCACCGTATCGGCGGCATAGCCGGCGGCAACGATGTCATCGCGCGACTGCTCCTGATCGACGTAGCGATACAGGATGCCGTCGAGCACGTCGTAGGGCGGCAGCGAATCCTGGTCGGTCTGGTTGTCGCGCAACTCCGCCGACGGCGGGCGCGAGATCACCGCCGGCGGGATCACCGGCGCGCCACCCACCGTATTGCGCCACTTGGCCAGGCCGAACACTTCGGTCTTGTACAGGTCCTTGAGCGGCGCATAGCCGCCGCACATGTCGCCGTAAATGGTGGCGTAGCCCACCGCGTATTCGCTCTTGTTGCCGGTGGTCAGCACCAGCCCGCCGAACTTGTTCGACAGCGCCATCAGGATCACGCCACGGCTGCGCGACTGCAGGTTTTCTTCGGTGATGTCCGGCTGGGTGCCTTCGAACATCGGCCCGAGTGCACCGAGCAAGCCTTCGAAGGCCGGCTCGATCGCGATGGTTTCCAGCTTCACGCCCAGCGCGCGGCATTGTTCCTCGGCCAGATCGTTGGACAGATCGGCGGTATAGCGCGATGGCAGGCGCACCGCGGTGACGTTGTCGCCTCCCAGCGCATCCACCGCCATCGCCAGCACCAGGGCCGAATCGATGCCACCGGACAAGCCCAGCCAGACCTTGCCGAAACCGTTCTTGCGGCAATAGTCCTGCAGGCCCCGCACCACCGCGCGCCATGCCAGCGCGTCCATGCTTTCGTCGCCATCGTCCACCCACACCACCGGGGTGAAGCTGCCCTCGCCTGCGGCGTAGTCCACCACCAGCCACTGGTCCACGAAAGCGGCAGCGGCCGGATGCACGGTGCCGTCGCCATCGGCCACCACCGAAGCGCCATCGAACACCAACGCATCCTGCCCGCCGACGACGTTGAGATAGGCGATCGCCGCCCCGCTCTCGCGTGTGCGTTCGGCCAGCAATGCGTCGCGTTGCGCGTGCTTGCCGCGCTCGTACGGCGAGGCGTTTGGCACCAGCACCAACTCGGCGCCGGCCTGCACGGTCTTGGCAAGTGGCTCGGCGAACCAGAGGTCTTCGCAGATCACCACGCCAACCCCCACGCCCTTGACCGTGACCACGCAGTTGTCGCCATCCGGGTCTACATCGAAATAGCGACGCTCGTCGAACACTGCGTAGTTGGGAAGCTCTCGCTTGCGGTAGGTCGCCTCGACCCGTCCGTCGCGCAGCACGCTGGCAGCGTTGTACACCACGCTGCCGGCACTCTGCGGCCAGCCCACCACCGCCAAGATGCCGCGCGTGGCCGCTGCAATCCGCGCCAGCGCCTGCTCGCAATGGGCCAGAAAACCCGGCCGTAACAGCAAGTCTTCCGGCGGGTAGCCACTGATCGCCAGCTCGGGGAACAGCACGATATCGGCCTCGAACTCATCGCGGGCCGCAGCGATGAACTCGATGATGCGGTCGGTGTTCTGCGTCACGGCGCCGACCGGAAAGTCGAACTGGGCCATGGCGATGCGGAGGGTCTGGGACATATCAACGGCCTTGTGCGTGTGTTTTCCGAAGCGGGGAAGCGGGAAGGGAGGAACGCGCCGCAAGCAAATCTCGCGCGATCATCTCGCAGACATCGTCGCCGCGGGCAAGAACTGCATTATTCCAGAAGCGCAGCACCTGGAAGCCCTCGCGGTGGAGGAAGGCATCGCGCGTGGCGTCCGCACCAGGCAGCAGGTGCTGGCTACCGTCGATTTCGACGATCAACGCCCGGGCGAGGCAGACGAAATCGACGATATAAGGCCCGATGGGAAACTGACGCCGGAACTTGAAGCCGAGCAGGCGTCGATCTCGCACCCGATACCAAAGCGCGCGCTCGGCTGCGGTCATCTCACGACGCAGGTGCTTGGCGAATCCGGTCTTGGCGGCGTGGCGCATGGACATCACCGGCAGGAGAATGGCCAAGGTGGCTTGTAGCGCCCGGGTGGCGCTATCGGTATTGATGGCGCTTTGGCGTCGGAGATCGCCGCACGGAAGGCGCCCTCACCCCAACCCATATCCCGCAAGCGGGAGAGCAACTGTCTTGATCACCCGGCGGCGGCGTGGGCATGACCGTGGCACGCTCCGTAGATCAAGCAGAAAACGACCAGTCTGACATTGCTTGTGAACATGATCTCAGCAGAATCTCTGCTGTTGCTGTTGCTCCCTTCTCCCGCGTGCGGGAGAAGGTGCCCGAAGGGCGGATGAGGGGCACCAACAAAAAAGGCCGCCCGAAGGCGGCCTCTTTGGACGCTTGCACGCTTGCGCGTGCGGCGTGCTTACTTCACCAACGCAGCAATCGCCGCACCCAGATCGCCCGGCGAACGGACGGTCTTGACGCCGGCGGCTTCCATCGCCGCGAACTTGCCTTCGGCGGTGCCCTTGCCGCCCGATGCGATCGCACCGGCGTGGCCCATGCGCTTGCCGGCCGGCGCCGAGGCACCGGCGATGAAGCCGACCACCGGCTTCTTCACGAACTGCTTGATGTACTCGGCACCGGCTTCCTCGGCGTCGCCGCCGATTTCGCCGACCATGATGATGCCTTCGGTCTGCGGGTCTTCGTTGAACAGCTTGAGGCAGTCGACAAAGTTCAGGCCGTTGATCGGGTCGCCGCCGATGCCGATGCAGGTGCTCTGGCCCAGGCCCACTTCGGTGGTCTGCTTGACCGCTTCATAGGTCAGGGTGCCCGAACGCGACACGATGCCGATCTTGCCCGGCTTGTGGATGTGGCCCGGCATGATGCCGATCTTGCACTCGCCCGGGGTGATCACGCCGGGGCAGTTCGGCCCGATCAACACGGTGTCCGGATGCGAACGGGTCAACACGTTCTTGACGCGCAGCATGTCCAGCACCGGAATGCCTTCGGTGATGCACACGATGACCTTGATGCCGGCCGCAGCCGCTTCCAGGATCGCATCGGCCGCGTACGGCGGCGGCACGTAGATCACCGACGCGTCGGCACCGGTGGCCTTGACGGCGTCGGCCACGGTGTTGAACACCGGCAGATCGATGTGGGTGGTGCCGCCCTTGCCGGGCGTCACGCCGCCGACGACCTGGGTGCCGTACTCGACCATCTGAGTGGCGTGGAAGGTGCCCTGCTGGCCGGTGAAGCCCTGCACGATCACCTTGGTGTTCTTGTTAATCAAAACGGACATGGATAGTTCCTTCGGTGGCGTGGATCAGGCGGCGTTCTTGACAGCTTCAACGACTTTCTTGGCGCCGTCGTTGATGTTGTCGGCCGGGATGATGGCCATGCCGCTGTCGCGCAGCAGCTGCTTGCCTTCTTCCACATTGGTGCCTTCCAGGCGCACCACGACCGGGACCTTGACGCCCACTTCCTTGACCGCCGCGATGATGCCTTCGGCGATCATGTCGCAGCGGACGATGCCGCCGAAGATGTTGACGAAGATGCCTTCGACCTTGTCCGAGGACAGGATCAGCTTGAATGCCTCGATGACGCGCTGCTTGTTGGCACCGCCGCCCACGTCCAGGAAGTTCGCCGGCTCGCCGCCATTGAGCTTGATGACGTCCATGGTGGCCATGGCCAGGCCGGCGCCGTTGACCATGCAACCGATGTTGCCGTCCATGGTGACGTAGTTGATATCCAGCTCCGAGGCGGTCACTTCGGTCTCGTCTTCCTGCGTCTTGTCGCGCATGGCGATCAGCTGCTTCTGACGGAACGCGGCGTTGTCGTCGCTGTCGAACTTGCCGTCCAGCGCGTACAGGTTGCCGTCGTCCAGGATCGCCAGCGGGTTGATTTCAACCAGCGCCAGGTCCTTTTCGTTGAACAGCTTGTACAAGTTCACCATGATGCTGGCGAACTGGCCGGCCTGCTTGGCATTGAGGCCGAGCTTGAAGCCGAAATCGCGGCCGTGATAGCCCTGCACGCCTTCGACGAAATCGACGTTGAGCGCGTGGATC
>NZ_FLTX01000019.1 GCF_900092025.1 Xanthomonas bromi
ACGCCGCCTTCGGACGATGCGATATAGGTGATGGTCTTGGTGCCGCGGTCGACCAGGATCGACAGGTACAGCTCCTTGACGATCTCGCCGGCGGTGGTCACCAGCACCAGGTTGATCGGCAGCTCGACGCCGGCGGTCTGGTAGGTGGACATCTTGGTGCCGAGCATCTTGGCTGCTGCGGCCTTCACGTCGTCGGTGGTCTTGCAGAACTTGACGCCGCCAGCCTTACCGCGGCCGCCCGCGTGGATCTGCGCTTTCACCATCCAGGGGCCCTTGCCCAGGGAATTGGCGACTTCGACCGCTTCGTCCGGGGTCGCCGCGACCTTGCCGGCCGGGACGGGGATGCCGTACTCGGCAAGCAGCTGTTTTGACTGGTATTCGTGGAAATTCATGCGTCACCGTGGGAAAAGGAAACGACCGCTGCGTGCAACGCAGACCGCCGGGGCGGCACGTCATGGGACACGAACGGGCCGCCTATTGTGGCCGACCACGCCGTGCGGCGCAAAATTCCCCGGGAGTGGCCGCCGGATCGCAGCGCTTGCGCGTAGACCCACACTGTGCCCAGGCGCTGCGCAGACCGCGCACCTGCCTATACTCGCGGCTCGCTCCAGCGGGGAATCGGCTTGGCATCCATCGCATCGCTCATCGCCCGGATCCAGTCCGCGCCGCAGCGCGAGCTGTATTTCTTCTCGTTGTACCGGGTGCTGGTGGCCGGGCTGATCGCCGCACTGGTATTCAGCCCGTTGTCCGACGCCATCCCCGAGCCGCGCTACCCGCACCTGGCCGCCAACGTGGCGATCGGCTACCTGTGCGTGGCGATCCCGCTGCTGTTCTGGGGCCGCAACGAACGCCGCCTCACCCCGACCGTGCTATGCGCGGTGGTGGCCGACATCCTCGCCGCGACCCTGGCCACGCATGCTCTGCCCGGCGCCAGCGCCGGCATTGCGATGATGCTGCTGTTCAACGTGGCGGCCGCCTCGATCCTGCTGCGACTGCGCTACGGCATGAGCATCGCGGTACTCGCCAGCGCCGCCATCCTGCTGGAATACCTGTGGACCCTGCTCGAAGGCGGCGGCGCCACCCGCCCGGTGGCCGAACTGGCCATGTTCGCCACCAGCTACGTCGCGGTGGCCTTCATCTGCGAACAGATCGCCTCGCGCGCACGACGCAACCAGGTATTGGCCGAAGAGCGCGGCGCGCAGGTCGCCAATCTGTACGAGATCAACGAGCTGATCATCCGGCGCATGCGCACCGGCGTCCTGGTGGTGGACGCCCATAACCGCATCTCGCTGGCCAACGAAGCGGCTCTGGCCCTGCTGGGCGATGGCGACCAGCGCAATGTGCCGGTGGACCTCTCGTTGGTCGCGCTCACCCCGGAACTGGCCCACCGGCTGCAGCGCTGGCGCAGCGGCTGGCGGCAGGAAGAAGCGCCGCTGCAACTCGGCGCCGACCGCCCGGAAGTGCAGCCGCGCTTCGTGCGCCTGCTCGCCGACAGCGACCTGGTGCTGGTGTTTCTGGACGACGCCACGGTGGTGTCGCGGCGTGCCGAATCGCTGACGTTGTCGGCGATGGGGCGCTTCTCGGCCAGCCTGGCACACGAGATCCGCAACCCGTTGGCGGCGATCAGCTACGCCTCGCAACTGCTGGAGGAGTCGCCGGACATCGGCGATGCCGACCGCCGCCTGCTGCAGATCATCCACCAGCAATGCCAGCGCACCAACGGCATTGTCGAAAGCGTGCTCGCGCTGGCGCGGCGGGAACGCGCAAGCCCCGACAATCTGGATCTGGCCGCATTCGTGCGGCGCTTCGTGGTCGAGTACCGGCAGACCTTGTCGATGGAAACCGACATCCTGGAGGCCAGCATCCAGGGCAGTTCGGTGCATGCCCTGGTCGACCCCAAGCACCTGCACCAGATCCTGACCGCGCTGGTGCACAACGCACTCAAGTATGGCCGGGTGATGGACGAGCCGGCACGGGTCAAGCTGCGCGTCGAACGGCAGGAGCGCATGGCGGTAATCGATGTCATGGACCGCGGCCCTGGCATCCCCGAAGCCGTGGCCGCGCAGCTGTTCCGCCCGTTCTATACCACCTCCGAGCACGGCACCGGACTGGGGCTGTACATCGCCCAGGAACTCTGCCGCGCCAACCAGGCGCAACTGGAGTATGTCTCGATCCCTGGTGGCGGCGCCTGTTTCCGGATTTCGTTGCAAGGCCCTAACGGCTTGTTTGGGAAGTGAGTGCCTGGCTGTCGGCTGGGTGCAATGGGTGAGGTGTTGGGCCGGGTCATCGCGCGACCTGTTCGATGCCAGAAAGTTGCGGTCATCGAAAGTGCCAACACCCCGCAGCAACTGGATTGCAGGTCTAGCGAGCTGGGCGGGCAAAGCTCTCGCACGCAACTGCGCCAGGAAACGCAGCACCTCGACATCCCCTCTTCGCCGACTGGCATCGGCTCCGCTGCAAGCGCCCTGACAGCCGCGGCGATGGCCTTATGCCGCAGGTGAATCGTTGGGCCGCGACGCGGTCGACAATTGTCGACCATCCTCACGCTGGGCTATCGTGCGCACCATGAGCGAACCCAAAAGTGCCCTGGTTGTCGATGACGAGCGTGATATCCGCGAGTTGCTTGTTCTCACCCTGGGCCGCATGGGGCTGCGCATCAGCACCGCCGCCAACCTTGCCGAAGCGCGCGAATTGCTGGCCAACAATCCCTACGATCTGTGCCTGACCGACATGCGCCTGCCCGACGGCAACGGCATCGAACTGGTCACCGAAATCGCAAAGCACTACCCGCACACCCCGGTGGCCATGATCACCGCGTTCGGCAGCATGGACCTGGCCGTGGAAGCGCTGAAAGCCGGCGCCTTCGATTTCGTCAGCAAACCGGTCGACATCGGCGTGTTGCGCGGCCTGGTCAAGCACGCGCTGGAATTGAACAACCGCGACCGCCCTGCCCCACCACCGCCGCCACCGGAGCAGGCCAGCCGCCTGCTCGGCGACTCCAGCGCGATGGAAAGCCTGCGCGCCACCATCGGCAAGGTGGCGCGCAGCCAGGCGCCGGTCTACATCGTCGGCGAATCGGGCGTGGGCAAGGAGCTGGTCGCACGCACCATCCACGAACAAGGCGCACGCGCCGCCGGCCCGTTCGTGCCGGTCAACTGCGGCGCCATTCCCGCCGAACTGATGGAAAGCGAATTCTTCGGCCACAAGAAAGGCAGCTTCACCGGCGCGCATGCCGACAAGCCCGGGCTGTTCCAGGCCGCGCATGGCGGCACGTTGTTCCTGGACGAAGTGGCCGAATTGCCGCTGCAGATGCAGGTCAAACTACTGCGCGCCATCCAGGAAAAATCCGTGCGCCCGGTCGGCGCCTCCAGTGAATCGCTGGTCGATGTGCGCATCCTCTCGGCCACGCACAAGGACCTGGGCGACCTGGTCTCCGACGGCCGTTTTCGGCATGACCTGTACTACCGCATCAACGTGATCGAGCTGCGCGTGCCGCCGCTACGCGAACGCGCTGGCGACTTGCCGCAACTGGCCGCGGCTATCATCGCGCGCCTGGCGCATAGCCACGGACGCCCGATTCCGCTGCTGACCCAATCCGCGCTTGATGCACTGAGCCACTACGGCTTCCCCGGCAATGTGCGCGAACTGGAAAACATCCTCGAACGCGCCCTCGCCCTGGCCGAAGACGACCAGATCAGCGCCACCGATCTGCGCCTGCCCGCCCACGGCGGCCACCGCCTCGCCGCCACACCCGGCAGCGCTGACGTTGAACCGCGCGAAGCCGTCCTCGACATCGACCCCGCCTCAGCCGCCCTGCCGTCATACATCGAACAACTCGAACGCGCCGCGATCCAGAAAGCGCTGGAAGAGAACCGCTGGAACAAGACCAAAACCGCTGCGCAGCTGGGCATTACGTTTCGTGCGCTTCGCTACAAGCTGAAAAAGCTGGGGATGGAGTAGAAGAGCCGGGAATCGGGAGTGGGAAATGGGGAATCGTCAAAGCGCAGTCGCCGGCCTCGATGGCCTTTGTGGGAGACACTGGGATGGACTGGCTCATGCGTCAGCTCCCGGTAGTCGGCTGCAATGCTCGACGCTGTCGTCCAGACAAACAGCCTGGAACGTACCGGTCCCAGGCTGTTCCGATTCCTTAATCCCGATTCCCAGCCCTTAGAGCGGCTAACAGAACGTAGCGAGCGGTGGTCAGGTGGGTGCGGACGGCGCGGAGGAACCGGAGTGTACGAGTGGTACATGCCGATTCCGAGCACCGGCCGCGCCCGCCTGGCGGCCGCGCAGTAGTTTTGTTAGCTGCTCTTAGCCCTTGGCTACTCGATTGATTTCCGCGAGGCAGGTCACCCCATGCGCAGCCTGCATCAACGCCGACTGGCGCAAATCGCGGATACCGATCTTCTGCACCGCATCGGTGATCTGCATCGCAGTGCCGCCATCTTCTCCCGCTTGCGGGAGAAGGTGCCCGTAGGGCGGATGAGGGCGCTTAGTCCTTCGTCACGCGATTGATCTCGGCCAGACTGGTCACCCCGTGCGCGGCCTTCATCAATGCCGACTGACGCAGATCGCGGATACCAATCTTCTGCGTGGCCTCGGCGATCTGCATCGCATTGCCGCCTTCCAGCACGATCGCGCCGATCTCGTCGGTCATCGGCATCACCTGATAGATACCAGTACGCCCCTTGTAGCCCTCGGTGCACTCATCGCAACCGACTGCCTCATAGAGTTCGATCTTCGCAACTTGCTCTGGCGTAAATCCTTCCGCGAGCAGCGCATGCTCCGGCAAGGTCGACTTGCGCTTGCAGTTGTTGCACAGCCTACGCGCCAGGCGCTGCGCGATGACCAGGGTCACCGACGAGGTGATGTTGTAGGGCGCGATGCCCATGTTCATCAGACGCGCGATGGTCTGTGGCGCATCGTTGGTGTGCAGTGTCGACAGCACCATATGGCCAGTCTGGGCCGCTTTGATCGCAATTTCTGCAGTCTCAAGGTCACGGATTTCGCCGACCATGATGATGTCCGGGTCCTGACGCAGAAACGAGCGCAGCGCCGCCGCAAACGTCATGCCCCGCTTGACGTTCTGCTGCACCTGATTGACGCCCGGCAATCGGATTTCGACCGGATCCTCTGCCGTGGAAATATTGCGCGTCTCATCGTTGAGGATGCCAAGCGCGGTATACAACGACACCGTCTTGCCCGAACCGGTCGGCCCGGTCACCAACACCATGCCATAGGGCTTGTGGATCGCGTCCAAAAACAGCTTCTGCTGGTCCGCCTCGTAGCCCAGCTTCTCGATACCGAGCTTGGCCGCACTGGCGTCCAGAATACGCAGCACCACCTTCTCGCCGAACAGGGTTGGCAAGGTGCTCACGCGGAAGTCGATCTGCTTGGTCTTGGACAGGTTGAGCTTGATGCGCCCGTCCTGCGGCACCCGCTTCTCGGCGATATCCAGCTGCGACATCACCTTCAGGCGCGCCGCAATGCGCTGGCTCAGCTTCACCGGCGCCTTGGCCACGTTCTTCAGCAAGCCGTCGATCCGCAAGCGCACCCGGTAGTCGTCTTCATACGGCTCGAAATGGATGTCCGAGGCTCCCCGCCGGATCGCATCCACCAGCACCTTGTTGACGAATTTCACCACTGGCGTGTCGTCGCCCCTGGCATCGACCCCGGCATCCCCGCCGGCGCCCATGTCCTCGTCGTCGGCAGACACGTCCAAGTCGCCCATTTCATCGTCGTCATTGCCGAGCGACGAACCGAGGGACGCATTGCTGGCCTGCCACTGTTCGAGCGTCCGGCGGATCTGATCCTCGTCGACGAGGATTGCCTCGACCACCAGATTCGTATGGAACTTGATGTCGTCCAGCGCGCGAGTCTGGGTGGGATTGCTCACCCCCAAGAACAACCGGTTACCACGCTTGAACAGCGGCAGCACCTGGTGCTTCTGGAGCAACTCCTCACTGACCAGCTTGGCTGCGTTTTGGCTGGCATCAAATACTGATACGTCCATAAGTGGCATGCCGAATTCAACCGCGTTGGCAGCCGCCAATTGCGAAGCCGTTACGAGCTTTTTCTCGGAAAACCATTGCGGCAACGGCACTTTAGCTGTAGATGCTTGGTCCATAGCAACGCGAGCTACCATTTCATCTATCGCGCCATCTTGTACTAAGCGCCGGGCTATCCCGGTTATACCCACCAAGTTGATAGAAGTCGCTGCGCTCATGTTGATAACCCCTTGATTAAGCGAAGTCAATATATTGCACTACAAAAGATAAGCAATAATCAGTCAACTCTATCCTACTTAACAGCATGAGACCAAGACGAATCTCGTTAGGGCATCGCAAGGCCAAACTTAATAGCCACACCGACCAGATGCCGGAACCAAGAACCCAAGTGGCTCTGCTAAG
>NZ_FLTX01000044.1 GCF_900092025.1 Xanthomonas bromi
CGGCATCGCCGGGCTTTTTGTTGATGCCAAGCAGCGCGCGACATGTCGATCAGGTAAACAAGGTCTGCGGGTACTCGGGCTTGCGCTCGCGTGCCAGCAATTCCTTCAAGCCTGCTTCCGGGGTGATTTCGCCATGCAAGACCGCACGCACGGCGTTGGAGATCGGTAGCTCGATGCCGTGGTGTTCGGCCTGGCGCATGACCTCATCGGCCGTCTGCACCGATTCGACCACCTGGCCGATCTCACGGATCGCATCGTTCAAACTCTGCCCGCGACCCAACGCCAACCCCAGCCGTCGGTTGCGCGACAGATCGCCGGTGCAGGTGAGCACCAGATCGCCCAACCCGGCCAGACCCATCAAGGTTTCCGGACGTGCGCCGATCGCTGCCGCCAGACGCAGCATCTCGTTCAGACCACGCGTGATCAGACCGGCACGTGCATTGAGACCCAGCTGCATGCCGTCGGCCACGCCGGTGGCCACCGCCAGAACGTTTTTCATCGCACCGCCCAACTCGGCGCCCACCATGTCGTCGCCGGTGTAGGCGCGGAAGGTGGGGCCATGCATCGCATCGGCCACCACCTGCGCAAACGCCGCATCGTCGCCATGCACGGTGATCGCAGTCGGCAGACCGAGCGTGACTTCCTTGGCGAAGGAAGGCCCGGTCACCACGGCCAGCGGAACGCCGGGGCCGAGGATGTCGCGCGCCACTTCATGCAGGAATCGCCCGGAACCGGGTTCGAAACCCTTGGTCGCCCAGGCAACGCCGGCGCCCGCGGGGCGCAACGGTGCGATCAGCCGGATTGTCTCAGTGAACGCATGCGAGGGCACCACCACCAGGATCCAGGTGGCGTCGGCAACGGCCGCCTGCAGGTCGGTGGTGGCACGCAGGCTGTCGGGCAGTGGAATGCCCGGCAGATAACGCGCGTTCTCATGGGTGCGGTCGATGGTGTCCACCATCGCCGCATCGCGGCCCCAGAGCACGGTCGGATGACCGTGTCTGGCGAGCAGCGCGGCCAGGGCCGTGCCCCAGGAGCCGGCGCCGAGAACGGCGATCTTGTGGGTCGAATCGCTCATCGGCGCAATCGAGGCTTAGGCGTTGCCAGCCGGCTCGGAATCGGCCAGCGAGGTGCCTTCGTTCTGACGCTGACGCAGGGTTTCTGCATACAGGGCTTCGAAGTTGATCGGCTGCAGGTAGAACGGCGGGAAGCCACCGGACTGGATCAGATCGCTGACCAGGGTGCGCACATACGGGAACAGGATGTTCGGGCACTGGGTGCCCAGCAGTACGTCGATCGCCTGCGGCTCCAGGCCGACCAGGCCGAACACGCCGGCTTGCTGCACTTCGGCCACGTAGGCGGTCTTGCCACCGGCGGTGCAGGTCAGGGTCACGGCCAGCACCACTTCGAAGGCGTTGTCGTTGAGGCGCTGGACCTTCTGATTGAGGTTCAGCTGCAGCTCGGGCTGGTTGGCGTCATTGAAGACGGCCGGTGCATTCGGCGATTCGAAGGACACGTCCTTGACGTAAATCTTTTCGATGGTGAAGGCGGGGCCAGCAGCGGCGTCGGCCGGCGCAGTGGCGCCGTTGAGGATTTCGTCGGACATTCCTAACTCCAGAAACGGTTCGGTGGATGCAGCGGTGAGTGATGCAGACGTGAAAGTGCGAGTCTCTCATGTCAGCAATGGGGGCCTGGCGGGCGCCGCACAAGGCGGATCAGCGGCCCTTGATCAGTGGCAGCTCGGCCATCTGCCAGGCAGCGACGCCGCCTTCGAGCCAGTACACCTGCTCGAAGCCAGCTTTCTTAAGCGTCTTGGCCGCACCTGCGGACGTGTTGCCGCTGCGGCAGACCACCACCACGGGCGAGGCCTTGGCGTTGGCCAGCAGCTTGCTGGCCGGGTCGAACTTGGCCAGTGCCACATTCCGGCTGCCGGCAATGTGGCCTTTTTCGAAATCGGCGGTTGGCGACACGTCGATCACCAGCGCGTTGTCGCTATTGATCAGACGGGTTAACTCGGCCGGCTTGAGCGCGCGATAGCCGCGGAACAAGCGCGCGACCTCGGTGACGATCAAGGCGATGGTCAGGCCCACCAGGGCCAGCGACAACATGGGGTTGCGGCCGACAAAGGCCTGCAGCTCTTCGAAATTCACGGGGTCAGGGTCAGTCGAGCGGGCAGGAATTGTCGCACAGCTGGCGCACGCGACGCCCAGCGCGCAGGGGCCGGGCTACTGGCCTTTCCACAAGTCGGGCAGGCCGCTGGCCAGCCACCAGCGCTTCTGGTCGGGATTCCAGCGCCAGATCTCGATGCTGCGCACCAGCCGTTCGGCCTGGGTATTGCGGTTGATCACCCGCAATTCGACCTCGCGGCGCAGATCGCCGTTGGGATCTTCGCCCACGCGCACCTCGCGGTAGCCGGAAATCTGCACTTGCTCGTAGCGCGACCGTTCCAGGTCGCTGAGCGGGTGCGCCTGCGCATACGCCGGCTCGACGAAGCCCAACGCAGCGTCGAAATCGTTCCAGCGCACGGCGGCCGTGTAGGCGGCCTGGGTGGCTTCCAGCGCGCGCGCCTGGGCGCGGCTGCCGGCATTGACCACCCCGCTCAGCGTCGCCAGCCCCAGCAGCACGATCATTGTGATGACTGCACGCATGCGTATTCCCCTGATCCAGCCCGCATCCTACCGTTTTGGAAACGCCACGAAACGCCCGCTCAACGTGGCCGCAGCCGCGCCCGAACCCAACGCGATCTGCGCGCGCATGCCGATGCGCGCCTTGCCGCGCTGCCGGAACGTGGCCAGAAATGCCTCCCAGCCCCCCAGCTCGGACGGCTCGGCATTGGCCACCAGGTCTTCGTACACCGGCGCGACATAGCACAGCTGGCTATCGGCGACGTAGACATCGGCATGATGCCCGGCCAACTGCAGCTGCAGGGTCAGCCATCCCCAGCTTGCCAGCGTCATCAGCGACGCCAGGCTGCCGCCGAACGCATTGGCCTTGTCGTTGACGTTGGCCTGCAGCGGCGCCCGCAGGCGCAGTGCACCATCATGCAAACCGTCGACGGCGATGCCCATCGCCAGCACCGGCGGCATGGCGATGAACTGCTGCTGCAGCGACTGCAGGGCGGATGCGAGCGTGCACGAAGAGGTCATCGGAAGAGACTGAAAGACGGCGAAGGCCGGCATCATGCCGCAATGTCCTGCGAGCGTCTTGTGCACTGGCATGACATGCGGTACCGCATGGTGGATGCAGTCATCGCCGCGCGCTTCGCAGGCTGACATCGCCTTGGCGTTGCATGCAACAGATCGACCGAAATCTCATGCCAGGCCGATGGCGCGCAACGTCGCACGACGCACGCGACCGGCACGCCACGCGACCACCTGCCTGCCAGTGGACATGGCAACCATTGGCGCATGCGCCAAGAGCGGCTAACAAAACGTCGCAAGCGGCCGTCAGGTGCGGGCGGCGCGGAGGAACCGGAGTGTCCACGTGGTCCATGCCGATTCCGAGCACCGACCGCGCCGGCGGCCGCGCAGTAGTTTTGTTAGATGCGCTAAGGCGCAAACACGACCTTGCGATACCCCTGCGCCCCCCGCAACAACGCGGTGGCTTTGGCTTTCCAGTGTGTGCTGCGCTGCTTCTGCGCTTGCGTCAGCGGCGCATCGATCGTGCTGGTGAACACGATGTTTTCCGCCGCCGCATGAAAAAACTTGTCCTGAATACAGGCAGCCGGCGAGAGCTGATAGGTGGACAGTTGATGCGCTACCGGCGATTCGTTCCATCCGAACAGGAAAATATCGGCCATGGTGTGCCAACGCGCCTGCGCAGCCAGCAGCAATCGCGCGGCATCCCTGCTGATGATCAGCGCACCGGCGCACACCGGCCAGCAATGCTGGTAGGTCGATGGGCGGACCAGGCGCAGTTGTCGCCCGGCGACGTCGGCCACCTTGGCATCGAGTTTGATCCGGTTGTAGGACGGCTCCAGCCGCACGATGCTGTTGCCGCCCGGTAGCCAATCGGTGCTGCGCAGCAGCGCCGGCAGCGTTTCCGACAGATGCATGTCGTCTTCGAAAATCGCGGTGTAGGCGTCGGCGGAGTCGGCCGCAATGCGCCACGCCGCCTGGTGACTGAGAAAGCATCCGATATTGGATGCAGTCCACTTCCGCGGGCCGGTGCTGAAGGCATCGCCCGACCCCTCCAGTGGACGCTCACGTACGAAGTCGGCGATCTGCTCGGCCGTCAACGTGGTGCCATCCACGGCAGCGATGCGCTCGAACGGCATCCCCAACGCATGGAAGCGCGCCGACATGGCCTGTAGCCGGTCGCCACTGCGCTGCATATTGATGAGGTAGGACTTGATCAAGACGCCACTCCAGCAAGGTTATCGGACCGGAGCGTGACGGGATTCCCAGCGGGTGCAAGAGGTTCTGCACCGAGACGAAGGGCGCCAGTCAGCGTGCCGAAACAGCGCTCCGGCTGTCGCCGCTTCGCCATTGCTGCGCACTGGCGCACCTGGATGCGGCGACATTGCGGCGCAGGTGACAACGCTCTCGCATAATCACGCCATGACCGGCCCTTCTCATTCCGATGCTGCCTGGACGCTGATCTCGCTGCGGCCCAGCGGCGAACACGCGCCGCTGCGGCGGGCGGTTGCGCGGCATGGCGGGCGTGTGCTCGCGCTATCGCCTTGGCGCTTGCAGACCAACGACACCGCGCAGGCGCGGGAGGCGTTGCGGCAGGCACTGGCAGCGCCGATTGCGGTGTTCACCAGCCCGGCGGCCGTGCAGGCGGCGCATCGTCTTGCGCCGCTGCAGCGCCCGGCGCAGGCGCATTGGGTGAGCGTCGGCGACGGCACTGCGCGCGCATTGCAGGCCTGTGGCATCGACACCGTGGTGCGCCCGACGCGGATGGATAGCGAAGGACTGCTCGCGCTACCGCTGCTGCAGGCGCCACTGCAGGCGGTCGGGCTGATCACCGCCCCCGGCGGACGCGGCATGCTGGCGCCAACGCTGCAACAGCGCGGCGCGCGCATCCTGCGCGCCGATGTCTATCAGCGTATCCCGCTGCGCTTGCGCGCGGCGGCCATCCAGGCCTTGTCGCACGCATTGCCGCGCAGTGTGCTGGCGTTGAGCAGCGCCGAAGCACTGACGTTGGTGCTGCAACAGCTGCCTGCAGCGCTGATCGCGACGTGGCAACAGCGTCCCGTGGTCGCCTCCAGCGACCGCATGCTGGACGCTGCGCGCGCGGCCGGCTTCATCCATCGCATGCGCGCCGAAGGCCCGTTGCCGGTGCAGCTTGCCGCTGCTGCGGCAGCGATCGTGACACCACCACGACCTTGCTGAACTGCGGACTCAAGTACAGCTTGCGGGTGTCCGCCGCTGCACGCCATGCTGTGGCGGATGACCGCGGCGCCTGCGCCGGTCGTGACCGCCCGAGGATGTCCGAATGACAGAAATGCCGGCTACCACGCGACGCTTTCCCTTGGCATGGCTGCTGCTGGCGATGGCCGTGGTGGCTGTCGGCGTGGCGCTATTCCTGGGCTGGCGCGCGTGGCAAAGCTATCAGGCCGCACAACTGCAGGCCGCGCAGGTGCAGCAGCAGCGTTGGGACGGCACCCAGCAGATGCTGGAAACGCTGCGCCGCGATCAGCGCCTGGCCAACGAGCGCTTGCAGGACGCGGCCGCCACCAACCGCGTGCTGCGCGATGAGATGCTTGGCCTGAGCCAGCGCGGCGCGTTGCTGGAAGACACCGTGCAAAAGCTGGCCGATCCCAATCGTCACGGTGCACAGGCGCTGCGCCTGGACGAAGTGGAGTTGCTGCTGCGGCTCGGCCAGCAACGCTTGAGCATCGCTGGCGATGCCGATGGTGCGCGGCGCGCCTATGCGCTGGCCGATGGCGCGCTCAACGGCATCGACGACCCCGGCTACCTCAATCTGCGTCAGGCACTGGTGCAGGAACGCGATGCGCTGGATCGTCTCGGCGCCGGCCCGCAGGCGAAAGTCGGCCAGAACCTGGACAGCCTGGCGGCCGAGTTGCAGCGCCTGCCGGAACAGACCGCACAGCGCAGCGGCGCGGCGCACCCGTGGTGGCAAAAGGTGCTGGCACCGCTGGTGGACATCCGGCCCAGCCGCGGCGATGCCTTGCTGAGCGGCGGCGACCGGCATGCCGCGCGCGATGCGTTGCAGATCGAAATCAGCCTGACCCGCGCGGCTGCGGAACGTGGCGATGCCGCCGGTTTCGCACAATCGCTGCGTCGCGTGGATACCTGGACGACCCGGCTGTGGCCGGACTCACCGCAACGTCGTCAACTGCGTGCACGCCTGCGCAGCCTGCAACAAGCGCCACTGCGTCCGCGCCTGCCGGAGCTGGGCACCACCCTGCTGCAACTGCAGGCCATGCGTGAAGGGAGATCCACCCAATGAAAATGCTGCGTACCGTCTTGATCCTGTTGGTTGCCGTGGCGCTGGGCGTGCTCGGCGCGCAGTGGCTGTCGCACCAGACGACTTACGACCTGGGCAATGTGGTGGTGAGCGTGGGTGGAAACGACTACCACGCCGCGATGCCGCAGGCGCTACTGATCCTGGTCATCGCGCTGCTGGTGGTCTGGCTACTGTGGACATTGATCAGCCTGCCGTTCCGCGTGTGGGGCAAATACCGCAGCAGGAAGGGCCGTGCGCGTTTGATCGAAGGCCTGCGCGCTGCCGATCATGGGCAATGGCAGCGTGCCGAGCGGCTGCTGGTCAGTGCCAGCGAAGACGATGAGGTGAGCGGCATTGCCCTGGCCAGCGCGGTACGCGTGGCCGATGCCCGCGGCGACGATGCAGCCGCCACTGCACTTGCACAGCAACTGGCCGAGCGCGACCCCACCGCACATGCGCTGCTGCAGGGCGAGCGATATCTGGGACGCCAGCGCCCGGTGGAAGCGATCAATGCGCTGGACAGTGCCAACGCGCAGCCGTTGCCGGCACGTGGCCTGCTGCTGCGCACGCATGCGCTGACCCAGATCGGCCGGGCCGACGAAGCCTACGGCCAGCTCGGTGCCCTGCGTCAGCAGGCGGTGTTGGCGCCCGATGCCTATAGCGCACTGGAAGCGACGCTGGCCGAGCAGACCCTGTTGCAGGCCAGTGACGCCAATGCGCTGGCCGAGCGCTGGGAAACATTGCCCAAAGCCTTACGTACCTATCCGGCAGTGGTAGGCGCCTATGCGCAGCGCGCGGCCGTGCTGCATTGGGACGATGCGGCGGTGCATAGCCTGGAGCAGGCGCTCGATACCCAGTGGGACGAATCGCTGGTGCGGCTGTACGGCGTGCTGCCGTTGGAAAAATACGATTCGCGCCGCGCCAGTGCGCAGCGCTGGTTGACCCAGTATCCAGACAGCCCGGGCCTGTTGCTGACCCTGGCGCGGCTCGCGCGTCATCAACAGCAGTGGTCGCAGGCCGAGGAATTTCTGCACCGCGCGATCGCCAACGGTGCCGGCAGCGAAGCCTGGGAAGAGTTGGGACACAGTTTTGCAGCGTCCGGCGATCTGCTGTCGGCACAGCATTGCTACGCCAACGCCTTGCGCGCTGCACGTGGCGAACCGGTGCATGAAGCCATGCCGCAGCAGTCCGTGCGCGAGCCGATCGTGGCGACGTATGACACCGCGCCAGTCGATCCGCATGCAGCGGACGATCCTCTTCTGTAATCCAGACAGCGGCGGTATGCGGTCTGCGTACCGCCGTCCTTGTTTTGCTGACAACGCTTGCCGATGGTCGTCATGTGAGCAGGCAGTTCGTCGATGAAGTCGCGCTTGGCATATCGCCGCTCACAGCGGTTGGGCGTCGAGACGAATAGATGTCGCGGCACATGCATAAGGCACGAGCCATCACCGCTTAGGTACTGCCCTCTTGGGTATGCACTGCGTAGAAGACCCTAGCTCACGTAGCCTCTGACACCACGGTCCGTGTGATGCGCAATCTTGATCGAATCCACAGGTTTACGGCGCGGGAGGCAACGCCCGCAAGAAGTCTTCGCAAGCGCCGAGATAACGTGCCTGCTGGTGATCGATCGACTGCACCGACAGCACCCGCGCACCGAGTCTGCCGGCCACCAACATCGCGACCATTACGCCGGCGCCGGTCACCCAGCGCAGCTCAGTCTGCAACGACAGACCGCACACCAGTAAGGCAAGCACCGATGCCATCGTGATGGCCACAGAGCGCACGCGGCGTTGCTCGTGTTGCGCGCACAGCGTCAACACATGCGCGCTGCGCTTGCGCAACACGATGGCCAGAATCACATACGGCAGTACCCCGATCAGTAGAGCCAGGTAGATCGCCGGGTGATGCCAATGGAAGATGTAGCGGCGCGGCGACATGTCGGCCGGCGCATTGCACTTGACGCAACGCGGCGGCAGATTCGCGCCCGGCGTGCACACCACGACGTCGCCCTCGCGCCACACATCGCCATGTGCGGGGGTCAGATACAGCGTGGGTGGCTCACGTCCATCGGCATTCGACATCTCATGCGTCCTTGCAGGGTTAGATTGGGGATTCGGCATTGGAAATTCGGGATTCGCAAGAGCAGGATTCCCTTGCCGCTTGTGCGAATCCCAATCGCCAGTGCCCAATCCCGTGCCGCGTAGCAGCGGCATCAGCGCTCGACGATGGCCACCACACCCATGCCGCCGGCGGTGCAGATCGAAATCAACGCACGGCCGCCACCGCGTTCTTCCAGTTGCTTGGCGGCGGTGGCCACCACGCGCGCGCCGGTGGCGGCGAACGGGTGACCGGTAGCCAGCGACGAACCCAGCGGGTTGATCTTGTCCGGGTCGATACGGCCCAGCGGCGCGTCCAGGCCCAGCCGGGTGCGGCAGTAATCCTCGCTTTCCCAGGCGCGCAGGGTGCACAGCACCTGCGCGGCGAAGGCTTCGTGGATTTCGTAGATGTCGAAGTCCTGCAGGGTCAGGCCCTGGCGCGCCAGCATCTGTGGCACTGCGATGGTCGGCGCCATCAGCAGGCCTTCGCCGTGCACGAAATCCACCGCCGCAACCTGTGCATCGCGCAGGTAGGCCATCGGCGCGTGGCCGTGCGCCAGCGCCCAGGCCTCGCTGGACAGCAGCACCGCGGCGGCACCATCGGTCAGCGGGGTGGAATTGGCGGCGGTCAAGGTGCCGCGGCTGGAGGTCTTGTCGAAGGCCGGGCGCAGCGTGGCGAGTTTTTCCAGCGAGGTGTCCGCGCGCAGGATGTTGTCGCGCGAGACGCCGCGGAACGGCGCGATCAGCGTGTCGAAGAACCCGCGCTCATATGCCGCCGCCAGCTTGTGGTGCGAGGCCACCGCCCATTCGTCCTGCGAATCGCGCGAGATGTTCCATTCCTTGGCCATGTCCTCGCAGTGGTCGCCCATGCTCTTGCCGGTGCGCGGCTCGGCCACGCCGGGGAACTCGGGCTTGAGTTCGGCCAGCTTGAAGCCGCGCAGCAGCGCCTTGAGTCTGTCGCCGGTGGCCTTGGCGCGGTTGGCGGCCATCAGGCGCGCGCGCAGTTTCTTGCCGTAGACGATCGGCACTTCGGAGGTGGTGTCCGAGCCGCCGCCGATGCCCGAATCGATCTGCCCCAGCGCGATCTTGTTGGCGATGGTGATCACCGAATCCAGACTGGTGCCGCAGGCGCGCTGCAGGGTGATGCCCGGGGTCAGCGGCGACAGACCCGACGACAGCGCGGCCTCGCGCGCCAGGTTCCAATCGGAGGAGTGCTTGATCACCGCGCCCATCGCCACTTCGCCCAATTGCTGCCCATGCAGCCCGAAGCGCTCGACCAGCGCGCCCAGCGTGCGCACCGACATGCCCAGATTGCCCACGTCCGCGTATGCGGTGTTCTGACGACAGAACGGGATACGAACGCCGCCCAGAATGGCGACGGGACGGGCTGCGGGCATCGATTGACCTGGCATGAAGGACTCGGGGACATGGCCTGCACAGGGCCGGCAGGCATAATGTCGGCAGTGTAGCTTCGACCCTGTGATGGGCCAACCGCGAATCATGAGCAAGACCGAACACGGCGTAACCGCCATGGGTGTGCTGGCGCTGGAATTGACCGGCGGAAGCGCGCCCGAGCGCGGCGCATTGGCGCCTGCGCAGGCCGGCATGCTGGCCGAACGCATCGGCCGCGACCTGGCGCAGTGGATCCCGGAAGTCCGCGATCTGGAACTGAGCGTGGCGCTGGCGCATTTCGATCCCGCCGAAGTGCTTCGGCCCGGCTGGCCGCTGCACCGGCGCCTGGAAGAGCTGCAGGCGCGTGCGCCCGGACGCGATCAGGGGCCGCGCGTGCTGGCCTTCGGTGCCGATGCGCAGGGCGAGATTCCGCTGCCGTTCCAGGCCGATGCGCAGCTGGTTGGCGGTGGTTTGCGCGTGCTGCCGTTCCTGCTGTCCGGCGATCCGCAAACGGTCGCCACCGTCGCCGAGGCCATGGAAGAGGTGCTGTTGGCCCAGGGCATGGCGCAGGCCGATACCGCGCTGCTGGCGCAGGAAAGTTTCGGCGCCCGCATCGAACATGCACGGTATCTCACCGCCAACGATCTGGCGGCGATGATGTCGATGCAGTACGACAACCAGGGCCTGGCGCCGCTGTGGCCGCTGATCGAAGCCGCCCTGCTGGCGCCCACCAGCGAAGAGTGGCTGGAGCAGGCGCCGGAGCCGGTCCTGCGCTACGTCGATGGCGAAGTGCGCATTGCTCTGTTCGATCCGGCTGGCTGGTGCGATTACTACGCGCACGACCGCGAACACTGCGAGCGCCTGCGTGGCGTATACGAGCACTATCTCGCGCGCCAGCGGCAGATGGCCGCGGTGTTGGAAGCGCATGGGTTGCCGGTGCTGTATGTGCATATAGAGCCAGGCCAGGATCCGCGGCAGGCCCTGGCAGCGTAAGTCGGACGCCGGTACCCATTGCCCCTTCTGCATTACAAGGCGCGCTTGAAACTGGCGTGTCTGTGGCCGACCTAGAACGCCCATGCGCCTTTTACGCACGCGTGCTGGGTCTGCAACCAATGCATCGCGATGCGCGCATCGCCGCATCCGCGATTGCGCCAGAGCAAGTTTGTTGTTTGCGTGCAAGGCAGCACGTCGGCCACTGTCACGCGGCCGGGCGACACGATTCCGCCGCATGACAGCAAGGGGCGCCTGCATGTCGCACTGGCTATCGCAAGCGATGCCCTACCCGGCTGGGAGAACCACTTGCATGCCTGCGGTGTCGCCGTCGAAGCCCGCAGCCCGCATGTCACGGCCGGGCGGTGGGCAAAGCATGTAGTTCCGCGATCCCGATACGCATCTGCTGGACTGGCAACACTAGGCTTGTGGGCAAATGATTGAGTGATCGCTTCCGCGGTTGAACTGCATATGCAGCGATCGATTAGCGAATGAAGTGATCCGCGCAGATAGCCGGGCTGCAGGCAGACGGGTTCGAGTTCCTTTATCGGCGGGCACTGCTTCTATTCGAAGTGCCCGCTTCGCTGTGGGCCGATCACCGTTGGACGACAGACAGCCACGTCTGCGTTGCACAGAATGACTGGGCTGTGGACCACTCACTGGATGATCGCTGCTTCCGTTGGAGACGCATCCGCGGCTGTCGTTCAACGATCCATGCGCTCATTGCGCAAATGTTGCGCTTCCTTTATCAACAAGGCGCTACACCCATGCGCGCGCATAGCAGTACTCGCCACATTCTGACGCGAGCGGAGTTTCGACGAAGCACAACGCGCCTAGAACGAACGCCGCGGCGATGCTCGGCGCGGCGTTCGTGTGTTCTCTCGATCACTGCCTGGACATACACCGGCACGTCGGCCGACGTCGTCCGCAGCGTGCGTCGTTACTGGACCGCTGCCGTGTATCGGCAGCGGTACCTGAGCGCTTACTTGGTCGCCGCCTGCGCGTTGTCGGTGGTGATCACACCGCACGCCAGACGGCCGCCAGCGTTACCGGTGGGCTGGGTTTTGTAATCGTCTGCATCGGCATGCACGATCACCGCGTGGCCGGCGATATCGAACTGGTCGGCCTTGCCGAGATTGACGTTGCTGGAGACCGGTGCGTCGATGCTGACATTGCCTTGCGCGTCGGCTTTGATGTTGGGCATATCGCCGCCGTGATGCGGGTCGGCGCTGACGTTGCCGTGATCGGACTGGGACGGGTTGAAGTGGCCGCCGGCACTGCTGCCGTCCGGTGCGCTGCAATCGCCCTTTTCGTGGATGTGGAAGCCGTGCTCGGTGTTGGGCTTGAGGCCGCTGAGTTGGCCGGTCACACGTAAGGCGCCGTCGACAGTCTTGAAGCTTACCGTGCCTTTGACGTCGTTGCCCTTGGTCGGCCTGAGCTCGGCGGTGGCGGTGGTCGTGGCGGCCGCTTCGGTCACCATGGAGGCAGCATGTTCAGCGCCGTGCGCGGCGTCGGCCGGGGTGCTGGCCTGTGGTGCGGGTGCCGGGTCTGACGGTGCGGGCTCGTCGCGCTTGCACGCGGTCAGCACCAGGGCAGTGGCGAGAAACAACGTGGTCGGAAGAAGGCGCATGGAGTACTCCTGAAGAAGGCCACAACTGCAGCCGTTGACGCCCCGATTCAGGGCTGCGAAGGGGGCGTGCCCCATTGGGTAACGCGAATGACGCCGCAGGCCAGACGCGCGCCGGCATTGCCGCTGGGCTGGCTGCGATAGTTGTCGGCGTCGGCATGCACGATGAGCGACTTGCCGACCACATCGGTCGGAGCGCTGTCGCCCAGGCTGATGCCTGACAGGATCATGTCCAGATGCACCACGCCTTCGGCATCGGCACGCAGATTGTCCATGTCGCCCAGATGGTGCGCGCCGCTCCCCGCACGTCCGTGCGGCGCACCGCTCGGGTTGAAGTGCGCACCGGCGCTGCTGGCATCGGCTGCGCTGCAATCGCCGCGCTCGTGCACATGGAAACCGGACACTCCGCCCGGACGTAGCCCGCCGATGGTGCCGGTGAGGCGGATGCCCTGCAACGCAGGTACCAGGACGACCCGGCCGCTGACCAGGCTGCCCGAAGCAGATGCCAGCACAGCCTCGGCTTGCTGCACCGGGCGCGCAGGCACTACCCGCGCCGCTGCCGCTGGCGGTGGAGGCGCTTTCGGCGGTGACGGCGTGCTGCTGCAGGCGGCCAGCGCCAGAGCGGTGAGAGCAACGATCGTGGGCGACCGGTAACGCATCAAGCAGTTCTCCTGATCAGGCTGGAAACCTATGCGGGCGCATGTGCACGTGTCATGAAATGCGCTCGGGGCAGCACGGGAGTTTACGGGGTTGGTCTCGCGGGCCGGGATGTCGCCCAGGGCTCTCTACCCACCCCATCTTCCGCAGGCGGGAGAGAGGGTGGGCTGCGACGATCGACGATCGATGCGTGCCTTGCCCGCGTAGCTTGCCGCCTCCCGCATCGGGGAAGGTGTTCGAGGGGGGATGAGGGTGTCGTTCGCCGCCGGATAATCGACACCGCGGCGCGTGCGAGCGAAAACGACGCGCGCATGCACCCACGCAGGAGCCACTCCTGTCGCGGCGGCTATCGGCCGGACCGGTCAGCGCCGTTTGCGCCCCGGGCCGAGTTTGCGGGTGACGGTGTTGCGGCCCAGCCCCAGGCGGGCGGCGGCTTCGGCGCGGCGGCCCTGGGTGAGTTGCAACGCGGCTTCGAGCAAGGTCCGGTCCAGGCGCTCGCGCGCTTCGGCGTGCAGGCCCTGGGCGCCTTCGCTCAGGCGTTGCGCGGCCCAGCTGGACAGCATGTCGTCCCATTGCCCGTCGCTGCGACCGCTGCGGTGACGGCGGCCGCCGCGCGCCAGTGCAGCGTCCACGTCGACCGCATCGATGATGTCGGCAGTCGCCAACGCGGCCAGACGCCAGCACACGTTTTCCAGTTCGCGCACATTGCCAGGCCAGTCGTATTGGCGCAGGTCTTCCAACGCGGCCGACGAGAGCCGCTTGGGCAGCATGTCGAGCTTACGCCCGGCCATGGCCAGGAAATTTTCGGCCAGTTGGGCGATATCGCCGCGCCGTTCGCGCAGCGGCGGCAGTTGCAGGCGCACCACATCCAGGCGGTGCAGCAGATCGGCGCGGAAGCGGCCCTGCTCGACCAGCGCTTCCAGGTCCTGGTGGGTGGCAGCGATCACGCGCACATCGACGCGGATCAATTCGCGGCCACCGACGCGGAAGAATTCGTTCTCTGCCAGCACGCGCAACAGGCGGGTCTGCAGCGGCAATGGCATGTCGCCGATTTCGTCCAGAAACAGCGTGCCGCCATCGGCTTGTTCGAAGCGACCGATATGCCGTTTGGTGGCGCCGGTAAACGCGCCGGTTTCGTGGCCGAACAGCTCGCTTTCCAGCAATTCGGCAGGAATGGCGGCGGTGTTGAGCGCGACGAAGGGTTTGCGCGCGCGCGGCGATTCGTTGTGCAGCGCGCGGGCGACCAACTCCTTGCCGGTGCCGGTCTCGCCGTTGATCAACACCGACAGCGGTGCCTGCGCCAGCCGGCCGATCGCGCGGAACAGCGCCTGCATCGCCGGGGTGTCGCCGATCAGCGACGCCGAGCCTTCGGCCAGCGGGGCGCCGATGATCTCGTCGACACCGGCATCGGCATCGGCATCCGGCAACGCGCGTGCGGCCAAGGCCACCGCATCGTCCAGGTCGAATGGCTTGGACAAGAACTCATGCGCGCCACCGCGGAAGGCGCCGGCAGTGCTGGTCACGTCGGTGTAGGCCGACATCACGATGACCGGCAGTTGCGGGTGCTTGGACTTGAGCTTGTCGAGCAGGCTCAGCCCGTCTTCGCCGGGCATGCGCACGTCGGTGAACAACAGATCCGGGGTCGGCCGCATGGCCAGTGCCTGCAACGCGGCGGCGGCACTCTCGAAGCCATCCACCGCGTAGCCGGCATCGCGCAAGGCGGTGGACAGTACGAAGCGGACCGACCGGTCGTCGTCCACGACCCAGATGTGGGATACGGCGGCGGCCTCAGCCATGCAAATGCTCCTTGTCGTGATCGCCGGCCAGCTCGGGCAGCAGCAGGGTGAAAACGGTATGGCCCGGGCGCGAGCGGTAGGTCAGCGTGCCGTGGTGTTCGCGCGAGACCTGCTGCGCCAGCGCCAGGCCCAGCCCACTGCCTTCGGCGCGGCCGCTGACCAAGGGCAGGAACAGGTGCTCGGCCAGTTCTTCGGGCACGCCGCCGCCGTCGTCGATGATCTCCAGCCGCAGCGACATGGCATGCACACGGTCGCGGATGCGCTGGCCGTGTTCGACGCGGGTGCGCAAGGTCACGCGGGTGGCGCCGGCCTGGAAGGCGTTGCGCACCAGATTCCACACCGCCTGGGTCAGGCGGTCGCCATCGCCCAGAATGTCGGGAATGCTGGGGTCGTAATCGCGCTGCACCTGCACCGACCAGCCGCCTTCGGCTTCGGCCAGACGCAACACGCGTTCGAGCACGACATGGATGTTGAGACGGCCGTGCGGGCGCAACGGGCTCGGCGAGAGCAGCCGTTCCAGCAAGGTGTTGAGGCGTTCGATCTCGGTACCGATCAGCTCGATCAGTTCGCGCTCGTCTTCGTCGCGTCCGGCCGAGCGGCGCGCCAGCAGCTGCGCGGCGCCCTTGAGACCGGCCAGCGGATTACGCAGTTCGTGCGCCAGCCCCTTGAGCGCGGCGCCCAAGGCGTTGGGCAAGGCGTGGGTGGGATCGAGCGCAGGGAATTCGTCGACCGGATGGGTCTCCAGCAACCAGCCACCGTCGTCCAGCCGCGACAGCCAACCTTCGGCAAAGCGTGGCGCGTCGTTGGGCAGGCCCAGCGCCAGCCGGTGCAGACGCAGCACATCACGCTCGTCGTTGAGCAGGAAACGGGCCAGCGCGTCGCCCTGCACCTCCAGCGCGGCCAAGGGCTGTTCGACCAAACGCCGCGCACTGACTCCAAGCCAGCGCGCGAACGCCGGGTTGACACCCAGCACGCGGCCCTCGCGGTCGGCCCAGGCCACCGGCGTGCCCAGATTATCCAGCGATGGCATGGAAGACGAGATCACCATTGCACCAATTTAGTGCAAGCTGCGTCGTAATGCGCGGATGGCGCGCAAAACGAAGCGTGTGTCGAAAAAATCTTGGCCGGCCGGCGGCGGGTTGCACCGATCCAGCGTGCATCCGCGCCGACCGTCACGGGCGTGGGGCTGGTCATGCAGGCACCTCGGCAGTTGTTCCGCGCCCAACCGGACGACGGGGAAAACGGACCCGACTGGGCAGTCCCGGCCGGGTCGTTGCGCCACCCGCGGCAGCGTGGCCGCGGGCGTGCATGCTCAGGACTCGTACGCGGCTTCGCCGTGCGAGGTGATGTCCAGGCCCTCGCGCTCGGCTTCTTCGCTCACGCGCAGGCCGAACACCAGCTTGGCGACCACAAAGCCCACCACCGACACCACGCCGATCCAGCCGATCGTGATCCCGACGCCCAGCGCCTGGATACCGACCTGGTGGACGATGTTGTAATCGCCGCCCTTCTGGCCACCCAGCGAAGCCGCCGAAAACACGCCGGTCAGGATCGCGCCGATGATGCCGCCCAGGCCATGCACGCCGAACACGTCCAGGCTGTCGTCGGCACCGAGCAAGCGCTTCAGACCGGTGACACCCCACACGCACAGCACGCCGGCCGCCAGGCCGATGACGATGGCGCCGAACGGGCCCACCGTGCCGCAGGCCGGGGTGATGCCGACCAGGCCGGCGACCATGCCCGAGGCCACACCCAGGGCGGACGACTTGCCCTTGATGATCTTCTCGGTCAGCGACCAACCCAGGATGGCGGCCGCGGTCGCCAGCATTGTGTTGAGGAAGGCCAGCGCCGCACCGGCATTGGCTTCCAGGTTGGAACCGGCATTGAAGCCGAACCAGCCCACCCACAGCAGCGATGCACCGACGAAGGTCAGGGTCACGTTATGCGGCTTGATCGCCTCGCGCCCCAACCCGGCACGCTTGCCGACGAAGTAGGCGCCCACCAGGCCGGCGACACCGGCGTTGATGTGCACCACGGTACCGCCGGCGAAATCCAGCGCGCCCAATCCGAACAGATACCCACCGGTCGCCCAGACCATGTGCGCCAGCGGCAGGTAGCCGAAGGTGAACCAGATCACCGAGAACAACAGCACCGCGCCGAACTTGGCGCGTTCGGCGAAGGCGCCGACGATCAGCGCGCCGGTGATGCCGGCGAAGGTCGCCTGGAACGCCACGAACACGTATTCCGGCAGGCTCACGCCCTTGGTGAAGGTGGCCGCCAGACTTTCGATGGTGACGCCCTTGAGCAACGCCTTGTCCAGATTGCCGATCCACGCGCCTTCGCCGGAGAACGCCAAGCTGTAGCCGTACAGCACCCACAGGATGGTCAGCAGCGAAAACACCATCGCCACCTGGATCAGCACCGACAACACGTTCTTGGCGCGCACCATGCCGCCATAGAACAACGCCAGGCCCGGCACCACCATCAACAGCACCAGCAAGGTGGAGGTCAGCATCCAGGCGACATCGCCCTTGTTGACCACCGGTGCGGCTTCGGCGGCAGCGGCCGGCGCTGCGGCCGGCTGCGGGGACGCCAGCGGTTCGGTGGTGACCGGCTCGGTCGGCAGTGGGGTGACCTGCGGGCTGGACTGCGCCTGCGCGCTGCCCATGCCGCCGACCACCAGCGTGCTGAACAGCATCAGCATGCATACGCTGTAGAACCGGGCTTTCCACCCGGCAAAAAGAGCTGTCTTCATACGAACTCCGTAGGTGGTAGGGTCAGAGCGCATCGGCGCCGATCTCGCCGGTGCGGATACGCACCACCTGCTCGATCGCGGTGACGAAGATCTTGCCGTCGCCGATCTTGCCGGTGCCGGCGGCGTTCTGGATCGCCTCGACCACCGCGTCCAGGCGGTCGTCGGTGACCACTGTTTCGATCTTGATCTTGGGCAGGAAATCGACGACGTACTCGGCGCCGCGATACAGCTCGGTGTGGCCTTTCTGGCGCCCGAAGCCCTTGACCTCGGTCACGGTGATGCCCGACACGCCCGCTGCGGACAGGGCCTCGCGGACCTCGTCGAGCTTGAACGGCCGGATGATGGCGGTGATCAATTTCATGCGCATACCCCGAATGGTGGAAAGAACCGGCCGGCATTGCGCCGCCCGGCGGTGTCATTCACCTGGATGCCAACCCCGGCATCCGATCGTTCGCGATTGCGCTGACCCCAGCAGATGCCATGCATCCGCCTCGTGGGAGAGGTCAGGCCCGCGCGTCGCGAACTGTGTGCTCTCTCATTACCCTTACGATCCATGGCCGGTGCCATGGACCGATCAAACGTGTGCGGCGATGGCGAAGGTGGGAGGGGGGCCTCCGCCATCGCCGCGGTGGAACTCAGTTGCCGTAGTACAGCTGGTACTCCAACGGGTGGGTGGCAGCACGGAACTTGGTGACTTCCTGCATCTTCAGCGCGATATAGCCGTCGATGAAGTCGTCGCTCATCACGCCGCCGGCCTTGAGGAACTCGCGGTCCTTGTCCAGCGCTTCCAGGGCCTGGTCCAGGCTGGAGCAGACCTGCGGAATCAGCTTCTCTTCTTCCGGCGGCAGGTCGTACAGGTCCTTGTCGCTCGGTGCGCCCGGGTCGATCTGGTTCTTGATGCCGTCCAGGCCGGCCATCATCAGCGCGGTGAAGGTCAGGTAGCCGGACTGCAACGGATCAGGGAAGCGCATTTCGATGCGGCGCGCCTTCGGGTTGGTGACCCACGGAATGCGGCACGACGCCGAGCGGTTACGCGCCGAATAGGCCAGCATCACCGGCGCTTCGAAGCCCGGGACTAGGCGCTTGTAGCTGTTGGTGCCGGAGTTGGAGAACGCGTTGATGGCGCGGGCATGCTTGAAGATGCCGCCGATGTACCACAGCGCCATCTGCGACAGGCCGCCGTAGCCGTCGCCGGTGAACAGGTTGACGCCGCCCTTGGCCAGCGACTGGTGCACATGCATGCCCGAGCCGTTGTCGCCCACGATGGGCTTGGGCATGAAGGTGGCGGTCTTGCCGTTGCGGTAGGCGACGTTCTTGATGATGTACTTCATCGTCAGCAGTTCGTCGGCCTTTTGCACCAGCGAGCTGAACTTGGTGCCGATCTCGCACTGACCAGCGGTAGCCACTTCGTGGTGGTGCACTTCGGTTTCGATACCGACCTGTTCCAGGGTCTTGATCATTTCCGCGCGCAGGTCGTGCAGGGTGTCGGTCGGCGGAACCGGGAAGTAGCCGCCCTTCACGCCCGGACGGTAGCCGCTGTTGCCGCCGTCGTATTTTTCACCGGTGTTCCAGGCCGCTTCTTCCGAGCCCACCTGGAAGAAGGTATGGCCCATGTCGTTGGCAAAGCGCACCGAATCGAAGATGAAGAATTCCGGTTCCGGGCCGAAGAACGCCTGGTCGGCGGTGCCGGACGACTTCAGATAGGCCTCGGCGCGCTTGGCGATGCCGCGCGGATCGCGCTCATAGCTCTGCATGGTGGCCGGGTCGAGGATGTCGCAGGTCAGCACGATGGTCGGATCGGCGAAGAACGGATCCAGATAGGCGGTGCCTGCGTCCGGCAGCAGCACCATGTCCGACTCGTTGATGCCCTTCCAACCCGCGATCGAACTGCCGTCGAACATCTTGCCTTCTTCGAACAGCGCCGGCTCGATGATATTGGCCGGAAAGGTGATGTGCTGCTGTACACCACGCATATCGACGAAGCGCAGGTCGACGAACTCGACCTTGTTGTCCTTGATCAGCTTTTCAACATTTTCCACGGACATCGGGAGAAACCTCAGGCAGGAGTTAAGTGGCTCGTGGGCAGCAATACAGCAGGGACCGTGCCAAGCCATCCAGATTCACAAGCCCTTGATTTTGCTTGCATCGCTCGCGTCCGCTAAAGTCGTCTAGCACCATTAGCGTGCAAACCGCTGGATGCAACGCACCCATATGGTGCGTTCCGCAATGCATTATCCTGGCGCCTCCCCCACCGCGCTCCAGTCCGATGTCCGATCTGATTTCCGCCCTGCTGTTGGGCATTCTCGAAGGCCTCACCGAATTCCTGCCGATCTCCAGCACCGGCCACCTGCTGATCGCCGAGCACATGCCATGGCTCGGACGCCGTTCTGACTTCTTCAATATCGTCATCCAGGCCGGCGCGATCCTGGCCATCTGCCTGGCGCTGCGGCAGCGGTTGTGGACCCTGGCCACCGGCCTGGGCGAACGCGACAACCGCGACTACGTGTTCAAGGTCAGCGTGGCCTTCCTGGTTACCGCCGTCGTCGGGCTGATCGTGCGCAAGGCCGGCTGGCAATTGCCCGAAACCCTCCAGCCCGTCGCCTGGGCGCTGCTGATCGGCGGCGTCTGGATGCTGGTGGCCGAGCACTTCGCCGGCAAGCTGCCCGAGCGCGATGTGGTGACCTGGAAGGTGGCCATCGCGGTGGGCCTGGCGCAGGTCGTGGCCGGCGTGTTCCCCGGCACCTCGCGCTCGGCATCGACGATCTTCATCGCCATGTTGCTGGGCCTGAGCAAGCGCTCGGCCGCCGCGGATTTCGTGTTCATGGTCGGCATTCCGACCATGTTTGCGGCCAGTGGTTACGCGCTGCTGGAAATGTACAAGCAAGGCGGCTTCGGCAACGAAAACTGGGCCGATGTGGCGGTAGCCTTCGTGGCGGCGACCGTTACCGGCTTTGTGGTGGTGAAGTGGCTGCTGGGCTACATCAAGAAGCACCGTTTCACGGTGTTTGCGGTGTACCGCATCGCGCTCGGCGCGGCCTTGCTGCTGTGGCTGCCGGCTGCTGCAGGCTGACGCGCCACGGCAACCGCCGGGCCTGCAGGTCGCGATGACGGCGACCTGCAGGCCAGGCGTCCACGGCGTGATGCCGGTCGTTGCCCCGGGCGCCTGCTGGCGGTATCACTGACGCATCGGATCACCGGGAGCTGCGCATGCGTGCCGTGTTCTTCGCCCCTGCACTGCTGGCGGCGGGCGTGACGGCCTGCGGATCGGGCGCGTCGCCGGACCTGCCCGGCACCAACCACGCGCCGGCCCAGGCGCCTGTGATGGCGGCCCCTGAGACTGACAATGCCCCGTTGCGCAGCGCCCTGCGCGCACAGCACTGGCACTTGCAGCAGGCCAGCGACGCGCACCGCACTGTCTTGCGCAGCCTGTTCGTCGACGGCCTGCCGCCAGTGCAACTGGACTTCAACGATCAGCGCCTTCAGATCAGTCAGACCTGCAACGCGTTGGGCGCCACTTACAGTGTGGCGCAGACGCAATTGCAGATTGGCCGGGTGGTCTCCAGCAAACGGATGTGCGCCGACGCACGCCGGATGGCGCAGGAGCGCGCCGCCAGCGACCTGCTCTCCGGCCGCTTCGCAATGGTGATGGACAACGCCGCGGCCGCGCCCCGGCTGATCCTGACCCGCAGCGATGGCACCCGGCTGCTCTTCCACGGCATCCCCACTGCTTACACCCGCCATGGCGGGCCGGGGCAGACGCTGCTGATCGAAGTGGCCGCAGACACCGTGCCCTGCGTCGCCGATCCGGCGCGTCGCTGCCTGCAATTGCGCGCGCACGACCCGGACGCGCCGGCCAGCGCGCAGACCGCAACGCCATGGCAGCCATACGACGGCACGATCGAGGGTTTCGACCACGAAGAGGGCATCCGCACCCTGCTGCGCGTGACCCGCTACCCGGCCGGCACGGATCCAGACGCCAAGCAGGTGGTGTACGTGCTCGACCAGATGATCGAAGCCGGCAGCTAGACCAGCCCCAGCCGCAGCTTGGACCTGACAGCGACGCCGCCGCTCCGGGTCAGAATCGGATGAGGACTTTACCCACGTGTTCCGCCTTGGCGAAGTAGTCGAAGGCCTGGGGCGCTTCATCGAACCGGTAGGTCCGGCTCTGCAGGGTCTTGATGCGGTGCTGCGCGATCGCCCGCAGTAGGTCCACGAACATCGCCCGGCTTCCATTGGCGATACCGCGAATGGTCACGTTCTTGCGGATCAACGACACATAATCGGGAATCGGCGAAGAGGCTCCGGGGGTGACGCCGATCACCACGATGATCGCGTTGGCCGCCGCTGCCTTGATCGAGTGTCCCAAGGTGTCCTGCCCGCCCGTCTCGATGATGACGTCCGCGCCGCCGCCGGACAGCTGCAGCACTGCGTCGGCCCAGTCGGGATGGGCGCGATAGTTGACGGTGATGTCGGCGCCCATGCGGCGTGCGAGCGCAAGCTTTTCGTCGCTGGAGGAGGTGATGGCGACGCGGGCGCCGTGGCGCTTGGCGAGTTCGAGCGCGGCCATCGAGACGCCACCGGTTCCCAGACAGAGCACCAGGTCGCCGGCCTTGATCCTGGCGACTTCCACCAAGGCGTGCCAGGCGGTGACCGCGGCCGATGCCAGCGCAGCGACATCCTCGTCGTCCAACGACGCGGGCACCTTGATCAGCGCAGATGCAGGCAGCGACACCTTCTCCGCCAGCCAGCCATCGTGGGTCACGCCCAGATCGTGAGCGAACATCTCGGCGCGGAACCTGCCGTCCAGCCAGGTGGGGAAGTGCCCGCAGACGACACGGTCGCCCAGCGCGACCTCGCTGACGCCTGCGCCGACGGAGGTCACGATGCCCACCCCTTCGGCAACGGGAACGCGCGTCTGGGCAAGCTTGCCGGCGTAGGTGCCTTTGAGAATTTGGAGGTCGCGGTTGATCAGGCCGACCAGTCGCGGAGCGACGATGACCTGCCCCGGTCCTGCAACCGGCTCGGGCATCTCGGCCGCGACCAGACTCTGCAGGCCGGTCTGATTGCCGATCTGGAATGCTTTCATGGGGGATTGCCTGTACTAAGAGCAGCTAACAAAACTACTGCGCGGCCGCCAGGCGGGCGCGGCCGGTGCTCGGAATCCTCATGTACCACTCGTACACTCCGGTTCCTCCGCGCCGTCCGCACCCACCTGACCACCGCTCGCTACGTTCTGTTAGCCGCTCTAAGACGCCGGCCGAACGTGGCTGGCGTCGTGGGGGATGGAGCAATCGATGCCACCGTCGTGATCGCTCAGCGCAGCGCCGGATTCAACGTATAGGTGCCATGCAACGCCGCTTCCGACAGCACATGGCCCTGGATCGCCGACAGCACATCGGCGGCGGTGAAGCTGTCGGGCAGGCTGAGCTTGGCCACGTCCAGCGCGAACACCCGGAAGAAATAGCGGTGCATGCGCAGGTCGTTGAACGGCGGGTACGGGCCGTCGTAGCCGTGGTAGTCGCCGGCCATGTCGGCATTGCCGGCGAACCACTGGGTGTAGGAATTCAGGCCCTGCCGGGCACCGGTCGGGCCGGGCGGTTGCTGCTTGCCCTTGACCACGAAACCGTCGCTGCAGCTGCCTGCGGCAATCTCATGCACATCGGCGGGGATATCGGCCATCGCCCAATGCACGAAGTCGGTGCGTGGCTGCTCCACCGGAATCTGCAGATCGTCGCGGCCGACGGTATCGGGCACGGTCGGTACGTCCGGGTCCAGGCACAGCAGCGCGAACGACTGCGTCGCTGCCGGCACCTCGCTCCAGGCCAGGTGCGGGTTGCGGTTGGGCGCAAAGCCGTCCGGCGTACCGGCGGCAAATTCCACTGCGATGGGCTTGCCGTTTTCGATGCTGTTGCTGGTCAGACGCATGGAGAGTCTCCGAGGGAAGCGATACGGACCAGGGTGCCTGGGTCCGTGCCGCAGCGGAAGACGTCGCCATGGAACCTTCTGATGCGCTCGACCGGGTTTACCGCTGCCCGCCGCGCGCTGCACCTGCGCGCAATGCACTAGCGCCAGGCTGCGGCCACGCCCAGGCGGCGCGCGAGCGCGACCGTTCTGATCGCGGCTCAGTCCTGCGGGTAGCCGAAGCGCACGGCGATCGGCGTGAGCCGATCGAACTGCGCGCCGAGCACGCCGCGATAACTGCGCCAGCGGCCCGAGGCCAGCCGCGCCGGGCCACGCGGCTCGACCAGCGGGAAGCTGAGCCCGAACGCGTGTTCCAGCGCAGTCGAAATGCCCTGCGGGTCGCTCTCGATCCCGTCCAGCCGGATGATGCGGTGCGGGTACAGATCGCGTTCGTGCAACACGGCCAGTTGTTCCAGCGCGATCAGCAGCCAATCGGTGGCCTGCTGTGGCGATTGCAGTGCCAGCGGCGCGGACGCACCGGCGGAGAGCCAGTCCAGCAGCATGTCGCGCGGGTCGCGCAGCGCGATCGCCAGACGGCCCTCGGGCAGGTGCGGGCGCAGCGCAGTCAACAGGCTGTTGTCCCACCACAGCAGCCAGTCGATGACGTTGCCATCGTCGATGCCGCGGCGCGGCAGTTGCGCCTTCCATCCTTCCACCAGCGCGGTCGGTGCCAGTTCGCCGGAGGCCAGCTGTTCGAGCGTGCGATAGCTCTGCAGCGCGTCCGACGGCGGCGTGGTGCCATAACGGTCGCCGCGCACCAACGGGGTAGCCGCGTCCATCACCGCGATCAGGCGTTCGACATGCGAGCCGGGCGTGCCCCACACGAACAGCGGGCGCGCGGTGACGGTGTCGGGAATGGCCCCCAGCGCCGGCCACTGCACCGGCGGCTTGGCGGCCTGCGGCGGCAACGGCAGGCGGTGCTGGGCCTGTTCGCGGTGGAATTGCATCCAGGTGCCCACGGCGGCATCGGGCTGGCCGGCGCGGTCCTGCACATTGCCCAGCCACGGCCGCAGCACGGTCTGCTGCGGCGCCGGCAGCGAGTCGATCAACGCTTCGACACAGGCGATCGCCGCCGGTGGGTCGCGCTCCAGCAGCGCTTCGACAATGCGCTGCTCGCCGCTGATGCGGCCCGGCTCCACCGCCACGATCTGGCGCGCCACCATCTCCGCTTGGTCGGCATGGCCCTGCATGTCGTGCACGCGCATCAGCGCTTCCAGCGCCGGCAGGTGTTCGGGCATGGCCAGCAGCCAGCGTTCGATCACTGCCTGCGCCTGTGGCCCGCCGACCGGCTCCACCGCCAGGCGCGCCAGCCACAGGTCGTGCGCAGTGGCCGAGGTGGCCAGCGCGGCATCCAGGGTGTCGCGCGCATCGTCCACCGCGCCCAGCCGCTCCCAGGCGGTGAGCAACGCATGCAAGGTGCGGCGGTCGGCCGGCCAATGCGCCAGCGCCAGGCGCAGATGCGCGGCGGCCTGATCGGGCCGGCCGGCCTGCAGCTCCATCTCGCCGGCCAGCCGGCGCATGGCCGGCAGATCGCCACCGGGCTGGTCGAGTACGCCCTGCATCGCTGCCAGCGCATCGTCCAGACGGCCCTGGCGCTGGGCCAGCTGGGCAATGAAGGCGCGCAGCGCGGTGCCGGGCGGATTGAGTTCGATCACGCGCTCGAAGGCGCGTTCGGCAAACGCAAAATGCTCTTTCTGCAGATAGGCAAAGCCCAGCGAGAACAGCACGCGGGCATCGTCGGGCAGTTGCTCGGCGGCACGGGTCAGCAGCGACAGGGCGCGGTCGCTCTGGCCGCGGCGCAGCTCCACCACCCCATCGACCGCCAGCAATTGCGGATGTTCCGGCGCCAGCCGCGCGGCGGTGCGGCTAAGCCGCTCGGCCTCGTCCAGATCGCCACGTGCCACCGCCAGATGCGCCTGCATCACGTAGGCGTTGAACTGGTTCGGATCCAGCGCGGTAGTGCGCGACAGCGCCGCATCGGCGGCAGACAGATCGCGTGTGGCCAGCAACGCGCCGGCGCGCAGCAGATGCAGGTCGGCATCTTCGGGCGTCAGCATCAGCGCGGTGTCGATGCTGTCCAGCGCCAGCGCCGGCTGCCCTTGCTGCTGCAGCGCAACCGCCAGCCAGCGGTGCGCGGCGGCGTTGTCGGGCGCGGTGGTTGCCCACTCGCGGGCCAGCGCCACCGCATCGTCGGCCGCATTGCGGCGCAGGGCTTGAAGAATGGCGTCTTGCATGGCGGCGCTGGGTCCCGGACAAACGCCTATTGTAACGATGCGCGGTGCGGCGGCTCGCTGTGCGACGGACACTGGCGTCTATGGCTAGGCCGGCATCTTGGGCAAGGCGTGCGTCATCGCCCTTGAACTCAAATCGACCGATCGCGCCGGTGAGGCGTTTGAACGCTTGCCGACTTTCGACGCAGTACGCTCGTGCCATAGGCCACGCAGAGCGCCCCAAACACCAACTGGCCCATGTGCCGGAGCGCAGCTTCGATGCCGACGGAAACCGATCCTGCGCGTGGGCGGAACAGGATATCCCCGGTCTTCAGATAGGTGTAGAAGCTGATCGCGCTGAAGTAGAAAATCACGCAACCGACAACCACCGCTAAAACGGCGACGACTGCATCTATATACGGATGTCGTCTCAGCATCATTCGCGAACTGACGTCAGCCGCTCGGCCACCCAGCGTTCGGCGAAGCCGTCGCCGCGGGCGTTTTCCAGAAAGCCACAGTGGCCGCCCCAGCGCGCGATTTCCAGCTGCGCGTGCGCCGGCAACTGCCAGGCGGCAAAATCCTCAAACGGAATCACCGGATCGTCTTCGGCCATCAGGATGTCGACCGGCACCTGCAGGTTGGCCAGGCGTTCGCCGGCAATCGAATAGCTGTCGAAATACGCTTCCAGCGAGCCATGCCCGGTGTGTTTCACCGCCAGCCAGGCCATCAGCCCGCGCATGTCCAACGCCAGGGTGGCGTCGTCGTAGCCGTGCTGGTCGGGGAATAGCTTGCGCTTGCGCAGCAGCGAGTCGCGCCATTTACGGCGGAAATACCAGTCGTAGAACTGTGGGCCTTTTTCCAGCTGCAGCATCGTGGCGGCAGGGTCCAGCAACGGACACACTGCCGCCACCCGTGCCAGGGGCAGACCGGCGGCAGGCGCACGCAACGCCAGCCGCAGGGCGAAATTGCCGCCCAGCGAATACCCGGCCGCCAACAGCTGCGCCGACGGAAAGCGCCGCCACAGATCGCCTGCGGCGTTGACGACTTCTTCGATCCGATCGGAATGGAACAGGTCCACATTGAGATGGTGGGTGCCGCCGTGGTCGCGGAAGTTCAGCCGGAACACCTGATAGCCCAGGCCGAGCAGGCGCGCGGCGGTCAGTCGCATGTAATTCGAATCGGCGCTGCCCTCCCAGCCGTGCAGCAACAACACGGTGCCGCGCGGCGGCGCATCGCCGGGCGGGACGCTCATCCAGCCCTGCAAGCGCACACCGTCGCCGCCATCGAGAATGTGTTCGCTGGTGACTGCGCCGCTAGCGGCCAACAACTGGCGGCTGCGGATGCGCCGCAACGCGCTGCTGCCCAGCACCGATTGCACATGCGGATTGCGCAGCCAACGCGGCGGCAGATAGTCGGAGGCGTTCATGCGCGCATCGCACCGGCGTCGCGATGGGCCGCAGGGGAGAGGTGCGAGCGCATCGCCAGCTAGGACTCCATCGCTGCGACGATACGCTGGCGCGCGGCGTCGGCCAGGCGGCGACGGCCTTCGATATCCAGCGCGCGGATCGGCTCGAGAAAATGCACTTCGGCCAACCGCGACGGCTCGCCCAGCAGGCGCACGATATTGGCGAAGAAACTTTCGCGCTCACCGAAGGCCACCACCGCTTGCGCATTGCCGCGCACGCCATAACGCAGCGCCACCGGTTGTACCGGCACACCGGCTTCCACCGCCGCCTGGAAAATGCGCGCATGGAACGGGCCAACCTCGGTGCCGCCGCGGGTGCGCCCTTCCGGGAAGACTCCGACCGGTTTGCCGCTGTGCAGGCGCAGCAGCATTGCCTGCAGCACGCCGCCCAGCGATTCGGTATTGCCGCGCTGATGGAAAATGGTCTGGCCCTTGATTGCCAGCCAGCCCACCAGCGGCCAGCCGGCGATTTCGCGCTTGGCCACAAACCCCATCACACGCCGGCTGTGCAGCATGGAAATGTCCACCCAGCTGACGTGGTTGGCCACGAACAAGGTCGCGCCCGGCAGCGGGGTGCCGAAGTGCCGCAGACGAAACCCGAAGATGCGCATCAGGCTGCCTTGCCACCAGCGGACCATCCGCTCGCCCAGGGTGTCCTCGGGGCCGATGCGGATGCGCGCCAGCGGCGGCGTCACCATGCACAGCGTGGCGATCGGCAGGAACACACACAGATGCAGCAGCAGCAGCGGCACCCGATACAGGTACCGGAACCAGCGCAGCGGGCCGCCAGCGTCGTGCGTGGCGTCCAGGGATGACTCGCTCATTCGACCAAGGGGACCGGTAACAGGGGAAGAAGGCACGCCTATTGTGACAGCAGCGTTGCGGCGGCGCAGTGCAGACAACGGGTGGCGCTGTTCCACCCATGCCCTTGCCGGGCCTGCTCAGCCATGGGTGCGCGCCACCACTGCCAGGGTCAGCCGCGACACGCAGACCCGCTTGCCGGCCGGATTTTCGATGACGATATCCCAGACATGGGTGCTGCGCCCCACATGCACCGCGCGCGTCGTGCCGATGACCACGCCATCGGTGGCCGCGCGCAGATGATTGGCATTGATCTCCAGCCCCACGCACATCTGGCTGGTCATATCCACGCACAGGTTGCCGGCGCTGCTGCCCAGGGTTTCGGCCAGCACCACCGATGCGCCGCCATGCAGCAGGCCGTAAGGCTGCCTGGTGCGGGAATCGACCGGCATGGTGGCGCGCAGCCAATCGTCGCCGGCCTCGGTGAACACGATGCCCAGATGTTCGATCAGGGTGTTTCGGCTGGCGGCATTGAGGGCGGCTAGATCGACGGGTTCGCGGAAGGTCATGGGCTGGGATTTGGGAGTGGGGATTGGGGAATCGCAACAGCGTTTGCGGCGACGGGGTGGTGCACGCCGCGACGGTAACAGGCCGAGCAGGGTCCTTGCTTGTCGAACGCTGGCGGGATCGGCCCAACCTGAGGTGATCTCAGGGCCGATCCCGATCGGTACGGGCCCGGTGCTGCATGCGGGGCCGGTGCACGGCCGGCACCGTGGTGCTTACAGGATCGGCACCAGACCGGCGCCGAAGGCGGTCAACATGCGTACCAGCAGCCACTTCGGGCCGACGTTGACTTCCGGGAAGTCGCCGACCGCCACGTAGCACTGCCGAAAGTGCGGGTCCTGCCGCTGCAGCGGAAATGGGCAATCAGGGCCCGGCTGGAACTCGTAGTTGGTGGCGTAACGCCACGGCCAGAAGTCCAGCACCGGCAAGGCTTCGGAGACCTTGCCCACGCTGTAGTTCAACCCGCTCAACAGCGGCGGCTTTTCGCGCGAGGCCACCGTCCATGAATTTTCCGGGGCGATATCGCGTTCGATGCTCGCGGCCAAGGCCTGCGCAAAGCGCGCGTCGTCGATCACCACGGCCGCTTCGGTGTTGTAGTTCTCGCTACGCGGGTCGAAGTTGTGCGTGCCGATCACGCCGATGCGGCGATCCACCACCAACGACTTGGCATGCAGGCCCATACGGGCGCCGGCGCGGGTCACCGGCAGCGGCTTGTTGACGGCGCGCGTGCCCAGGAACGAGGGCCGCGTTTCGGTACGCAGCACGCGCCGATCGACCTGGCTACCGCCGCGCGCACGGCCGCTGCTGCCGCGCAGCGTGCTCGCCGACGGTGGCTGTGCGTCGCCACCGCCGCCACTGCCGCGCATCGCGTTGCCAGCCGCACTGCCGCCGATCAGGCGATTGCTGCGGCTGTCTTCGTTGATCTCCGAAGCAGGGTTGAGCGGATCCGGTACCAGGTTGGCGTAATCCACCGGGGCATTCAGCGGAAACGGCTTGAACTCGTACACGTTGAAGCCCAGCTCGCGCATGTTGCGGCGTTTGAACTTGTACGACAGCGCATACACGATGGGGTTGTCGGTGGCGGCCAGGCTATTGGTCGACACCACGATGCGCGGCGGTTGCGGGTGTTTGCGCAAGTTGCGGAAAATCGCCTGCGCCTGGTCGGACAACACCAGGTATGGCGTCTGCAGCAGCACTTCCTGCTGCGCGCCGGCAATCAGGCTGTCCAGTTCCGGCGCCGTGGAGATCGCCTTGGCGGCGTGTTCCTTGCGGTGTTTTTGCGGCAGATCGGCCACGTACAGCACGCGTTGCACCGGGATGGCCGGGGTCACGAAGGCGTCGCGGACGAATTGCGGGTCGCGCGCCTCCTGATCCACCCGCGCCACCCGGTCCGGGCGGCGGAACTGCACCGGCGGCATCTGCGGCGCGCCCTGCTCCAGCAGCACACGGCCGACATCGTTCAGGCGCTCGGCCGGCACGCTGCGCCGCGCGCGCCAGAACGCATCGAAGTTGGCCGCCATCGCGCGTACTTCCGGCCCGGCCAGGATCACGTCGCGGTCGCGAAAGTTGTATTCGCTGTCCCAGTCGTAATAGTCGTCCTGGTAATTGCGCCCGCCGACCACGCCCAGCACGTCGTCCACCACCAGCAGCTTGTTGTGCATGCGCTGATTGAAGCGGCGGAAACAGCACGCCACGCTGCCGACGTAATCGAAGTAATTGAGTTTGACCTTGCCGAAGGTGGGGTTGTAGATCCGCAGCTGCAGGTTTTCGTGGGTGCTGGCCAGCGCGCCGAGAATCTGCAGATCGGCGATCGCCGACAGCTGATCGATCAGGATGCGCACCTTGACCCCGCGCTGCGCGGCGTCCACCAGCGCATCCAACACCATGCGCGCACTGTCGTCCTTGTCGAAGATGTAGGTCTGCAGATCGACGCTGCGGGTGGCGCTGCGGATCAGGTTGAGCCGGGCCACCAGCGATTCTTCGCCGTGGTCGACGATGGTGGCGTAATGCCGCGGCGCCGCCGGTGTGGAGGCGGTGATCGCCTCGCCGCCCAGCGTACGCAGTGGCGAGGGTTGGGCACAGTGATTGGCCTGGGTGCAATTCACCACGGTGCTGCGCGCGGCAGCGGCAACGCCCGCGGCACGGTTGCGTTCGGTTTGCGACAGGCCGGCGCATCCGGTGCCGAGCAACACCGTTGCCAGCACGAGCACCCTCAACAGGAACGTCACGGGCGCCGCGCCTCCTGCAAACGCCCACGCAAAACGAATGTCACCCTGTCGCCCAGGGCCATCTGCCACGCATTCATTCCGTAACGTCCACGCAGAACCGTGCCTCGACTGATCACATCGCAATCATAGCCCGGCCGCGTGCATTCAGCCGGGGCCAAATGCAGGGTCTCCAGATGGGTGATTCCGCGAAGGGTCAGGTTGCCGGTGATGTCGCCGCCGCGCTTGACCACGTCATCGGTGTACGGCAGCGACTCGAACTCCACCACCGGATAGCGGGCTACGTCGAAGAAATCCTCGCCTCGCATCCAGCCGGTGTAGCGGTCCTTGCCCGGGATCTCCACCTGGGTGGCATCCAGCCGGAACCGCACCTGCTGGCGTTTGTCGGGCAATTCCACCACTTCACCGCGAAACCGCGGGAAAAACCCCTCGATCTTCATGCCGAAGCGGGTTCTGATCTCGAACCCGAAACGCGACTGCGCCGGATCGATGGAATTCACCTTCTGCTGCGCCAGGCAAGGCAGCGTGACCCAGAGCGCGAGCCAGGCGAACCAGCGCAGCGACGATGACACGGATCAAGGCCACCAGAAGGCGGTCAGGCGGGCGATGCCCGGCTCGATGGTGGCCTCCAGCGGCAAGGCCAGCAACGCAATCGAGGCGGTGGGCATGCCGCGGTAATCGCCGGTCTGGCCGCTGTGCATCAACGCCGCCAGTCGCTCCAGACCGGGATTGTGACCGACCAGCAGCAGGCGCTCGGCTTCGCGGTGTTCGTCCACCAGGCTGGCCAGAGTGCCGGGAGTGGCCTCGTAGATGCGCTCGTCCAGGCGTTGTTCGATATAGCCGGTGAGCGCGAGCACCGCCTCCAGGGTTTCGCGCGCGCGCCGGGCAGGCGAGCACAACACCCGGTCGGGCACCAATCGCTGTTCGCGCAGCCAGCGGCCGGCCGATTCGGCCTCGGCGATGCCATGTGGCGACAGCGGGCGATCGAAATCGGCCTGACCGGTATCGGCCGGTTCGGCATGGGCATGTCGCAACAAGATCAATTCGCGCATAGGAACTTTCCGGTTCTAGGACTTCTTGAGCCACTTGAACAGCGGCTCCCAGTCCTGTTGATGGTCGCGCACCTGCGCCGAGCGGTAGTCGAACAAACTGCGCCCCAGCCCGGCCATGACCACGTAGGCCTGGGTGTCGCGCAGTTGGGCCACCAGCGGATACGGCCAGCTGCCGATCATCTCGGCGGCCTGTTGCGAGGTCTGGGTCCAGGGGCGGGCGCGGTTGAGCACCAGGCCCACCGGCAGTTTGCGCTGATGCACGCGCGGCACCTTGGCCAGCGTGTTGAGAAAGCCCACCACCGCTTCGATATCCAGCGCCGAGGACAACACCGGCACCACGATGGCATCGACATGGTCGAGGAATCCGCCCAGCTCGTCGGCCATCGCTCCGGCAGGCGCATCGATGACCAGGGTATCGGTGCCGTCCGGCACCGCGGCCTGCCAGCTGCGGCGCTTGGTGGCGTCGATCGGCAATACGGCACTTTCCAGACTGGCGCGGCGCTCTGCCCAACGGGTGGACGAGCCTTGCGGATCGGCATCTGCCAGCACCGTGCGCTGGCCTTGCAACGCCGCATGTGCCGCCAGATTGGTGGCGATCGTGGTCTTGCCGACGCCGCCTTTGGAGGCGGCCACCAGGACTGTCTTCATGCACGCCTCGCTTCCGGGAGCAGGCCGGCAGCGTACACCGCAGCACGGTGAGGGAGTAGTCGAAACGCGTTAAACGTGTGGATGGCGTACAGGCACAGACAGCGCAGACCTCCAGCCAAGGGACGCAACGCCTTGTGCCGCAGGTGCGCGCGGCAATCACGGCCCCTCATCCAGTCGCGAAATCATCTCCGTAGTTGCCCAGGTGCGGTCGTGCATTGCATGGGCATGGCGTCGTCGCAATGCAGCATGGACGCGACGTTGGACGTTTCGGCATGCCCCGAGCGACCGGGCGCAAGCGCATGCATGCACGACTGCCGCGACGGCCCGTGTCAGCGCCGCTGCCTTACGCCACCAACCGCGCCAGCAGCCAGGCCCACGCCGGCAGCGTCAGCAACGACAACAGGATGCTGTAGCCAACCATTGCTGCAGCCAGACGCGGCGCCAGCCGGTGCGAAATGGCCAGCGCCGCGGCGGTGATCATGGTGGGCATGGCCGATTCGAGCACGGTGGTCTGCAGCATCTGCCCGTGCAGGCCAAGCACCCACGACAGCGGCAAGGCCAGGACCGGCATCAGCAGCAGCTTGAACACCAGGCCCACGGCCAGCGGCTTGAGTTCGTCGGCCGGCAGGCGCAGCTGCAGCGAAAAGCCCACCGACAGCATCACCAGCGGCAACATCGCATCGGCCAGATTCTTGAGGCCGGAGCCGATCCAGTTCGGCGCTTGCTCGGGCATCAGCGTCAAGGCGAACAGCAGCGCCCACAACGGCGGGAACTGCAGCACGCGCAGCAGGATCAGCCGCGCGGTCGGCGGGGTGTCGCCGCTGTACCGGGCCAGCACGTACAGCCCGAACGTGGACAGCAACACAAAGGTGCCGAACTGGTCGTAGACCACGGCATACGGCAGCGCGTGATCGCCGATCAGCGCGCGCACCATGGGGAAGCCGATAAAGCTGGAATTGGTGAACACCACGCACATCAGCAGCGCCGCGTATTCGGCGCGACCGAAGCGCAGCAGGCGGCTGCAGCCCCATAGCAACGGCACGATGATGGCGGTGAGCAGCCACGGGGTCGCAATCACGCCGCCCAGCGCCGCGTCCAGATGCAGGCGTGGGACATAGCTCAGCACCGACGCCGGCAGGCAGATGTACAGCACGATCCGGTTGAGCACATCGGCGCTGTTGTCCGGCAACACCCGCAGGCGGGCGAACAGCAGGCCCAACCCCAACATGGCCAGAATCAAGGCAAATGCATCCACCGCCATGCGCGATCGTATCCGTTGGGAAGCCACGCACAGGATCGCATAGCGCGCGGCACGCGCTTGGTGGGACGTTGGTGGCGCGAGGCGCACGACACCCAAGCTCCGGTCACCGCGAAGCTGCAACGACGTCACTGTTCCCTATGCGGAAGCCAGCGTGTCGAAGGCGCGGTGCCCTCTGCGCTCGCGGGACACGCCGTCACTCCCCCCGGGGGGCGCGTTGGTGGCGTCCAGACTGCCAATAGTCGCGCCAGCGGCGAGGACACCGCACCAGACAGGCGACGGGTGACCTTGTTGAAGAACGAAGACATGGCCTCGCGCGGCGGCTGGCTGCTGTAGCGAAAGCGATGCACACCGACCAACGCACCTGCGCCTGCCCGCCCGCCGTCGCGGGACTTTCCGCGGCATGGATGCCGCCTCAGGGCTTACAAGGACGTACTTGCAGCGTGTCCTGCGATGGTGGGCGGGCAAGAGCCTGATGCCGAGCCGCAGCCCAATGCGCTGCGTCTCCCGCTTCGGCCTCGCAAGTCAGGACGCTACAGCTTTCGGCGTCGTTTCGCTCCCGCGCACAGACCTGATCGGCCCTTCACGGATCCTGTGGAATCGAGGTTACGAGCGTCGTACCGGCAAGCGGCAGGCCGGCGCACCAGATCGCGACGGTGTGATCAGCTGAAAATGCCTGAGCAAGCATCGTCCCGATTCACGACCTGCGCTGCGGGCCATTCCCGCAGCGCGGCAAGGTGCTTACGGGAAGTGTGGCGGGTTGGCCTGCCAGGCTGCGAAGACCTCGGCCAGGGTGGCGCGCTCTGCCTCGCGCCACTCCGGCAATAGGCTGGCGTAGTTGGCGGTGCTGCTCCAACGCTCCGGCCAGGTGCGCACGGCTGCCGCATACCACTCAACCGCCTCGCGCTTGCGTCCGGCGCGCCAGAGCGCGAGAGCGGCCGTGGTCGGCAGCCATTCCGGCGCGGCCGGGCGGCCGTTGGCCAGGTTGGCCCACTGCTGCAACGCCTTGTCGACCTGGTCTGCACGCAGCAGGTCCCACCCATAGTTCCAGGTGATGGCCCGGTACTGCTGGCTGCCGTTGGACACCAGCGCCAGCGCGCCCTGATAGAGCTCATCGCCCAACTCGGTGCGCCCGCCGGCGTAGGCCAGCGACGCCAACTGCGCGCGCGGATCGGCCGCGCGGGCGTCACGCTGCACCATCGATGCAAGCCGGTCGATGACTGCATCGCCCTGGCCCTGTACGGCGACCACCGCCTTGGTGGTACTGCGGTCTTCGTCGAAATAGAACTCCTTGGGCTTGGGCAGGCTCTGCGCCTGTGCCAACGACCACACCCCTCCGAGCAGGGCCACAGCGGCCCACGCGTATTTCCTTTTCACTGTTTTTCCCCTGACAGCAAACGGCTCCTTCCCGTCCACATCCTAACCCGCAGCGTGTCGGCTGCCCATCCGCAGAGGAACGGATGCATGAAAGCTGACTGCTACACTTTGCCCCGCCGTTTGGAATCCGTCGGGTGCGTCAGATAGTTTCAGATGACATGCACCCAGGCCCTGCCACCCTTTCCGGGCACGCCATGACCAGTACCGCTGCACTTTTTTTTCCAGACTCTGCCAACACGCCGGAGCTCAGCCGGATTGATGCGGATTACACGCTGGACCACAAGTACACGCGTATCGATGGGCGCATCTACCTGTCCGGAGTGCAGGCGCTGGTGCGGCTGCCGCTGCTGCAGCGCCTGCGCGATGACGCCGCCGGGCTGCACACCGCAGGCTTCATCAGCGGCTACCGCGGCAGCCCGCTGGGCGGGCTGGACCTGGAACTGTGGCGTGCGCGCAAACACCTCAACGCGGCCAAGGTCACCTTCACCCCGGGCCTCAACGAGGATCTGGCCGCCACCATGGTGTGGGGCACCCAGCAGACCAACCTGTTCCCCGGCGCCAAGGTGCAGGGCGTGTACGGCATGTGGTACGGCAAGGGTCCGGGTGTGGACCGCAGCGGCGACGTGTTCAAGCACGGCAATGCCGCCGGCACCTCACCGTTTGGCGGCGTGCTGGCACTGGCCGCCGACGACCATGCCTGCCGCAGCTCCACGTTGCCGCATGGGTCGGAAGACGAATTCGTCAGCACGATGATGCCCATCCTCAACCCGGCCGGCGTGCAGGACATCCTGGACATGGGCCTGCTCGGCTGGGCGATGAGCCGCTACACCGGGCGCTGGATCGGCTTCAAGACGATTGCCGAAACGGTGGAATCGTCGGCCTCGGTGGACGTGGACCCGTTCGCACGCACGATCGTGCTGCCGGAGGATTTCGCAGTGCCGCCGGGCGGCTTGAGCATCCGTTGGCCGGACCCGCCGATGGATCAGGAAATGCGCCTGCACCGGTATGCGGTCGCCGCGGCGCAGGCCTTCGCGCGGGCAAACCGGATCGACAAGGTGGTGCTGGATTCGCCGCACGCGCGGCTGGGCATCGTCACCACCGGCAAGAGCTACCTGGACGTGTTGCAGGCGCTGGAATACCTGGGTCTGGATGCGCAGGCCTGCGCGCAGATCGGCATCCGCGTGTACAAGGTCGGCATGACCTGGCCGCTGGAACCGGTGGGCATCAGCGCGTTTGCGCAGGGTCTGGAAGACATCGTGGTGGTGGAAGAAAAAAAGGCCTTCATCGAGCGTCAGATGAAGGAGTTGTTCTACAACTGGCCGGCCCGCGCCGGCGCGCGGCCGAGCATTGTCGGCAAGTACGATGAGCAGGGCGCGTGGATCCTGCCTTCCACCGGCGAACTGACGCCGGCCACCATCGCGGCAGTGATCGGCAGGCGCATCCAGCGCCTGCTGCAATCGAGCATGATCAATACCGATTCGATCGAACAGCGCCTGCGCTGGATGGACGCCAAGGAAGCGGAAATGGCCTTGCCGCGCGCGCAGTTCCCGCGCGTGCCGCATTACTGCTCGGGTTGCCCGCACAACACCTCCACCGCGGTACCGGAAGGCTCGCGCGCACTGGGCGGCATCGGTTGCCACTACATGGTGACCTGGATGAACCGCGCCACCGACACCTTCACCCATATGGGCGGCGAAGGCGTGACATGGTCGGGGCAGGCGCCGTTCACCGAGACCCCGCATGTGTTCCAGAATCTGGGCGACGGCACCTACTTCCACAGCGGCTCGTTGGCAATCCGGCAGTCGGTCGCCACCGGGGTCAACATCACCTACAAGATTCTCTACAACGATGCGGTGGCGATGACCGGCGGGCAGCCGGTGGACGGCACGCTCACCGTGCCAGACATCGCGCATCAACTGCGCGCCGAAGGCATCCACGACATTGCGGTGGTGAGCGACGAGATCGGCAAATGGACGCGGCGGCGCGAGCTGTTTCCTGCCGATGTCGCATTTCACGATCGTACTGAACTGGATGCCGTGCAGCAGCATCTGCGCACGGTCAAGGGCGTGTCGATCCTGATCTTCGACCAGACCTGCGCCACCGAAAAGCGCCGCCGCCGCAAGCGCGGCAAGCTGATCGATCCGCCCAAGCGGGTGATGATCAATTCGCTGGTGTGCGAAGGCTGCGGCGATTGCGGCGAGAAAAGTTTCTGCGTGTCGATATTGCCCAAGGAAACCGAATTCGGACGCAAGCGCCAGATCGATCAGTCCAACTGCAACAAGGATTATTCCTGCGTCTCCGGCTTCTGCCCGAGCTTTGTCACCGTGCATGGCGGTGCGCCGCGCAAGGGCAAAAAGCGCGACTCCAGTACGCTGCTGGACACGCTCCCCGAGCCGCCCACGCGCACCGCGCTGGAGCGGCCCTGGAACATCCTGATCACCGGCGTCGGCGGCACCGGCGTGGTGACCATCGGCGCGTTGCTGGGCATGGCCGGGCATCTGGAAGGCAAGGGCGCCACGGTGCTGGACCAGACCGGTCTGGCGCAAAAGGGCGGCGCGGTGACCACGCACATCCGCATCGCACGCCAGCCTGACGACATCCATGCCGTGCGCATCGCTGCGGGCGAAGCAGATCTGGTGCTGGGCTGCGACATGGTGGTGGTCAACGATTATTGGGCGCTGTCCAAGGTGCGCGACGGCCGCACCCAGGTGGTGCTCAATACCTACGAAGCGATGCCGGGCAGCTTCACCACGCAGCCGGACCTGCAGTTTCCCGCTGCCGAAATCATCGCCGGCGTGCGCACCGCGCTCGGCGGCCAGGACCCGTTGTTGCTGGATGCCACGCAGCTGGCCACCGCACTGCTGGGCGATGCCATCGCCAGCAATCTGTTCGTCCTCGGCTATGCCTGGCAGCATGGACTGGTGCCGTTGTCGCATGCAGCGCTGATGCGCGCCATTGAACTCAATGGCGCGGCCGTTGCGATGAATCAGCAGGCATTCGCCTGGGGCCGCCTGGCTGCGGTCGATCTGCCGGCAGTGCGCCGCGCCGCAGGTCTGGCAAGCGCCGACGCGCCGGCACACCTGCATGGCGACACACCGCCAGCGTGCGCTCCAGGCAGCTGGGAAGAGCACGACCTTGGCAGCCAGGGCGCACCGCGTGCGCTGGCACAGACCGATGGCAGCACGCTGCATGGCGACGTCACTGCACCGGCCGCTCCGCTCGACGACGAGCCATTGGCGCAATCGCTGGACGAGGCCATCGCACGTCGCGTGGCGTTCTTGACCGACTACCAGGATGCCGCCTACGCGCAGCGTTATCGCAGCCTGGTCGAACGCGTGCGTACGCACGAGCTGCAGCGTGTGCCTGGCAGCAGCGCACTCACCGAAGCGGTGGCGCGTTACGCCTTCAAGCTGATGGCCTACAAGGACGAGTACGAGGTGGCGCGGCTCTACACGCGTGGCGACTTCCAGCGCCGGTTGCAGCAACAGTTCGAAGGCGATTACACGTTGCGCTTCCATCTGGCGCCGCCGTTGCTGGCAAAGAAAGACGCGCACGGCAACCTGATCAAACGCGAGTACGGGCCGTGGATGTTCACTGCCTTCAAGCTGCTGGCGCGGTTGAAGTTCTTGCGCGGCGGCAAGCTCGATGTATTCGGCTACAGCGAAGAACGGCGTGGCGAGCGTCAGCTGATTGCCGATTACAGCGCAACCGTCGACATGCTGCTGGAACGGCTGGATGCCGATAACGTCGGCCTGGCCGCGCAGATCGCCAGCATCCCGGAACACATTCGCGGCTATGGCCACGTCAAACATGCGCATCTGCAGGAAGCCAAGGCGCGCGAAACCGCGCTGCTGGCGCAGTGGCGCAATCCGAAGGCGTTGCATGTGGTGCAGGCGGCCTGATGTCGCCGAACGATGACATGTTGTTGATGTAGCCGCTCGATGACATTGCGCTGCGGATGTTTGGCTGCCTGAGGTAGAAGCGCCATGCCAATGTAAGCGATCGACGACATTGCGGCAATGTCGTCGATCGCTTACATTGCATCCATGGATACTGTCCGCACGCCTTCCGATATCGGCAACATCATCCGCACCAGGCGCAAGCGCCTGGGCTGGGATCAGGCTCGCCTGGCCCACCAAATCGGCGTGAGCCGGCAATGGGTCGTCGATATCGAGAAAGGCAAGCCGCGCGCGGAGCTGCAATTGATCCTGCGAGCGCTGCAGGCACTGGGGCTGGAGTTGATGTTGGGCCCGGGCGTTGCTCAGGTTTCGGAGGTGCGCGCGCCTGATCGCGACACCGTAACGCCGATCAATCTCGACGCGATCATTGAACATAACCGGGCCAATCCGCCCGTGGGAGCCGACGTTTTCAATGCGTTCAACAACATCAACAATCACCTCTCGTCGCTCGATAGGCTAAAAAGCGCTGGCTTGCACAGACCATCCTCGGCATTGGATGTTCTAAAACAGTCTCCGGCACAGGCAGCATTAGCAGCAATGAATAGATATTCCTCGATGACCGATGCACCAAATGAAAGAAAATTAGTGGGTGAAGCCTTGCAGAAACAGTTTCACGGACTTGATCGTTCGAAGATTGGCGAGACAGCGAAAATATCCAAAGTCATATCGACATCTTCTAAAAAGAAAGGCGTTCCGTGAGACTGGTCGCGCTGATCGAAAACCAGGTGATCGGGCACCTCGCGTCCGACCCGCATGGGCATCCACGATTCACCTACGCGCCGGACTGGCAGCATTCAAAGAGTGCAATGCCGCTGTCGTTGAACCTTCCCCTCAGCAAGGAGCATCACCCGACCGAGGCGGTCAGTGCAGTGCTGTGGGGCCTGCTGCCAGACAACGAAGCCACCTTGCAACGCTGGGCCTCCAGGTTCCAGGTTTCGCCGCGCAATCCGCTCGCCCTCTTGTCGCATGTCGGCGAGGATTGCGCTGGTGCGGTGCAGTTCGTCACCGAAGCTAGGCTTGAGGATGTGCTGTCTGGCGCCAGCGACTGCATCGAACCGCTCACCGATGGCGAACTGGAAGTTCGCTTGCGCAGACTGCGTCAGGACATCGGTGCGGCGCGCCAAGTCGATGACGTCGGGCAGTTCAGCCTGGCCGGCGCGCAGGCCAAGATCGCATTGCTGCACGATGGCCGGCAATGGGCCATCCCGGCCGGACGCATCCCGACCACGCATATTCTCAAACCACCGAGCGGCGAATACGACGGGTTCGTCGAGAACGAGTTGTTCTGCCTACGCCTGGCGCACAGCATCGGCCTGCCGACCGCAGCCGCCCAGGCGCTGCGCATCGGCACTGAAACCGCCATTTGCGTAGAACGTTACGACCGCATCGTTATCGACGGCAGGCTGCTGCGCATACACCAGGAAGACTTCTGCCAAGCACTGGGAGTGATGCCGCAGAGCAAGTACCAGAACCAGGGTGGCCCGGGACCAGCTGCGCTATCGCAGCTGTTGTGGACGCACTCCTCACAGGGGCGGCAGGACGTTGAAACTCTGTTCCAGGCGTTGGTCTTCAACCACCTGATCGGCGGCACCGATGCGCACGCGAAGAATTATTCGCTGCTGCTCGGCCAATATCGGCAGGTACGGCTGGCACCGCTGTACGACATCTCCAGCGCCCTGCCGTATCCGCAGCTGCAACAGCGCAAAATCAAGACGGCAATGAAGATCGGCAGCCACTATCGCTGGTGGGATATTCGTCCAGGCGACTGGCGGCAATTGGCCGAAACGCTGCGCCTGGACGCGACGGCCTGCCTGGCCTGGATGGAGATGGCCGCAAGCGCATTGCCTGATCAGGCGCGTGATCTTGCCGCCGTACTTCGGCAGGAAGGCGTCGCGCATCCGGTGCTGGATGCGCTGGTGGATGCCATCGCTGCTTCGTGCCAACGCATGCACACACTGTTGCAATCGAACTGATCGATGGTTGGAACCGTATCACTGGGCCGCACTCGGCCATGGTGACCATCCGGTTCGCTTACAGCGGGCGCAGCAGGCGCAGGCCGAACCAATCCTTGGCATCGTTCCAGCCGTGCGTGACCTTGAGCCCCGCCGCGGCAGCCAGTTCGGCAAAGCGCGCGTCGGTGTACTTGTAGCTGTATTCGACCTGCATGGCTTCGCCTTCGGCAAATGCCACCTCCTTTCCGCCGACCTGCACCCGCTGCGCGCGCTGGCTGATCAGGAACGTTTCGATGCGGCCACGCTCGCGCGCATATACCGCATGGTGGCGGAAGCCCTCCAGATCGAAATCGCTGCCGATCTCGCGATTGAGCCGCGCCAGCAGGTTCAGGGTGAACTCGGCGGTCACGCCGGCCGCATCGTTGTAGGCGGCTTCGATCAGCCCGGCATCCTTGTCCAGATCGATACCGATCAGGGCGTAGCCGTCGCTGCCCATGGTCTGGCGCATCGCATCCAGCAATTCGATCGCGACAGCATCGGTGAAATTGCCCAAGGTAGAGCCGGGGAAGAACACCACATGGCGCCGCACCGGGCGTTGCGCATCGGGCAGGCGCAGCGGCTTGGTGAAGTCTGTGCACACCGGCAACATCTGGATCTGCGGAAATTGCTGCGCCAGCCGCGCGGTACTTTCCAGCAGCGCGGTACGCGAGATTTCCAGCGGCGTGTAGGCCACCACATCGCGCAGGCCCTGCAGCAGCAATTCGGTCTTGCGTCCACTGCCGCTGCCGTATTCGACCACATGGACGCCTGTGCCGATCGCTTGCGCGATGGAAGTCATGCTGGCTTCCAGCAAGTCCAACTCGGTGCTGGTGAGGTAATACTCCGGCTGCTGCGTGATCGCTTCGAACAGCTGCGAGCCACGCGCATCGTAGAAGTATTTCGACGGCAGCGTCTTGGGCGTTTGCGACAAACCCGCCAATGCGTCGGCGGTGATGTCGTCGGGTTGCGGGCGCAGGTCGGTCAGCGCAGCGTGCGCGCGTTGCGTGGCGTGGGCGGCGACGTTCAAGGCAGATCCTTGGCAAGGCGCACGCCGGCAAATTGCCAACGCGCATCGGGGGGAAAAAAGTTGCGGTAACTGGCACGCAGATGAGTGGCCGGGCTGGCGCAACTGCCGCCACGCAGCACCCATTGCGCATTCATGAATTTGCCGTTGTATTCGCCCAATGACCCGGGCCATGGCGTGAAACCTGGATACGGCAGATAGGCGCTGCCGGTCCATTCCCAGACATCGCCGAACAGTTGCTGGATCCCCGTGTCCACGACTTCAGCGCCGCGCGGATGCAACGCATCGGTGTCGACGAAATTGCCCTGTACAGGCACTCCGGTCGCGGCCTGTTCCCATTCGGTTTCGGTGGGCAGACGCGCACCGGCCCAACGGGCGAACGCATCGGCTTCGAACAGACTCAAATGGCAGACAGGCGCATGCGGGTCGCGCGTGCGCCAACCGTCCAGCGTGAACTCGCGGCCGTCGACATCCCAGTACACCGGATGTTGCCAACCTTGCGCCTGCACCATCGCCCAGCCATCGCTGAGCCAGGCACCGGCGCTGCGGTAACCGCCGGCATCGATGAATTGCTGGAACTCGGCGTTCGTCACCACGCGGTTCGCCAGCGCATGCGCGCCGACCAGCACGCGGTGGCGTGGCGATTCATTGTCGTAGGCGAAGGAGTCGGACTGCGGCCATGGCGCGGCGCCCATCTCGACGATGTGTTCGTCGCGCGCATGCCAGCGCAACGTGCTGGCCACGGCCGCGGGCGGCGCGGCGGCATCACGATACGCGGGCTGCAACGGGTTGCTCCACAGCGCATGTTTGATGTCGGTAAGCAACAACTCCTGATGCTGCTGCTCGTGCTGGATGCCGAGCTGCACGATGGTGCAAGCCTGGGCATCGAGTAGGTCATCGCGCAGGCGCTGTTGCATCTGCGCATCGACCGCAGCGCGGTAATCGCGCACCTGCTGCAACGAGGGACGCGACAACACCCCACGGCGCGCACGCGCATGCATCGGCCCGACGCTCTGGTAGTAGCTATTGAACAGGAAATCCCAGGCCGGATCGAACACGCGATACGCAGGATCGACCTGCAGTACGAAGCGTTCGAAAAACCAGGTGGTGTGCGCCAAATGCCATTTGCTCGGACTCGCATCCGGCATGCTCTGCACCATCGCGTCTTCGGCGCTCAGGGGTGCGGCAAGACGATCGCTCAACGCGCGGGTCTGGGCGTAGCGTTCCAGCAGCGTCAACTGCTGGTGCTGGCGGTGGCCCAGCAGAGGTAAGAGTGCAGACATCTCCATATGTTTGGGCAGCGCCTGTGAACGTGCCGTGTCGGCGGCATGGCAGCCAGCGGTAAGCTGTTGGCATGTCACCACCCTTCCTGTCCAGTACGCTTGCTGCGCCCCTCGATTGGGCCGAACGCCATCAGGCATTTGCGCTGCCTGCCGAGGTTGTCTATCTGGATGCGGCATCGCGCGGCCCCTTGTTGCGCGCTGTGCAGAGGGTGGCACACCACGCAGTCGATGCGATGGCCGCGCCCTGGCGGTTGCCGTTCGATGCATGGTTGCAGCAGATCGAGCAATTGCGCGCGCTTGCCGCCGCGCTGTTCGACGGCGATGCGGATGCGATGGCGATGGTGCCATCGGCCGCGCATGGCCTGGCCACCGCTGCACGCAATCTGCCGTTACAGCGAGACGACGCGGTGCTGGTGCTGGAAGGACAATTTCCTTCCAATTTGTTGATCTGGCAGCGGCGCTGCGCCGAGGTCGGTGCGCAGCTTGTGTCGGTGCCCACAACCGCTGACGACAGCGTGACGAATGCAGTGCTGCAGACGATTGCCGACACGCCGGCGTTGCGTATCGCGAGCTTGCCGCATGCGTACTGGCTGGATGGGCGCGCATTGGATCTGGACCGCATCAGCGCCGCCGTGCATGCACGCGGGGCTGCACTGGTGCTGGATCTGAGCCAGAGCCTGGGTGTGTTGGCGCCCGATCTGCCACGCTGGCAACCGGACTTCGTGATCAGCGTCGGGCACAAATGGTTGCTCGGGCCGATGGGGTTGGCGTGGCTGTGGGTCGCGCCACAGTGGCGTACAGGCGGGGTGCCGATCGAAGAACACTGGATCGGCCGCGATGCCGGCAGCAGTTGGGAATTTCCGGTTGCCGCCGCGCCGCTATATCGCAGCGGTGCGCGACGATTCGATGCCGGCGGGGTTGCCGACCCGTTGCGAATTGCAATGGCCACGGTGGCGTTGCAGCAGATCACCGCATGGCGGCCAGGGCGCATCGCGGCCGCGTTGGGCGAATTGACCACCCGCTGGGACACGGCCTTGCAGGCGCGTGGCCTGGGCCGCTGGTGCACGCCTGGACACGCGCCGCATCTCACCGCATTACAGCCACCAGCAACTGCGCTGGACGCAGTGGCCACAACACTCAACACGCTCGGCGTGATCTGCACGCGTCGGCACGGACGTTTGCGGATTGCACCGCATGTGAGCGTCACCGAAGACGCGTGGTCACAGGTGATTGCAGCGTTACCGGGCGAGTAAGGCGGTGTGCGCGGCGTTGAGCGACTCGACTGACCCAGCCCTCGAAGGAGGAACAGGCAAGTCGGCGACAGGGGTTTCCGATCACGCCGCATCGCGACACCCATTGCTGCCACCGCACACCGCACGTCACTGGCGCTGGCTGATCCGCAACCCGCGCGGCGTTGCCCAGCGCTCCAGTCCTTCGAACACGGCCTGCACCAGCAGCGCCAGCACCGCGGCGGGAATGGCGCCTTCCAGAATCAGACCGATATCGTCCAGGCGAATGCCGGTGAGAATCGGTTGGCCGTAGCCGCCTGCGCCGATCAGCGCACCCAGCGTGGCGGTGCCCACATTGATCACCGCAGCGGTCTGGATGCCGGCCACAATCGTGCGGCGTGCCAGCGGCAGTTCCACACGCCATAGGCGTGTCCACGCCGGTAATCCGATGGCGTGCGCGGTCTGGCGCAGTTCGCGCGGAATCGAGGTCAGCCCGGCGTGGGTGTTGCGCACGATAGGCAGCAAGCTATACAGAAACAGCGCGGCAATCGCCGGCCTGGCGCCGATACCGAACAACGGAATCATGAAGACGAATACCGCAAGCGACGGCAGCGTCTGCAGCACGCCGGTCAACGACAGCACCACCTGCCCCAGACGCGGACGCCGCGCTGCCAGCACGCCCAGCGGCAGCGCAAGCAGCAATGCCAAGCCCAACGAGCTACCGACCAGCGCCAGATGCTCGCGCGTATGCCGGAGCAAGCGCGTCACACGCGAGTCCGCCTCGGAGGCCGGCGCCACGCCCAACCAATGCGCCGCAACCGCCGCTTCGGACTGTCGCTCCAGTTTTACCTGAGCGTTGAGCCGCTGCATGGTGGCTTCATCGATGCGCCCCTGCAGCCCGCGCAATACCTGCAGCATCGCCGGCGAGCGCTGGGCCAGATCCTTGCGATACAGGAAAATCGCTTGGTAATTCGGGAAATAGTGGCGATCGTCGCGTAGCACCTGCAACTGGTAATACGGAATTTCCGCATCGGTGCTGTACAGATCGGTGACCTCGATGGCGCCACTTTGCAGCGCCCGGTAGGCCAGATCGTGATCCAGCCCGGTCGCGGTTTGCGGCAGCGCGTAGGCCGCACGCACGCCCGGCCAGCCATCGGCGCGCTGCATGAACTCGTTGCTCAGACCGATCTTGAGCGTGGGATGCCGTGCAAGATCCGATAACGCGGCGATGCCCAATGCCTGCGCGCGTTCGCGCCGCATACCGAATGCATAGGTGTTCGCAAAGCCCAGCGAATCGGTCATCGCCAGTCCGCGCGCAGCGAGTGCCGCGCGCAGTTCGGCCTGACTGGCCTTTGGCAACTGCAGCAGTTCCTGCGCCAGCGTGCCGGTATATTCGGCATACGCATCGATCTGCCCGGTCTCCAGCGCGCGCCACAGAATGCGTGTGCCGCCGAGTTGCGCGCGGTGCTGGACATCCACACCCTCGCGCTTGCCGGCGGCAGTGGCGATGTCGCCCAGAATCACCGCTTCGGTGAAGTTCTTCGAGCCGATGGTGACCTGCGCGGCATGCGCGCCGAGGCTGCAGATCGACAACACCGCGGCGATGAGCGCACGCGCCATCATGCGGCGTCGCCGATACTGCGTTGCGCGGTGAGAAAGCGCTGCACGAACGTATCGGTCGGCTGCTCCAGCAGCTCGCGCGCAGTGCCTTGCTGCACGACGCGGCCGGCGCGCATCAGCACCAGGGTATCGGCCAGGTAGGCGGCTTCGGCCACGTCGTGGGTGACCAGCACCACGGTCTTGCCCAGCTGCGCGAACAGTTCGCGCATCTGCGCCTGCAGGTCGTAACGCACGATGGGATCGAGCGCACCGAGCGGCTCGTCCAGCAACAACGCGGGCGGGTCCAGCATCAAGGCACGAATCAGCCCCACACGCTGGCGCTGACCACCGGAGAGTTCGGCCGGATAACGCGCCAGCAGTTCCGTTGGCAATTGGCACAAGGCGCAGAGCGTCTCAAGGCGTGCATCGATGCGCTCGCGCGTCCAGCCCTGCGTCTGTGCCAATAAGGTCACATTGCTGCGCGCGTCCAGATGCGGAAACAAGCCGCCCTCCTGGATCACGTAGCCGATACGCTGCCGCTGCGCCTGCAGGTTGGCGCGCTGCACTGGCGTGCCGTCGAAGGCGACCGTGCCGCTGTCCGGCCACTCCAGGCCGACCAGCATGCGTAACACGGTGGATTTGCCGGCGCCGCTGGGGCCGATCAACGCGGTCGTGATGCCGCTGGCGAAATTCAGCGAAACCGCGTCGAGCGCGATGGCCTGGCCGTAGCGCCGGTTGACCTGATCGAGAGTGAACATGCGGCCGAGCTTGCCGAACGCAGCGTCAGCCGCGCGCGAAGGCGCGCATCAGCGCGGCGGCGCCAGCAATTCGCGCGCGCTCAGATAGCCATCGCCATTGGCGTCTTGCCGCGCGAAGCGCTCGATCAAGGTGGCGCGATGCGCCGCGCGGGTAATCGGCTTGCCGCGGCGGCCGGGCAGTTCATCGCCTTGCAGCACGCCATCGTGATCGGTATCGCGCTGGTCGAAGGCATAGCTCATCCAGGCCAGATACTCGTCGCGGCTCACCCGCCCATCGCCATCGGTGTCCATGCGTTGCAGATATTGCTGGCTGTCCTGCACCTGGGCCTGTACGACGACTGCAGGCAACCATGCAAGACACGCGATCAGCAGGGTGCGCACGATCACGCCGCGCGCCGCTCCTGCACGCATCACAGCGTGGCTACCACCCGCATTACGTACCACTCGGCGCATACCCCTTGAGCCGCGCCGCGTAGGCCTGCAAGGCAGCGTGACCGCTGGCCTCGGCCTCGTGGCACCACTGCTGCAATTGCTTGAGCCGTTCGGAGGCGTCGTGACTGCGCGCTTCCAGCACTGCGGTAAGACGCGCGCGATAGTCCACCAGCGTGCGCATGCGCGGGCGTTGCGCCACCCAGACCTGCAGCTGCGCGCGTGCGTCCGGCTTGAGCCAGCGCCCGTCGTCGACCAGGCCCTTGCGCAGACGGCGCGGCAGCAACTCGCGCAGCTTGGCACCGGTGGCGGCCGCCTCTTCGCGCAGCGCCGGCTTGAGCACGTTGCGCTGGTAGTCGGTCATTGCCTGGAAGCGGTGCGACAACAGTGCCTTGAGCGTATCGGTATCAGGCACGGCGATATTCGGGCGGATATCCAGCGATGGCGCCACCCGCAGCACCTTGGCAAGGCCCAGCGCCTGCAAACCGCGAATGGCGACCCAACCGATATCCAGCTCCCAACGCCGCATCGAAAACCGTGCCGAGCTCGGGAACGCGTGATGGTTGTTGTGCAATTCTTCGCCGCCGATCCACAGCGCCCACGGTGTGAGGTTGGTCGAAGTGTCGGCCGATTCGAAATTGCGGTAGCCCCACCAGTGGCCCAGGCCGTTGACCACGCCCGCTGCCCAGAACGGAATCCACGCCATCTGGATCGCCCACAGCGCAACGCCGGGCAGACCGAACAACACGGCATCGATCATCAGCAATGCGATCGGGCCGGCGTTGGCATGCGGCGCGTACAGATGCCGCTCGATCCAGTCGGTCGGCGCGCCCTTGCCGTACTGCTCGATATCGGCGCGCTGCGTGCGTGCCTCGCGGTACAACTCCACACCGCGCCAGAACACCTGCTTGATGCCCTTGGTCTGCGGGCTGTGCGGGTCTTCCTCGGTTTCGACCTTGGCGTGATGCTTGCGATGGATCGCCACCCACTCACGGGTGATCATCGAGGTGGTCAACCAGGTCCAGAAGCGGAAGAAATGCGCCATCACCGGATGGAAATCCACACCGCGATGCGCCTGGCTGCGGTGCAGGTACAAGGTCACCGCAAAGATCGTGAGCTGGGTAAACACCAGCAGCACCGCCAACATGCCCCACACCCCCAGCCCGGCCAGGCCTGACGTCAGAAAGTCGATGATCGGCTCGGACAACATCGGCATCTCCACAGCAGCGCTCTCGGGTTTAGGCAGACATGATGGGGGCGATCACGGCAAACTTCACCCTTCGGATGCGTAGGGTCGCACCTACATTTCTCAAGCAGTTCAGACCCCTTCCCCCACTGCGCCTGATGTCACCCGTATGACTGTTGCTACCGATAATGCTGCCGATTCCGCCGCCGTCGCGAATGCCTCCCCGCTGATCGAACTCGACCAGGCCAGTGTGATACGCGGCCAGGTCCGCGTGCTGCAGGCCTTGCGTCTGCGCATCGCGCTGGGGCAGCACACCGCCATCCTCGGACCCAATGGCTGCGGCAAATCCTCCTTCATCAAATTGATCACGCGCGAGCTGTATCCGCTGGCGCGCGCCGACGGCCTGCCTGCAGTGAAGGTGCTGGGGCAAACGCGCTGGCAGGTGGATCGCCTGCGCTCGCAACTGGGCATCGTCACCGGCGATCTGAGCGTCAATCTGGCCGACATGCCGGGGCTGGATGTGGAAAGCGCGGTGCTGTCGGGATTCTTCGCCAGCTACGTGGTGCCGCCGCATCGCGAGATCAGCGACGCCATGCGCGCACGCGCACGCCAAGCGCTCGCCCTGGCGCAGGCCTTGCCGCTGCTGGAGCGGCCATTTGCCGAGTTGTCGGCCGGCGAAACGCGTCGTGTGCTGATCGCGCGTGCGCTGGTCAATCGCCCGCAGGCGTTGCTGCTGGACGAGCCGTCCACCGGGCTGGACCTGGTCGCGCGCCAGCATCTGCTCGACACGATGCGGCACCTCGCCCGGCAAGGCATCACGCTGGTGCTGGTGACCCATCACATCGAAGAAATCGTGCCGGAAATCGCACGGGTGATCCTGCTGCGTGCCGGCAAGGTGGTGGCCGACGGCTCGCGCGACGCCTTGCTCACCGACGCCAGCCTGTCGGCCGTGTTCGACGGCCCGGTGCGGGTGCAGCGCGATGGCGCGCGTTATTGGGCGACGGTTGGGGAAGCAGACCCGCGCGCGTGAGCCTGCGCTTCGCCCACGCATGGGCTTGGACACGGACGCCACCGCGGCCGCGGCGGTTGCGCTTAGACTCGCCGCACACACACGGATCAGGAGTCGTCCCGATGGCCCAGTGGTATTTTCATCATCCTGGACAGGCCGACCGCATCGGCCCGCTCGACGATGCCAGCGCCCGCGCGCATGTGCAGCGCCAACCCGATGCACTGGCCTGGCGCGACGGGCTCGATGGCTGGACCCCGGCCCGTCAGTTGGCAGAGTTGCAGGGCGGCAGCAGCGCGCCGCCGCCGCTGACCGGCGCCACCGGGCGCGCGGATGAAATCGACTACCGCATCGTCGGCAACGACATGCAGTTCGTCGAGGTCGAACTGGACCCGGGCGAAAGCGCCATCGCCGAAGCCGGCGCGCTGATGTACAAGGACGCCGCAGTGCAGATGGACACCGTGTTCGGCGATGGCTCGCATGCCGGCCAGAGCGGTGGCGGCGGGCTGATGGGCAAGTTGTTGTCGGCCGGCAAACGCGGGGTCACCGGCGAAAGCATGTTCACCACCGTGTTCACCCACACCGGCAGCGGCAAGGCCAGGGTCGCGTTCGCCGCGCCCTACCCCGGCACGGTGCTGGCGCTGCGGCTTTCCGAGCACGGTGGGCGCCTGATCTGCCAGAAAGACAGCTTCCTGGCCGGCGCGCGCGGGGTGTCGTTGGGCATCGCCTTCCAGAGGAAGATCCTCACCGGCCTGTTCGGCGGCGAGGGCTTCATCATGCAAAAACTGGAAGGCGACGGCTGGGTGTTCGTGCATGCCGGCGGCACCGTGGTGGAACGCGAGCTCGCGCCCGGCGAGCGCATCGACGTGGACACCGGCTGCGTGGTTGCCTATCACGCCGGCGTGGACATGGACGTGCGCCGCGTCGCCGGCCTCAAGAGCATGTTCTTCGGCGGCGAAGGCGTGTTCCTGGCGACCCTCACCGGCCCCGGCAAGGTCTGGCTGCAGTCGCTGCCGTTCTCGCGCATGGCCGGCCGCATGCTGCAGGCTGCCCCGCAGGCCGGTGGTCAGCAACGCGGCGAAGGCTCGGTGCTGGGCGGCCTTGGGCGGCTGCTGGATGGGGATAATCGGTTCTGAAGGCTGGGCGCCGTGGCCAGGCCGCCTGGCGTCGGCTGTGGGGCGAAGATCCATGCAGTGAACGCCCACCAGCGGCAATCGGGTCTGGCTCGCTTCGGAAGCCCGTTGCGGATCGACTGCCGGCAATTCCCCCATCCGCCCTGCGGGCACCTTCCCCCGCAGGCGGGAGAAGGAAGTCGCGCGAGGGTGTAGGGACGCCGAGGGAACATCGCGTGCGCGCAGGGATGCCGAGACCGCATGCGAACTCGCCCCTCTCCCGCCTGCGGGAGAGGGGTTGGGGTGAGGGAGAACCAACCATGGTCGCGACGGCCACCGTGACGACACGCGTGTATTCTCCCTCGCCGTCCATCCAACATTCCGTCGCCATGACCGTGCTCCGTCGCCCACGTTTCCTTGCCTTGCTGTCGTTGCTCGGTCTGCTCAGCGCCTGCGGGGGCGAGCCGCGCCCGGCGACACCGGCGCCGGTGGTGCAGGCGCCTTCGGCCGCAGCGCCCAAGCCGATCAAGATCGGTGTCGCGCTCGGCGGCGGTGCGGCCAAGGGCTTTGCGCATATCGGGGTGATCAAGATGCTCGAGGCCAACGGGTTCGCGCCGGTGGTGGTGTCGGGCACCAGCGCCGGCAGCGTGGTCGGCGCGCTGTATGCCAGCGGTATGGATGCGTTCGAAATGCAGGAAAAGGCCGTTGCGCTCGACCAGACCAGCATCCGCGATGTGCGGCTGTTGTCCGGCGGCCTGATGCAGGGCCAGAGACTGCAGGACTACGTCAACGCGCAAGTCGGCGGCAAGCCGATCGAAAAATTGCGCAAGCCGTTCGCGGCGGTCGCCACGCGACTCGAAGATGGCGAACGCACCGTGTTCGTACGCGGCAACGCCGGCCAGGCGGTGCGCGCGTCCAGCAGCATTCCGGGCGTGTTCGAGCCGGTGACCATCGGCAAGTATCACTTCGTCGATGGCGGCGTGGTCAGCCCGGTGCCGGTGGATGCGGCGCGCCAGCTGGGCGCCGAATTCGTGGTGGCGGTGGATATTTCCAGCAAGGCCAGCGGCAAGAATCCGGGCGACCTGCTGGGCACCGTGAACCAGTCGATCTCGATCATGGGTCAGCGCATGGGCGAGGCCGAACTCAAACGTGCCGACGTGGTCATTCGCCCCAACGTCAACGCGATCGGCTCGGCCGATTTCAACCAGCGTGGTGCGGCGATTCTGGAAGGCGAGCGTGCCGCCATGGCGGTGATGCCGCAGATTCGCGCCAAGATTGCGCAGTTGCAGGCCGCGCGCAACAGTGCCACCCAGACCGCCGCCGATCAGGCCAAAGCGGCCAAGCAGCAAGCCTACGAACGCTGCCTGGAACAGCGCTCGCGTTGGGAAAAATTACGCGGCAAGGATGAGGCCTGCGTCGCGCCGTGATGCGCACACGATGCCTGACGGCATGGCCGACGACGCCGCCCCTGTAGGAGCGGCCTTGGCCGCGATGCCGCCCCGATAACGCTGCTGCCGTTCCTGCACCGTTATCACAACAGGCATTGCGCTTGCCTCAATACCGCCAGCGTAGCGACACGCTGACAAAGCGCGGTTCGCCGTAGTTCTGATAATCCAGATTCGCCCAATAGGTCTTATCGAACGCGTTGCGTACGGCCAGCGTGGCAGTCCATTGATCGCTGATGCGGTAGTTCGCGTTGAAATGCACCAGCGCGTACGGACGTTGCACCACGGTGACCGGCGTGGTGGCGCCACTGCCCTCGCCGGTGGGGCGTTCGATATTGAAGCCGCGCACCGCGCTCTGCCAGCTCACGCCACCGCCGATGCTCAGGCGGTCCCACGCGCCGGGCAGGCGCCACTGGGTGGAGAGCTGCAGATACTCTTCGGGCAGATTGG
>NZ_FLTX01000025.1 GCF_900092025.1 Xanthomonas bromi
CGGAGACTGGCGCCGCGCGCCTTTTCATTAGCAAAGACGGCGATGCAAATCGCTGGTGCGTCTTTCCCGTCAATGCGCCCTGCTGGCGCCCTACCCCTAGAACGCAAGCGGAAAATTTGACAGTCATCGTCCCTGAAGTATCGCAGCAGCGCGTCGCTTCACTGCAATCGCTGTGCAATCACCAAAGCGTCTTGGCGCTCGAGGGCTGATTGAGCAAGCTGGAAAAAATGCAATGCAACCAGCAACATCATCGCGTTGGAGCCTGCTGTTTTGAGCACACAGCAAGCCTATGCTGGCGCTAGCGGCAAGCCTTCCAGTTGCTTGAGAAAACTGGAGAAACCGCCGAGTGCGCGTGCGTGCCGGCGGGCGCTGGTCAAGACGACCGAGCGTGGTGACCAGGCGATCGGCGCTCTGATGGCTTGCAATGCGCGGACCAGCGCTACGTCTTCGCTGCAGGTCAACGCAGGAAAGCCGCCGCACTGTTGATACAAATCCACGCGAACGCCCAGGTTGGCACCGTGAATGCGGCCGTGGCCTTCTCCGGTTGGCTCGGTCTGTTCAAACCTGCGGCGCACGTCGTCGGAGTAGTCCAGCCAATCCTCCACTTCCACCACGCCGCAAAACACACCGGCGCCTGCCCTGCGTTGTTCGATCAACCAATCCGCCGGAACGCGGGAGTCGGCATCGGTGACAGCCAGCCAGTCCGCGCCCAACGCAATGGCCTTGGACGCAGCCGCAGCGCGGGCGATGCCTACCCCGCCGGGCATGGGCACATCGATGACACGCGCACCCAATGCCAATGCCAGTTGCGCCGTGGCGTCCGTACAGCGATCCACAGCGACGATGACTTCCACCCATTCGTCCAACTCGGGGTGCGAGGCGGCACGGGAGACCGATCTGAGACAGGCAGCCATGCAATCGGCTTCGTTGTGCGCTGGAATGATGACGGCGATCATCGCAGTCCCTCTTGCTGCGCCACAGATAGTGGTTGTGCCGTCCACGCTTCGAGGACAAAGTCGCTGTCGTCATAGCGATACGCCACAGGAAGCGTCAGCAGCCGCGCAATGCAGGCATGGACCTCGGTGCCATCCTGTTGCGCCTGTTCGAACGGATGCTTCCAGTGACAGGCCACCAGAAGTCCATCTGCAGTAAGTGCGTTTTGGATGCGCACGATCAGGTCTTCGAGCTCGGCGGTGGCAAGGTAATAGCCGATCTCACTCAATACGATCAGGTTGAAACTGCCGACCGGCCATTGCTGCGGATGACACGCTTGCAGGATTTCGACATTGCTGCGTTCGCCAACCCGCTGCTTGGCCTGCTCGACCGCTGCTGCGGACATGTCGGTTGCCAGCAAGTAGTCACAGCGGGCAGCCAGGCCGCGTGTGGCCTCGCCATTGGAACAGCCCAGTTCCCATCCACGTGCGAACGTCGTTCTGGGCAAGGTTGCCAGCAGGATGTCGCGTTTGCGCGTCTCATACCAACGCGTCGCGTAGCCAAAGGGATCCGGCTGTTGGTAGATATTATCGAAATAGCCGGCGTTGGCCTGGGCATTCATGGCAGATAGACCTCGAAATCGCGCCGAAATCTGGCCAGCGCCCAATCAGGAAGAATGGGACTGCGCAGCGCTGGCGTGACGTGGCCTGTCTGCGTCTTGAACGCCGACACCGCCCGCATCTTTGCAGCGTGAGCAGCAGAAGGAAGCGCAAGCCGTGTTGCCGATGCCAACATCCGGCTGGCGTCCGGGTCGTCCCAGTGCCATGCCCAGACCGGAAATTGGATCAGCCGCGCTGCGCAGGAAGCGCCTGCGTTCGTGGCTGCATCAGCGCATGCCTCGTGATCCGGATGCCCATCGCGTGCATAGGTCACCAGCACGGCGTCGGTTGGTTCGAGCAGATCGGCAAGCCGGGCGCCAAGCGCAATCACGCCTGCACGCACTTGACCATCTCCCATGTCCAATCTGACCACATTGGCTGAATCAATCCCCAGGCAGGACAGCGCATCACGCAGCTCGTGCTGACGCGCGGCAGCGAGCCGCGCTGGTGGCCATGCGTCTTCGTGCCGATAGGCCGCTTCGCCATCTGTGACGGAGGCGATCAGCACATCGCGTCCCGATTCGATCGCCATCGCAAGCAGCCCGCCGCATCCCAGTACCTCGTCGTCAGGATGCGGGGACACCACCACCAACCGGCGCGCATTACCAAGCAGTTGTTCGATCGTGGTCGTCGGCAGGGCGTTCAACTGACGCGAAGCGTTCCATTGGGCTTCGGTGTTGCCCTGCCCTTCGATATGCTCCCCTCTCAAAGCAGCCATGGATTCACCTCGCGTGCGTGGAGCTGCTCACCCAGCCATTGCTGATCCTTTTCGCCATGCGATTGGCGGATGAAGGCTGCCAAGTCGGCACAGCGCTGCGCATGCTCGGCATCGCAACACAACGAAACAGGGCCCAGTGCCAGTGCGGCGCGTTCGATCACGTCGCGACAAATGCGATCCATCAGGCTGCGCAGCTGGATGACCGCGAACTGATGGCTTTCAGTCGGGGCGCCATCGATCGTGTTGGCCAAGTTTTCCAGCATCAGCCGTGCCGCCGACAGCTGCGTGTCGATGGCACCCAAGTGCGCTGCGGAAAATGGGTTGTGCGTCGTCCGAGGCGAGCGGCGGACATGCTCGGCAATCGCTATTGCGGCGCCGTACCAGCACGCCGCGATCCCTGCCCCCCCGTGCCAGAAGCCCGGGCGCTGCAAATAGAAGTCCGGCTCGCCGAGCAATGCAGCAGGCGCGTTCTTGAACAACCCGTTGCCCGTAGGAATGCCGACCATGCCTGGGCCATGCCATTGGCTTGCGTCGAGTTCGAACTGGCCCTGCATCAGCGCGACCGCCGCAAGCGGCCGTTGATCGCCTTGGTTAACCGTCACCAGCGCATGCGTCACCACCGCCAGGTCTGCGCTGCACCACGGCTTGACGCCAGAAACGCTGCAGGAGTTCGCGTCGTACGCTGCGGTATCGTTCGGACCGCCGGCCGCCCAGACCGCCCAGACGGTGCCTACCGGCGGCGCGGCCTTTCCGGCCTCGGAGAAAATGGACAAGGCGTCGTAGTGCGCTTCCAATACCTTGGCCGCGGGAAGGCTTTCGGCGCCAATTCTGCTCAGCGCCTGCCAACGGGCACGCGTCTGGCCCGAGCCTGGATTGGGGAGCTGCGGCATCGCGCACACGTGCTCGCCAATGCGCTGCGCGAGTCCTTTATTCGTGGAGCGTGGAAGCGTGCCCGGCAGCTGATCACTAGCAATGAATGACTGAGACATTCGCCAACTTAGGCGCTGTATCGTCAACCCGAGGTGAGTCCGTGCGCATGCGCTGAACACATCGACGCGACGCTATATTCACGCAGCGCGGCGGCTAGATGATTGCCAAGCGAACGCTGCCTGCACTCAGAATTTTTACCTAATGCTTGCGCAGTGGAGCTCTTCGGAGCCGTCCACATTCCTCTGCCGATTGATCACTTAGGTTTCGAAGCCGCCCAGACGCCCAGGAAGGCAATTTCCGAGTTTCCCTATCCTGACCGCATCGCTGGATTCCGCACCAATCTGCAGAACACCATCGATATCTGCGTGCAATAACCAGCAGTGACCATATAAAGCAAGATGAAAAAAGCGCTACCAGGGTGTTGCACTGCACAGGCGAAGCATCGTCTACGATAGAAATGCTTCATGACGTTTCCGGCACTTCCGCAGCACACCCTTCGCCTGGCCGTGCTGAGCGCGCAGCATGTACAGATTGTCAGTTGAGAACTATTGATCCAGACGGGATGAAACACACGCCCGCCCGATCAGCGCTTGGCCCGCATACGATTCGCTCACCTGCCATCAAGACTCCCCAGTTGCCGTTGACGTATCTCTCGCTCTTTTTCGTATCGCTGGTTGCTGCCACCCTGCTGCCGGCGCAATCGGAGGCCGTGCTGGTGGCATTGCTGCTGGACGGCGGCTCTGTTGTTGGCCTCGTGATGGTTGCGAGCCTTGGCAACGTGCTGGGGTCGCTGATCAACTGGTGGATCGGACGCGAGGCGGTACGGTTCCAGGGGCGCCGATGGTTTCCCATCAAACCGAATGCCCTGCTGCGTGCGCAGGCGTGGTACCGCAAATATGGCAAGTGGTCGCTGTTATTGAGCTGGATGCCGGTCATCGGCGACCCGCTCACGCTTGCCGCCGGGGTCATGCGCGAGCCGCTGCGTACCGTGCTACCTCTGCTGGTGGTTGCCAAGACCGCACGCTATGCCGTGGTTGCAGGGGCGGTGCTTGCACTTGCCTCGTGACAGCCAAATCCGGCAGTTAGCGTCCGGCCTGAAATCACCAAAGTGCATCGCGCACGGGCGCTTAACATGCGCTGGCTATGCCTTTTGGGCTGCAGAGTAGCTGCAGCGCATGAGCGACACGACGAAGGAGACTGTATGAAGCAGCTACAGACGATGATCCTGGCTGGTTGCCTGGTGGGGCTGAGCCCCATGGCCTACGCCGAGGTCGCCAACCTCACCAATAGCGCCGATGGCGCCAATCGCGACGCAGGTATCGCTGCGGTCAAGAAGAAATTGCAAGAGGCCTGCACATCGCGGAACGGCACGCCGGATCTCGGCTCGTTTGAAGTGGTGTTCGAGAAGATCAGCAAGAATCCGGATGTTCCCAAGCCGTATTACGTGGACGGCAAACTCAAGTGCGATCTGCCGTAACACGCGCGTTCGATGTTAAACGCAGCGCGTTGCGCTAAGCCACTGCAACATCGGAGTAGACTGGCGCCCCTGCATTGGTAGGGGCGCTTTTCTGATGATCTGGATCAGCGTCAACCGCGCAAGATGCTTTTCCAATGCGCTGGCGCTGATCGGCGCCGTGCAAGATCGTGGGCCGCCGGACATTCCTTCTCAGAATTGATCAGCGCATGCTGTGCAGAAGGACAGACGGGATCCGGCTGCCACGCGCGCTTCGGTTGATGGCGGCCCTCGTGAAAAGCGCATTGTTCCTGGCTAGATGGCCGCCCCGCCTCGCGCTTCGCCGCAGATGCTTACCGACGCTACACCACACCTAGCTGCGACCGCGCCACGTCCAGTGTCGCCATGATCCGAAGCACCTCATCGAGCGGGTGCAGCGGCGATTCCGTCAATCCTTGGCCGATGTAGCGAGCGGCTGCGGTGGCTTGCCAGGAGAGCCCGCGATAGCCGTCGAGGCCGGTCGGGTCGGTCCAGAGCAGCGGTTCGGTGGCGGAATCGTTGCCGGCCAGACGCAGCGTGGTGGGGCTATGAAAGTCGCCTGCCAGGTCGATGCGGCCGGCGCTACCGGTCACATAGGCGGTCGAGTTGCTACGGGCTACGATGGAACTGATGAGGGTGGACTGCGCGTGCCCGCCATGCGACAGCACCACGGTCGAATAGGCGTCGACACCGGTTTGGGTGAGCGCACCGACGGCGGTGATTGCGCTGGGCGCGCCAAGAATCATCGAGGAAAACTGCACGGCATAGACGCCCAGGTCGAGCAGCGCGCCGCCCCCGAGTGCAACGTTGCGCTGCCGATGCGAGGGATCGCGCGGGCCCGACTGGCTCAGGTCTGCGAACACGTGCCGGATGTCGCCCAATGCCGCCTCTGCCAGTAGCTTGCGCACCACCGAGGTGTGCGGCAAATAACGGCTCCACATGGCTTCCATCAGAAACAGCCCGCGCGCACGGGCTTCTCGTACCAGCACGCGAGCATCTTGCGCGCAGGTCGTCATAGGCTTTTCGATCAGGACATGCTTGCCTGCGCGCAGCGCCAGCAGACCATGTTCCAGATGCTCGCTGTGTGGGGTCGCAACGTAGACGATGTCGACGTCCGGGTTGCAAACAAGGGCCTCGTAGCTGTCGTAGGCATATTCCATCGACCAGGCAGTGGCGAATTCCTGGGCACGCGCGCGGCTGCGTGAAGCCACCGCGACTGGACGTTGATGGGTGTTGCGACGCAAGGCACCGACGAATGCGGATGCGATGTTCCCTGGGCCCAAGACACCCCAGCGCAACGCAGGTTCGCCCTGGCCTGGCAGGAACAGATCCGGCGTCGGGAATGTCGTCGGCAGCATGATCATGTGCTCTGCATCGGTGATGTCGCGATGCTAGCAAACCACGGACGATGGCAATAACGACGAATAACGCATGCTTTGCGTACAAGGGATGCGTGCCATATCCAGCGCATTGCACCTCAAGGCAGGACACCGCACGCAATCAGCGTCGTGACCAGCTGCAAGCGAACGACTAAGTTGCCGACTGTCGTTCCGATCCCGGGGCTTGCCGCACCAGGATCGGAAGTTGCGTAACGCGTTCCTGCTTACTGCGGCGCAGCTGCAGACGTCTCTGGCGTGATCCGCCAGATGATGTTGGCCAGATCGTCGGCCACGATCAGCGCACCACGCGGGTCTACCGTGACACCGACAGGCCGCCCGCGGGTCTTGCCATCTTCACCGTGGAAGCCGGAAACGAAGTCGATCGGGTCGCCTGACGGGCGACCATCGCGGAACGGCACGAACACCACCTTGTACCCAACCGGCGGGTCGCGATTCCAGCTGCCATGCTCGCCGACGAACACGCCGTCGGCGAACTTGGCGCCCATTGCGCTGGACGAAAACGCAACGCCGAGTGCGGCGACATGCGAGCCCAGCGCATAGTCCGGCACGATCGCCGATGCCACCTTCTGCGGATCTTGCGGCATGACGCGCGTGTCCACGTTCTTGCCCCAATAGCTGTACGGCCAGCCGTAGAAGCCGCCTTCGCGCACCGAGGTCAAATAGTCAGGCACCAGGTTCGGGCCGATTTCATCGCGCTCGTTGACGACCGCCCACAATGCGCCACTGCCTGGCTGGATGGCCAGCGCAGTGGGATTGCGGATGCCTGTGGCATACGGCTTGTGTGCGCCGGTTGCGGCATCGACTTGCCAGATCTGCGCGCGGTCGAGTTCGACAGCCATACCGCGCTCGGTGATATTGCTGTTGGAGCCGATGGCCACATACAGGTAGCGGCCATCTGCACTGGCAGTGAGCGCCTTGGTCCAATGGTGATTGATCGCTGACGGAAGCTCGGTGACCTTGGTGGGTGACCCACTCGCTTGCGTCTGGCCATCGCGATAGTCGAAGCGCACCAACGCATCCTGATTGGCGACATACAGCGCGTTGCCGATCAGCGCGAGCCCATAGGGCGCGTTGAGCTTGTCGGCAAACACCGTCTTCAATTCGTAGGTGCCATCGCCATTGGCATCGCGTAGCAAGGTCAAGCGGTTGCCGCTCTTGGCCTTGGAGGTGCCCTTGGCCTTGATCGGACCGGCGATCACATCCTTTGGCTTGAGGCTGGGCGCACCGCCGCCACGGCCTTCCGCCACCAGAATGTCGCCATTGGGCAACACCAGCGTCTGGCGGGGAATGCCGAGATCTTTGGCGATCGCAGTGATGCGATAGCCTGCGGGTACGGTCGGTTTGCGCTCGCCCCAACTCGTCGGGTCGGCGATGGTCATGTCAGGCAGCAAGCCGCGATCGGGCGTGGGTAATTCTGGTGTTGCACCGCGCTGATTGAACTCCGGTGCTTTGCCGCATGCGGCCAGCCCTGCGGCAAGAATGGACACCGCGAGGATACGGGTGGTCTGACGCTTCATCGTGCACTTCCTACGCGCAGACCGGACATTCCCGCCCAGGTCGCAACCAACGCAAACAGTGTCGCAATCGCAGACAACGCCAGGGCTGCCGGCATGACGGCCCATGCGTCGCGTGCATGATGCAAACAGTCGAAAAAGCCCACGACCCACGCGGCAACGAGCGCAATGACGTAGACCAGGTGACGGCTTCCGCGCACCAGCGCGACGATGGCGCACACCAACGCAAGCGTGGTCAGCACCATCGCGCCCACTAACAGCCAGGACGCAAAATTGCTCCACTGAACCTGATAGCTGCTCCAGTAGGCGTAATCGCTCAGCAGCGCACCGAGAAACAACGGCCACACGCCGCCGAGCACAGCTGCATGGAACGGGTGGATAGCCCAGGGGCGGGCCGAAACGGTCGTGAAATTCATAGCGGACTCATCGGGGGTAATGGCGAAACGTGCCCCGATGCTGCCAGCTTGCATGTGATGAGGAGCGTGATATTTCAGCGCTTCCTGTTCTTGCAGAGGACTTTGACCGGATGTGCCTTGTGCTTATCGAACGACTGCAACGCATGCACTTGCTGTCGAGTTCGATTTCCCACTGGATCGCACGCGATGTCCATCCAGGCGCAGTGTAAATCTTCGCCCGCTGCCCCACTCATCCGCCCCGACGACCGCTCGATGGCTACCGCGACCGCAGATGATGCATCGCTGGGCGCAGCGCGGCCCTCTTCGCAGGCTCAGCTTCATCCACTGGAGGAGCAGACATAGGAAGACAGTTGCAATGATGGTGTTGGTCACCGCGCTGCGCATTTCCGGTCCGGCTGGCACAAAGCAGCCAGCGCCGCAGGCATCAGCGACGGCGGCGCTGGTGCGCGAAGCGGATGCGTTTTTCAAGGGCAGTCGACCGGGCGGTGTGGTGCTGGTGACGCGCGGCAATCAGGTGCTGCTGCGCCAGACCTATGGCATGGCGGATATCGAAAAAGGCATCGCCATGCAAGCCAATGCGGTGTTGCGGCTGGCCTCGGTCAGCAAACAACTCACCGCCATCGCGATGTGCAACTGGTGCAGGCAGGCAAGCTGCGTCTGGACGCCACAGATCAAACATTGAACGGCCCGCTCGCCAAGGTCACGGTGCAGCAGTTGCTGACGCACACCTCGGGCAACAAGAATGTCAGCAGCATCGCGGCGTCGCATGCGACGGCGCGAGGACACCAATGCGCACAGCCGGATGACTGTCGCAGTTGCCGAGCAGCTGTCGTGAAACCACGCTGCGGGTGTCGGAATTAAATCCATACCCATGATCACCGGATAATCCCAGATCCCACTGCGGGGCTTTCCCGGTGACATGGAGCCATGCCATTGAGTTGAAATGCTAGATGCCAGTGCCGGGAAAAGTGCCGGATCCAGTGAATCCAGATCACTTGAGACGATGGATTACGCACAATGGCTAGCCACGCTAGAGCACGCCCTATATATTTTTACAGATATACTGTTTAAATATCAGGCCAGCTAGCACACATCAGAATTACTTTAATTTAATCGATTATAAATTCGACAGCAAACGCCAGAGTCCGTTAGAGCTGCTAACTTGCGCTTGAATTCGCTACACCGGGGAGGGAATCGACCGACATTCGCGATGTGTTTCCCTTATTCCGCCTTACTGTGGTCGCATTTAGGATTGCCGCCCTCCGAGATTTGTGACGCACTATTGTCGAGTTCGCTCCGACAAAATTGTGCGGTAGGGCCTGCTAGCGCGGTTTTCATTCGCTTGGACTATGGAATAAATCAGCGACAGCTATTTCGGTTGATTTTCTCTGAATAGCAACTGTCCATTCAGGTTTTAGAGTTTTTGGATAGCGCCGTTAAACAATCTCGCAAGCACACGGCCAATGCACGAATGCATTTTCCGGATGGCCGGTAAGTGCATCTCCCCGGGGATGGAGGTGCGGCAGTCAAAGTGAATAACCTGTGAAATTAATGCCCGCGTTGGTCATCGCCAGCGCTGGGGACCTCTGCGCCAAATTTTGAATATCCGCTATAGCGGCGCGCCCAATGATCGGAACCGACAAGCCTATGAATCGCTCGCTGCTCGCAACCACCATCGCCTCCTGCCTCGTCCTGACTGCCTGTGGTGGTGGTGGCGGTGGCGGCAACGTCCGTAGCGATCCGCCGCAGAGCACCGTGATTGCACCGGCTCCGACGCCGTCGCCGACGACTCCGCCGCCCGCAGCCGACCCGTTGCCCAAGACCGCGCCGGCGCCGACGCCGGCCCCGCCCCGCTACCAGGGTGTGGGCAGCAATCTGTTGGTGCCGACCAATGCGGATCTGGCGCAGCAAGCCGGTGCAAAGGGTAAGGGTGTGAAGCTGGCAGTGCTGGACGACAATCTGGTGCCGAGCTACGCACCGATCAGCGGCAAGGTCGACAGCTTCAACGATTACACCGCCAGCCCGGGCACGCCGGAGTCGTCGGCCAATGCCTTGCGCGGTCATGGCACGATTGTGTCCGCGCTGGTGCTGGGCTCCGCGCAGGACGGCTTCGCCGGTGGCGTCGCGCCGGATGCGGACCTGTTCTATGCGCGCATCTGCGCCGAAAATTCCTGCGGCACGCAACAGGCCCGCCGCGCTGCGGTGGATCTGGCCGCCGCTGGCGTGCGCATCGCCAACCTCTCCATCGGTGCCTCCTATCCGGATGCTGCCGCCAGTGCCAACGCTGCGTTGGCCTGGAAGTACGCACTGACCCCGCTGGTGCAGGCCGACGCGTTGATCGTGGCCTCCACCGGTAACGAAGGCGCGGCGGAAGCCTCCTACCCGGCCGCAACGCCGGTGCAGGAAGCCAGCTTGCGCAACAACTGGCTGGCCGTGGGCGCGATCAATATCGACAGCGCCGGCAACGCCGCCGGCTTGACCAGCTATTCCAATCACTGCGGCGCCGCTGCGCAGTGGTGCCTGGTCGCGCCGGGCAGCTACACCGCCCCGGCACTGGCCGGCACCGAATTGCAGGGCCAGATCGCCGGCACCTCGTTCTCCACCGCCGCCGTCAGCGGTGTCGCGGCGCAGGTGCTGGGCGTGTATCCCTGGATGAGCGCCTCCAACCTGCAACAGACCCTGCTGACCACCGCCACCGACCTGGGCGACCCAGGCGTGGACGCGCTGTACGGCTGGGGCCTGGTCAATGCGGCCAAGGCGATCAAGGGCCCGGGCCAGTTCGCAAGCAACTGGGCAGTCAACGTCACATCCGGGTACGACAGCACGTTCAGCAACGACATCTCCGGTGCGGGCAGCCTGACCAAGAACGGCACCGGCAAACTCACCCTGAGCGGCACCAACACCTATACCGGCGGCACCACCATTCTCGATGGCGTACTGTCGCTCACCGGCAGTCTGCGTTCGGATCTTCTGGTGGCCAACTCGGCCACCTTCGAAGCGCGCGGCGGTGTCATCAACGGAAACTACAGCCTTGTCAACGCGACCGGTACCACTGCCATCGAGCTGGGCAAGGGCCTCACCGTCACCGGCCAGGCCAGCTTGAAGGGCAATCTGCTGTTGCTGCCGGAAGCGGCCGGCTACACCGTGGGCAGCACTGAAAAGATCGTCAGGGCCGGCGTCCTGCAAGGCACGTTCGACCGCGTGCAGTACGCCAATAATTTCTTCTGGAACGCGGCGCTGTCCTACGACCCGACCACCGTCACCGCCACCCTGACCCGCAATGCTTCCGCCGCCAGCGCGCAGGCGGCCGGTGCGCCGCAGTCGGTGGTCAATGGTGCGAACCAGATCGACGCACTGGTCAAGGTGCTCGATACGCGGGTCGCCTCGGGCGACACCGACAACCTGGGTGGCCTGATCAGCGCCACAGGGTCGCTGATCGCCGCGTCCGATGCGCAGGTTGCCGCATCGTTGCCGACGCTGGCCGGCCAGGTGCACGGCATCGAGCGCACGCTGGGCTTCCAATCCGCACTCAACGATGCGCGTGTGGCTGCCGACCGCCTGCCCTATCTGGCCGATACCACCACGCTGACCACCTGGATGCAGGGCAGCTATCTGGACGGCGATCTGAGTCGCAGCGGTTTCGATGCAGCCGATTACACCCAGCAGGCGACCACCTTCGGCGTGGATCTGCCGATGGGCAACGCCGGCACCATCGTCGGTGCGGCTTTGACCTCTGGTCAGGACCGTGCGCACATCGCGGCGTCTTCGAGCCGTCTGCGCTCGGACCGTTATGCGATGACGGCGTACCTCTACCAGCCGATTGGCAAGGCGTATCTGTCGGCGATCGGTTCGTACGGCATGAGCAACGTCGAGACCGAACGCACTGTGCAGGCCGGTAGCATCGGCGAGCGCTTGCAGGACCGTCGCCACGACACCAACTGGTCGGCGCGCGCGGAACTCGGCTTGATGCCGCATGCCGGGTTGTCGCCGTTTGTGGCCGCCGGTGTGGTGAGCCAGACCCAGGATGCCTTCAGCGAGGCGTCGGTGACCGGTCTGGGCTTGAGCGCGAACAGCGACACCCTGCGCGCAGGGTATGGCGAGGTGGGCGTACGCGGTCATCTGGCGCGTGGCAAGTGGGGCTTCGATGGTCTTGTGGCGTATCGCTCGCTGCTGGGCAACCCGAACTCCGACTTCTCCGCGTGGTTCACCGGCTTACCGGAAGCGCGGTTCAACGTGGCCGGCGAGCCGGTGTCCAAGCAGTCGCTACGCGCCTCGGTTGGCGTGCGTTACCAGCTCAACGATGCGTTTTCCATCTATGGCAACGTGGGCGCCGAGCGCAGTCGTTCCGATGCCAACAGCATCAATGCCAACGTCGGTCTGCGCTGGCAGTTCTGATCGCAGCAATGCAGCCGTGCTGCACGCTACGCACGTGAAGATGTCACGCACGCTGTTGTGTGACAGATAAAAGAAAGGCCCCGGCATGTCCGGGGCCTTTGCGTCGATGGTCTCGTGCGACTGCCGAACTGCGGAATGCCTTGACTGACACGGCGTGTCGCGCACCGGCCGCGCGCAGACGATACGAAGGTATATCGATGCGATGTCCATGGACTGCCGAAAACGCCTGAAAACCCCTGGTTTCACGCACTGACGGCTGGCACCATGCACGCCATCGACGCGGCTGCAGCACGCGTCGTCACTGCGCCGGCCCCGATGGCAGGCGCGCAACTTCACTCCTGTGGCGAGTGCCATGGGTGCGATGCCGATGTCCGCCGCTGCCGGCAGCGAGCGTGCCTCCAATCGCCAATGCGACCGCGGCCGCTGTCGCGCGTCGCTGATCGCGTGTGCAACGCCTTCCCTCTCCCCCGTTCGAGTCACCGCATGTCGTCCCTCTTCCTGCGTTCTACGCTGGCAGCTGCCTGTGTCGGCAGCCTGCTGGCTGGCTGCGGTGCCGCGCCGCCGCCGGCTGCTCCACCGCCGCTGCTGATCCACACCAACACGCAGGTGATCGTGCCGGCGCACTCGCCGTTGCGTGCGAGCCTGCGCGTGCAGGCGGTCCGCAGCCAGACCATCGCCCCGCCGCTGCAGATGCCGGCAGTGATCGAGGTGTTGCCCGAGCGGCTGGTGCGGGTGACGCCGCCCCTGGCCGGGCGCGTTGTCGCATTGCCCAAGACCCTGGGCGACACGGTGCGTGCCGGCGATGTGCTATGCGTGCTCGATTCGGCCGAACTTGCCAGTGCCTACAGCGAGGCCGGCAAGGCGAACGCAACGCTGCAACAAGCGCGTCTGGAACTTGCCCGCCAGAAGGCACTAACCGCAGACAGCATTTCAGCCGAACGTGATCTGCAGGCAGCGCAGCAGGTCTTCGACAGTGCGCAGAACGAGGCGCGTGCAGCCAGCGATCGGCTTGCCCAGCTGGATGTGGCCGCGCAAGCCGCCTCGCATCGCCGCTATGCATTGCGTGCACCCATTGCCGGCCGCGTGGTGGAGCTGAATGCCGCGCCGGGCGGCTTCTGGAACGACACCACCGCACCGTTGATGACGGTGGCCGATATCTCGCAGGTCTGGCTGACCTCCAGCGTGCCAGAGCGCGAGATCGGCCAGGTCTTCGAAGGGCAGCCGGTCATTGCCAGCCTGGATACCTATCCAGGCCAACGCTTCGCCGGGCAGGTGCAACACCTGGACGATTTGCTCGATCCCACCACCCGCACGTTGAAGGTCAGGGTGGCGTTGACTAACCGCGAAGGCCTGCTCAAGCCCGGCATGTTCGCACGCGCCCAGTTTCAATCGCGTCCACAGCAGGCGTTGATGGTTCCCGACAGCGCGCTTTTGCAGATGGGGCTATATACGCGGGTATTTGTCGAAACCGCGCCGTTCGTTTATCGCTCGCGCATCGTGGCCACCGGCCGTGCGCTGGATGGGTATACCGAGATCCTGTCCGGCTTAAAGGCAGGCGAGCGTGTGTTGATCAAGGACGGAGCCTTGCTCAATGATTGAGTCGATCATCACCACCTGCTTTCAGCGTCGTGGCATCGTCTGGCTGGTCTTCGCACTGGTGGCGTTATACGGTGCATGGAGCTGGAAGCAGCTGCCGGTCGAAGCCTATCCGGATATCGCAGATGTCACTTCGCAAGTGGTCACGCAGGTACCGGGCCTGGGTGCGGAGGAAGTGGAACAGCAGATCACCGTGCCGCTGGAACGTGCGTTGATGGGCACGCCTGGCCTGCATGTGCTGCGCTCGCGCAGTCTGTTCGCTCTTTCGTTGATCACGTTGGTCTTCGATGACGGGACGGAAGGTTACTTCGCGCGTCAGCGCGTGCTGGAACGCATACAGGCGGTCACCCTGCCCTATGGCGCGATTCCCGGGCTCGACCCGTATACCTCCCCCACCGGCGAGATCTATCGCTACACGTTGGAATCGAAAACCCGCAGCTTGCGCGAGCTGTCGGACCTGCAATTCTGGACGGTGATTCCGCGCCTGCAGAAGGTGCCAGGCGTGGCCGATGTCACCAACTTCGGCGGTCTCACCACGCAGTTTTCCCTGGCGCTGGAACCGGATCGCCTGACCCGTTACGGGCTGTCGTTGCAGCAGGTCAAGAGCGCCATCACCAGTAACAACGCCGACGGCGGTGGCAGCGTGATGGATCGCGGCGAGCAGAGTTACGTGATCCGCGGCATCGGCCTGCTGCACTCGTTGCAGGACATCGGCAACGTGGTGGTGAGCAGCAGCAATGGCGTGCCGGTGCTGGTCAAGGACCTGGGCGAGGTGCGCTACGACAATGTGGAGCGGCGCGGCATCCTGGGCAAGGACAGCAACCCGGACACCATCGAAGGGATCGCGCTGCTGCTCAAGGACAGCAACCCCTCGGTGGCGCTGCAAGGCCTCCACAGCGCGGTGCAGGAGCTCAACGACAGCGTGTTGCCCAAGGACGTCAAGGTGGTGCCGTATCTGGATCGCACCGCGTTGATCGACGCCACGCTGCACACGGTCAGCGCCACGCTCACCGAAGGCATGCTGTTGGTGTGCGTGGTGCTGTTGATTTTCCTCGGCAGCCCGCGCGCGGCGGCAATCGTGTCGCTGACCATCCCGCTGTCGCTGTTGATCGCCTTCATCTTCATGCACCACCTCAAGATTCCGGCCAATCTGCTGTCCTTGGGCGCGATCGACTTCGGCATCCTGGTCGATGGCGCGGTGGTGCTGGTGGAAAACGTCCTGCGCCTGCGCGAAGAAAACAGCGAACGTGCGTTGACCGCGCACGATGCGATCGACGCCACCTTGCACGTGGCGCGGCCGATCTTCTTCGGCATGGCGGTGATCGGGTGTGCCTATCTGCCGCTGCTGGCGTTCGAGCGTATCGAGTACAAGCTGTTTTCGCCGATGGCCTACGCGGTGGGCGCGGCGCTGATCGGTGCGTTGTTGGTGGCATTGACCCTGATTCCCGCCCTGGCGTGGCTGGCGTTCCGCAAGCCACGCAAGATGCTGCACAACCGCGTATTGGAAACACTGGGGCAGCGCTACCGCGCATTGCTGGAGCGTAGCGTTGGCCGTCGCGGCTGGTTGTTGGCCTGTGCTGCGCTGGCGTTGTGCGTGCTGGCGGTGCTGGGTGGCAGCATTGGTCGCGATTTCCTGCCGTATATCGATGAAGGCTCGCTGTGGCTGCAGGTACAGATGCCGCCAGGCATCACCCTGGACAAGGCGGCGAGCATGGCCAACGCCTTGCGCAAGGCCACGCTGGAATTTCCCGAGGTGTCGTACGTGGTAACCCAGACCGGGCGCAACGACGATGGCACCGACTACTGGACGCCTTCGCACATCGAAGCGAGCGTCGGCCTGCGCCCGTACAGGCAGTGGCCATCGGGCATGGACAAGCAGGCGCTGATCGCTGCGCTCGGCGCGCGCTATGCACAGATGCCAGGCTACACGGTCAGCATGATGCAACCGATGATCGACGGCGTGCAGGACAAGCTCTCCGGCGCGCACAGCGATCTGACCGTCAAGGTGTTCGGCGACGATCTGCAGCAGGTACGTGGCGTTGCCGACCAGGTGGCCGCAGCCTTGCACAAGGTCCCGGGAGCTGCGGACATCGCCGTGGATGTGGAGCCGCCCTTGCCCAACCTGCAGGTACGTTTCGACCGCGAGGCGGCGGCACGCTATGGCATCAACGCGGCCGATGTGTCGGACCTGATTTCCACCGGCATCGGCGGCAGCCCGATCGGGCAGATGTATCTCGGCGAGAAGAGCTACGACCTCACCGTGCGCTTTCCGCAACGGTATCGCAACGATCCGCAGGCGATCGGTGCGTTGCGCTTGCGTACTGCCACCGGTGCCGAGCTACCGCTATCGGCAGTGGCCAGCATCGAGACCACCAGCGGTCAGAGCGTGATCGTGCGTGAGATGGGGAGGCGCAACATCATCGTGCGGCTCAACGTGCGCGGGCGCGATCTGTCCAGTTTCCTGAGCGATGCGCAGGCCACGCTCGCGCGGCAGGTGCGCCTCGACCCGCAACACATGCAGTTGGTGTGGGGCGGCCAGTTCGAAAACCTGCAGCGTGCCCAGGCCCGCTTGCTGGTGGTGCTGCCGACCACCTTGTGCATCATGTTCGTGCTGTTGTTCGGCGCGTTCGGCAACCTGCGCCAGCCAACATTGGTGCTGGCCGCCGTGCCGCTGGCCATGATCGGTGGGCTGGCCGCATTGCACTTACGCGGGATGACGCTCAACGTCTCCAGTGCGGTGGGCTTCATCGCCTTGTTCGGCGTGGCGGTCTTGAACGCGGTGCTGATGCTGGCGCAGATCAACCGATTGCGTCAGGACGCCGGCATGGCATTGCGCGAGGCGGTGGTGGCCGGCGCGGTGAGCCGCATGCGTCCGGTGCTGATGACCGCGACGGTGGCAGCACTTGGCCTGGCACCGGCGATGCTCGCCACCGGCCTGGGCAGCGATGTGCAACGCCCGTTGGCCACGGTGGTGGTTGGCGGGTTGGTCACCGCCACGGTGCTCACGCTGGTGTTGTTGCCATCGCTGTACTACCTGATGGAAGCCTTCGTCGCAACGCGTCGGGGCCGCCAGGAGACAACCGCATGAGACACGTTCGCAGCGCTTTGCTCGCAGGTGCAGTGGCGGTGTCGCTCGCCGCCTGCGCAGTGGGGCCGGACTTTCAGCGCCCCGCTCCGCCCGCTACCGACCGCTACACCGCCAACGCCCTGCCTGCAGCGACCGCAGCCGCCGACGTAGCGCATGGTGGTGCGCAACAGTTCGCACCCGGGCAGGAGGTGCCGGCCGCCTGGTGGCGCGCATTCGGCTCGCCGCAACTGAATGCTGTGGTGGAGCGTGCATTGCGTGCCAATCCTGACCTGCAGGCTGCCGATGCGGCACTGCGGCAGGCGCAACAGACGCTGGCCGCGCAACGCGGTGCCTGGCTGCCGCAAGCAGATCTGCGTGTGGATGCCAGCCGGCAGCGCGACTCGGTGGTTCCGGCGCCGGATGCCGGCATCGACACGCCCTATGCGCTACGCACTGCACAGCTCAGCGTGAGTTATACGCTGGACGTGTTTGGCAGCACGCGGCGGCAAGTGGAAGCGGTGGGTGCGCAGGCACAAGCGCAGCGCGATCAGCGCGATGCGGCGTATCTGAGTCTTACGGCAAACGTGGTCAACGCGGCCATTGGCGAAGCCTCCATACGCGCGCAACTGGATGCTGCACGCGCGCAGGTCGCCATCGCCGAACAGCTATGCACGCTCACCGAACGGCAGCAGACGCTCGGCGCCATCGGTGCAGCGCAGGTGCTGGCCCAACGCACGGCCTTGGCGCAGACACAGGCCGCGATACCTGGACTGGAAAAACAGCTGGAACAACAACGCACCCTGCTGGCGATTCTGGGTGGGCACTTGCCCAGCGACGCCGCTGATGCGGCATTGACGCTGGACACGCTGCAGCTTCCGGCGCAACTGCCGTTATCGCTGCCGTCACGGCTGGTCGACCGCCGGCCGGATATCCGCGCCGCCGAAGCGCAAGCGCATGCTGCCAGCGCGCTGATCGGCGTGGCGGCGGCGGCGCGCTTGCCCTCCATCACCCTGAGCGCGGCCAGCGGCGGCTCTGCGACCAGTGTCGGCCGCATGTTCGCTGCCCGTAATACGCAATGGTCGCTGGCCGGCACCCTGCTGCAGCCGCTGTTCCATGGCGGTGCGCTTGCGCATCAGCAACGGGCGGCCGAAGCGGGCTACGCGCAGGCCATGGCGCAATACCGCAGTGTGGTGTTGAACGCGTTTGGCGAGGTCTCCAATGCACTCACCGCGCTGCAGAGCGACGTGCAAAGCCTGCGTGCATCTGCCGATGCGCAGGCGCTGGCGGAGCGCACGCTGGCGGTGGTGCAACGTCAACAGGCGGCAGGCGCGGTGGGAATGGCCGATCTGCTGCAGGCGCAGCAGGCCTACCAAAGCACGCAGGCGGCCACGGTGCAGGCACAAGCCGCACGCTACACCGACACCGTGGCGCTGTATCAGGCCCTGGGTGGCGGGCCGTGGTGGTCGCCATCGGCACAGACACCCCAGGCCGCGGCACCATGAATCAAGCGCTGTATCCAGCGCCCGTTTTGCGAACAAGGCGCTCTCAGCTGAGACAATCGTCGCCATGCGCATGACCTCTCTGTTCCGCTCGCCGCCGACACGCACCGACCTGCTTGGCATGGTCGGGCTGGTTGCCGGCATGGCGGTGATCTTCGTGGCCGACACCTTCACCGACTACGCGGTGGCTGCGGCCTTGTTCTATACCCTGGTGGTGCTGCTGTCGGTGCGCCTGCTCACGCGCGCGGGCGTGGTGGCGTTGGCGGCGACCTGCATTGCGCTGATCGTGCTCAGCTTCCATCTCACCCCGGCTGGCAGCTACCGCGTGGGCGTGATCAATTCCTGCATCAGCGCGGTGGTGGTTGCGATCACCACGTACCTGGCGGTGCAGATGGAAGCGGCCAAGGCCAGCGCACATGCCGCGCAAGCGCGGCTGCTGCGGCTGACCCGCAGTGGCAGCATGGGCGGGCTGGCCGCGTCGATCGCGCACGAAGTCAATCAGCCGTTGGCGGCCATCGTGACCAGCGGCAACGCCTGCCAGCGCTGGTTGGCGCAACAACCGCCCAACCTGGCCAAAGCCGATGCCGCACTGGAACGCATGCTCGCCGATGCCGGTCGCGCCAGCGCCATCATCGCGCGCATGCGCGCGCTGGCGCGCGGCGAGGCGAGCCAGCGCCAGCCGCTGGATTTGAACCGTACCGTGCTCGACATGATTGCGCTGACCCGTGGCGAGACCGAGCGCCATGCAATTGCGTTGTCGCTGGAACTGGACCCTGCCCTGCCTGCGGTGCTGGCCGATGGTGTGCAGATTCAACAGGTGATCGGCAATCTGCTGCTCAACGCGGTGGAGGCGCTGGCCACTCTGCCGGATGAGGCGCGCAGCATTCGCGTGCGCTCGCACCCCGATGGCGCGTGGGCGTGCCTGTGCATCGACGATACCGGCCCGGGTTTGTCCGACGACGCACTGGCGCATGTCTTCGAAGCATTCTGGAGCACCAAGGACGATGGAATGGGCATTGGCTTGAGCATCAGCCGCACCATCATGGAAGCCAACGGCGGCCAGATCTGGGCCGAACCGGCCGGCACGCGCGGTGCGCGCTTCGGTCTGCGCCTGCCCTTGGCCGCGGCGGAGCGCAGGCAATGAGCGAGATGGCTCCGGTGGTGTATCTCATCGACGACGATGCCTCGATGCGCGCCGCATTGGAAGATCTGTTCGCCTCGGTCGGGCTACAGGTCTATGCGTTCGGCTCCACCGATCAATTCCTGGCGCATGGGCGACAGGATGCCCCCGCTTGCCTGGTGCTCGACATCCGCATGCCAGGCCAGAGCGGGATGGAATTCCACAGGCGCATGGTCGAATCCGGCGTTGCACTGCCGACCATCTTCATCACCGGTCATGGCGATATTGCGATGGGCGTGGAAGCGATGAAGAACGGCGCGATCGAGTTCCTGACCAAGCCATTCCGCGATCAGGCCCTGCTGGATGCAATTCAGGACGGGATCCGCCGCGACCGTGCGCGCCGTCAGAGCGATGCGGTTGCTGCCGAATTGCGTGCACGTTGGGAGTCGCTGAGCAGCGGCGAGCAGGATGTGACGCGGCTGGTGGTGCAAGGCCTGTTGAACAAGCAGGTGGCCGCGCGCTTGCACCTCAGCGAGATCACCGTAAAAGTGCGGCGTGGGCAGGCCATGCGCAAGATGCAGGCCGGCTCGCTGGCCGAGCTGGTGCGTCTGGCGGAACGCATCGGGCTGTGAGGCGCGCTGCGCGACGGGTCGCGCGGGGTGCTTGCTGTGTTGCATGCCAGCGCATGCGCCATCGGCTGATGGCAGCCGCAGTGACGGTCTAGGCGGTTTGCGAGTGCAACCCTCAAGCAACACGGCACGCAGGCAGCGCGTCTACGCCTATCACGGTCATGCGCTGAGCTGATCGCAGCAACGCATGCGAACGCCCAGGTGCATGCCTCACGACTCGCGCGACGCACTTAGAAAAAACGCAAAAAACGCCCCGGCGTGCCGAGGCGTTTTCCAGTGTCACGCATGCGGCAGGCCAGGACTCAGAAGCTCATCCCCCAGGTCGCCTGGCCGCCGTACGCAGTCTGGCCGTCGCCACTGAGTCCTTGCAGCGACAACGCAAATCGGCTGCGCGGCGAGGTGATCAGACTAATGCCCAACTCGCCGATGGCCGCATTCTTGGCCCAGGTGACGCTTTGCACCGAGAACTCCGAGGCGGTGCCGACGAAGCCGGCCGAGCGCTGCACGGAGCGGTCGCCGAAGGCGTGCCGCCAGCCTGCCGACGCGTACAACGCCGCCTTCTGGCCGAGGTCCCAATGCCCACGCACACCCAGCGTGGCAGTGCTGAAGGTATCGCTGGCACTGTCCACCGACAGCGCGGAAATGCCGCCGCGCTCGGTGAAACCGTCGGTCTTCAGACGGGTGTAATCGGCCGCAATGAAGGGGCTGTACACCGCACTCTCGGTGCGCAGATTCCAGGCTGCTTCCAGCGAGACCGTCACTGCGGTTGCGTCGTAGCGGCTGCTCAGACGTTCTTCGAGCACGTCGGGCAACATCACCCGACGCGTGCTGTCGACGTCATAGCTGGCGTAATCCACCGCGCCCTGCAGCGAGAAGGCTGACCAGTCCGCCCGGCCATACACCCCGGCGTGGGTGCCATCCACATCGGCGCGATCGCCCCATTCGCGCGACCAGCTCTCGATGTCCTGGTTGCCTACCGCGACGCCCACCACGCTGCGTTCGCCAACACGGCGTTCCGCACCGGCCATGACGCCATTGTCCTCGCGGCGCACAGACACCGCATTGGCATCGCCATCGACACGGTTGGGCAGACTGCGCCCGGTGATCCATACCATCGTGTCGCCGACCAGCGAGTTCTGGCTGTCGCCACGCAGATGGTTGGCGATGCCGCTGTTGAGGAAGCGACTCTCCAGCAGTGCGGTAGCGGTGCTGGCATGGCTTTCGCCCGAGAGCGATGCGAACGCGGTGCGAATCGCTTCCGGATCGTCTGGCAAACGCACCACGGCTTGATAGATCGGGCTGGTGTTCGGCAAGCCATCCACGGCCGCCGCAGTGGACTGCTGGTTTGGCGTGGTCACCGCGTCCACCATGCCCACGGTGTTGCGACCGAACGTGACCGACAGGCCGGTGGCGGTGGCGCTCATATTCGGCTCGATAAAGGCGTAATCGGAGATGACGTTGGTGAACTGTCCGGTGAGGCCGCCGCTGGCGCTGATCACCGGAATCTCGGTGAACAATGGCAGGTCGGGCGCTCGCACCAACTGCAGGGTGGTACCGGTCGCCACGGTGGCTGCGCCGCCCACCGTCACCGGCGTCACCGCGCCGCCGTCACCGGGCGTGACCACCAAGGTGGAACCCGGCGCAAACGTGGCATTGCCGCCGACGCTGATGGTGCCATCGGTGCCTCCGATGGCCACCGTGCCCGACGACACCAGGCTGCCGATACTGCCGCTGCCGGTGAGCGTGCCGCCCGGGCCCACGGTGACCGGCCCGCCCAACGCAGCGCCCGGATTGGCCGGGTTGCCCACGCTCAGTGTGCCGGCGTTGACTTGCGTGGGGCCGGTGAAGGTGCCGCTGTTTGCAGTGAACAACAGCCTGCCGCTTCCCAGCTTGATTAAGCTGCCACCCCCGAATAGCCGGCCTGTATAAGTGCCTGCATTGTTTTGCAGAAACGTCAACGTGCTGTTGTTGGTGATGTCGCCTTGCAGGCTGGTGGTATTGCCGATCAGCGTACCCGCATTGATGGTGGTGCCGCCCAGATAGCCGTTGGCGCCATCCAAGGTCAGCGCGCCGGTGCCGTTCTTGATCAACGCACCGCTGCCGGTGACGGTGCCGGCGTAGCTCCCATCGGTCGCCTGATCAAACACCAGCACCGCATTGTCGACGATGTTGCCCTGCAGGCTGACAGTGGTGCCGATCAGGCTGCCACTGGCGATGGTGGTCCCGCCGCTGTAGGTGTTGGGCGCCACCAAGGTCAACGCGCCGGCGCCCTGCTTGATCACACTGCCGGTGCCGCTGACCGCGCCGGCAAACGTGCCGTCGGTGGCCTGGTCGAAGATCAACGTGGCGTTATCGACCACGTTGCCTTGCAGGCTGGTGGTAGTGCCGATCAAGCTGCCGGCGCTGATGACGGTGCCGCCGGTGTAGCTGTTGGCGCCGATCAATTGCAGCACGCCGCTGCCAGTCTTTTCCAGCGAGCCAGTCCCGCTGACCGCGCCGGCATACACGCCGCCGGTGGTCTGGTTGAAGACCAACGCCGCGTTGTTGGCGATATCGCCCTGCAGGCTGGCGGTGTCGCCAACCAGGGTGCCGGCCACGATGCTGGTGCCGCCGGTATAGCCATTGGCACCGTTGAGCAGCAAGGCGCCGGCGCCGTCCTTGATCACAGTGCCGGTGCCGGTGATCGAACCGTTGAACACGCCATCGGCTACCTGGTTGAACGCCAACGTCGCGTTGTCGACGATGACGCCTTGCAGACTTGCGCTATCTCCCACCAGCGTACCCGCGGTCAGCGTAGTACCACCGCTGTAGCTATTGCTGCCGTCCAGGGTCAGCGTGCCGGTGCTGGTCTTGATCAACGCACCGCTACCGCTGATGTTGCCGGCAAGCGTGAGGTCGGCCGGGTTATCGACGGTGAGCGCCGCGCCCAGCGTGACCGCATTGCCCAGTGCGGCGGCAACCGCATTGCTCAGCACCGAATCGCCGGTCACCGACAAGGTGCCGCTACCCAACGCGGTGTTGCCGGCCACCGCCAGAGTGCCATCGCTGAGCACCGTACCGCCGGCATACGTATTGTTGCCGCTCAGCGTGAGTGTGGACGTGCCGTTCTTGATCAGGCTGCCGGCACCGCTGATCGCGCCTGTCAATGCCAGATCGTTGCTGCCGGGCAAGCGCAACCCACCCTCGAGCACCACCGCATTGCCGACCGCCAATGCCTGATTGGTATCGAGCGTGGTGCCCGCTGCGGCGGTCAGCGTACCGGTGCCCAGCGCTTGCGCATTGCCCAACACCAGGCTGCCGCCGCCGAGCGCGGTGCCGCCGGTGTAGGTATTGGGACCACTCAGCACCAGCGTACCGGTGTCGAGCTTCTGCAACGTGCCGGTGCCGCCGATGGCGACATCGATGGTGCCGGTCACGCCGGGGTCGACGCGGATGATGGTGTTCGCCGCGTTGGCGCTCAGTGCGCCGCCACCTGCATCGCTCAGCACATAGCCGTCGGTGATGAACTGCATGCCGGTGATGCCTTGGGTGCCCTGCACGCCCACGGTGCCGGCGTTGCCGGCGAAGACCGCAAAGCTGTTCTGCCAGTCGCTGTTGGTCAGCCCATCGATCGAGGTCCAGTTGGTGGTGCCGGCAGTCCACACACCGGTACCGCCATCGGCGCTGCCATTGGCGATGGTTTGCGCGCCATCCCAGAACTGCACGTTGCTGCCAGATGCCAGCAACACCACATTGACCTGCTGCGCCAACGCGGTCTGCAGTGTCAGCTGGGTGGGATCGATCGTGCCCGGCAATGTGCCAAAGCCCATGCCATTGTCGGTCAACGCGCCGGTGTAATCGATCAAGCGATACACGCCGGTGCCGAAGCCGCCGATGTCGGTGATGTTGAGCGTGCCATCCAGCGTCAGGTTGCCGTTGACCGCCAATACCCCGGTTTGGCTGGGGATACCCAGGAACGCATCGAGCGTGGCATTGGGCGCCATGCTCAGGCTGCCGGTGGTCAACAGCGAGCCACTGGTCACCACCAGACGACCACCGTCGTTCACCGCAACCGCAGCGTCGACCACGCCGCTGCCGCTGAGCGTGCCGCCGGCGCCCACCGTGACGCCACCGGTACTGCCCAGCGTGCCATCCACATCCAGCGTGCCGGCCGTGATCTGTGTGGTTCCCCCAATCGCGCTGGTGCCGGTGAGTTGCACGGTGCCGGTGCCGACTTTTTCGAGATTGCCGGCATCGCTCAACGCACCTGCAAAGGTGCTGCTTGTGTTGTTGACGCCCACTTGCAAGGTGCTGCCGCCCAGGATCGCGACATTGCCCAAGCCAGTGACGCTGTTCAATGCGGTGTTGCTGCCGAGCGAGAGCCCAGCCCCTGCCGCGACATCCACGCTGGCAGTGCTTCCCAATGTGCCGGTGGCAGAGGTGGCAAGCACGCCGCTCTGTACCGACACCGGTCCACTGAACAGATTGCTGCCCGACAAGGTCAAAGTGCCCAGCCCGGTCTTGGTCAGCGCGCCCGCGCCCGTGAGCACGCCGGTCAACGCCAGATCGTCGGCACTGGCGATGGTCAGGTTGGCGCCCAGGTTGACGTTGTTGCCCAGCGCCAAGGCGATCGCATTGCTCAAGGTCGCATCGCCCAGTACCGACAGGCTGCCTGCACCGAGTGCGGTGTTGCTGCCCACCGCCAGCGTGCCGGCGTTCAATACGCTGCCACCGAGGTAGCTGTTGCCGCCATCCAACGTGAGCGTGGAGGTGCCGTTCTTGATCAAGCTGCCGGCACCGCTGATGGCGCCTGTCAATGTCAGATCGTTGCTGCCGGGCAAGCTCAACCCACCATCGAGCACCACCGCGTTGCCGACGGACAATGCCTGATTGGTATCGAGCGTGGTGCCCGCTGCGGCGGTCAGCGTACCGGTGCCCAGCGCCTGCGCATTGCCCAACACCAGGCTGCCGCCGCCGAGCGCGGTGCCGCCGGTGTAGGTGTTGGGACCACTCAGCACCAGCGTGCCGGTGTCGAGCTTCTGCACACCGCCGATGCCGGTGATGGCCACATCGATGCCGGCCGTTGCGCCCGGGTCTACGCGGATGGCGGTCAGCGGGTCCGTCACCGCCAGTGCGCCCGCGCCGGCATCGGTCAACCGATAGCCATCGGTCACGAACTGCAGGCCACCGATGTTCTGCGTGCCCTGTACGCCCACGGTGCCCGCAGCACCGGAAAATACCGCGAAATCGCCCTGCCAGGTGCTGTTGGCGCTACCGTCCTGGCCGGTCCAGTTGGTGGCCGCACCCCAGGTGCCGGCACCGCCATCAATGGTGCCATTGGCCGTGGTCTGCACACCGTCCCAGAACTGCACGATGCTGCCCGGCGCGGTCACCACCAGATTGAGTTGCTGGCCGATGGCCGTCTGCAAGGCAAGCTGGCTGATATCCACACTGCCGGGAAACAGCCCGATCAGCATGCCGTTGTTGGTGAGCGCGCCGGTGTAGTCGATCAAGCGATACACACCGGTACCGAAGCCGCCGATATCGGTGATGTTGAGCGTGCCGTCCAGGGTGAGATCGCCATTGACTGCGAGCAAGCGGGTTGCGCTCGGCGCGCCCAACGCCACATCGACGAATGCGCCCGGTGCCAGGGTCAACGCACCCAGACTCAACGACGAACCGCTGGTCAGTGCGAGCCGGCCGCCATCACTGATGGTCACGGCAGCGCCCACGTTACCGGCGGTGCCGGTGCCGGTCAGCGTGCCGCCCAACGCCACGTTCAACGCGCTGGTGCCGAGGCTGCCGACCACATCGAGCGTGCCCCCGCTGACCTGCGTGGTGCCGCCAATCACGCTGTTGGCCAGCAAGCGCACGGTGCCGGTGCCTACCTTGTCCAGATTACCGCCGCCGCCCAGGCTGCCGGCGAAATCTCCGCCGCCCAGTTGCAGTGTGGCGCCGGCATCGGTATCGACGCCGCCTGCACCGCTGAGCGCGGTGATCAAGCCACCGTTGGTCAGATTCAACAGCGCGCCTGCTGCGACATCCACATTACTGGCGTTGCCGAGCGAGGCAGCAGTGCTGGCCACCACGGTACCCGCCTGGATGGCCAGCGGGCCGGTATAGCTGTTGGTGCCGCTCAAGGTCAGTGTGCCGAGGCCGGTCTTGATCAGATCGCCGCCACCACTGATGGCGCCACTGGCCAGCATGTCTGCGGCGTTATCCACCGTCAGCGCGGCGCCCAGTGCGATATCGTTGCCCAGCGCCACAGCGACCGCATTGCTCAATACCGAATTACCGAGCACCGACAGGCTACCGGTGCCAAGCGCATTGTCGGCTCCCAGCGCAATGGTGCCTGCGGTCAGGCTGGTACCGCCGCTGTAGCTGTTGCTCGCAGTGAGCGACAGTGTGGTGGTGCCATTCTTGATCAGGCTACCGGCGCCGCTGAGGGTGCCGTTCAAGGCCAGATCGTTGCTGCCAACCAGCGTCAGTGGAGCATTCAACAAGACGTTGTTGCCCACCGTCAACGCGGCGGTGGTATCCAGTTCGGCAGCGCCGCTGACCACTAAGCCGCCCACGCCGAGCGCGTCATTGTTGCCAAGCACCAGTTGCCCTGCATCCAGTGCAACGCCAGCGCTGAAGGTGTTGGCGTTGCTCAACGTCACGGTGGCGTTGCCCTGTTTGTTGAGGCCGCCGATGCCGCTGATGACACCGTTGAGCGCAATATCCTGTGTGCCTGGCAATGTCAGCGTGCCATTCAACGCGACTGCATTGCCCAGCGCCACGGCGGTGCTTGCATCCAATGCGGTACCGCCTGCGGCGGTCAAGGTGCCCACACCCAATGCCGTATCGCTGCCCACCAGCAACGCCCCGCTCTGCAATTGCAGCCCACCGCCCCAGGTGTTGTTGCCGTTGAGAGTGAGCGTTTGCGTGCCGGTCTTGATCAAGCTGCCGGCGCCATCGATCACGCCATCGAGGGTGAGGTCCTGTCCATCGATCGTGAGCGCGCCATCCACGGTGACCGCGTTCTGCAGGGTCACTGCGGTGGCGGCAGTGAGCAGCGTGCCGTTGCCGGCAGTGAGTGCACCGCTGCCGAGCGCGGTATTGCTCCCCACCACCAGCGCACCATCGTTCAACAGCGTGCCGCCGGCGTAGACGTTGTTGCCGTTGAGTGTGAGCGCACCCGTGCCCTGCTTGACCAGGCTGCCGGTGCCGCTCACGGTGCCGGTCAGGCCCAGGTCGTTGTTGCCGGTCAACGACAGCGCACCATTGAGTACCACATCGTTGCCGACCGTGGCCGCCGCGGTGGCCTGCAGTTGCGTGCCGCCGGCTGCCGTCAACACGCCGCTGCCCAATGCAGCACCGCTGCCGATCAACAGGCTGCCCGCGTTGAGATCCACGCCGCCGTTGAAGGTGTTTGCGCCAGTCAGTGTCAGCGCCGCAGCGCCATCCTTGATCAAGCCACCGGTGCCGCTGATGCCGCCGGTGAGGGTGAGGTCCTGGCCGCCACCGAGTTGCAGATCCGCATCCAGCACTACGCTGTTGGCCACCACGCGTGCCGCGGTGCTATCGAGCAGGCCGCCGCTCACGCTCAGGCTACCTGCGCCCAGCGCGGTATCGCTGCCCAGAATCAGGCTGCCTGCAGTCAGGCGGGTGCCGCCCACGTAGGTGTTGTTGCCGGTCAGGGTCAGGCTGGCCGGGCCGAGTTTATCCAGGCTGCCGGCGCCACTGATGGCACCGGTCAGCGTGAGCGCATTGCTGCCGCCGACATTGAGTTGCCCTGCCAGTGCAATTGCATTGGCGAGCGTGCTCACCACTGCGGTGTCCAACGTCGTGCCTGTCGCTGCGGCCACTGTCCCGCTACCGAGCGCGGTGTTGCTTCCCACCGTGAGCTTGCCGGTATTGAGTGTGGTGCCGCCGGCATACGTGTTGTTGCCGCTTAGCGTGAGATCGCCGCCGGATTTGACCAGACTGCCGGCACCGCTGATGGTGCCGCCCAGCGTCAACGCGGGCGCGCCGTTGAGCGTCAGAGCGCCGGCGCTCAACGTCACGGCATTCGTCAGCGTGGCGGCGACCGTGTTTTGCAAGATCGCAGAGCCGGTGACATTCAACGCACCGGTGCCCAGTGCGGTGCCGCTGGCTAGCTGCAAGGTGCCGGCATTGAGGCCGGTGCCACCGGTATACGTGTTCAAGCCGCCCAGCGTCAGCGTCCCGCCACCGAGTTTGTTCAATGCGCCGGCACCGCTGATGGTGCCGGTGAGATTCAGTGCATTGCCGCTACTGCCTACGCCCAACGTCCCGGTTAACGCAACTGCGTTGCCCAACGTTGCCGCAGCGGTGGCATCGAGCTGGCCACCGCTGGCGGTGAGTGTGCCGGCGCCCAATGCGGTATTCGAACCGACCACCAACCGCCCGGCGCTGAGCGTGGTACCGCCGGTATAGGCATTGGAGTTGGTCAGCGTGAGATCGCCGATGCCGCTCTTGATCAAGCTGCCGGCACCATTGATGGCACCGCCGAGCGTGAGCGCCTGCGTGCCGGTCCAGTTCAACGGCGCAGCAAGGTTGATGCCATTGGTCACTGTCAACGGCGCAGTCGTGCTGAGGCTGGATGCTCCGGTGACATTCAATGCGCCGGTGCCCAATGCGGACGCAGTACCCAGTTGCAGCGTGCCCGCTGCCAGCGTGGTGCCGCCGCTGTAGGTATTGGAACCGCCGAGCGTCAGCGCGCCGGCACCGGTTTTGTTGACGCCACCAACGCCGGCCAGCGTTCCGCTCAAGGTCAGCGCGTTGCCGCTGGCACCCAAGCCCAGCGTGTTGGTCAATGCGAAATTGTTGGTCAGCGACAGCGGCGCAGTGTTATCCAGCAAACCGCCTGCTGCAGTGACGGTGCCAGTGCCGAGCGCACCAGAAGTTTCCAGCAGCACGCTTCCTGCGCCCAACGTGGTGCCGCCGCTGTAGGTATTGCTGCCGCCCAAGGTCAACGTACCGGTGCCGACCTTGTCGAGCACCCCGGTGCCACTGACCGTGCCACCAATCCGCAGCGCATTTGCACCGCCTATCCCAACCGTGTTGCTCAGCGAAAATGCATTGGCCAGGTTCACCGAAGCACCAGCCAAGATGCTGCCGCCAGATGCGGTGACGGTGCCGGTGCCCAACGCACTGTTGGTGCCGACCGTCAATGCGCCACCGCTCAAGTTGACGCCGCCGGTAAACGTGCTGGTCCCGGTCAGCGCCAGTCCGCCGGTGCCGGTCTTGGCCAACGCACCGGCACCGGTGATCGGGCTGCCGATGGTCAGGTTATTGGTGCCCTGCACGGTCAGCCCGCCTGCGCCCAGCGCAACCCCATTGGTCGGTGACAGCGTCAGGCCCGCAGCCGTGGCTTGCAGGGCGCCGCCGTTGGCGGTGATGGTGTTGCCCAACTGCGCGGCATTGGCGAACTGCAGCACGCCGCCATTGAGCGCGCTGTTGCCGAAGTTGCTCGCGCCCCCAACCGCCCACGTGCCGCTGTTGACGCGCAAATTGCCGAAATTGATGTATTGCGCGGTGCTCAACGTCCCTGTGCCGGTGCTGCCGCTGCCGGTACCGACCGCCGAATTCTGCAGGATCAGCGTGTTGTTGCCGCCCAGGCCGCCATCCACCACGCCGGTTTGCGCAAAACTCAGCAAACCGCTCGGGCCGAGCAACTCCAAAGCAAGTCCTGCCCCGCTGTTGACGCTGCCGCCCGTCACGGCAGTGAAGCTGTTCGTGCTGCTCGCACCCATCGAAACACTGCCGTTGATGGCGCCCGAGTTGACGAACGTATTGCCGGTGACCGAACTCTGAAAGCCGACCCGCCCGTTGATGGTGCCGGTATTGACCGCGTTGACGGTGCCTCCACCGGTCACCGCGATCACTGGCGTGTCCGGCCCCAGAATCGACAGCCCCAGCAACGGACGGCTATCGATCACGCCGGCATTGTTGATCTGCACCGTGCCGTTGTTGGCCGACGTCAGCCCAACCGCCATGCCGTCGAGATTGAGCAGATTGGCGCCAAGCAAACCGCCGGTGCCGAAGATCGTGCCGCCGGCGAGATTGTTGAAGGAAACTACAGTGGATGTGGCACTGCCCATCGTCACGCCGCTGCTCAGCACCGAGAGCAGCCCAAGCACAGAGGGGTCGACGGTGCCTGCATTGTTGAGGGTGGGATTTGTTCCGCTCAAGGCGATGGCCGTACCGCCGACGAGACCGGCGGTCATCTGGCTGCCGGACGCAATATTCACGGTCAGGTTGCCGGCACTGCTGGCGAAACTGTTACTGGTGACGGGCGTCCCCGAGCAAGTGACCGTCACGCCCGCTGTCGGGATGGCTGGCGTGCACGCACCCCAGGCCAGCATCGGTGCGGCAGCCCCCACCGCCAGGACCACCAAGGCGGGCAATTGACGACGGGTAGCGCCGGGCTTGCGGCGTCGACGCACCAATTCATGCGTCACCACCCAATTGCCAATGGCTGCATTCCAGACCAGCGCAAATGCTCGATTCATTAAATTTCCCCTAAGTACCGCCCAGAGACCGACGCGTGCCCATGCACGCGCCTCCAAAGACAGGATTGGAATAACGGTAGAGCCGGTTTAAGGCAGCAGTGCCGCCTCAGAAAATTGCCATCAAGAACAAAAGAAGCACCGAAAAAATGAATCGATCGATCAATACCACTACTAAATCGCCCCTTTCCTAAATTAATAGGCGAAACGATCTACCTGAAACTGTGCTGAATATCACCAACCTTAAACTCGCTCATAACATAAGCGGAATTTGCGGACTGGTTTGCTCGCGCTCGTTTATCTCGCTTTACCGACTCATCCGTAAAGGCAAATATTGAGGTGCGCTACGATTCACACAAAGACATATTTATCAACCATCTGCGCGCAACTGGGCAGCATGAGCGTGAATCATCTGAAGCAGACTGATGCGCATGTGAGGCTATATCGAACCTGTAAAACAATCGTTTTCAACGAAAAACCGCTGGACGGCAAACTCGACAATTCCCACCTTCTACGCGCCAGCAAATTTATGAGCTCGCTTTAACGATTAATACCAATTCCCCATTCGACATCGAACGGCAGAGTGCGCCATGTGTATATCGCGGACGCGACAGCAGATTTTATTGTCGGGACTGCTATGCAGATGAACGTTTGTAAAAAATGTCGAAGACGATCAGGCGCGGCACGCAGTTTGCGTAGATCTCGCCACCTATCGATGACCGTGGTTTGTTTCTAGTCGCAGTGCAGGCAGTATGTGATCTCCAACACGGAACCTGACGAGATGACGCTTGCCCTGGACGACAAACTGCAAGATCGCCACTTCGACTGGTCGGGTGTGCCGATCGATCTGGGCGGCATGGAGCCGCTGGAACAAATCGCACGATTGCTCTGTCATGCCTTGGTTGCGCCGGCTGCCGCGCTGACGATCACGGAAGGTGGCCGCTTGCGCGTGCTGGCAGCGCGTGGCATCAGCAGCAATCATGTCGAGCAGGCGATTGCCGTGTGCCAACAGGTTCCGGCGGCGCCCAATGGCGTGGCTGAGTTGATCGAACACGCTGCGCTTGCGCAGATTCAACTCGGCGATGCCGCGTTCCCCGGTTTGCCTGCACGCTTTATCGCCTGCGTGCCCGTGGGTGCGCCGCAGACAGGCATTTCCGGGACGTTATGCTTGATCGACACCCGCGAGCGCCGGCTGGCAAGCCAGGAGCATCAGCAACTGCTGATGTTTGCCAATGTGGCGGCCGCACAGCTTGAACTGCAGTTCGGTGCCGGCCGACGCGAACCGCATAGCGGCTTGCTCAATACGCGTCAGTTGCAATCGGATCTGGATGCCCTCGCCTTCGGCAGCCACTGCGTGCCCACCATTGCGGCCTTCATCGAGGTCTACGACACCCAGGCCGCCAACGAGGCGCGCCAGGCGCTGGGCATGCAGCCGCTGGAAGAATTGATCCGTCACGCCAGCTACGTGTTGACGTGCGCCTTGCGCGGCAAGGCCATCGTGTACCACGTGGCTCCCATGCGCTTTGCGTTCTTTCTCCTCAACTCCGCACCGGATGAGATGGAAGACCTGCTGCTGGATCTGCGCGACATGCTGCACAAGCCGGTGGATGCCGCCGGCGTCCCGATGTCGCTGACCTTTCATGCCGGTGTGGTGCGCTTTGCCCCGCAGCAACCGGACACCAACGATGTCATGCGCAAGGGTCTGGTGGCATTGGGCGATGCCATCAACAACCATACCATCGTGTGCTGGTATAGCGCATCGCACGACGATGCGATCCAGCGCTCCTACCGGCTGGCGCTGGATGCCGAAAAAGCCTTGGAAGCCGGCGATTTCAGGCTTGTATTCCAGCCACGCATCGATCTTGAAGATCTATCGGTGACCGGCTTCGAGGCCTTGCTGCGCTGGCATCACACTAATCTCGGCCCGATCGGGCCGGACGAGTTCATCCCGCTGTTCGAAAAAACGGCGCTGATGTGCACGGTCACCAATTGGGTGATCGAAAGTGCGCTGGCGCAGCTGGCGCAGCTGGCGCAGTGGCGTGCCCAGGGACTGGATTTTTCGATCTCCATCAATCTGTCGTCGCGCGATTTCGGCGACATCAATCTTGCTGCGAACGTGATCGACCGGTGCAGGGAGCTGGCGATTCCCACCGCACGCATCGAGTTGGAAATCACCGAAGGCCGCTGGCTGCGCAGCAATGTCGAAGCGGTGCCGCGGCTGCGCGCATTGCGCGACGCAGGCGTGAGCGTGGCCATCGACGATTTCGGCACCGGCTACAGCAATTTCGGCTATCTCACCGAACTGCCGGTCAATGTGCTCAAGCTGGACCGATCGTTGGTGACCGGCATCGCCAACAAGGCAGGCATGCAGATGCGTGCGGAAGCGGTGGTGCGCCTGGCCAATGCATTGGGCTATCGCACCGTGGCCGAGGGCATCGAGCATGCCGACGAAATCGCCTTGCTGCGCAGTTGGGGATGCGATGAGGCGCAGGGGTATCTGCTCGCCAAACCCATGGAGGCGCACTTGGTGGCCGAGTACGTCAAACAGACCACAGCGTTCCAGCGTCTACCCTGAAGGTCCGGCGCCGTGGTGTTGCCAGACATGCACACCACCACGCGAGTTTTTCACGATGCATGCGCGGTCCATCGCGCTGCAACGCACACGCAACCTGCAATGCAGCAATGACCCCATCGCTCAACTGAGATCGTGCAGGTCCTTGCCCAACGGGGCGCGCAATGCCCAGTCGGAGAAACGCACTTTCAACCCGGCGCGCTCCGGCGTGCAGCACATCGGCCCGACCAGATACTCGCTTGCCACCGGGAACGGACACAGCCGCACCAGCGGCCAGTGACGGCCGTCCGCAGAGACCTGCAGGCGCAGCACACCGTCGGCGACCGTGGCACGCATCCAGAAATCCTTGGAGTCGGCTTCGTACGGAGCAGTGGCCCAATCCGACACCGGGTTGGTCAATACGCTGCTGAGCATGGCACGCCCGTCGCTGAGTTCGATCCCGGCCTTGATCCAGTGTTGCTCGTCCACGCGCACCATGATGCCCGCCTGGTCGTACAACGCTTCGTACTGCGCTCGCACGCGCAACTGCGCGGTGAAGCGCGCGCCTGCCTTGATGCCAAGGAAATGCCCGCTGTCGCGGGTGAACCCGTAGTGCGTCTTGCGCCAGAAGTCGGTCGCTTGGTCGGTCACCACATCCAGCCTATCGCCACCGATATCGACTGTGTTCGGCCGGTTGAGCCACGTGCCGGCCTGCCAGTTGCTGTCCTGCGCCATCGTTTCCCCCGGTTTGCTCTGTTGTGCAAACGCGCTGCCAGTGAACGTCATCCCGACCATGCCACCCAGCACGCGCCTGCATGTGCCCTTGACTGCATCATGTTGCATCGACTGCGCTGCTGCGACTGCCGGCTGCGTAGTTCATGTGGTGTACGCGCAAGGCCACATGCATGCCTGTCTCATCTTCGCCATGCGTGCAGCGCAAGACCGCAGTTAGACGCTGAGCAGTTGCGGACCTGCATCGCGCGCAACTGCGACATACCAAGAGAATCTGGACCGAATCTGCATGCGAGCAATGGCGTGCAGATGCCTGCTGGCCCAGCCTTGCTGGCTACGAACCATCTGCCCTATCCCCAGCCCTGTGCCAATGCGTAGTCGATTGCCGCACAGATCGCCGCCACCTGCGCCGCATTGCATTGTTCGGGTGTGGCGCGTGGTCTATCCGGATAGACCTCGGTGGTTGTGCGATACCGGGCATCGGTGACACCAGCGCACAAGCCCAGCCGCCGCACCGGGTAGTTGATGACGCCATGCCCCGCCACCGGTGTGCCGATGAGCTGCCCATCCGCATCGGCAGGCGCGATGTGCGTCACCTCTGCCACCGCGGCGATCACCGCCTGCTGGAAGGCAGGCTGCGGGTCTTCGCTGTCGCCGACCAGATAAAAACCGTCAGGAATGCTCCCGGGCACGAACGTCGCACCGTCGCGCGCCGCCAAGGCGGGACGAAACTCGCTCTCATCGCTATCGGTGGTTTCGTGCAAATCGATATGCAGCAGCATCTGCCCTGTGGTTGCGGCCACCAAGCGCATCAGTGCAGCCGACTCTTCGGCAGGACTGTTGTCGCGGAATGCGCGATTCGGATCCAATGCGTGGGCATTCCAGCGCTGGATGCGCTCATAGCCCCAGGGGTTGATGCACGGCGCCACCAACAAATTGCACCTGCCCGCGTAATCGGCAGCACGCTGTTGCAGGAATTGCAGCGCACCTTGCACGCCGCTGATTTCGTAGCCGTGCACGCCGCCTGTGACTAAAACACACGGCAGTCTGTCGTCCCACTCGGCGCTGCGCAGTGCGAGCAGCGGATAGTCCCCTTGCGCGTGGGCAATGGTTCCGTACTGCACGCGTTGATAACGTGCAGCCAATGCGGCGACCTGTTGCACGACATCGTCCGCATAGCTGCGCTGCTGCAGCTGGCGTGCGCGCCACACGGCGCGCTCCGCTTCACCCCATGGTTGCCCGGGCATGCCGATCGGATAGGTTGCGTTGGTCGTCATTGCAGAAACCACGTGCGAAGAGAGCGCCAAGGGTAAGCGCTCTGCGCGCAGAAACAAAAAGGCCCCGCCTTGTGGGGCCGATGCAATCACGTCGCTGGCCATCGTACCTTCGACGATTTCGTCGGAGGTGGTCATACCGCCGATGGCCTGGCCGAATCCATCCATCTTGCCCATGACGTCCTGGATGACCGACCGAGAGACGCCCAGGCGTTCGCTGCACGACTCGACCAGGCGCTGTTGCCCCAGCGTTCTTCCAGATGCTTGATGCGCGCCTTGAGCTGCGGTAGTGCTCGATGCGTGCGGCCTGAACCTTGAGCATCTGCTCGGTCTGCTGTCCCATCGCATGCGCGTCGTGTAACCAATGACCTGTGCGCAATGCACCGTCGCTCCCCGTGCCATCCTCACCTCAAGTACCCACTGCATCCAAACTCCGTGGGAGCTGATGCATGCCTTACGCTGCGGCCACGCCAGACGCCGAAGAATGAAGTGGCATGCAACTCCTGCCGTCGGCAGGAGCGACACCATTGCATGAGCGAAATTTTTCCCTGCAATCGATGTCGGCGACCGGCAAGGCTGCAAAAATTTCGCACTGACGCTCGATGCGCTGCACAGCGAGCTGGTGTAGATCTTCACGTGCGGTCTGGGTATCGCTTGCCGCTGTCTGACTGCAGAAGCGTGCAATCGATTGCGCGCGACCCCGTGCGCCGAGCCGCTTGCGTGAGAGAGATAACAAGACAGGCACTAGACCGCATGGGCGTAGCGCCTGTCTCCAACGTCACGCAAGACTAGCTAAGCCCGGCACGCCATGGGCGCGCCGATAGCTGGATTAAGCGGATTCTTCCTGCGGCTTTGCCTGTTTGGAACGTCCGCCCTTGCTGCCGATCCGCGACATGTGATCGCGATCGCGGCTCACGGCCTGGCCGCCTTTACGACCCGCTTCGCGAGCTTCGTCGCTGGTGAATTCATGCGCATTGCCACTGGCGTGCGCGGCTTTGCCGCCGCTGCTTGCCAGCACGCGACGCTTTTCCGGGTCCAGTGCGGCAAAGCCGCGCCGGCTACGGGTTGTGTTTTGTGCGTCTTCCACTGTGCCTCCTCTCGATGCGTCGGGTACGTCATTGGGTAATGTGCTTACCGCAACAATCGTGCCAACCCGCAAAAGCAAGCTATACGGTGAGAAACGGACACATGCAGGAAAAAACCGCTGCGCTCACTGCGCAAATCTTGCGCACTTTCACGGCCAGGTGGGGCTGCAGCGCACTCTGGAATGGGTGACGCTACCAACCGGCACATCCAGTCACCGAACTGGACTGCTCACCACAGTGCGCCGCGCCTCCATATCTGTGACGCACGCACCCGCTGCTCCAATGGCGCGCCATTGGAGCAGGCGCAGTGCAGCACGATGACTGGACACGCGGTGCGTTCGCGCTTGACCGGGATCAACGGCAAGCCAGACCGCCTGTAAGCCGCAAAAAGCCAGGCGCACGTGTGGGATTGCCCGGCCCACACGTAGGCCATGCGCAGGGCGGCTGTGCCAACGGCGCTGGCCGGCCTTGGAACACGAGCGGCCTGCGTCCTCACACCGGCGACCGGTTGATCCGTCATCGAGGGTGCGCATTCGCGGGCGAATGAGAACGCTGCTTCGGCCTAGCTAGCAGCGCACGCAGTCAGGCGACGCGAACAGCGCACGCTGGACAGGCTGCAAAGCACCGTCAGCGGTCGAACGACTACGTTGCCGTTCCGGTGCATTGCCGTCGCGCACGCAATGGCAGCGCTCCCTATCCCACTGCTTGCTCCAGCACGGCAGCAAGACGATCGTCGCAAGTGGCCGACGCGTGTGCGAGCGCATCGCCGACCAATAGCAAGGTCGGCAGGCCTGGCAGCAACGCCGCTGCGGTGGCGCCAAGTTCGCCCAACGTGGTGAGGCGACGTTGTTGCTCGGGACGTGTGGCCGCCTGCACGATGGCTGCCGGCGTAGCGGCCGGCAGATGCGCCAGCAGCGCCGTCGCCAGTGCGTCCGCGCGCGCCAGGCCCATGTAGATGCCCAGCGTGGTGCCGCTGGCGGCCAGTGCCCCCCAGTTCGGCGCGCCGTGGTCGTGCGTGTGCGCGGTGACGAAGGTGATGCCGTGGCAATGCTCGCGATGGGTCAGCGAGACTTCCAGCGCCGCGGCGGCGGCGAACGCGGCGCTGACCCCATTGATCACCTGCACACCGACACCGGCGCGACGCAGGAAGTCGATCTCTTCGCCGGCCCGCCCGAACAACAAGGCATCGCCGCCCTTGACGCGCACCACGCGCAGCCCCTGCAACGCATAGCGCCGCATCAGCCTGCAGATGAAGGCCTGCGGCGTGGAGCGGCACCCGCCGCGCTTGCCGACGCGGATCACGCGCGCCTGCGGTGCCAGTTCCACGATCTGCGGGTTGGCCAGGTCGTCGAGCAGCAGCACCTGCGCCACTGCCAGCGCCTTGACTGCCTTGATGGTCAGCAGCTCCAGATCGCCGGGGCCGGCAGACAACAACACCACATCACGCGCGCAGGAAGGGATGACGGACATGAAAGATCTCGCAGTGTGTGGAGGGGTGAAGCGCATCAGGCCAGCCGCGGTTGGCGGCACAGCCGGGTCAGTTGCGGAACGCAGGAGCCGCAGACGGTGCCGCAGCCCAGGCGTTGTTTGAGTTGCGCCACATCGGCGCCGTCGTCGATGGCGGCATGGATTGCCGACGCTGCGACGTTCATGCAGGTGCAGACGATCGGATCGCTGGGCGCAGCAGACGCCTGTGCGAACACCGCCAGTCGCGCGCCACGCCACGGCTTGCCCGCCAATGCGGTGCTGAGCAGCGCCTGATTGGCTGCGCTGGGTTGCGCGGCAGTGAGCAACAGGCCGTCGATATGACTGAGCCCGTCCTGCGCTCGCCAACCGACGCGGCGCATCAGCCCACGGCGCAGATCGCGGTATTCCAGGACATCGGCACCGGTGGGCAGCTGCAAGGCGGCGACCAGGCGATCGATCCAGGCCGCCTCGGGCGCCTGCGCGCAGGCGGCATGCAGCACCGCCCACTCGCCGGCGGCATCGGCCAAGGGTTCGGCATGCAAGCGTAGGCTGGCATAGCCGCAGTCGCGCAGCAGCGGCTGCAGCGCCTGTTGCAGCGCCAGTGCATCGCCGCGCCGCGCGGCCAGCAGATGCCAGCCGAACACGGCCTTTTCCACCCGCACCGCCGCGTGCTTGAGTTCGGGCTGCTGCGAGCGCGCGTCCACTGCCGGCGTACTCACTTCGTTGATGCCGCCGCTGGACAGTGTTTGCCCGCTCCAGTGCATTGCCGCGAACACGGTGCCCGAGCGCAGCTCGTCGGACAGTTCCAGCGGCAGCACCAGCGCGCCACGCTTGCTGGCCACCTGCACCAGTTCGCCGGCCACCAGTCCGCGCCGCGCCGCATCGTCCGGGTGCATGCGCAAAGACGGTTCGGGACTGTGCGCAAACGCGGCCGCCACCCGCCCGGTGCGCGACATGCCATGCCACTGGTCGCGCAGGCGACCGGTGAGTAGGCGCATCGGAAAGCGTGCCGAGGTCGCCTCGGCCACTTTGCGATACGGCGTTGCATGGAAGCGCGCGCGCCCGTTGTCAGTGGCGAAGACGCCATCGGTGTAGCGTCGCGCCTGACCCTGCGTGCTGCCGGCTGGAAACGGCCATTGCTGCGGGCCGTTCTCCAGCACCGCGTAATCCAGGCCGCCGATGTCCAGGTCGCGGCCCACCGTCAACGTGCGGTGTTCGTCGAAGACCTGCGCGGTGGTGTCGAAGGCGAACAGCGAGGCTGCGGCGCCGGGTTGCAGTTTCGCCTCCAGCCGGCGTGCCACCTCGTTGGCAATCCACCAATCCGCACGCGCCTGGCCCGGCGGCTCCACCGCCTTGCGCACGCGGGTGATGCGACGTTCGGAGTTGGTCACGGTGCCGTCCTTCTCGCCCCAGCTGGCCGCAGGCAGCAGCACATCGGCATAGGGCACGGTGTCGGTGCCGGAAAACGCATCCTGCACGATCACCAGCTCGACCTGCTCCAGCGCCGCGCGAATGCCGGCTAATTCAGGCATCGAGTGCACGGGGTTGGTACACACGATCCACACCGCCTTCAACGTGCCGGCACGCAGGCGCTCGAACAATTCCACCGCCGGCGTGCCCGGCGTGGCACTGATGCGCCCGGCAGGAACGCCCCACAGCGCTTCCAGGTCCGCGCGATGCTCGGCATTGCCGATCTCGCGGTGCGCCGCCAGCATCGTCGCCATCCCGCCGACTTCGCGCCCACCCATTGCATTGGGCTGGCCGGTCAACGAAAACGGGCCTGCACCGGGTTTGCCGATCTGCCCGGTGGCGAGATGCAGATTGATCAGCGCCAGGTTCTTGTCGGTGCCATGCGCCGACTGGTTCAAGCCCATGCAATACAGCGACAGCGCCGCCGGGCTGCGCCCGAACCACTCGGCCGCCTGCACCAGATCCTCATGCGAGATCCCGCAGATCTCGGCGCTCATGCGCGGGGTGTATTCGCGCAGCATCCGCTTGAGGGCCTCGAACTCCTGGGTATGGCCCGCCACGAAACGCGTATCCACCAGACCCTCCCAGATCAGGTGATGCAGCATGCCGTTGAAGAGCGCAACGTCGGTCCCCGGTTCGATCGCCAGGTGCAGGTCGGCCATGGCCGCGGTGTCGGTACGGCGCGGATCGATCACGATCCAGCGAATCTCCGGGTTGCGCGCGCGCGCGGCTTCCAGCCGGTGAAACAGCACCGGATGCGCATACGCCATGTTGCTGCCGGCAAACAATACCGTCTGCGCCAGCTCCAGGTCTTCGTAGCAGGTGGGCGGGCCGTCGGCGCCCAGCGCCAGCTTGTAGCCGGTGACGGCGCTGGACATGCACAGCCGCGAATTGGTGTCGATGTTATTGGTGCCGATCAGACCCTTGGCCAGCTTGTTGAAGACGTAATAGTCCTCGGTGAGCAACTGCCCAGACAGATAGAACGCCACCGCATCCGGGCCATGCGCCTGGATGATGGCCGCCAGTTTGCTGGTGACATGCTGCAGGGCCTGATCCCAGCTCACCGGCGCACGCGGCGCCTGCCGATGCCGACGCAGTTCGGGGGCCAGCACGCGGCCCTGCGTGCTGGTGGTGGTCTGCGGCAATGCCAGACCCTTGCTGCACAGACGGCCGTGATTGGCCGGGTGCTGTGGGTCGCCTTCGATGCCCACGATGCGCTCGCCGGCATCATCGTGCTCGCTGCGGATCAACACGCCGCAGCCGACACCGCAGTAGCAACAAGTCGAGCGCGTGATGCGGTGCATCGGCGATGCCGCAGACGCGTGCGCAGCGGTCTCCGATACCGGCGGCGACAGGCCCTCGCTCATGCGGCGGGCTCGGCAACGGCCTGGGGCTCGGGTACCGGCTGCAACACGATCCACACCGCACCGGCCTCCACCTTCACCGGATACCGTAGAGCGCAGCCCACGTCCGGTGCACAGGCCTGCCCGCTCTGCAGGCTGATCGCCCAGCCATGCAATGGGCAGGTCACGGTGTCGCCGGCCACGATACCTTGCGACAACGGCCCGCCCTTGTGCGGGCAACGATCGCGCAGCGCAAACACCTGATCGCTGGCGGTACGGAAGACGGCAATCGCCGGCAGGCCTTCGACCTCCAGGACGCGCGCACCCAGCGCCGGCAACTCCTGCAAGGCGCACACATGCACCCACGCGTGATTTGGCATGCTCATTCCTCCACCGTTGCCGCAGATGCCGCGATCCGCAGCGGTTGATATTCCTGGCGACGCTCGCCGGCGATGCGCGCCTTCCACGGGTCGACCAGGCCTTCCAGCGAAAACAGCAGGCGCTCGTACAGCGCTCGCCGGTTTGCCGCGTCGTCCACCACCTGCGCGCGGATGTAATCCAGCCCCACGCGCGCGATGTAGTGCACCGTGCGGTCCAGGTAATAGGCCTGCTCGCGGTAAAGCTGTAAGAATGCACCGGTGTATTCGCGCACTTCCTCGGCGGTGCTGACCTTGACCAGGAAACGCGCCACCTCGGTCTTGATGCCGCCATTGCCGCCGACGTGCAGTTCCCAACCCGAATCCACCGCGATGATGCCCACGTCCTTGATGCCGGATTCGGCGCAGTTGCGCGGGCAACCAGAGACCGCCAGCTTCACCTTGTGCGGGCTCCACATATTGGCCAGCATGGTCTCCAGATCGATGCCCATCTGCGTGCTGTTCTGGGTGCCGAAGCGGCAGAACTCGCTGCCCACGCAGGTCTTCACCGTGCGAATCGACTTGCCGTAGGCATGGCCCGACGGCATGCCCAGATCGCGCCACACATCCACCAGATCTTCTTTCTTGACGCCGAGCAGATCGATGCGCTGGCCGCCGGTGACCTTGACCATCGGCACCGCATACTTGTCGGCCACATCGGCAATGCGGCGCAGCTCGCCGGCATTGGTCACCCCGCCCTTCATCTGCGGAATCACCGAGAAGGTGCCGTCCTTCTGGATGTTGGCGTGCGCGCGTTCGTTGATGAAACGCGACTGCGGATCATCGATGGCCTCATGTGGCCAGGTCGAGAGCATGTAGTAGTTGATCGCCGGCCGACAGACAGCGCAGCCGTTGGGCGTGCGCCATTCCATGAAGGCATAGGCCTGCGCATGGGTCAGTAATTTATGTTCGCGGATGGCGCGGCGCACTTCGCCGTGACTCAGGTCGGTACATGCGCAAACCGCCTTGGTTTTCGGGGTTTCCTGGAAATTGGAGCCCAGGCAGTTCATCAGGATCTGTTCCACCAACCCGGTGCACGAACCGCACGAGCTGGCCGCCTTGGTGTGCTTCTTCACCTCATCGACGGTGAACAGGCCCTGCTCGCTGATCGCCTTGACAATCGTGCCCTTGCACACGCCATTGCAGCCGCAGACCTCGTCGCTGTCGGTCATTGCACTGGCGCGATCCTGGCCGCCGGTGCCGGCATCGCCCAGCGCGCTCTCGCCGAAGATCAACTGATCGCGTTGCGCCTGGATCGGCGTGCCGTCCTTGAGCAGCTTGAAATACCAGCCGCCATCGCTGGTGTCGCCGTACAGGCAGGCTCCCACCAGCACGTCGTCGCGAATCATCAGCTTCTTGTAGACGCCGCCGGCCGGATCGGACAGCACGATCTCCTCGCAGCCATCGCCGCCCATGAAGTCGCCGGCGGAAAACAGATCGATGCCGGTGACCTTGAGCTTGGTCGATGCCACCGAACCGCGATAGATGCCGATGCCCAATTGCGCCAGATGGTTCGCGCAAACCTTGGCCTGCTCGAACAACGGCGCCACCAGGCCGTAGGCGATACCACGGTGATTTGCGCATTCGCCCACTGCATACACGCGTGGATCGAAGCTCTGCAGGCTGTCGTTGACCACGATGCCACGCGAGCAATGGATGCCGGCTTCTTCGGCAAGGCGCGTGTTGGGGCGGATGCCGGCGGCCATCACCACCAGATCGGCCGGGATTTCGCTGCCATCGGCGAATCTGGCCCCGATCACCTCACCCTGCGCGTTGCCGAGCAGCGCGCTGGTTGCGGTGTTCAAGCGAAATTCCAGGCCACGTGCGCGCAATGCCTGCTGCAACAGATTACCGGCTACCGGGTCGAGCTGGCGCTCCAGCAGCCAACCGGCCAGGTGCACCACGGTCACGTCCATGCCGCGCACTTTCAAGCCGTTGGCCGCTTCCAGACCAAGCAGGCCACCACCGATCACCACCGCATGCTGCTTGCTGCGCGCGGTGTCGATCATGGTGCGGGTGTCCTGGATATCGCGGTACCCGATCACGCCTTTCAGCTCGTTGCCCGGGATCGGCAGCACGAACGGCACCGAGCCGGTGGCGATCAGCAGGCGGTCATACTCGACCTCGGTACCGTCGGCGGCAATCACCCGGCGACGCACGCGGTCGATGCGGGTGACTTCGGTGTTCAAATGCAGATGGATGCCGTTGTCGCGATACCACTGCAATGGGTTCAACACGATGTCGTCGAACTCCTGCTCGCCGGCCAGCACCGGCGAGAGCAGGATGCGGTTGTAGTTGGGATGCGGCTCGGCGCCGAACACGGTGATGTGGTACATGCCCGGCATCAGCTTGAGCAGTTCCTCCACGGTGCGGATGCCGGCCATACCGTTGCCGATGACGACGAGTCTGGGTTGCTTCATTGCCTGGATTCCTGTCGACATATCAGACGCGCGCCGCGCCGGCGGTGGACCATTCGCTGCGCCACTGGGTCTTGACGCCCGCCAGCAGGCCCCAGCCGCCCAGCGCGAATGCAGCGAACAGCCACATGCCCAACGCATAGCTGCCGGTGTGCTGCTTGAGCACGCCCAACCCGGCCGCAAGCGCGAAACCGCCGATGCCGCCGGCCATGCCGATCAAGCCGGTCATCACCCCGATGTCCTGGCCGAAGCGCTGCGGTACCAGCTGAAACACCGCACCATTGCCGGCGCCCAGGCACAGCAACGTCAGTACGAACAATGCCAGCGTGATCATGGCCCCGCCGGCGCCGAACCCGGCAATGCCCACCAGCGTGGCAACCAGCAGATACACCGCCAGCAAGGCACGCGTGCCGCCCACGCGGTCGGCGATCACGCCACCCAGCGGGCGCATCACCGAGCCGGCCAGCACGCAGGCCGCAGTGGACCAGCCCGCGGTCCGCGCGTCGAAATCGAACTGGTCGTGGAAGTAGCCCGGCAAGGCGCTCGCAAAACCGGAAAAGCCACCGAAGGTGACCGCGTAGAAAAACATGAAGCGCCACGCGTCGCGGTTGCCCACCAGCACGCGGCCGTAGTCGGACCACTGCTTGCGTGCGACCGGCGTTGGTGCCTCCTTGGCCATCGACGCAAACACGATCAGCGTCAGCACCAACGGGATGCACGCCAGCCCGAACACGTTTTGATAGCCGAAGGCGGCCGCCAGCATCGGCGCGAACAATGCCGCCAGCACCGTGCCGGAATTGCCGGCACCGGCGATGCCCATCGCGGTGCCCTGATGCTCGGGTGGATACCAGCGCGATGCCAGAGGCAATGCCACCGCGAACGAAGCACCGGCGATACCGAGCAGCACACCCAGCAGCAGCACCTGCCCCATGCTGTGCACGCCCAGTTGCCAGGCGCCGAACAGCGCAGCGATCACCGCGAACTGCGCGACCATGCCGGCGCGCTTGGCGCCGATGCGATCGGCAAACATGCCCAGCACCAGGCGCAGCACCGCACCGCACAGGATCGGCACCGCCACCATCAAGGCGCGCTGCTGTGTATCCAGGCCCAGCGATTGCGCAATCGGCACCTGCAGCGGCCCGAGCAGATACCACACCATGAAGCTCAGGTCGAAATACAGAAAGGACGCGAACAAGGTGGGCGTGTGCCCGGATCGCCAGAACGAGCGCTGCATAGAGACCTCTTAAGAATGCGATGGTCAAAAAAAAACGGCGCCCCTCCGGTAAACCGGAAGGACGCCGTTGTCCTGGATGCGTGCGGATCGCCGTTGAACCGCTGCACCGTGTACGTGTTGTTGCCGGCACGCCGTTGCGCCTGCACCTGAGTGCTACGCAATCACCATGCCAACTGACTCACTCAGATAGCACGGCGATGCAAGCCTTTGAAAGATGGGTGATTTACTTGAGGGGTCTCTGAGCATCCCCGCAAGCAGGAAGACCGGAGGCATGGCCCGATTCCCGGCTTTCGTGCGGTGATGCACCAAACCCGTGCGGTGCGTCGGTGCGACGTTGGCAGTTCGCGGTCACGCCTTCGATCATCGGCACTGCGAAACGGTCTAGCGGTTTGCGCTGACTGAGAGCCATGGATCAAGGCGCTGATTCAGCGCGTGTCGAACAACCGGTTGCTGCGGTGATCGCTGTCCGGCACCGCCACACCCACGCGCGCCGCGGCACGACGGTAGTTGTCCAGACGATGGATATCCCGCAGCCGCGCGATATCGTCGTCCTGGATGTCGTGCCATCCCCAGCGCTGGAACTGGCGCAGGAACCACTCACCATCCGATAGCCACGGCATGTTCACCGTGCCGTTGCGATGGAACGCGAGCGACGTCGCGGCATTCGCCGGATCATTGGCATCGGCCTCCAGACACGCGGCAAGATGCGTGGCCGACACCCCGATATGCTGCGGTTCGGCCAACCACTGCGCACACTGTGCGCGGTGGTCCGGCCCAGCATCCAGCCAGCGGCAGGCCTCCAGCACACAGGCCGTCAGCTGCTCGGGCAGCTCCGGCTGCAGGGCAGCGAATTCACGCCGGCATGCCAGCACCTTTTCCGGATGGCCGGGCCACAGCTCGCCGCTGCGGATCACCCGTGCACCCACGCCTTGCGCCTGCGCCACGGCTGCCCATGGCTCGCCGGAGCAATAGCCATCCACCAGCCCGCTGCCCAGCGCCTCGGGCATCTGCGGTGGTGGAATGCTGAGCACATCGACATCGCGCATCGGGTCCACCCCGCCTGCGGCCAGCCAGTAATACAGCCACAACGCATGCGTGCCGGTGGGAAAGGTCTGCGCGAAGACCGCGCGTCTCCCCAGGCCGGTCAGTGCCTGCGGCAACGCCTGACCGTCTGCCAGCGCCAGCGCCAAGGCAGGCGCCAGGGTAATCGCCTGACCGTTGTGATTGAGCGTCATCAGCAAGGCCATCGCGCATTGCGGCCCGGCAATGCCCAGATCGATGGCGTACACCAGGCTGGCCAATGTGTGGGCGGCATCCACCTCGCCCGCCAGCAGTCGATCGCGCACGCCCGCCCACGAGGCCTGCCGTTGCAGATCCAGATGCAGACCGTGCGCATGGTCTAGCCCCAGCCGCTGCGCAGCCACCAGCGGGGCGCAATCGATCAGCGGCATGTAGGCCACACGCAAGACGGGAAGGTCGGCTCGGCTCATCGGTTCATCCCAGCAATTCGGCCATGGCCACGATGCGACGCGCCACTTCGGCCAGCTTGACGCCCTGCTTCATCGCCTGCTGGCGCAGCGCGGCATAGGCATCGGCCTCGCTGAGGCCGCGTTTTTCCATCAGCAGACCCTTGGCGCGGTCGATTTGTTTGCGGTCCTGCAAGGCCTGCTGGACGTCGTCCAGGCGCTTGCGCATGCTGCTTTCGTGGGCAAACCGCGCCAGCGCCACCTGCACGATCGGCGCCAACCGCGCCGGCGCCAGGCCATCGACCACATACGCGGTGACACCCGCACCGACCGCGGCATGGATCAGCGCATCGTCACCATCGCCGGAAAACATCACCACTGGTCGCGGTGCATGCGTGTGCAGCATCGACAGCTGTTCCAGGGTGTCGCGCGAGGGCGAGTCCACATCGATCACTACCACATCCGGTTGCTGGCTCTGTACCGCATGCAGCAACGCACCCACCGAGGCCACATCGTCGAGCACCGTGTAGCCCGCGCGCGTCAGCGCCTGGCGCAGTTGCCCGATTGGCTTTTCGGTATCGTTGACCAGCAAAACACGCATTGGCGGCAGCGAGGCGTGTGGACGTGATCCGATGGTGCCATGCAACATGCCATTGGTGCGAGTCATCATTTCTGGGAGTGAACCGATGCCGTTGTTTCCGTTGTTCGCCAATCTGCAGGGGCGCGCCGTGCTGGTGATCGGTGGCGGCGAGGTCGCCACGCGCAAGGTGCTGGCACTGCTCAAGGCCGGTGCGCAGATTCGTCTGTATGCGCATGCGCTCTCGCCCGAGCTTGCGGAGCTGATGCAGGCCGGCCGCTTCGAGCAACTGGATGACGAATTCGATCCTGCCTGGATCGACACGGTATGGCTGGTGGTCGCCGCCACCGACGACGCCGACTTGAATCAGCGCGTGGCCGCCGCCGCAGGCGCGCGTCAGCGCTTGGTCAACGTGGTGGACGATGCCGAGCTATCCACCTATCAGGTGCCGGCGATCGTGGACCGCGCCCCGTTGATCGTCGCCATCTCTTCGGCGGGCGCCGCGCCGATGTTGGCGCGGCGTCTGCGCGAGCGGCTTGAGCGCGAACTGGATGCATCGGTTGGCCGTTTCGCGGGGTTGTTTGCGCAGTACCGCGAGCGCATCCGCAGCCAGTTTCCTGACATGAACCGGCGCCGCCGCTGGTTCGATCAAGTGATCGATGGGCAAGTGCCGTTGCTGCTGCAAGCCGGCGAAGATGTCGCAGCCGAAGCCGCCTTCAACGCGGCGTTGGACGACGCTGGCGCCGTCCCGGCGCGCGGCAGCGTGCAATTGGTCGGCACCGGTCCCGGCGATCCGGGGCTGCTGACGTTAAAAGCGTTGCGTGCCATGAATCTTGCCGATGTGCTGCTGATTGACGCGGAGGTACCGGACGCGATCCTCGAACTGGCACGCCGCGACGCCTCGCGGCGCGCCCTGCCGTCCGAGCCGCAGGCACAACATGCGCTACTGGTGGAACTGGCAAGTGAAGGCCTGCAGGTGGTCGCACTGCGCAGCGGCACCGGCTACTGCCCTATGCTAGCGGCCCCGATCGAAGCCGCGCTGCAATCACGCGGACTGGCCTGCGAGCGGGTGCCGGGAATTTGCACCGAACGGTGCAAGCAGGTCACGCCGTGACTACGGGCGGCCCACATACACGATGACGCAGTGACCAGGCAGACGCGGTCGGTAATCGGAGTGCGCATATATCGCACTTGGACTGCAGCTCCTGAGTGCCCTCCGCCCCCGCCCGACGACTGCCCACTGCGTTTTTTGCCGCTCCAATTCGCAAATCGACTGCAGACTTGTTGGTGCTGAGCAGACCGCAGACTGCGCGCTTAACGCACCCCATCGCTGTGTAGGACAGTCGCACCGATGCAGCAACGGTGCATCAACGCGTCAACTCACTGCTTCGAGAACCGCTTGCGTGCACTGTCGCGCACATCGATATCGAAGGTGACGCGCAGCGCCATGGTTTCGGCATGCCCGGCACCCGCATCAAACGTGAAGCTCAAGCCCTCGCGACTAGGCAACTGGCGTGCATGCTCTTCGAGCGCGCCGCGTGGTACCAGCAACTGCCAATGGTCTGTGGCGCAATTGCACGCGGCGTGACCGCCGGTCAGGCTCACGCTATGCCGCACCAGCCGCGCACCCTGCCCGCTTGGCAGCCGGCTCGCATTGTCGACCGTGCGCCCGGCCAGCAGTTCGGCCAGCTCTGCTTCGTCGATACGGAATCGCACCTGCTGGCCTTCAATCTGGATTTTCATGGATCAGCTCATTCCACTGCTCGGGCGTGTTGCAATTGACGAACGCGGCACGTTCACTGGCGGTGACAGCCACGCGATGGCACTGCAGTGAACGCTGCAAGGCGCGCAGCGAGCGCGACGATGCAGCGCCGGCCATCAGTGCGGCCAAGGTCTCACGCACGCCGGCATCGATGCGCAGGCACATCGGCAGCATCTGATCCTCGAAGGCCACGCAGCGGTGCTGCGACGGCGCCAGCAGTTTGCTCAGCAACGCGGCCGACAGCAGCGGCATATCCACCGGCACCACCACCAGCGTGGTTGCGTCGGCCACGCGCGCGATCACGCTGGCAAGCCCACCGAGCGGCCCCAGATCGGGCTGTGCATCGGCAATGCCGGCATAGTCGGGCCGGTCGCCACTGACCAAGACGTGCTGCGCGCCCGCCTCGCGCAGCAGCGCCTGCATCTGTTCGAGCAACGGGCGCCCATGCCAGCGCAACAACGCCTTGTCCTGCCCCATACGCGACGAACGCCCGCCGGCCAGCACCACACCCGTCCACGGTTGCATCGTCGTCATGCGATAGCCCGAGGTGCCATGTCACGCAAAGGCATGTTCACAGCGCGATGGCCGGCGCAGCCGGTTGCAGATGGCCCAAGCCGAAGACCTCTGCACCTGTGCTCGGCGCGGCGCCTTCGTCCTGCGGCTCCAGCACCGCCCAGACGTTGGCGTGCAGCAACGCTGACACACGAAAGGATTCCTGCTGCGGCAGGATCTGCACAGACAGCTCCCCGACTGCACTGCACAGCAGCCGCGCCCGCAGATGCTGCCGCCAGAGCGGGCGTGCCTGCATTGGCGTTTCCAGCGCCACGCGCAAGCCGCGCTCGGCCGGCATCCCTGATAAACCACGCAATGCCGGCTCGACGAAAAAACGCAGCCCGGCCGCACTGGCCATCGGATTACCGGGCAAACCGACGTACAGCACACCATCGGCGAAGCGTGCCAACAAAACCGGCTTGCCTGGCCGCACCGCAACCTTGTGAAACAGCAACGCGGCAGCATGGCGTGCCAACGCATCCGGGATGAAATCATAACGACCGCGCGAGACCGCGCCCGTGCTCAGGATGAGATCGGCACCGGCACTGCGGGCTTGCGCCAGCGCCGCATCGAACGCCGCATCGTCATCGCCCACCTGCCCCCTCCATACGACATCGGCACCGGCCGCGCGCAACTGACTCAGCAGATAACTGCTGGTGCCGTCGCGGATCTGGCCAGGCTGCAAGGTTTGCGCGGGGTCACCGATCAACTCGCGTCCCGTGGCGATCAAGGCCACGCGCGGTCGCCGCACCACTTGCACGCGCGCGCAGCCCAACCCCGCCAGCAGCATCAGATGCGCACCGCGCAGCACGGTGCCGGACTCGATCACACAGTCGTTCAAGCGCACATCTTCGCCGCGACGACGGATGTGCTGGCCCACACGCACCGGCTGACGTAAGCGGATGCGGCCAGGGCGTTCGCCGTCGTGTTCGAGAATCTGCACCTGCTCGATCGGCACCACCGCATCGGCACCGACCGGCATGCCGGCACCTGTCATGATTTCCCAGGCCGTGGCTATCGCGGCCGCACCAGCATCCTGCCCGGCTGCAACGGTGCCGCCCACCACGTAGTCGCTGTCTGCCAAGGCGCCGGCACCGGCAGTGGCCAGCGCGAATCCATCCATCGCGCTGTTATCGAAGGGCGGCAACTCGGCCGGGCTCGACAAGGCCTCGGCAAGCACCCGGCCTTCGGCATCGGCGCACGCCACCCACTCGCTGGCAAGCGTTGCGACGTGCGCGTGGACCAGCGCGAGTGCTTCGGCATAACTGATCATGTGCAAGACAGTGCCGACCGATGGATGACCGGGCTAGGATACCGGCCCCTGGCGTAGCAGGTACAGGCGCAGCCGTCGCAGCAGCGCAGCGTTCGCGTCACCAAAGCCCGCCTCACGCACTGCACACCACGCTTGAAGCTGCTCAAGCAGATGCGGACAGTGCGCGTTGCAAGGTCGCAGACCGCACTTGAGTGCAACTGCAGCGAATGCAATTCGTCAACTCTGTGGGCTGGCTCGCCAGCGTCACCCTGATCGCTACGTTAATCCGGCAGACCTACAAACCATCGTGCTCCGACGCCGCGCATGGCGTCTCGCGCTGGTTGTTCCTCTGCCAGGTCAGCGCCTCGGTGCTGTTGATCGTGTACAACTATTTCGTTGGCAACATGGTGTTTATCGTCAGCAATGCGCTGATCCTGCTGCCGATAAATACCGGCTACGAAATGCAGCGATTCAAGTGCCGCAAGCTGGAGTGCGCTGCTTGGATGTGTGGCGTGGATAACGCCTGCAGGCTGGTTGAGATTGTCAGCTTTTCTTTTTCGAAGGTTTCCGCGGTGTCGCCGATGCAGTTGCCGCCGTCTTCCCAACGATCTTCTTGACGGCGTCCTTGGCAGCGGCAGTAGGGATCTTCTTGGCTGCTGCCCTGCGCACAGGCTTCCTCGCCGCTGCCGGCTTCCGCGCCTGCTCAGCGGGCTGCGCATCCATCGCTGAGTGACCTGGCGCATCCGGCACGCGCAGGCTGATCCAGGTGGGCGCATGGTCGCTGGCCTTTTCCAGCGCACGTACCCACGTGTCGACACCGGCATCCTGCAAGCCGGGCGCCAGGTTGCGATTGAGCAGCAGATGGTCGATGCGCAAACCGCGATCGCGCGCGAAGTGCTGGCGGAAGTAATCCCAGAACGTGTAGCGGGTTGCATCGCCATGCACTTCCAGCAAGCTGTCGGTCCAACCCTGCGCTAGCAGCGTCCGATACGCATCGCGACTCTCCGGCTGCAACAAGGCATCCTTCCGCCAGCCCTTGGGGTCGTAAATATCCGCATCGGTTGGCATCACATTGAAGTCGCCGATCAGCGCGACCGGATGCGGTAGATCCACCAACGTTGCCACATGCCGGATCAAGCGTTCGAACCACGCAAGCTTGTAGTCGAACTTCGGACCGGGCTGCGGGTTGCCATTGGGCAGATACAGGCAGGCCACCACCACACCGTGAATTGCCGCTTCCAGATAGCGGCTCTGCGTATCGTCCGGGTCCCAGGGCAATCGGCGACGAATCTCCACCGGCTCGGCATCACGTGCGAGCAAGGCAACGCCATTCCAGGATTTCTCACCCTGCCAGATCGCCCCGTAGCCGGCAGCGCGGATCGCCTCCTCCGGAAATGCAGCTCGCGTCGATTTCAATTCCTGCAGGCCCACGATATCCGGCTGCTCGCGCCGCAGCCATTCCAGCAAGTGCGGCAGACGGCTGGCGATGCCATTGACGTTGAAGGTTGCGATCTTGCGTGTGGTGGCTGACATGGTCTGCGAGCGGCCGCTTCCGTGGTGCGTCAGCATGAGCGCAGCGCTATGAAGCCGGTGCCCAAGCGAGGTGAAGCCACGCTGCGCGCGTCTGCCTACGCTCACACCTCGCGCACCGCTGGCACCCTTGGCTTGGGACACACGCACCACGTGGAACTACCGTGCGACGCTCGACATTATTGATCGGCCTTGCGCCGCGCTCATGACGCGGCTTTCATCGGCCGCTCAAGTGCCTGCTTGCCTGGGAAACTCCACATCGCAGCGTCTGCATTTGCGCGACAATGGCCGCATGAGCAGCCACGACATCTCTCCCGCCGACGCCCGTGCCCGCGCCTTGCAAGGCGCCCTGCTGATCGACATCCGCCAATTGCATGAGCGCGCAAGCGGCCAGGCCGAAGGCGCATTGGCCATCGCACAGAACGCCCTGGAAACGGAGCCCGAACTGCACCTGCCCGAACAGGCCCGCGCAATCGTGCTGATCTGCCAGAGCGGCAAACGCTCGGCGCAGACGGCTGCCGTCTTGCGCGCGCACGGCTATGCGCACGTGGCATCGGTGGCCGGCGGCACCAGCGCATGGGCGAGCGACGGCCTGCCGTTGGTGCACCCGACCTTGCCGCCGGACGAGCAGGACTTTCTCGAGCGTTATTCGCGCCATCTGCGCCTGCCGCAGGTCGGTCTGGAAGGTCAGCAGCGCCTGGCGCGTGCGCGCGTGCTGCTGGTCGGCGCCGGCGGGTTGGGCTCGCCGGCAGCGTTCTACCTTGCCGCGGCAGGTGCGGGTCATCTGCGCATCGCCGACGACGATGTGGTGGAGCGCAGCAATCTGCAGCGTCAGATTCTGCACACCCAAGACAGCATCGGCACGGCCAAGGTCGACTCCGCAGCGCAGCGCATCACCGCGCTCAATCCGCGCGTTCACGTCGAAGCAGTGCAGACCCGCGTCAGTGCCGACAATGTCGAAGCGCTGCTGCAAAACGTGGATGTGGTGGTAGATGGCGCAGACAATTTTCCTGCGCGGTATCTGCTCAACGATGCCTGCGTCAAACTCGGCAAGCCACTGGTCTACGGCGCCGTGCAGCAGTTCGAGGGACAGGTGAGCGTGTTCGATGCCGGCCGCAACCGCGGTCATGCGCCGTGCTACCGCTGCCTGTTTCCCGAACCGCCGCCGCCGGAGTTCGCGCCCAGCTGTGCCGAGGCCGGCGTGCTGGGCGTCCTGCCCGGGATCATCGGTCTGTTACAAGCCACCGAAGCGATCAAATTGCTGCTCGGCATCGGCGACAGCCTGGCGGGACGTCTGCTCAGCTTCGATGCGCTTGCGATGCGCTGGCGCGAGATCCGCCTGCCGCCGGATCCGCACTGCCCGGTGTGTGCGCCCGGCGCAGCGTTTACCGGTTATGCGGATTACGCGGCGTTCTGCGGTAGTGCGGTTGGTTGAGCGTTGTCGAGCACGGTCGATCAAGCAAGCGCTCATAACGCATAAGGAATCACCCGCACGATCTCGCCGGCTTCGAAACGTCGCGCCTGCTCCGGCAGCACGATCAAGGCATTGCTGTCGGCCGCGCCACGCAATAGATGCGAGGCATCGCCGCGGTGCGGCAGCGCCGTGAGTCGTCCGTCTTCGCCGCATTCCAACCGACCGCGTAAAAACTCCAGGCGTTCGTGGCGTTTTTCCCAAGGGCCTGCCAACGCCGCATGCCAGACCGGGCGCGGTTCGCTGCGTCCCTGCAATCCATCCAGCAACGGCACGCCGTAGGCGATCAGCGTTGCAAGCACCGACACCGGGTTGCCCGGCAGGCCCAGCACCAGGCAGCGGCCAATCTGCCCCAACACCGCCGGCATGCCGGGGCGCATGCGCACGCGCCAAAAATGGATGCGGCCCAGTTCGCCGATCAACCGCGGCAGATAATCCTTTTCTCCGGCAGAAACGCCGCCGCAGGTAATCACCACATCGAACGCAGCGGCCGCATCTTCCAGCAGGGTGCGGATGCGTTGCGGGTCGTCCGGCAAGGTCGGCCAGGCGGTCGGCGCATAGCCCAGCGCACGCAGCTGCGCCATCAACATGTCGCGGTTGCTGTTGTAGATCTGGCCTGGCCCAAGTGGCATGCCCGGCTCGATCAACTCATCGCCGGTGGCCAGCACCGCAATGGTCGGACGCGGCGCAACCGCAAGGAGCGACACACCCAGCGCAGCAGCCAGACCGATACGCGCCGGCGTCAGCACCTGCCCGGTCTGTATCACCAGATCGCCGGCACGCACATCGCTGCCGGCCAGGCGCACCGCTGCGCCCGGTGCAGGCGCGCTACGAAACCGCACGCTGCCATCGCGCTCGTCGGCATCTTCTTTGGGAATTACCGTATCGGCGCCATCGGGCAGCGGCGCGCCCGTGGTGATGCGCAGACATTGCCCGGCGCTCAGTGTCCCGGCCCAACGCTCGCCAGCAAACTGTTCACCAACCAACTGCAATGACGCATCGCCCGCAGCAACATCGGCATGCCGCAGCGCAAAGCCGTCCATCGCACTGTTGGCGAACGGCGGCAGCGACAGCGGTGCGATCAGGTCGCCGGCGCAGATCCGCCCATCGGCACGCGAGGTGGCGATGTTTTCATCGGGCGAACGGTTGCCGGCCGCCACAGCACGCAGAATCTGCAGCGCCTGCGCGTAAGGGATGCGGGAAGGATAGTCGGTCATGACACGCAGGATACCAGCGCACCGCTACCGCCAAGACGTCGGCATCGTCTAGCCGCTCAAGCAGCAGCGGCGTCTGCAGGATGCCCGACATTGCGAGTGAACGTGGGATTTCGCCTGGCCCACCGGTCGGTCATGGCCAGAGCAAGCACATGCACGTGGTGTGGATCACCTCGGCTGCTGATCGAGCGCCCATGAAACGTTGTTCAGAGCGTTCTGGTCACGTTGTACAGGGCGACCGGCAACGCACAGACCAACAGACCTGTGCGCCTCCAGTACCGTCCGACCATTGCCGGTCAGGTGGCCTGAGCAAACTACTTGCCTTTAACGTGCCGCATCAGGCGCCGCTTGCGGGCCACCTGTCGATCGGAGAGCGGATTCTTCTTGCCCTCGTACGGATTGGCGCCTTCGCGGAAAATGAAACGCACCGGCGTGCCGACCAGCTTGAACCGCTTACGGAAGAAGTTTTCCAGATAGCGCTTGTACGACTCCGGCAACACCTTCAGCCGCGTGCCGTGCACGATGAAGGTCGGCGGATTTGCGCCGCCCGGATGCACATAACGCAGCTTGGAGACATGGCCACGGATGCTCGGCGGCGGATTGGTCTCGTAGGCGATTTCCAGCGCCTGATTCACTTCGCTGGTACTGAATTCGTGCGTCGCGGATGCGTGCGCACGGTGAATCGCCTGGAACAACTCGCGCATGCCCGAGCCATGCAGTGCAGAAATCCGCACCGCCTCGGCCCAACTGACAAAGCCCAGCTTGCGCGACAGCAGGTCTTCGGCCTGCGCACGCTGATAATCGCTTTGCCCGTCCCACTTGTTGATCGCCACGACCAGGGCGCGCCCGGCGTCCAGAATCGCGCCGAGAATCGTAGCGTCCTGGTCGGTCACACCTTCGGTGGCGTCCAGCATCAGCACTGCGACCTGGCATTGCTCGATCGCCTGCAGCGTCTTGAACGCGCTGAATTTCTCGACCGCCTCTTCCACCTTGCCGCGTCGGCGCAAGCCGGCCGTGTCGATCAGGCGGTATTGGCGGTTGTCGCGCTCCAGATCCACCGCAATCGAATCGCGCGTGGTGCCCGGCACTTCGGAGGCGATCATGCGCTCTTCGCCCAGCAGGCGATTGACCAGCGTCGACTTGCCCACATTCGGGCGGCCCACGAAGGCGATACGCACGCGGGCCGGATCGTTGTCCAGCAGCTCGCCAGATCCTTCTTCCGGCAGCCGTGCACCGACCTCTTCGAGCAATTCGTCGATACCCTGCCGATGCGCGGCAGACAGCGCCACCACGTCGGAAAAGCCGTAGCGCGCAAATTCCGAGCGCACGGTTTCTTCGTCGGTGCCATCGATCTTGTTGATCACCAGCACGGTCGGCCGCGCCAACTTGCGCAGCCAGGCCAGGATTTCGTCGTCGAGCGAGGACGCGCCTTCGCGACCATCGACCACGAACAGCACCAGATCGGCTTCGCCGGCGGCGGCACGCGCCTGGCGCGCAGTGGCGCCGGCCAGGCCTTCCTCGTCGCCAGCGATACCGCCGGTATCGACGACGATGAAGGGTTGCTGCTCGTCGAGACGGCAAACCCCGTAATTGCGGTCGCGGGTGACGCCTGGCTGGTCGTGGACCAGCGCGTCACGGGTGCGCGTCAGCGCATTGAAGATGGTGGACTTGCCGACATTGGGCCGTCCAACCAGGGCGACCAGGGGCAGCATCGCAAGGTCCTTATTGTGCCAACCGGAAGGCGGTGAGATCGCCGTCGGTGTTTTGTACCAGCAAAATACCATCGACGACCTGCGGCTGCGCCAGCAGCGTGTGGCGTCCAGCGCGCGCGCGCGCGGCCAGTGCACCGTCGCTGAGTTTCAGCCAGTGCAGGTAGCCCTTGTAATCGCCGACCACGGCGTAATCGCCCTGGATGGCCACACCGGTCAGCGAACGACGTGCCAAGGCGGCCTGCGACCACATCGCCGCACCGCTGCTCTTGTCCAGGCCCCACACCGAACCGGCGTTGTCGGACACCACCACGACGGCCGACGACACACCAACGCCGCCGGCGCCGCCATGATCGCGCGTCCACAGCGGACGGCCGCTCGGGCCTTCCAGCGCAAGGGTTTCATTCTTGAAACTGGTGGCATACAAGGTGGTGCCATCCAACACCGGCGCGCCATCCACGTCGGACATGCGCTCCAGCTCGGTACGACCTTCCGGCACGCCGATGGCCTGCTCCCACAACGGGCGACCGTCCTGCAGCGCCAGCGCACTCAAGGTGCCGCTGTCGTTGCCCACGAACACCACGCCCGGGCCGGTGACGATCGGCGCATTGCCACGCACCGACAGGGTCGGGCCTTCTTCGGCATGGAACCAGCGACGCTCGCCGGTGGCTGCATCGAACGCGGTCACGCGACCGTCGTTGCTACGCACCAGCACCAGGTTCTGTGCGACGGCCGGGGCGGTGATCACTTCGTTCGGCACCTTGGCACGCCACTTTTCGGTGCCGTCAGCCTGGTTCAGGGCGATCACATCGCCGGACAGGCTGCCGATCACCACCAAGCCTTCACCGACGCCGGGGCCACCGGACAGGCGCTGCTTGAACTTGCGGTCGTTACGTTCTTCTTTCTTGGGCTTGTATTCCCACACGCGCTTGCCGGTCTGCAGGTCCAGTGCCTGTACACCACCGGTGATCGCCGCTGCATACACCTTGCCATCGGCCACTGCAGGGCGCTGACGTACGCCGATATGCCCTTCACCCTTGCCCACGCCGGTGGACCAGATCTTGTCGACCTTGACCGACGGCTCGAACTTGACCAGCTCGGCTGGTTCCTGCGCCTTCTTGGCAGCAGCGTCCTTCCCGGCAAACCAGCCCTTGACGGTGCTGCAGCCAGCCAGCGACAGACCCATCACGGCAATCAATGCAACGCGCTTATACATATCAACCTGCTTCATCAAATCTGCTCCGCCGGATCGGGGACCTTGCCGCCCACATCCATCAGCTTGGTTTCCAGCAACCGGCGCTGCGGCGAGGCCACATCCACGGTGGTCAGGGCCTTGGTGTACAACGCACGCGCTTCATTCGGCTTGCCCTGCGCGACTAACGCGTCGGCACGAATCTCCAGGCTGGCGTGATCCTGCACATCGCCCAGCAGCTTGATCGCTTCGTCCGGCTTGCCGCTTTCGGTCAGCACGCGCGCCAGGCGCTGCTGCACGATCTGCTTGAGCTCGCCTTCGGCGGGCACGTCGCGCAATGTCTTGATTGCTTCGGCGTTCTTGCCGGCATCGACCTGGGCCTTGGCCAGACGCAGCGCCGCCAGCTCGGCATAGATGCCGCCCTTGCCGTCGTCCAGCGCCGTGATGTCCTTGGCCGCCTTGTCCAGGTTCTTGGCCTGGATCGACTTCACCACCGCCTCGTAGCGGGTATTGGCCTCGACCAATTCGGTGTTGGTGTGCTTCTGCCACCACTGCCAGCCCAGGATCAGGGCCAGACCAAGCAGGACACCGCCCACCAGACCTGCGCCATTCTTTCTCAACCAGGAACGAACGCGTTCGCCTTGTTCGTGTTCGTCCAGCAGATCGTCGATCGCCATGCGTACTCTCGCTCCGTCATCCCGGAGGCGCGGAACATCAAAAGGGATAAATGAAAAACCGCAGTCCGCTTCACTCGGAAGCAGGTACCACGGAGCCGTCGGAGGATACCGCAAAACGGGCCACGTTAGCGCGCTGGAACGGTTTCACATCGACGATACTGCCGCCTTGCTGAACCTCTACCGCCGATGCATTGCCGAGCACGATGCGGCCCACCTGGCCCGGCGAATACGTGCGACGTTCGCCGGCACGCACCAGTGCTTTTTCGACCGCGCTGCCATCGGGTGCCAGGATCTGCACCCAACTGTCGCCACTGAAATTCAACGACAAACTGCCGCCCGGGGCAGCTGCCGCGGCAGGCGCCTGGGCGTCGGAGGTGGCACGCGGCACCGGGGTCATCGATGCGATATACGGCGCTGGCTGCTCGCGCGGCGCGGCAGGCGGCTGCGTCGCAGGACTGCCTGCCGGGGCTGACTTTGCAGCCTCCGGCATGCTGTCCAACGACACCGTGCTTGGCCCTTTGCCATCCAGATGCGAGCGCGTCGCATACCAGACCGGCACCGCGAACACGCCGGTGATGACCACGTACATGGCCTTGCGTACGGTACTTTCGAGAATGCGTCGCGCACGTGGCGTATGGGTGTGACTGACCAGCTTGACCGGTTCGATCGGCGCGATGGTCGCCTGCTGCAGGAGCGGCTCCAGATCGACCTGCAGCAGGCGCGCATAGCTGCGCAACTGCCCGCGCACGAACACCGGCGCGCCCAGACGCTGCCAGTCCTCCTGCTCCAACGAACGCACCACATGCGACGGCATGCGTAGCTTGCCGGCCACATCGTCCACACTCAGACCTGCTGCCTCGCGCGCTTCGCGCAAATGCTGTCCGCAGCCCTTTTCCTGCTCGAAAAGGTTCGGGTTGGAATCACTGATCACAATGCATTGGCCCCGGGGTTAGCGGTCGCTGCGTCAGGGAATTCCTTGACCAACCGCTGTTGGTAACGGCCGGCAGCTACCTTGTCGCCTAGCCCTTGCTCAATCTGAATGGCGAGTTGTAACACGGAAGCAGTTGCCGGTGCAGCCGAAAGACGTCGTTCGATAAAAGCGCGAGCTTCGAAATAATTGCGTCGCCCCGCTTCCAGACGCGCCATCGATTCAAGCGCATACGGATTATCCGGGTCTAGATCGAGCGCTTTGCGCAGATCGCCTGCAGCTCGCTCGGGCTGCCCCGCCTTGAGCGCGCAACCGCCGGCATTTCCCAATGCAGACGCAGGAGACGCATATGTGCGGTCGGCCAATGCACGATCGAACCAGGTCAACGCTTCTGCGGGCGAGCCATTGGCGCACAACCAGGCACCATAGTTGTTGAGCACGTCGCCGCGCTGCGGCGCGAGTTCTGCAGCGCGCCGGTACGACGCACCAGCAGCTACGGTATCGCCCTTTGCGCCCTGAATCAGCGCCAGCAGCCCGATGGCATCCACCGATTGCGCGTCTTTTTTCAGGGCGGCACGCACCTGTTCTTCAGCGCTGGCGTAATCGCCGGTCTGCAGGCGATTATGGGCGAGGCCGAGCTTTTCCTGCACCGCCAGACGGCTCTTGGTGGCGTTGCTGTCGCGGAAGGAATACACCGGCGAGACCTCTTCCACGGTCTTGACCGACCCGGCCTTGGCATTGCGACCACCGCAGCCGACCGCGCACAACGCGATCGCCACGGCCGCCATTAACGCAAGTTCACGCTGCCGCATCTCGATCAGCCTGCCCTTCCAATGTGCGGCGGAATTCCGCCTGACGACGGGTACGGTCCATGACCTGCCCCTTGAGCTGCCCACAGGCTGCATCGATGTCGTCGCCGCGGGTACGGCGCACCATCGTCAGCACCTGCGCGTCGAGCAGGATCTTCTGGAATGCGCGAATCTCCGTTTCGCCGGAGCGCTCATAGCGCGTGCCCGGGAACGGGTTGAACGGAATCAGGTTGACCTTGCCGGCGTCCTTGGACTGCACCGCATTGTCGAACTGCCGCATCAGCCTGGCCAACTGACGCGCGTGCTCCGGCTGGTCGTTGATGCCCTTCATCAGGGTGTATTCGAAGGTCACCGAGTCGCGCTTCTTGCTGCCAAGCAGGTAGCGGGCACAGGACTCCATCAACTCGGCGATCGGGTACTTCTTGTTCAACGGCACCAGGCTCTCGCGCAAGGTGTCGTTGGCAGCATGCAGCGATACCGCCAGCGAGACATCGCTCTCGGTGGCGAGCCGGTCGATCATCGGCACCAGGCCGGAGGTCGACAGCGTCACCCGCTTGCTGGCCAGACCGTAGCCCAGGTCGTCGCGCATCACGCTCATCGCGCGCACGACGTTGTCGAAATTCATCAGCGGCTCGCCCATGCCCATCATCACCACGTTGGTGAGACGGCGCTGCTGGTGCGGCACATTGCCCAGATGGCGCGCCGCCACCCACACCTGCCCGATGATCTCGGCAGTGGTGAGGTTGCGATTGAAGCCTTGGGTGGCGGTCGAACAGAAGGTGCAGTTCAACCCGCAGCCGACCTGGGAGGACACGCACAGCGTGCCGCGGCCCTTGTCGGGAATGTAGACCGTTTCGATGGCGTTCTTGCCGTCCGTGCCCATGGCCAGCAGCCACTTGTGGGTGCCGTCGGTGGAGGGCTTGTCGAACACGACATTCGGGACCAGCACCTCGGCATGCTGCTGCAACTTCGCACGCAACGCCTTGCCGAGGTCGGTCATCTGCTCGAAATCGGTGACGTAGCGGTGGTGGATCCACTTCATTACCTGATGGGCACGGTAGCGTGCTTCGCCGAGGGTCTCGGCGAAGAAGCGCTCCAGTCCCTCGCGATCGAGGTCGAGCAGGTTCTGCTTGCGCGCCGGCGCTGCAGGGACGGGCACGTCCTGCAGCACGGAGGGGATCACGACCTCATTCACGATTCGACTCACTCGGCCTCAGCGCGAGACCACTTCGGTGACGGCAAAGAAATACGCGACTTCATTGGCAGCGTTCTCGACCGAGTCCGAGCCGTGGGCGGCATTGGCATCGATCGAATCGGCGAAGTCGGCGCGGATGGTGCCCGGTGCAGCGTCCTTGGGATTGGTCGCGCCCAGCAGGTCGCGGTGTGCGGCAACGGCGTTCTCGCCTTCCAGCGCCTGGATCATCACCGGGCCGGAGATCATGAATTCGACCAGCGCGTTGAAAAACGGACGCTCGCGGTGCACGGCGTAGAAACCTTCGGCTTCACGGCGCGACAGCTGCTTGTACTTGGCGGCCACGACCTTCAGGCCAGCCTTCTCGAAGCGGCTGTAGATTTCGCCGATGACGTTCTTGGCGACGGCGTCGGGCTTGATGATGGACAGGGTGCGCTCCAGCGCCATGGGAATTCTCCGTTGGGCGGGCCACTGAAGACCCGAGGTTATCATGAAAAAAACCCGCGTCAAAACGCGGGCTTAGGCGTCTTTGCGATGGTCAATTCTATCCCGTCGCCGCTCCGTTTGCACACCGCCCCCTGAATCTTGCTGCATTGCGACATGACCTGCCTGCAACCGAGCCCGTAGACTCAAACAATCGTTTGATTGAGCCTGACCCCAACGCATGCCCAAGCCAGCCCACTTTTCCACCAAGGACCGCATTCTCGGTGCGGCCGAGGAACTGTTCGCCCAGCACGGATTTGCCGGCACCTCGTTGCGCCAGCTCACCACCCAGGCCGACGTCAACATCGCCGCGGTCAACTACCACTTCGGCTCCAAGGAAAACCTGGTCAACGAGGTGTTCCGCCGGCGCATGGACGAGATGACCACCGCGCGGCTGCAGCAGCTGGAAGCGGCGAAGAAGTCGCAGCCCGGCGAACTCACCGCGGTCCTGGCGGCGTTCGTCGAACCGGCGCTGGCGATGGCGCAGGACCGCCAGAACGGCGGCGCCTTCGTGCGCGTGATCGCCCGCGCCTATGCGGAAAAGAACGACAACCTGCGCAAGTTCCTATCCGACCACTACGGGCACGTGCTGCGCGAATTCGGCAAGGCCATTGCCGGTTGCGTGCCGGGTCTGAGTAAGGAGGAGCTGTACTGGCGGCTGGATTTTCTGGCCGGCGCGCTCACCTACGCCATGGCCGATTTCGGGCTGATCAAACGCCCGGCCGGCGTCAGCGAGGCCGACCACCGCGCCCGCGCGGCGCGCGAACTCATTCGTTTCGCGGAACCCGGTTTCCGCGCTCATTCCACACCGTAAACGTTCCACCAAGAGGCTATTGCTATGTCCAATCCGTTGCTAGTTCGTCGCGCCGCCGTGCTCGGTGCCGGCGTCATGGGCGCGCAGATCGCCGCGCACCTCACCAATGCCGGCGTCGACACCGTGCTGTTCGACCTGCCTGCCAAGGACGGTCCGGCCGACGGCGTCGTGCTCAAGGCCATCGCCAATCTCGGCAAGCTCAGCCCTGCCCCGCTCGCCAGCAAGGCGCTGGCCGAAGCGATCACGCCGGCCAATTATGAGAGCGGCCTGAAGCAGCTGCGCGACTGCGATCTGATCATCGAAGCGATCGCCGAGCGGATGGACTGGAAGCAGGATCTGTATAAGAAGATCGCCCCGTTCGTGTCCGAGCATGCGGTGCTGGCCTCCAACACCTCCGGCCTGGGCATCAACAAGCTGTCCGACGTGCTGCCGGAGCAATTGCGCCACCGCTTCTGCGGCGTGCATTTCTTCAACCCGCCGCGCTACATGCACCTGGCCGAGCTGATCCCGGCCAAGGGCACCGACAAGGCCGTGCTGGAAGGCCTGGAAGCGTTCCTGGTGACCACGCTCGGCAAGGGCGTGGTGTATGCGAAGGACACCCCGAACTTCATCGGCAACCGCATCGGCGTGTTCTCGATCCTCTCCACGGTCCACCACACGCAGGAATTCGGCCTGGGCTTCGATGAAGTGGACGGCCTGACCGGCCCGCTGGTCGGCCGCCCGAAGTCGGCGACCTACCGCACCTCGGACGTGGTCGGCCTTGACACCATGGCGCACGTCATCAAGACCATGGGCGACACCCTGCCGGACGACCCGTGGCACCAGTATTTCAAGTCGCCCAAGTGGCTGGACGCGCTGATCGCCAAGGGCGCGCTCGGCCAGAAGGTCGGTGCCGGCATCTTCCGCAAGGTCGGCAAGGACATCGTGGTGCTGGACCTGCAGAAGCAGGATTACCGCGCCGCCGATCGCACTGCGGCACCGGAAGTGGTCGAGATCCTCAAGATCAAGAACCCGGCCGAAAAGTTCGCCAAGCTGCGTGAAAGCCAGCACCCGCAGGCGCAGTTTCTGTGGGCCACGTTCCGCGACCTGTTCCACTACAGCGCTTATCACCTGGCCGATATCGCCGAGACCGCGCGCGATGTGGATCTGGCGATCCGCTGGGGCTACGGCTGGTCGCTGGGCCCGTTCGAAACCTGGCAGGCCGCCGGCTGGAAGCAGGTGGCGCAGTGGATAGCCGAAGATATTTCCAACGGCAAGAGCATGAGCAGCGCGCCGCTGCCGAACTGGGTGTTCGATGGTCGCGATGGCGTGCATGGTGCCGAAGGCTCCTACAGCCCGGCACGCGACGCCAAGCTGCCGCGCTCGGCGCTGCCGGTGTACAAGCGCCAGCGCTTCCCGGATCCGTTGCTGGGCGAGCAGTTCTCGCCGGGCGAGACCGTGTTCGAAAACGACGGCGTGCGCATGTGGCACGACGGTGACGACATCGCCGTGGTCAGCTTCAAGACCAAGATGAATACCGTCTCCGACCACGTGCTCAATGGCCTGCAGGACGTGGTGGGCCGCGCGGAGAAGGACTTCGCCGGTCTGGTGATCTGGCAGCAGAAGGAGCCCTTCTCCGCTGGTGCCGATCTGGCTGGCGCGCTGGGCCTGCTGCAGGCCGGCAAAGTGGACGCGTTCGAAGCCCTGGTCGCCAATTTCCAGGCCACCAGCCAGCGCATCAAGTATGCGCAGGTGCCGGTGATCTCGGCAGTGCGCGGCCTGGCGCTGGGTGGCGGTTGCGAATTCCAGATGCACAGCGCCAAGACCGTGGCCTCGCTGGAGAGCTACATCGGCCTGGTCGAAGCCGGCGTCGGCCTGCTGCCGGCCGGTGGTGGTCTGAAGGAAATCGCTGCGCGCGCCTCGGTCGCGGCAGGCCCGGGCGGCGATGTGTTCGCAGAGCTGAAGAAGACCTTCGAAACCGTGGCAATGGCCAAGGTTTCCAACTCGGCGGTCAATGCGCAGGAGCTGGGCCTGCTGCGCGCCACCGACAAGATCGTCTTCAACAGCTATGAGGCACTGCACATCGCCAAGGCCGAAGCGCGTGCGCTTGCTGAAGGTGGCTATCGCGCTCCGCTGCCGGCACGCCGCATCCAGGTCGCCGGCGATGTGGGTATCGCCACCTTCAAGATGCTGCTGGTCAACATGCTGGAAGGACGCTTCATCAGCGAATACGACTACGAAATCGCCACCCGCATCGCCACGGTGGTCTGCGGCGGGGAAGTCGATCGCGGCGCGCTGGTGGACGAAGAATGGCTGCTCAAGCTGGAGCGCAAGCACTTCGTCGAACTGGCCCAGCAGGAAAAGACCCAGGCGCGGATTGGGCACATGCTCAAGACGGGGAAGCCGTTGAGGAACTGAGAATCGGGAGTGGGGAATCGGGAATGGGTCAAAGCCCAACCGACTCCCCGCTTCTCCCAATTATCCGCCGGGTGATGAAGATGGCGAACTCAGGCGAATCCGCACTTACGATTCCCGATTCCCCACTCCCCATTCCCGGCTATCGGAGATAGCCAAATGAGCAAGCAGATTCAAGAAGCCTACATCGTCGCCGCCACCCGTACGCCGGTCGGCAAGGCGCCCAAGGGCGTGTTCCGCAATACCCGTCCTGACGACATGCTGGCGCATGTGTTGCGTGCAGTCGTGGCGCAGGCGCCGGGGATCGATCTGTCGCGCATCGACGACGCCATCATCGGCTGCGCCATGCCCGAAGGCGAGCAAGGCATGAACGTGGCGCGCATCGGCGTGCTGCTGGCCGGCCTGCCCAACACCGTGGCTGGCCAGACCATCAACCGCTTCTGTTCGTCCGGCATCCAGGCGATCGCAATGGCGGCCGACCAAATTCGCTTGGGCAATGTCGACCTGATGCTGGCCGGCGGTACCGAGTCGATGTCGATGGTGCCGATGATGGGCAACAAGGTCGCCATGTCGCCGAGCGTGTTCGCCGACGACCATGTGGCCATCGCCCACGGCATGGGCATCACCGCCGAGAAAGTCGCCGAAGAATGGAAGGTCTCGCGCGAGGACCAGGATGCGTTTGCGCTGGCCTCGCATCAAAAGGCGATTGCAGCGATTGCCGCCGGCGAGTTCCGCGATGAGATCACGCCGTACGAAATTCTCTCGCACCAACCCGACCTGGCCGGCAATGTCATCGCGCTGCGCAAACGTCTGGTCGACACCGATGAAGGCCCGCGCCCGGACAGCTCGCTGGAAGGCCTTGCCAAGCTGCGTCCGGTGTTCCGCAACGGCCAGTTCGGCGGCAGCGTCACCGCCGGCAACTCTTCGCAGATGAGCGACGGTGCCGGTGCGGTGCTGCTGGCCTCCGAACAGGCGATCAAGGACTACGGCCTGACCCCACTGGCGCGTTTCGTTAGCTTCTCTGTCGCGGGGGTGCGCCCGGAAGTGATGGGTATCGGCCCGATCGCGGCAATTCCCAAGGCGCTCAAGCAGGCCGGCCTGACCAAGGATCAGATCGACTGGATCGAGCTCAACGAAGCCTTCGCCGCGCAGGCGTTGGCAGTGATCCGCGACAGCGAACTGGATCCGTCCAAGGTCAATCCGCTGGGCGGCGCGATTGCGCTGGGCCACCCGCTGGGCGCCACCGGCGCGATCCGTGCCGCCACCCTGGTGCACGGCCTGCGGCGCCGGCAGCAGAAGTACGGCATGGTGACCATGTGCATCGGCACCGGCATGGGCGCGGCGGGCATTATCGAAGCGCTGTAAGCCGCTGTCCGACGAGATCGACCAGTGCGTCGATCTCGCAAACGCGATGAGTTGTGACCGAAGGCGTGCGCGAGCACGCCTTCTTTATGCCTGACCGCAGACCGCAGTCGACTGGCGTTGAACTGCGCGCAGCATCGCTTTCAACAGTCGATCCATCCGGTGGACGCACCGATCACGTTTTGGTGCGCATTTTGGCGGCCGCAACGCTTGAGCGCGTAGCGGGAACTGCCGCACCAGCAGTGCCGCACAGACCGACACGATCTACGCGCGCAACACACCGCGCAGCGCGCAGAAAACTTCGCTCATACACGTGAGTGCCTGCAAAAATTTGCAGAACAGGGAGGCTGCCTAGCGCGCCACCAGCCACTGACCTGCACGCGCACCCGCAAATACCAGGGCCAGTCCGGCCACCAGTGTGATGGCCAGATAGATGCCGATCATCGTCGAGCGATCGGTGCGTGCGAACACCAGGCACTCCATCATCAGCGACGAAAACGTGGTCAGTCCGCCGATCACGCCGACGATCAACAAGGCCCGCAGCGGCCAGCTCGATGGTCCGCGTGCATCCAGCCAGACCATCAGCACGCCAGCGACGAACGAGCCAAGCAGATTCACCGTCAGCGTTCCCCACGGAAAGCCGGTACCGAAGCGCTGGAGCAACGATGCACCGATCGCAAAACGCAGACCGGAACCCAGCGCGCCGCCGGTCATCGCCAGCAACAGCTGCTGCCACCATACCGGTGCGTTCATGTGCGTACCCCGCTATCGGGGAGAGTCTTCGAAGAAAGAGCGTGCGACATCGGCGTCATCCATCCTGAGTCAAGAACGATGCCGGGGCACAGACCTACCGCCCCGGCGGGGGTGGGCAGGCATCATCAGCGCGCAGAGTGCGTGCGGTTCGAGGAGGAATGCCATCTCCTGTGCTGCCGATTATGCCGTGGGCTTGCCGGCCTTGTCAGCCCGCGCCTGCGCGCGCGCCTCGCGCAGCCGATCGAGCTTTTCTTTCAGCTTGATCTCCATCCCGCGTGGTACCGGGTTGTAGTAGACGCGCTCGCCCATCGCATCCGGGAAACCGGTCTGATCCAGCGCGATGCCGCCCTCGGCATCATGGTCGTATTGATAGTCCTGGCCGTAGCCCAGCGTCTTCATCAGCTTGGTCGGTGCGTTGCGCAAATGCAGCGGCACCTCCTGCGTGCCGGTGGCGCGCACGTCGGCCTTGGCCTGATTGAAGGCCGCATAGCCGGCGTTGGATTTGGCGGTACTGGCCAGGTACAGCACCAGCTGTGCGAATGCCAACTCGCCTTCCGGGCTGCCGAGGCGCTCGTAGATGTCCCAGGCTTCCAGCGCCATGCTCTGCGCACGCGGATCGGCCAGACCAATGTCCTCGATTGCCATGCGGGTCAGCCGACGCGCCAAATAGGCCGGATCGCACCCGCCATCGAGCATGCGCGTCAGCCAGTACAGCGCCGCATCCGGGTTGGAGCTGCGCACGGATTTATGCAGCGCCGAAATCTGGTCGTAAAACTGCTCGCCGTTCTTGTCGAAGCGGCGCGTACGGTCGGCCAGCACCTGCAGCAGCGTGTGTGGCGTAATCTCGCCACCTTCGCCGGTCGCCAGTTCCGCAGCAATTTCCAGCAACGTCAGTGCCCGGCGCACATCGCCATCGGCGGCGCTGGCGATTTCCAGAAGCGACGCGTCGCTGACCTGGATCGTCTCCGCCCCCAACCCGCGCTGGGCATCGTGCAAGGCACGCTGCAAGGCTTCGACGATATCCTGCGGCGACACGCCTTCCAGCACATGCACGCGGCAGCGCGACAGCAACGCAGAGTTCAACTCGAAGGACGGGTTTTCAGTGGTCGCACCGACGAACAGGATCGTGCCGCGTTCGATATGTGGCAAGAACGCATCCTGCTGCGCCTTGTTGAAGCGATGCACCTCATCGACGAACAACACCGTGCGGCGGCCACCGACAAAACGCTGCGCTGCCTCTGCCAGCACATGCCGCACTTCCGGCAAGCCCGACAGCACGGCCGAGATCGCCTTGAACTCGGCATCGGCGTAGTGCGCCAACAGCAAGGCCAGCGTGGTCTTGCCGCAGCCCGGCGGGCCCCACAGGATCATCGAATGCACGCGCCCGGCTTCGACCGCGCGCCGCAAGGCGCTATCGGGAGCCAGCAAGCGCTTCTGGCCCACCATTTCATCCAGCGTGCGCGGCCGCATCCGCTCTGCCAAAGGCCCCATGGCGCTGCGATCGACATGCAGCAGATCGGGCGTGACCGAGTCGGGACGTTGGTGTTTGCTCACCCCTTCATTCTAACGCCTGCGTCGAGGGGACGTTCCACAACGCAGTGTTCGGCAATCTCTGGCAGAAACGCGGAGGTTCTCTTTCCAAGGGACCACTTCGCGCAGCTGCACTGCCTCGAACGTGCAGCGCAATATTGTTATTGTATAACGAGAGGCCGCATGCACAAGCTCGCCTATACACCGCATCGGCCGCGAGCGGCGCCAGCACAAGCGACACGTTCAACGCACGGACTTCACCATGCCCCGCATTCCGCTACGCCCGTCTGCCATCGCTGCTTGCCTTCCGGGAATGGCCGAGACCATCTCGCATCCATCCGAACCGTCAGCAAGGCGGCAAACGCACAACAAACTGGCGACCCCCGATCCATGCGCGTTCGAGGCGGAATTGATCCAGGCGCAGGAAGATCCGCTGGGTTGGTCCACGACGCTGCTCGAGCAAGCGAGGCAGGCAAGCGTCGTCGAGCCCGGATTGAAAGCCGCTCCCAAACGCAAACACGCTCTCCCACGGCCCTGCCGGAAGGTCGCAGAACGACTGGGTTTCAGGAGTGGTGCGCCAGAACCGCACACGACCCTGCTGCGTTATTCCTCCATGCAGCGCGAGCGGGACAGACCAACCGATCCATCGGACCGCCGCGCCGATGCCGGCCTTGATCCGCGAGCAGCCCCGCTGCTATCGAATGCCACCCAGAATCTCAATGAGGCGCTGATATCCCGCCTGGAGCAATCCAACCACGACCTGGCCTCGCGGATCTCCCGGCGTCGCCAGGACGAATTGAAGTACGCGCATGCACAAACGCTACAAACTGCACGCGAGCAATTGGCCTTGAGAGCCCGGCGCGCCGCCAATCTCAGCGACAGCATCAACGTGTTGACGCGCGAACGCGCCGAGCTGCTGCAACAGCTGCATGGATGCAATGTGCACACCGATGCGGTGTTGGCCGCGATACACGATCTTGAGTCGGACATTCTCTCAGCGCGCACCGCATTGAACGCGCTACCAGGCGATCAGCCGTCGCGCGCTGTCGCAGCGCGCACGGCGCCATCCTCGGCCAATGCGCATCAGGGCGTGGATGCCACACAGCTGCAGCTCGTCTGCACTCGGCTCGAAAACGCAGTGCAGGAGGCGCGCGCGCGCGGCGATGCGCTGGCCAAAGCGGTCTTCTTCGGCCGCGGCTCGGCACAGGCAGCACAAGCAGAGCGCGCACTTGCGGCTACGAATGCGGAGATCGATCAATTACGCAGTGCGTATGCACAAGCGCGCGATGCGTTGCAGTCGGATCAAGCAAGCAGCTCTGCCAATGAGCCGGCGGCTCGCACACTTGCGTCGCACCTTGCTGCAGAGCGAAACCGAGACATCGAGGCACTGCGCACTCGGCTGGGGCGCGACGAGAACATGCTGACGCTGCAACGCACGCATGCCGAGCGCTGCCAGCGGAATGCGCGGCGCCTGCAGGAGCGACTCGCCCGGGTCGACGCAAAACTGAAGCAGGCGCGGCATTCGTCGTGGATCAACACACAGGAAGTGTGGCAGCAGGAACAGACGGTCGGCCTGCTGGAAGCAGCGAACGACGAAATGCAGCGCGCGGCGGGACATGCAGCCGCGCAGCCGACGGCCGAGGAGGCCGGGCCCTCATCTGCCGACATCGTCGCCGACACCATGGAGGCACTGCTCGACGCCCTCCCCGGCTTTCGCGAGGAAACGATCGACCCGGTGAGTCGTCAGGTTCTGCGCGCCTGGGCTGATGGCCTGCATGGCCGCAGCGTTGCGTTCGGGACCGACGCCTTGCAGCCGGTCGACGCCTTGCGCATCGCCCTGCAGGCGTTATCGATCGCCAGCGAGGGCGATGCCACTGCAGCGGCCAACGTGCTGCAACGCCTGGGCGTCTTGCAGTTGCGTGAGCTGATTCCGCCGCCACAGGTCTCCATCGCTGCCGAAGCGATCCCGCCGTTGGATGCTGTCACCACCTGCGTCGGCCTGTTGGTCAGCGTTCCGCGCGGCATGCAGGTTCTTTCGCACATGCTGCGCGAAGAACCCACGCCCCCATCCAGGGAGTGGGTGGAGGCGGCGCAGGTCCATCTGCGTGCCAGCCACCGGCTTGCACTGACGCCGGACGCAGAACAGGCTGAACGCACCTGGCTGGTCGATGCGCAAATGGGAGCGCGCCATGCCGTGCATGGCGCCTCGCCGCTGCAGGGCCTGCAGTCTGCAACCGATGCCCAGCGCGGCGCCTTTCATGCGTTCCGCAACGGTTACGAAACCACCCGCGCAGGTTCACCCTATGCGCGCGTCAACGCATGCCTGCAGATGTTTGCGCAATGGGCGGTTGCAGGCAGCGGAACGCGGCGCAATCGCGCCCTCAATCCCTTCAACGCACTCGAGCTGGGGATGAAGGTCGGCGCCTCGGAAGCGCTTCCGACCGCTGCACGGCGTGCCAACGACGCTTTTCGCGAGGCGACTGGCCACTTGACCAGCTGGCTCGTCGCGCGCCGCCGGATCCAGTTGGCGTGCGGGCAAATGCCGTCGCAGGAGGAACTGGCGATGCAAGCGCTTTCGGAATACGCGCAATGGCTCCCACACGAGCAGAATGCAACCGACCTGACCTTCACTGACAAGGTGCTGGACAAGATCGAACGGCGCGCCCAGGAGCTTCAGCGCTCGGTGGCTGCCTCCGTGAGCGAGAGCGACGATCTGCAACCGGCGGCGTGCCATCCGGCGATCGCGTCCGCCTGGCTTGCATTACGTTCGGGCCGCATGCGTCTGCCGGAAACGCTGCGCCTGATCCAACGCGGCCTGCTCGACCATGCCGTACAGCCGACCGACATGCCGATCGGTGCAGCGCGCTTGGATGAAGAACTGGCTTCGGTCGCGCGCAACCACTTTCATCAGGCCGTTGGTAATGCAAGTCGCTTTCTGCATGAGGGCGACACGTCCCACGTCAAGTCGCCACGCGCGCTATTCGAATGCCTGCGCAACCTGATGGAACGGCTGGAATGGCGCGACAAGCTGCGTATCACCGAGCAACGCGTGATCGGACTCAATACGACGCCACTGTCGGCAGCGCTTGCGATCATCCCCAGCGGCCTTGGACTGAAACTGTCCGCAGGCGGTCACATCAGTTCCGATCGCTCGGTGGAAATTTACATGGGACGGACCGGGCTGTCGCTGCAGATCGGACGGCAGAAGGCGCGGCAATTCAACGCCAGTACGGGCATTAGCGCGGGCGTGCTGCTGCCGGGCACCGAACGCGCACCGGTAGGTATTACGGGAGCAGCCGACTGGCGCATCAAACAGGAATCGGGCATCGAACATGGCGTGCAGATCCGTGTGCCGCGGCGGGGCAAGGGACAGGAGCTGGAGCAGCGCAGGCAATTCCTGGCCATGTTTGAACATCTGGTGCAGCTCGCCGAGCAGTCCTGCGGCGATACGGTCGCGCCGACCGAGCGCGATTTTCTTGCGGAGTTGCTGGCGCACCACCCCAGCATCACTGTCGGCCTGATCGGCCACGCCGAGCGCACCTCTTCGGCCACCGAATCCAGCCTCAGCGTCGCTGCGGGCGTGCGCGTGGGAAACATGGACGGCCGACCGCGTCGTGCCACCCTGGGTGCTTCGCTCGGCCTCAAGGCACGGCGGGAAACCTCTCGTACGCAGACGCCGATCGAAGGCTACATGACGATGGTACTGAAGGATTCGAGTGCGCAATCCAGGGTGGAGATCGCAGGGCGCGCATCGGCCAGTCTCGTCGCCCAGCAGTGGACGCACCCAAGCGATGGCAACTCGCCGCCCACACCAGTGGCGCGGCTGTCCATGGCCACGCTCGATCTCGGCTATAGCAAGGAGCTGCGTTCGGCCGGCAGCAATACGTTCTCCACCTTGTGGATGTTCAACAACGAAATCGATCCTGTGCGCACAGATCGGGGCTTCGAATTCTTGAACTTCGCGTCATTCGAACGCGAAGTGAAACGCAACTGGCAGTTGTGGACGCACTACGGCATCTCCAAACTGCAAGGCAAGGTCGACGACCAGCGGCTCTACATGGTGGCCGAGCGCCAGTTGCAGGATTTCGTCGACCGGGTCCGCATCCACATGAAAGACAACAAGTTCGCCTCGCTGATCGTGGATTGGGTGTTACAAACAGAGGCTGCACCGCGCCTGGACGCATTGCGCGCGCAGGCCACCCTATTGCGCGCCGCCGGATGCGAGGCACAAGCGGCGGACGCCGATCGCGCCTTCGATGACCTGATCAGCCAACCAGGCATCTGGGAACCGACCATCCTGATCCTGCGCGAAAAGGGAAAACGCCAGCGCGAGCGAGGGGTCGATTTCTTCATCAAACACCAGACAAACCAGGCGGCCGAGGCGATGCGGACGGTCGGTCAATGGATCCCGTACGAGCCTGTTCCGTAGGGCTGCCGGCGTCGCCCCCGAATAGCAGGGTCTATATCACGTCGCAGCGACTGTTGCGCCCCTGGTAGGACGCCGATCGCTGCACCATGCCCTGTATGCCGTGCGTCCCGCAGATGCGTTTATTGCGTGTCGCCCACCACATCCACGCCCTTGGCCGGCGTGTAACGAAAGGTGTCTGCGGCAAAGCTGGGATTGCGCTTCCAGCCGCTGAAGCTGATTGCGGTGCGCTGGCCGACCGCATCCACCACGTCCATCCTGGCCAGGCCGTCCTCGCCGAACCCCAGCGAGGCCATCTGGAAGCTGGCATCGGTGTCCACCTTGGGCGTCAGCGACAACCATTGCAGGCCGTCGCGCGGCGCGGCTTCTTCGCTGACGTCGTACTTCTTGTCCAGAAGCGCCGGGTCGATCAACGCGACCAGCGGGCTGTTCTGTTCTTCGCTGCCTTGTGTGCGCACGGTGACCTGCTCCAGGTCCGGATCGAACACCCAGACCTTCTTGCCATCGGCCACGATCAGCTGCTTGTAGGGCTTGGCATATTCCCAACGGAACTGGCGCGGTGTTGCCAGCGCAACCCGCCCGCTCGACGTTTCCTTGACCCGGCCATTGGCGTCGGTCACGCGCTGACTGAATTGCCCATCCAGCCCCTTCAAACCACGCGTGAAGGTGTCCAGCTCCTGGCGTGCACCGGCAAACGCGGTGCTGGCAAACAGAGCGGTGGCGAGGACGGCATAACGGAGCTGGCGATGCATCGCGGTCTTCCAGAAGGACATGCGTGGATTCTGATACTTCATAGATGAATGGGCGAGCGCTAGTGCACGGAGTATTCAGATGCACGGCGCTTGCGCAGTGAGCGCGCTCACCGCGCGGTCTGCACCTTGGATAGATCGCCATACACGATCTGCCCGCGAAAACCGCGCCGTACCTGCTGGTAAAGCTCGCGAAACGCGCGGTAGTCCTGCGCCTGACACAAGGCCTGTGCCCCGCGCACGGCCGCGCGCTGTAGACGATGTACGGCAGTCACCGTTTGCCCATCCCGCGTCCAATCGACCGCGTATTCGCCGGCTGCATTGCGAAACGTGCTGCTGCGCGGGATGGCGATGATCGGCACCGTATCGGGGAAGGTCACTGCATAGGTTTCTTCGCGCACGCTGTCGTTGCAATAGAACGGGGTCAGATTGTCTTCGGCCGAAGTGGTGGTATAGATCGCGCGGATCGATTCGGCACCGGGCATGTCCGGCAAGGTCATGCCGCCGACCACCGAAAAATCCACCGCGTCCTTGGCCTGGAAGGTGTAGCGGTAATTGAATGGCGCATCCAGATCCAGCGGGTCGCCCTGGATCAGCAGATCGCCGCTGCCGTCGAAACCGGACTGGGCGAGGATCGACTCTTCGATCCGGTTGCGATTCTGCGCATTGAGCTGCACGAACATCGCGCGCAGGCCCACTTCGCCGGTCTGCCCACTGTCGAGCGTGGTCATGCCCTGCAGGCCACCTTGCGGCGTGAACCGGTAGTCGGTGCGCGCGACATAGCGATTGACCTTGCGATCGTTCGGCGGCGTCTGCGTGACCTTGCCGTCGCGCGTATGCACCACCGGCGCGCCAAGATCGCCGGCCGGCAACTGGCCGAAGCGCGCATAAGGGTTGGTCGAATCGACATACAGATCGAACGCGGGAATATAGGTGATGGCGTGATTGAAGCGGCCCAGCACCGGAATCTGCGGCAGCGTCGGGCCGCCCTCGGCGCCGATCAGCACCGGCGTGCTGGCGATGCCCTTGGCCGCAAGCAAGGCTTCCAGAATCACGGTGTGATCTTTGCAATCGCCGTAATGGTTGGCCAGGATGCTTTCGGCGCTGTTGGGCTCCAGCCCGCCATTGCCCAGATACACCGCCACATAGCGGATATTGCGCGCGACCCAGGCATACAGCGCTGCGGCCTGTGCACGCGGCGCATCGATGCCGCGGGTCACCTGGTCGGCCAATGCCTGGATCGCCGGCGTCACCGCGGCGGCGCGTCCGCCTTTGACGTGATACGCCAGGCCCATCTGCGACCAGCTATCGAAGGTGCTGGCCATCAAGGTGGGGCTGAACTCCCAGGTCGCCGCGCTCCAGTTCTGGTTCTTCATCGGTGTAGCACGCTGGTAGCGCCATTCCCAGCGCGCCTGATCGCCACGCACCACCGGCTTGTTGCTGCCCTGCAGGCCACGCGCGGAGAGATGCATCGGCAGCGACTTGGGGGCGACCAGCGTCACCACCGCATCGTCGTACTGCGCGAACACGCTGAAGGTTTCCCACAGGCTGAAATACCCTGGGAAGTACGGCGTGTTCTGTGCGCGTCGCACGCGGTAGACGATGCGTGCACCCGGCCCCAGATTCGGGAAGACCACCACCTTGACCTTGCGATCGGCATACATCGCCGCCGAGGCGCTGGAATAGCTTTCCTGGGTGTAGATCTTGTCGGCCGCCACGTCCTGGCGCAGCCCTTCGGCGGTGACGGTGTACGCCTGCAGCACGTCGAGCGTCTCCATCTTTTCGCTATAGCTCAGCCGCACCTGGCTGAACTGCTCCACTGCCGACTTGGTCTTGAGCAGAATCTCGTACTCGTCGGTTTCCACGCTGCTGGCGTCGGCGCGCACTTCGTAGTCGGCGCGGTAGCGCACGAAGCTGTAGTTGGTGTCGGCCTGCGTGCGTGCAGCAGCAGCGGGTGCGGGCCGTGGCTGGGCCTGAGCCCGAGCAAACAGCGGAACGCAGAGGAGCAGCACGAGCAACAACGAAGGACGATGCAACATGGGTCTCGATCACGGCGGGCCGGAGCGGCTCTCACTTACAGGGTAGCCGTTGTGCCCGGCAATGACAGGCACGGACTTCCAACAATGCTGCATTGGCGCACGCGGCGACCTTCGTCAATCAGCGCAATCCGTCGAGATCGACCAGCCTGAAGCCAAGCGCAGCAGGCATTGCGCGTGCAAGCGTTGCGATGAAGCCAAGGCCGGGCAAGGCTGAAATTCGCTCGCACGCGACCGTGCCCATCACTTCGCTCCACCTTAGCGATGGGTCAACTGAGCGTATGCAAGGCGTCAGCCTCTGCACCGTTGCAGCCCGTCGCATCGCCGCCAGCGCGCGTGTGGATGCAGGTGCCGACGCTGCACCTAAAAACGCGCAGCGACATAGGCGGCACTTACTTGGGCGGCGGTGGCGCCAGCACGGTGCGATCGCCATTGTGCTCGGGCGGGCTGACCACGCCGGACGCTTCCATCGCCTCGATCAAACGCGCGGCGCGGTTGTAGCCGATCTTCAAACGTCGTTGCACGCCGGAAATCGACGCACGCCGTGTCTCTGTGACGATGCGCAAGGCTTCGTCGTACAAAGGATCCGACTCGTCGCCACCGCCGCCACTGCTTTCCGGCAGGCCAGTGGCGCCGACCACGGTGCCGTCGCCCATGGTCTGCACTTCATCCAGCACGCCTTCGACGTAGGACACCGGCCCGCTGGCCTTGAGGTGTTCGACCACCCGATGCACCTCTTCGTCGCTGACGAAGGCGCCATGCACGCGGTCCGGCAATGCGGTGCCCGGCGGCAGATACAGCATGTCGCCGTTGCCCAGCAGCGCTTCGGCACCGGACTGATCCAGGATGGTGCGCGAGTCGATCTTGGAGCTGACCTGAAACGCCACGCGGGTCGGGATATTGGCCTTGATCAGACCGGTGATCACGTCCACAGAGGGTCGCTGCGTAGCAAGAATGAGATGGATACCGGCCGCACGCGCCTTCTGCGCTAGGCGGGCGATCAGTTCTTCGACCTTCTTGCCGACGATCATCATCATGTCGGCGAATTCGTCGATGAAGATCACGATAAACGGCAGCGTCTCCAGCGGCCGCGGCGCCTCGCCCAGCTCCGGGTTCGGCTTGAACAGCGGGTCCATCATCGGCTGGCCGGCGTCGATGGCATCCTTGATCTTCTTGTTGAAGCCGGCCAGGTTGCGCACGCCCACTGCGCTCATCAGCTTGTAGCGGCGCTCCATTTCGGCCACGCACCAGCGCAGCCCGTTGGCGGCTTCCTTCATGTCGGTGACCACCGGCGCCAGTAGGTGCGGGATGCCCTGGTAGACGCTCAACTCGAGCATCTTCGGGTCGATCATCAGCATCCGCAGTTCCTTGTGCGAGGCCTTGAACAGCAGGCTCAACACCATCGCATTGACCGCCACCGACTTGCCCGAGCCGGTGGTACCGGCGACCAGCAAGTGCGGCATGCGCGCCAGATCGGCCACGGTCGGGCGGCCGGCGATGTCCTTGCCCAGGGCCAGTGTCAGCGGGCTGGCCGACTTGTCGTATTCCTTGGAGCGCAACAGCTCGGACAGGAAGATCATCTCGCGGGTGACGTTGGGGATCTCAAGACCCACCACCGACTTGCCCGGAATCACGTCCACCACGCGCACCGACTTCACCGACAGCCCGCGCGCGATGTCCTTGTCCAGCGAACTGATCTGACTGACCTTGATGCCCGGCGCCGGCTCGATTTCGAAGCGCGTGATCACCGGACCCGGATAGGCCCCGACCACCTGCGCCTCGATGCGGAAATCCTTGAGCTTGAACTCGATCTGCCGCGACAGCGTCTCCAGCGTCTCTTCCGAATAGCCCTTGGCCTGCGGCTTGGGGTCGTCCAGCAGGGCCAGCGGCGGCAGGTCCGAGCCGTCGGTGCCGACGCCCTGGAACATCGGGATCTGGGTATCGCGCTTGGCGCGCTCGCTCTTTTCCACCACCACCGCCGGCGGTGGCTCGATCTTGACCGGTTCGCGCTTGGCCTGCTTGACCGCATCGACCTTGCGCACTTCCTCGCGTTCCTCGCGCATCACCCGGGTCTGCTGCCACTCGGTGGCCTGGTGGGTCTTGCGCTTCATCAGCGGGCCCAACGCCAGCACCCACTTGCCGATGCGCTCCATCACCGCAAACCACGACAAGCCGGTGGCCAGCGTGATCGACACCAGCAACAGCACCAGTACGAACAGGTTGGCGCCCAAGGCGCCAAAGCCGGAGCTGAGCGAGCCGGCAACCAACTTGCCCAGGATGCCGCCGGCCTCGGCCACCTCGCCCTGGAACAGGCGCAGGTGCAGAAAGCCGGTCGAAGAAATCAGAAACCCCACCATCCCGACCAGCCGCAGCGCCGGCCCCAGATCGCTTTGGCTTTGCTCCTCGCGCTCACCGATCAGGGCGATCCACGCAACTGCCCCCAACAGTACCGGGAGCAGGAAGGCCACATACCCGAACAGCTGCAGCAACACGTCCGCCGCCAGCGCGCCGAACCTGCCGCCCATGTTGTGGATGGGCGCAACCAGATTGCCGGTGCGCGACCAGCCCGGATCGGTCGCCGAATAGGTGAACAGGCTAGCCAGCAGATACAGCAGCAACGGCGCCACCGCGATCAAGGCCAGATCGCGCCAGAGCTTCTGCCGACGCGGATTGTCCGCCACCGCCGTCTTGCGCGACGACGACTTGCCCTCTGCGGGCTTGCTGCTGCGTTCGGGAACCTGCTTTGCCACCTGTAGCCAGACCTTAGAAAAATGCTGTTAGTAGTTGATAATAAACGACTGAGGCCACGGTTTCAGCAGTTGCATCAGCCCCCACGACCCGGCCGCGCACCGCTCAACGAAAAACGCCGCACAAGGCGGCGTCGAACATGCATTGCGGGCGGACCATGCCATCTGCGGTTCAAGCAGTTCCATCGCGCCGCCTTGATTCACCGGGTGGGGACCGCCACTCTATGCCGCCACAGGGGCGGGAATTGCTTCGCCTGCCCTACCAATTCCTAGATCGCGAGTATACATGAGCGCCTCTTCTGCCAGTCCCGCCAAGCATTCCCGCCTGCTGATCCTGGGCTCTGGCCCGGCCGGCTGGACCGCCGCGGTCTACGCCGCCCGCGCCAATCTCAAGCCGGTGGTCATCACCGGCCTGCAACAGGGCGGCCAGTTGATGACCACCACCGAAGTGGACAATTGGCCAGGCGACCCTCACGGCCTGATGGGCCCGGACCTGATGAGCCGCATGCAGGCGCATGCCGAGCGCTTCGAGACCGAGGTCATCTTCGACCACATCCACACCGCCGACCTGTCGCAGCGCCCGTTCCGGCTGATCGGCGATGGCGCCGAGTACACCTGCGACGCACTGATCATCGCCACCGGCGCCACTGCCAAGTACCTGGGCATCCCCAGCGAGGAAGCCTTCAAAGGCCGCGGCGTGTCCGCCTGCGCCACCTGCGACGGGTTCTTCTACAAGGACCAGGACGTGGTGGTGGTCGGCGGCGGCAACACCGCGGTCGAAGAAGCGCTGTACCTGTCCAACATCGCCCGCAAGGTCTACCTGGTGCACCGCCGAGACACCTTGCGCGCGGAAAAGATCATGCAGGACAAGCTGTTCGCCAAGGTCGCCGCCGGCAAGATCGAGACCGTCTGGCACCACGCCATCGACGAGGTGCTGGGCAACGATGCCGGCGTCACCGGCGTGCGGGTCAAATCCACTCTCGACGGCAGCACCCGCGATATCGATGCGCACGGCTTCTTCGTCGCCATCGGCCACCACCCCAACACCCAGCTGTTCGACGGCCAGCTGGCCATGAACAACGGCTATCTGGAAATCCGTTCCGGCCTGAATGGCGCAGCGACCGAAACCTCGGTGTCCGGCGTGTTCGCAGCCGGCGACGTGGCCGACCAGCACTACCGCCAGGCCATTACCTCGGCCGGCTTCGGCTGCATGGCGGCGCTGGATGCCGAGCGCTTCCTCGACAAGAGCGCCTGAGATGGCGCCTGACTGCCGGCCGCGCCACGCGGTCAGCATTGCCAGCGGGCCGAGCGCATGAGCGTGACTGCTCGCTGGTGCCGCCAGCTGGACGAACTTCCGGCTGGCGCCTGGGATGCGCTGCACGATGGCACGCATCCCTTCATCGGCTACGCATTTCTGCAGGGCCTCGAACGCGAAGGGTGTCTGCGCCCGGATTGGGGCTGGAACCCGCTGCATCTGACCCTGTGGGAAGGCGACATCCTGGTCGCCGCGGCTCCGGGGTATCTGAAGAACAACTCGCACGGCGAGTTCGTGTTCGACCACGCCTGGGCACATGCGTATGCGCGTTACGGGCAAGAGTATTTCCCCAAGTGGCTGTGCGGGGTGCCCTACTCACCGGTGACCGGTCCGCGTCTGCTGGGCGCGCCCAAGTGGCGTGGCCACCTGCTGGCCGCCATGCGCGAGCTGGTGGAGCGAAGCGGGCTGTCGTCGGCACACGTGAATTTCCACCCTGCCGACGAAGACGCCGCCTTCGATGCCGACTGGCTGGAGCGCAACGACCTGCAATACCACTGGCACAACGCCAGCGGCTGGAGCGACTTCGAGACTTTCCTGTCGGCGATGGACCACAAGCGTCGCAAGAACATCCGCCAGGAGCGCGCCAAAGTGCAACGCGCAGGCGCGCAACTGCGTGTAGTACATGGCGATGAGGCCAGCGATGCCGATCTGGACGCGATGTACGGCTTCTATCTCAAGACCTTCAACGAGTACGGTAATTCGCCCGCACTGACGCCCGAATTCCTGCGCCACCTTGCGCAGCATCTGCCGCGCCAACTGGTGATGTTTCTGGCCGAGCTCGACGGGCAACCCATCGCCGGTGCGCTGTGCTTGCGCGGACACGACACGCTGTACGGCCGCTATTGGGGCGGTGAAGCGCTGCCCGGCCTGCATTTCGAAACCTGTTACTACCAGGGCATCGAGTACTGTCTGCGCGAAGGCCTGACCCGCTTCGAGCCGGGCGCGCAAGGCGAGCACAAGATTTCGCGCGGCTTCCTGCCGACGCTGGTGCGCAGCCGGCACTGGATCGCCGACCCGGGCTTTCGCGAACCGCTGGCGCAGTGGTGCGCAGACGAGCGCGATGCGGTGGCCCGACACGCGCGCGACCTGTCAGAGCACGGTCCGTTTCGCGATTGATCCAAGTTAGTCGGTATCGGCGGCGCTGATTGAATGCTCACCGATGGCGGCGTCATGCTTGCTGCGGCGTGGTGCCGCGATCAGCGCACCCGCTAGCTGACACGAGGTAACGAGCTGGCGTCAGGTAGGTGCGGATGCGCAGAAGCCGGTTTCTACGCTTATTAGTGACAATTCCGAGTACCGGCCACACGCTGGTCCCACGGTGAGTGCAGTCGGTTTATCAGCTGCTCTAAACTGCACAGATGACGCGCCACCTCCCTTTTGTGCTCGATGCCAATCCTGCCGCGCCGTTTCCGCCGGCGGCGCAGGCCTTGCACGACCCGGATGGCCTGCTCGCCATCGGCGGCGATCTGTCTCCACAGCGTCTGCTCAACGCCTATGCGCACGGCATTTTTCCGTGGTTCTCGGAAGACCAGCCGATCCTGTGGTGGAGCCCGAACCCGCGCATGGTGTTTCGCACCGATGCGCTGCGCCTGTCGTCGCGTTTCAGACGTCAGCTACGCAGCAGCAGCTGGACCATACGTGCCGACACCGCCTTCGAACACGTGATCGACGCCTGCGCGTCGGTTCCGCGCGCAGGCCAGGACGGCACCTGGATCACCGCACAGATGCAGCAGGCCTACGTCGCACTGCACCGGCTTGGCCACGCGCACTCGTTCGAAGTCTTCGATGGCGTACGTCTGGTCGGTGGCATTTACGGTGTGGCGATCGGCCAGATGTTCTTCGGCGAAAGCATGTTCAGCGCCGAAAGCGGCGGCTCTAAGGTGGCGTTGGCCGCGCTGGTTGCGTATCTGCAGGCAGCAGGCTGGCCGTTGCTCGACGCCCAGGTAGAAAATCCCCATCTGCTCAGCTTAGGCGCGCAACGCCTGCCGCGAGCGCAGTTTCTGCAGCAGGTGGACCTGCAGGTCTGCCTCCCCGCTGCGCCCGGCACGTGGTCCGGGCGCTACGGAGAACGCCATGCCAGCGCGCTTGGTGAAGCCCGCTTAACATAATTTGCACCGCGGGGAGATGGCGCGTAAGATGCCGTCCCTTACGGCCCCGTCGGGCCAGCCGTGATTGCACAGGATTACATGTCGAAAGACGACTCCATTGAATTCGAAGGCAGCGTCAGCGAGACGCTTCCCAACACCACGTTCCGGGTCAAGCTGGAGAACGGGCACGAGATCATCGCCCACATCTCCGGCCGTATGCGCAAGAACTACATCCGCATCCTGACCGGCGACCGGGTCAAAGTTGAGATGACTCCCTACGACCTGACCAAGGGCCGTATTACCTACCGCATGAAGTAAGCGGTTCTGGTACTGAGACGCAAGGCGGCCAACGGCCGCTTTTTGTCGTGGCTGCGATTAAAGCGCACAACACAGAACACTGATCGACGTGCACTGCTCCCGCTCCGCAGCGGCGCTTTGAGGCAAGGCATCGGTAGGTTCAAAACTCGTCAGCGATGCATTGACCACCCGACACCGGCACCATGCGATGCCATCGTCATTGCTGACATGCATTGCAAGCGTAAAAAAGCCGCTCTTTCGAGCGGCTTTTATTCAGCTGACCAGCCCAAGGCCGGCGGTCAATCCACCGTCGCAGGTAGCAGACGCTCCGGCTCGGGATGCGCTTCGACCACCAGCTCGCCATCCTTGACGTCGATGTTGACCCGACCGCCGTCCACCAACTTGCCGAACAGCAATTCGTCGGCGAGCGGGCGCTTGATCTGTTCCTGGATCACCCGCGACATCGGGCGCGCGCCCATCAGCGGATCGAAACCGTGCTGGGCCAGCCAATCGCGTGCGGTCGGGGTGGCCGACAGGGAGACGTGCTTTTCCTGCAACAGCATTTCCAGCTCGATGATGAACTTGTCCACCACCCGCAGGATGTGGTCGAACGCCAGCGGCTGGAACTGCACGATCGCATCCAGGCGGTTGCGGAACTCGGGCGTGAAGCCGCGACGGATCGACTCCATCGCATCGGTGGAGTGATCCTGCTTGGTAAACCCGATCGACCGACGTGATGCCTGCGTGGCACCCGCATTGGTCGTCATCACCAGGATCACGTTCTTGAAGTTCGCCTCGCGCCCGTTGGTGTCTGTCAGGATGCCGCGATCCATGACCTGCAACAGGATATTGAAGATGTCCGGATGCGCCTTCTCCACCTCGTCCAGCAGCAGTACGCAGTGCGGCGTCTTGACGATCTTCTCGGTCAGCAGGCCACCCTGATCGAAACCGACATAGCCCGGAGGCGCACCGATGAGACGGCTGATCGAATGCGCTTCCATGTACTCGGACATGTCGAAGCGCACCAGCTCGATCCCCAACTGCAGCGCGAGCTGCTTGGTGACCTCGGTCTTGCCCACACCGGTCGGGCCGGCAAACAGGAAATTGCCGATCGGCTTTTCCGGATTCGCAAGACCCGAGCGTGCCAGCTTGATCGAACCGGCCAGCGTTTCGATCGCCGGGTTTTGCCCGAAGATCACCATTTTCAGGTTGCGCTCCAGATGCTGCAGCACATCCTTGTCGGTCGCACTGACCTGTTTGGCCGGAATGCGCGCCATCTTGGCCACGATGGTTTCGATTTCCTCGATGTCGATCAGTTCCTTGCGCTGGCCTTCCGGCAACAGGCGTTGACGCGCACCGGCCTCGTCGATGACGTCGATCGCCTTGTCGGGCAATAACCGGTCGCCGATATGCTTGACCGACAGATCCACCGCCGCCTGCAACGCGTCGTCGGCATAGGTCACGCCGTGGTGCGCTTCGTACTTGGGCTTGAGGCCCTGCAGGATCTCGAAGGTTTCGCCCACGGTCGGCTCGACGATATCGATCTTCTGGAAGCGACGCGCCAGCGCACGGTCTTTTTCGAAGATGCCGCGATATTCCTGGAAGGTGGTCGAGCCGATGCAGCGCAACTCTCCCGACGACAAGGCCGGCTTGATCAGGTTGGACGCATCCATGGTGCCACCCGACGCGGAGCCGGCGCCGATGATGGTGTGGATCTCGTCGATGAACAGCACCGCGTTCGGTACCTTCTTCAGCGCAGCAAGCACGCTCTTGAGGCGCTTTTCGAAGTCGCCCCGATACTTGGTGCCAGCGACCAGCGCGCCCAGATCCAGCGAGAAGATCACTGCGTCGGCGAGCACCTCTGGCACGTCGTTGTCGACGATGCGCTTGGCCAGGCCCTCGGCGATTGCGGTTTTGCCCACGCCGGCCTCACCCACATACAGCGGGTTGTTCTTGCGCCGACGGCACAGGACCTGGATGGTGCGCTCGATCTCGTCGCCGCGGCCAACCAGCGGGTCGATCCTGCCGCTACGCGCCTGCTCGTTGAGGTTGGTGGCGAACTCGGCCAGTGCGTCACCCTTGGCTTCGCCCTCCCCGCCTTCGCTCTTGGACTCGCCATCCGGCGCGGACGGTTGCTCGCCATCCTCACCCAGTTTGGCGATGCCGTGCGAGAGGTAGTTGACGATATCCAGGCGGGTGATGTCCTGCTGATTCAGGAAATACACCGCATGCGAGTCCTTCTCGCCGAAGATCGCGACCAGCACATTGGCGCCAGTGACCTCCTTCTTGCCGGAGGACTGCACGTGATAGACCGCGCGCTGCAACACCCGCTGGAAACCCAGCGTGGGTTGCGTGTCGCGCCCGTCGTCTTCGGCCAAGCGCGAGACCGAAGCCTCAATGGCTTGTTCCAGATCGTTGTGCAGGCGCACCTGGTCCGCGCCGCATGCCTTGAGCACGGCCTGCGCGGAAGGGTTGTCCAGCAGCGAGAGCAGCAGGTGCTCGACGGTCATGAACTCATGACGCGCCTCGCGTGCCCGCTTGTAGCACTGGCCGATTGTTTGCTCTAGGTCTTTGCTGAACATTGGAAACTCCGAACGGCTGTTGCCAACAATATGCGGCTTTTGTTGGAATTTTCCACAACCCTATCGGATAGGCATGTTCAGACGGCGTTAGCACGTGATCGCAGCCACACTGTTGCGCTGCTGGAATGATCCGGCGCGCGCCTTATGCCTGCTCCATCGTGCATAGCAGCGGGTGCTGGTTCATGCGCGAAAACTCGTTGACCTGGGCCACTTTCGACTCGGCGACCTCGCGGCTATAGACCCCACACACGCCACGCCCACGGGTGTGGACGTGCAGCATGATCTGGGTGGCCTGCTCCAGATTCAGGTTGAAAAACTGCTCCAGGACGGTCACCACGAAGTCCATCGGGGTGTAGTCATCGTTCAGCAAAAGCACCTGATAACGCGGCGGTGGCGCCACTTCAGGCTTGCTGGCTTCGACCATCAGGCCATGGTCGTGTTCGTGTGAGGTATTCCGAGGCATCCGGCCATTATACGGTTCAACCTTGGGTGCATTGGACGATTTGCGCTGCGCCCCGCACAATTTGTCTCCGATTCCCTGGCTGGACCTTGATGACCGATTTCATGACCGCGCTGTTGCTGGCGCCGTCGTCAACCACAGATGCACCTGTGCCCTCAGTGACGTGCGGTGCTGGCGTGCGTGGGTGGCAACGCGATGCCCGTTCCGCTGCGGATGCGGCCGCCGAGCGCTCGATCACGCAGGAGCCGAGTCCATGAGTGCGCCGGAGCAACGCTGGCACCCCGATGTGACAGTGGCCACAGTTGTGGTGCGGGACGGTCGTTTGCTGCAGGTGGAAGAAGCCATCGGCGGCCGCTTGCTGTTGAACCAGCCCGCCGGGCATCTGGAGCCCAACGAAAGCCTGCTGGATGCGGCAGTGCGTGAAACCCTGGAGGAGACCGGCTGGGATGTACGCTTGACCCAGTTCATCGGCACCTACCACTGGGTCGCGCCCAACGGGCGGTGCTTTTTGCGCTTTGCCTTCGTTGCCGATGCGCTGATTCACCACCCCGACCGCAGCCTCGATACCGGTGTGGTGCGCGCGCTGTGGATGACACCGGAAGAACTGCGCGCCTCGACCGAGCGCCTGCGCAGCCCGCTGGTGTGGGAAGTGGTCGCCGATTACCTGGCCGGGCAGCGTTATCCGCTTTCGCTGGTGCGGCACGTCGCATGAGTACGCCGCGCATTGTGGTGGGCGTGTCCGGTGGCGTGGATTCGTCGGTGGCGGCATGGAAGCTCGCCCAGCAAGGCGAGCCGGTCGCCGGGTTATTCATGCAGAACTGGGCCGACGACGGCAGCGGGGACTGCCGCGCCGAAGACGACCGCCGCGACGCGGTAGCAGTCTGCGGTGTGCTGGGCATTCCATTTCATTTCCGCGACTTCTCCAGCGAATACTGGAGCGGCGTGTTCGAGCATTTCCTGGCCGAATACGCGGCCGGGCGCACGCCCAACCCGGATGTGCTGTGCAACCGCGAAGTGAAGTTCAAGCATTTTCTCGACGCGGCGCAAGCACTGGGGGCCGAGCGCATCGCTACCGGCCATTACGCGCAGGTGGCGCATCGCGCTGGGCGGTGGCGCCTGCTGCGTGGCGCCGACCGTAGCAAGGACCAGAGCTATTTCCTGCATCAACTGGGGCAGACCCAGCTGGCTGCGACGCTGTTTCCGATCGGTGATCTGGAAAAAAGCACGCTGCGCCGCATTGCCCAGGACGCTGGCTTGCCGACCCATGCCAAGAAGGATTCCACCGGCATCTGCTTCATCGGCGAGCGCGATTTCCGCGAGTTTCTGGGCCGCTACCTGCCCGCGCGGACCGGCGAGATTCGCGACCCGCAGGGGCAGCGCATTGCCGAGCATCCGGGGGTGTTCTACTTCACCCTGGGTCAGCGCGAGGGGCTGAATATCGGCGGCGTGCGCGGACGGGCGGCGGCGCCGTGGTACGTGGTCGGCAAGGATGTGGCGAGCAATGTGCTGTACGTGGACCAGGACCGCGACAGCCCACTGCTGCAATCGCGCTGGCTGCAGTCCGAACACGCCCACTGGGTGACCGGTGCGCCGCCGGCACGCCGCTTCAATTGCACCGCGCAGACCCGCTACCGCCAGCCCGACGAGCCCTGCGCGGTCGACGTGCAGGACGATGGCAGCGTACAGGTGCACTTCGAACGGCCGCAGCGGGCGGTGACGCCCGGGCAGTCGCTGGTGCTGTACGACGGCGAGGAATGCCTGGGCGGTGCCGTCATCACCGCCACCGATGCACCGTTGGAACGCCAGTTGGCGGGATCTTCTTTTTCCTCAGAGGTAGTGGCTTGATGAGTGTTTCCATGGATCACCGCGTGCTGGCGCTTGCCGGCGTCGCCCAGGCCCTGCAACAGGTAAGGCGGATCGCCGAGACCGGGCATTCGGAGGCCGCGACGGTGCGCACCGCCATGGATAGCGTGTTCCGGGTGGACGCTCCCTCGCCAGAGGCCGTGTACGGCTCTGCAGCGGCGCTGGCGCCCGGCCTGCGCCTGCTGCACAACTATTTCCGCAACCAGGGCCAGGACGAGGTGCTGCCGCGCCTGGCCCTGGCGGTACTGCAGCTGGAGCGCCGGTTCGTACGCGACACCACGGCCGTTGCGACCGTGGCCAGCGGAATCGACGCGGCGGCGCGCCAGGCCCAGCAGCTGGGCGACAGCGGCCACCCCGATGTACTGAGCTCGCTCGGCGGGCTGTACGCGCAGACCATCAGCCATTTGCGTCCCAAGGTCATGGTGCAAGGCAACCCGCACTACCTGGGCCAGGCCGGCGTGGTTGCGGAGATCCGCGCGCTGTTGCTGGCGGCGGTGCGCTCGGCGGTGCTGTGGCGGCAGATGGGCGGCAGCCTATGGGATTTCCTGTTCGCCAAACGCGCAATGATCGAAGCCGTGGACCGCGCGCTGCGCTGATCAGCGCGAAAAATCGCTTAAAACGCCACGCTAGCGGCCGCTGACGCGCGCCAACACCGGTTGAATGGACAAGACGATCTGGCGATCGTCGCTAAAGACAACGGGGGCAGTGCCGATACAGCAACCGTGACTCTGCCGAGAACGCCCATGTATTCACGTCCACTCATCCGTCTAGCCGCTCCTTTGGCTCTGACCTTGTTGTTCCCCTTCGCTGTCGGATTCGACTGGCCCGCTTCGGTGCGCTGGGCAATCCTGGCGACCATGACCCTCAGTTGGTTGGGTTTCGCTGCCTGGGTGACGTATTCCCAGTTCCGGCCTAATCCGGACCAGGCACGCATCCTGCGCGAGCAGGACCAACTGCTCAACGAACTGCGTACGTTCGTCAGCAACGAAGTCGACGGTTCGCGCTCGGAAGTCGAGCGTGCCCGCGAACTGATCCGCCAAGCCGTGTCCGGTCTTGGTGGCAGCTTCGAAGCGATGAACCGCAAATCGCGTCAGCAAAGCCAGGCACTGGCCCGCATCGTCGACCGTGCCGGTGACGATGGCAGCGCCGGCGTCGACGTCGCCCGCTTCGCCCAGCACGCCAGCTCCCGCATGGAGCAATTGGTGGAAGCGCTGGAACAGGTAAGCGGCCAAAGCACCAATACCGTCCATCACATCGATGAGATGGCGCAGCATCTGGATGGCATCTTCGCGCTGTTGGAAGACGTCAAGTCGATCGCCGACCAGACCAACCTGTTGGCCTTGAACGCCGCCATCGAAGCAGCACGTGCCGGTGAAGCCGGTCGTGGTTTCGCAGTGGTCGCCGACGAGGTGCGCAACCTGTCCGAGCGTTCCACCACCTTCAACGAGCAGATCCGCAAGCTGGCACACAGCTCCAAGGAATCGATCGCCAAGGTACGTGAAACGGTCTCGCAGCTGGCATCGCGCCACATGGACCGCTCCCGCGAGGCGCGCCATGAATCGGCCGCCATGCTGGAGAACGTTGCCCAGATCAACGCCTCGTTGGGCGATGGCATGCGCGAAATCTCCGAGTGCGCACGTTCGATCGATGGCAGCGTGGCCGAAGCGGTGCGTGCCCTGCAGTTCGAGGACATCGCCACGCAGACGCTGAGCGGCATCCACACCCATCTGGATCGCCTCACCGCGATCAACCGTGAGGCGGTGGCGCTGCAGGAACTGCTGCATCGCAATGGCGGTGTGTACGACAGCGATCTGGTCGCCGCGCTGGCCAAGGTGTCCAACCGCCTGCGCGACATGCGCGTGGAGTGGGAGCGCCCGCCGCACAAGCCGGTGGCACAACAGGGCATGGGTGCCGGCACGGTCGAGTTGTTCTAGACCGATGCCGCAACACAAGCGCTGATTTCGACATTCCCCGGCCCGCCGGGGATTTGTCGTTCCGTAACGACCTGGTATTCCGCTCATGAACCTTCTTGCCCCGACCATCGATGCCTCCACTGCCGCACTGCAGGCCGCCGCACTGGCTGGCGCGCACGCCGAGCGCATCGCACAAAGCGATGCAGCAAAGCCCACGCTGCGGTCCGTACGCCTGCCAGCCGCGCTGGAACGGCTGGAGCTTGCCGCCCAAGCGGAAATCAAGGCATTGATCAACCCGCGCCGCGATTGCAGCGAAAACGACATGCTGTTTGCGACCGTGGCGTGGGACCTCGGGCTGGACGGCGCCGCGGTGGGCGCCTCCAGGCGCTGATGCAATACCGGCGGGGATGCCTCGGCAGGCGCCCCCGCCGCGTTGTTGGACTGCCCGATTTCAGGCTGTTGAGCCTTGCGAATCTACCGCTCTCGCGGCATCGCTCATGTCCCGCGTACGCGTTCCTTGACCACCCTGCCCGGCCGAGACTCGCTCACCCCGGCTGTGTTTTTTGTCAGGACGGTCCAGCGCCGCTACCATCCAACTCACCGCCTGAGCCCGTTACCAATCCGGGCGATCAGCATGCTTTCTTCTTCGGATTGAGCGCTGGATGCCATGAAAACCCGTTGCCTGGCGTTGCTTGCAGTAGCGCTCTCTCACTCGGCCAATGCGGCAGATGAGAGGGTATACATTGAATTTCTCTGGGATGCCCGGCCACCGCATTCGATTGCCCGCCAGCAAACCATCCAGTTTTTGACCGATGGTCAGCACGCCCACCAGGTGTGTGTCGCGACCGATTCCGCCGAGACCGATGTAGGCGGGTTGGTAGTGAAGGTGTTCGATGCCTCCGGGCAGGAAGTGTCGAGCCACCAGTACCCCGACTACCGTGGCGTCAAGCACTGCTACGTTGCCGATCTGGGCCAGGGAGGCACGCCTGGACTGTGGACGTTTCGCGCAAGCACAGGCGATGGCCGCAGCGGGGAAGAGACGCTACAGGTCCATGCCAGGCTGGCAGACTCGCCACTGTCGAAGGATCCGGGAACACCGTATGTCGTTGGCCGCCCGAACTATGACAGTGCGATCCCGCCGGCTGAGTGGCGTGGCCGCCTGGTCTGGGAAATGCAGGTCAATCCGCAAGGCACGGTCACCGACGTCACCGTGGTGACAGCAGAAGGCGTTGGCTTGAACCTTCGCGACCGCGCGATCGCGGCTGGCTACCTGTCCCTTTTCTACCCTGATAAACGGCGAGAGCGCACACCGCTGCTCTGGAGGCGCGAGCTGTCGTTCGGACCGGAATAAGACCGGCACGGTATCGGTCGATCACGCTACATCAGTCGATGCTTACCGCGTGACACGGGTGAGCTGGCCGTCATGCACGGATGCACGGGACAACAGCCCACGTTGTTCGTCGACCTATCGGGCCATTCTGGATCCGTTCGCTGGGTGTCTCCAATCGCTTCCGGGGAGATCCATACCACTCTGCCCTGATGCAGAGGCGACGCGTCTGGACCGGACTGGCGCCCCTGTCCAGCAACGACAGCATCGAGGTGGTTGCACGATGTGCCAAGGTCCGCTGGGACGAGCAAGCGCGATCTGCGCCGCTTGCGATGCACGTGCTGAACATCAGGTTGAGATCTGCGCCAGATCGCCCGGTGCAGGCAATCAGCAAACCTGTCGCCTGTCGTCGTAGCGCAGTGGAGCGGCATGGAGCAGATCACATAACCGGGGATAAGTGCGCGGCGCCCCGCCTGCGGTGCAGGCAGGGCAAATGGCTTAGTTAGCTGGCGATCACCAGCCGTGCACCCAGGCGCATGCCGGCTTCGGCTTCGCGCAGCCACTGCGCCATGTCGCGTGGCGACAACGGGCGCGAGTAGAAGTAGCCCTGAATCTCGTCGCAGCCCTGCTGGCGTAGCAAGGCATCTTCCTGCACGGTCTCCACGCCTTCGGCGACGACCTGCATGCCCAGCGCGTGGCCCAGATGCACGATGGCCTGGGTGACTTCGGCGGTGTTAGCGTCGTCGAGCATGCCTTGGACGAAGCTGCGGTCGATCTTCAGGCGCTGCACCGGGAAGCGGTTAAGGTAATGCAGATTCGAAAAGCCGGTGCCGAAGTCATCCACCGCCAGCAGCACGCCGTTCTGCTCGAACAATTCGAAGCAGCGGCGCAGCGAATCCGAATCGCGAATCAAGGCAGATTCGGTCAATTCCAGTTCCAGGCGCGAGGGCGGCCAGCTGTTGTCGCGGCAGATTTCCAGCACGCGCTCGGCAAAGCCGCGCTCGCGCAACTGTACGGCCGAGACGTTGACCGCAATGCGGCTGAAATTGAGCCCGGCGCGGTCCCAGACCACCGCCTGGCGGCAGGCTTCGCCGATGACCCATTCGCCCAGACGCACGATCTCGCCGCACTCTTCCGCGATCGGGATGAATTCGACCGGGCTGCAGGGGCCATGGCCGTGGCGATTCCAGCGCATCAGCGCTTCGATCGCCGGCGATGCATCGCCCACGGTGTTGACCAGTGGCTGGTAGACCAGTGTGAACTCTTCGCGCTCGAGTGCGCCTTGTAGCGCATGCTCGAGCTCCAGGCGGCGCTGCGCACGCAGCAGCACGTCCTGGCTGTAGTAATGGAAGGTGTTGCGGCCGGAGTCTTTGGCCGCGTACATCGCCGCGTCGGCGGCGCGCAGCAGGCTATCGAAGTCCGACAGACCCTCTCCCTGCAGCGCAATGCCGATGCTGGCACCGAGCTTGAGGGTGACCTGGTCCTTGCGCAGCGGCTCGCCGAGTGCAGCAATCAACTTGCGCGCCACATGGCCGGCGTCTTCGGGCTCGGACATATCGCGCAGCAGCACGATGAATTCATCGTCGCTGAAGCGGCCGAACAGGTCGCTGTTACGCAGATGCTGATGCAGGCGCGCCGAGGCGAGCTTGAGCAGGTTGTCGCCGGTGGCATGTCCGAACGAGTCGTTGATGCTCTTGAAGCCATCCAGATCGATCAGCAGCATGGCCAGCACCTGGCCGCGCTCGTTGGCTTCGCGGATGGCGTTTTCTGCCTGCTCGCGCAGCAGAAAGCGGTTCGGCAGCCCGGTCAGGCGGTCGTAGTGCGCCAGCAGCTCGATACGTTCGTTGGCTTCGCGCTCGCGGGTGACGTCGCGGAACAGGGCGACAAATCGCGGCGGCAGGCCTTCGCGACGGTCCAGTTCGATCAGCACCTGCACCCAGATGCGCTGACCGGAGTTGCGATAGAAGCACAGCTCCAGTTGCTCGGGCAGGCCGCCATCGGAAATACGCAGCAGCGCCGCTTCGAAAGCGTCGCGCGAATCCTGGGTGTACAGCGACAGCGCCTGCTCCAGGGTGATGTTTTCCTTGCGCAGGCCATGGATGCGGTAGCACTCCTCGGTCCATTGCATGCGGCGAGTGTCGACCTCGATCTCGCAGCCGCCGATCTTGCCCAACGCAGAGACGCGATTGAGCAGTTCGGTGCGCCAACGGATCAGTGCATCGGTCTGACGTTGTTCGGTGACGTTCTGCAGCTGGCCCAGCAGACGTATCAAGCTGCCGTCGCCGTCGAACACCGGCTGCGCCCACACCCGCAGATGATGCGGATTAGCACCGAGCAGCCCGTTGATTTCCAGTTCGAAGTGCACCGGCATGCCTTCGTGCTTGATCTTGCGCCAGGCGCTGCGCAGTTGCGCAACCGAGGGCCGGCCGAGCAGACGCAGGATGTCGCGAATGCCTTGCAAACGCACGTTCGTCATGCCGAGTTGTTGCAGGAAGTCCTGCGACACCCACAGCACGTCTTGATGCGAATCCCAGCTCCAGCTGCCCATGCTGGCGATGCGCTGGGCCTCTTCGAGTTGGGCCTGCTGCTCGCGCAGCTGCTGCTCGAGCAATTTATGATGGTGTACGTCGGTATGCGTGCCGACCATACGCAGCGGACGGCCGTCGGCGGTGCGCGATACCACGCGGCCGCGATCCAGGATCCAGCGCCATTGGCCATCGTGCTGGCGCAGCCGGAATTCAGAGACGTAGGTGTCGGTGCGCCCTTCCAGATGCGCTTGCACCGCCGCGCTGACATGCGCGTGGTCTTCCGGGTGAATCAGCCCCGACAAGGCGGTGAGATTGTTCGGAAGCGGCTGCTTGGAATACCCAAGCATGCGCGTCCATCGCTCGGAGCGATACACCACATCGGCCGGAATATCCCAATCCCACAAGCCGTGATCGGCGCTGTCCAGGCCAATTTCCCAGCGACTGGTGCCATCGGCACCCTTGGGCTCGGGAATGCTCAGGGTGAACGCCATCACCTGGCCCTGTTCGTCGCAGACCGCACGCAACCAGCCTTCGAGCCGACCGCCGCCAGTGCCCGGCAAGACGCACGGAGCCATACCACCGCTGTCGGCCAGCTGGGCACGGCTGCTTTCCAAGACGTCGGCATACGCGCCAAGGGTTGCCGGCAATCCGAGGGATTGCGCGACGCGGTTGGCCGCCAGAGGCTGGCCATGCGCATCCAACACCACCACCGCCGAGGTCAGCGGGTGCTGCAGCATGCTTGCAATGACGCCTGAGTCCACTCTGGAACACTCCGAAGAATCGACCCCGGCCTTCGGAGTCGCAATGGATAACGGCCGTGCCGTCGATTAGTTGAGCCGCCTGTTTCGCGCTGGGCCGAACCGGCCCCGGTTACGGCTAAGATGGCTGCATCACCAGCACCCAAGGTCGTCCGCGGATCCATGCAACAGCCCGTCGCCGCGCCCGCGTTTTCGTCCGCCCCCGTCTCCTGTCTTCGCCTCGCCAAGCGCCTGCAGCAAGGTCTGTGGACCCTGACCGGCCTGTATCTGCTGGTGGGGGCGGTCTGGCTGCTGCTGGGCAACCGGCTACTCCACCTGGCCGGCGCCGCCATCCCGGAGCGCTGGTCGGACGCGAGCTTTCTGATGGCGTCCAGCATCGTCATCCATCTGGTGCTGCGCCGCTTCACCAGCTTGATCGTGGACGAGTACGCCAAGCTGGCGCAGTCCGAGGCCTTGCTGCAGGCCAAGTTCCTGGCCCTGCCCAGCCCCGCCTTCATCTACGACCTCACCACGATGCGCATCCTCGATGCCAATCCGGCAGCGCTGGAATTCTTCGGCTGGGAGCGCGACGAGTTCCTGCAACAGACGCTGCAGGCGATCTGGCCCAATGCCGACAGCGAGCGGCTGGAAGAGGTGATTGCGCAGATCCGGGGCAAGGGAGATGCCACCTGCGTGTTGAACGAAGATCTGCTGACGCGCAGCGGCCCGCGGCATGTGGAGGTGCGTAGCAACCAACTGCATCTGTCCAGCGGCCCTGCCCGTCTGGTGGTCACCGTGGACCGCAGCGAGGAGCGCCAGGCGCAGCATCTGCGCGACGAGGCGCTCGAACGCCTGGAGGAAGCGCAGAGCATCGCGCGGCTGGGCTCCTGGCAGCTGGATCGCTCCACCGGCCTGGGCCGCTATTCGCCGGCGGTCTATCGCCTGCTGGGGCGCAGCGTGCCGATGCATCGTCGCGAGCATCGGATGGAAGAATTGCTGACCGCCTCCGACAGCGCCACCCAAGCGCGGATCGAACGCATGATCGAAGACATGTGTACTGGTGGCGAGGTGCAGATCGATGTGCTGTTGCCGCTGACCGGTGGCGATTCGCAGCCGCGCACCGTGCATCTGCGTGCGGAAAGCGTGACCAGCCCCAGCGGCGTGCGCCATGTCCACGGCACCTTGCAGGACGTCAGCGAACGCGAGCAATCGCGCCGGCTGCTGCGCGAACGCGAGGAGCAGTTTCGCGAGCTGGTGCGCGTGCTGCCCGACGGTGTGCTGATCCTGGCCGACGAGCATGTGATGTACGCCAACGCAGCCGGCTCGGCCCAGTTCGGCTTCCAGGGCGAAACCATCCTGGGCGAGCCGTTGCAGACTCTGGTCGGCGACAACGACCTGCCTGTGGTGCGCGAGTACCTGCGCGCAGGCAGCGATCGCAGTGAGCCGGTCTCCAGCGCACGCGCGATGCGCCGCCGCGATGGCAGCACCTTCTACGCCGGTCTGTCGGCCGGCGATATCCGTTATGGCGGGCGCAGCTGCAAGTTGCTGGTGGTGCGCGATCTGAGCGAACCTGAGCGCATGCGCGATGCCCTGGCCGAGAGCAATGCCGAACTGCAGGCGATGGCCAAGCGCCTGTTCTCGTTGCAAGAGGACGAGCGGCGCGCCATCTCGCGCGATCTGCACGACGACATCGGGCAGGCGATCACCGCGATGAAGCTGTCCGCGCATGCGGCCTTGGATGAACCCAACGCCGACGCGCGCCGCGAGGATCTTCTGGAAGTGGTGTCGCTGGCCGACAGTACGGTGACCAAGCTGCGCAACTTGTCGATGCTGTTACGTCCGCCACAACTCGATGCCTTGGGCCTGGAAGCGGCATTGCGCTGGCAGGCGTCGATGCTGTTCCGCGCATCGCAGGTGCGGCTGGAGCTGGACATTCACGCGCTCGAAGAACGGCCGGGCAACGAGATCGAGCAAGCCTGCTTCCGGATCGCGCAGGAGAGCCTGACCAATGCATTGCGGCACGCATGCGCGGGCGAAGTGCGCCTGCATCTGCATTCGGTCGACGGCGACAGTTTCCTCCTGGAAGTCAGCGATGATGGCGATGGATTCGAGCCAGAGGGCCCGCGCGGGCTTGGGCTGATCGTGATGCGTGAGCGTGCGCAAACCGTAGGCGGTACGCTCGCGATAGAATCAGCACCCGGAGCAGGCACGCGCGTGACGTTGCGCCTGCCCTATCACCCGGTCGGCGAGTCCGTCCACGACGATGGTGGACGTTGAGTCATGTGGAGTCCCGTAATCCCGCCCGGACTGGAAATCGTCAAGCCGACCCGGCTTGGCGCGGGCAACCCCGAATTACTGCATTTGGTGGATGCGGCCGCATCCGGCGGCCCGCCGCTGATGATTTTCCACATCGATATCGATCACTTCGCCTCGATCAACGAGAACATGAGTGGCGAGGTCGGCGATCAGGCGCTGACACTGGTAGCACGCCGGCTGCAGGACTTCCTCGGAACCCGCGGCAAACTGTGGCGCCACGGCAGCGATGAGATGATCGTGGTGGCGGTGCGTCGCGAAGAAACGCAGCTGCCGGAAGACTTCGCCGAAGAAATCCGCCAGCAACTGGAACTTCCGCTGTCGGTGCTGCCGTATACCTTGTTCATGACCGGCAAAGTCGGTATCAGCCTGTGCCCGGAACACTCCACCTCGCTGTCCGCGCTGCTGGATTACGCCGAAGAAGCCAGCTACCAGGCGGCACGAGAAGGCGGCAACACGGTACGGCTGTACACGCGCAACTCGACCACCAACGCGCATAGCGAAAGCATCATTGCGCGGCAGATCGTCGATGCAATCCCGCACGGCGAATTGCGTCTACGTTACCAACCGCTGGTGAGCGCGCGCGACGGCCGCATCGTCGGCATGGAGGCGCTGCTGCGCTGGCAGTCGCCGACCCTGGGCATGCTGGTGCCCGAGCGCTTCATGCGTACCGCCGAGCGGCTGGGTGTGATCGTGCAGATCGGCGAATGGGTGCTGCAGAATGCGGTGCGCCAGGCGCGCCTATGGCGCGATCAGGGTTTCGATGATTTCAGCATTGCAGTGAACGTCTCTACGCTGCAGCTACTGCGCCCGGGCTTCTTCAACGAAGTGATGGCGATGCTGCAGACCGCCGGCGTGCCGGCGCAGTTCGTCACGCTGGAGATCAACGAAAGCGCGTTGACCAACAACGTGAACTTCGTCCACGAGACGATGGCCAACCTGCGCAACGAAGGCATCAGCCTGAGCCTGGACAACTTCGGCACCGGCGATTCCAGCCTGAGCGCGCTGGTGCGCTACCCAGTGGACCGGCTGAAGATCGACCGCAGCTTCATCAAGAGCGCGCCAGCCGGCAGCCGCGAAGCCGCGATTGCGCGCGCCATCATCGCCATGGGCCATCAGTTGGGCATGACGGTGATTGCAAACGGTGTGGAATCGCAGGCGCAATTGGGATTTTTGCGTCGCAACGATTGCGACATCTTCCAGGGCTATCTGTTCGGCGAGCCGATGTCGGCCGAGTCGGCCGGCATGGCGTTGCGTCGGCGCTATCTGCGCCCGGAATCGTTCGCCGAAAGCCGCCCAGACCGCACCTTGCTGCTACTGGACGACGAAGAGAACGTGCTGCGCTCGCTGGTGCGTCTGTTCCGTCGCGACGGCTACCGGATCCTGGCGGCCGGCAATGTGCGCGACGCGTTCGACCTGCTCGCCACCAACGACGTGCAGGTGATCCTGTCGGACCAGCGCATGAGCGACATGAGCGGCACCGAGTTCCTGGGCCGGGTCAAGATGCTCTATCCCGACACCGTGCGCCTGGTGCTCTCCGGCTACACGGATCTGGCCACGGTGACCGAAGCGATCAACCGCGGCGCGATCTACCGCTTCCTGACCAAGCCCTGGAACGACGACGAACTGCGCGAACATATTCGCCAGGCCTTCCGCACGCATGACGAGTTGCGGAATGGCCGGGAATAGGGATTGGGGATTCGGGATTAGTTTAGAGCGGCGTGCGGCGCCTTTGTCTCACAGGGCACAATGACGATCAGCAACAGCAAAGCCCGCTCTTGCGAATCCCCCATCCCGAACAACCAATCCCCGCGCTCCAGCGCTACCGCGGCTGCCGGATCGGTAGCACGATTCTGAAACTGGCGCCCTGCCCCGGCGTGCTTTCGACATCGATGCGGCCGTGGTGCTTGTTGATGATGCCGTAGGAGATCGACAGGCCCAGGCCGGTGCCGCTGCCGACCGGTTTGGTGGTGAAGAACGGGTCGAAGATGCGCTGCAGCAGGTCCGGGGCAATGCCGGCGCCGCTGTCCTGGAACTGGATCCAGACGTTTTCTGCTTCGTCACGACCAGTGGTCACGACGATCGTGCCGCGCTCCACGATCGCCTGGCCGGCGTTGAGCAGCATGTTCATGTACACCTGGTTGAGCTCGGATGGCAGGCATTCCACCAGCGGTAGCTCGGCGTAATTGCGCTCCAGGGTCACCTTGTACTTGAGCTCGTTCCAGATGATGTTGATGGTGGATTCTAGACCGGCGTGCAGGTCGACCATCTTCCACGACTCGGAGCGGTCAGAGTAGGAGAAGTCCTTGAGGTCGCGCACGATGCGGGTCACCCGCTCGATGCCTTCGCGCGATTCGGCCATCAACTGCGGAAGATCGCGGCTGATGAAGTCGATATCGGCGCGGTTGCGGATTTCGTCGATTTCCGGAATCAGCGCCTTCGGATCCGGCGCCTGCAGCGCACGCTCATAGGCTTCGATCAGTGTGAACAGGCTGCGCAGATATTCCTGCAGGCTGCCAAGATTGGAGTGCACGTAACCGATCGGATTGTTGATTTCGTGCGCCACGCCCGCGGCCAGCTGGCCGATGGACGCCATTTTTTCCGATTGCAGCAGTTTGTCCTGCGCACCGTTCAGGCGCAGATAGGCCTGACGTAATTCGGCGTGGCGCTGTTGCAGCTCGCGCTCGTAATCCTGCTGGCCTTCGATGTTGTGGAACAACGCCAGAAAGTGACCGACGCCCTGCTCTTCGTTGTAATACAGGTGCGCGATGACCACGCGGTCGGCCACCGGCAGGCTGCCGGTCCAGCTGCCCTTGCTGCGCGCCTGATTCAGTGCGTCCGATGGCAATACCTGCGAAATCCGCTCGCCCAGATTGCGATCGTCGGCGGGGTCTTCCTTGCACAGGCTTTGGCGTGCGATGGCATTGGCCAGAATCAGCTTTCCGTCTGCGCGGAACAGCAGTACGCCCTCCAGCATCTGGTCGCCGAAGGAGCGCAGGATATCCTGGGATGGCAATAAGGCTTGATTGAGAAAAAACTTGGCGGTCACGGGAGCAGGCGGCGGAGAGGACGCCTCAATATACGCCGAACCGTTGACGCGCCCTACCGCCGTTTCGCATGCCCGGCGGTATGTCGCAGGCCGGACAATACATGCCGGCCACGTCAGGGTGCTGCCTTATCCGCACGCCGGTGTGCTGCAAAACGACGCGCGACTCAGGCGACTGCCAACGAACGTCCGCCGCGCAACACGCTCGATTGCCCCTTGGCGTCGTAGGACGGCGCACTTTCGGTGCGGCCCAGATGACGCAGCGCCCAGTTCACTTCGCGGCGCCGGCGGGCCAACAGCGCGCCATTGGCGCGATTGGCCTCGGCCAGCTCACGCAGGCGCTCTTCTTCCCCTGCAGGCATCGCTGCTTCGAGCGCGCGCAGCGCCGACAGCTTGTCCTGCGTGTGTCGCATCAACCCATCGATGTCGTTCTCGAGTAATGCCTGCCGTTCGCCGGCCAGCGCATCGCTGAGACGTTGCAGGAACTCGTTCACGTTCATCCTTTCAGTCGGGGATCAACCCGCCAGTTGCTGATTCAGATCCATCATGCGGCTGGCGATGGCATCCGGGTTGATGGAATAGCTGCCGTTCTGCAACGCATCCTTCACCGCCTGGACGCGACCGGTGTCGATCGCCGAGGACTGCGAAAGCTCGCGCTGCAGGTTCTGCAGGTTGGTGGCTTCGCCGGTCAACTTGACGCTGTCGGTCGGCGGGGTTGCGGCGACTGGGGACGCGCGATCTTCGCCGGCCGAAGCGATCTTGCTGCTGGTGGCCGCGGTGCGAAGGGTGGCAGCGGTCGGTAGATTGCCTTCAATTTTCTGGGTCATGTCAGGAACTCCTCTACAGGTCGTAGGGGATAACGGCACCCGGAAAAAAAACTTTATAGAAAATTTTTCACCTGGAGACCACAACGGTTCCGCTTGCTTCAACAATGCCCTGCACCACCCGGCGCGAGGACGAATTCTCCACCGAGACGCGCTCGTTCTCGCCGGCGTCCGACAGCGCGCGACCGCTCATGCGCACCTCCAGCCCGCCATTGCGCGACACCAGCGGCACGGTGTCGCCGCGCCGGACCAGCCGCTGCGTCACCAGATCGTTGGACGAGAGCAGCGAGCCGGCCGGCAGGACGCGGCGGGCGGTTTTGCCCACGGCAGCCACCGGATCGGCCAGCACCGCACCAACGATGCGCGCGGCGTCACGCTTCTCGATACTGATATCGGCCAGGGAGATGGTTTCTCCAGCGCTGATGCCGCGGCGCAAGACCAGCACGTCCTGGTTGCGGCGCACCTTCAGCGGCACGAACAGACGCCAGCCGGCCGGCTGCGGACACGCCACTTCCACCGTATTGGTGCCGGTGGGCTGGGCCTGCAATGCGATCGGACAGGCCGGCATGCGCAGACCCGGATCGAGCGTGGCCTCGGCTTCGGCATCGGGCCCGACGGTGGCCAGTGCCGCCGCACGGATGGAATCGACAGACTGATAGCTCTGGGCCCAGGCCGGAGCGGCAGCCAACAAGATGACAAGCAGGAGCAGGCGCATGGGACCAGATCCGGAGGAAGACGGGACAGACATTGCAAGAGGCGTGCCGGTTTTTTGCTGGGAGTGGGGAGTCGGGAGTGGGGATTCGTAAAAGCGGCTTCGCGGGTGATGCATTCGCCCGCTGCCGAGGCCCTTTCACCCGCCGGATCTTTCCGACAACTGTCACTAAAGCTGTCAAGGATGCACAAGCAGCAGCGGCATGAGTAAGCTGCTAGTGCACGCCTTTGAGCCAATCCCTAATCCCAAATCACCTCATCCCGGCGCTTGAGCGAATCCCCCCATTCCCGACAACGCCCCCCGACCAACCATAAAGCCCTCAAGTTTCCCGAGGGCGCTGTCGATATCTGCCCCATGACCCACGATCTGCTCAACCGCATCGACCAGCGCACCCGACTGGCTGGCCACAATCGACTGGCCCTGCTGCTGTTCCGGCTGGGTGGCCGCCAGCTTTTTGGCGTGAACGTCTTCAAGGTGCAGGAAGTGCTGCGCCGTCCGGAACTGTTCCAGGTGCCGGGCCTGCCGACCGAGTTCGCCGGCGTGGCCGACGTACGCGGGCGCTCGGTGCCGGTGCTGGACCTAGGGCTGGCCATCGGCCACCCCGAACGCGACTCGCGCGCCGAGAACGGGCCCGGCTATCTGGTGGTGGCCGAATTCAATCGGTCGGTCCAGGGCTTTCTGGTCAGCGGGGTGGAGCGCATCGTCAATATCGCGGTGGAAGACATCCATCCGCCGCCGGAACTCGGTGCCGAAGCCACTTATTTGACGGCGGTGACGCGCTTCCAGGGCGAGCTGATCCAGGTCATCGACGTGGAGAGCGTGCTGGCCGACATCGCCAAGGTCAGCAAGGACGTTCAGTTGGACCCGTCGCTGCAGATGGTGGCCTACGACCGCCAGTTCCAGGTGTTGGTGGTGGACGATTCGCGCGTGGCGCGCCAGCAGATCCGCAGCGTGCTCGACCAGCTGGGCGTTTCGGCGACCCTGCTGTCCGACGGCCGTCAGGCGCTGGATCACCTGCTGCAAGTGGCGGCATCGGGCGAAAACCCGGCCGACCGCTACGCCATGGTGATCTCCGATATCGAAATGCCGGCGATGGACGGCTACACACTGACGACGGAAATCCGGCGCACGCCGGGCCTGCAAGGCCTGTACGTGCTGTTGCACACCTCCTTGTCGGGCGTGTTCAACAACGCCATGGTCGAGCAGGTGGGCGCCAACGCCTTCGTGGCCAAGTACAGCGCCCATGAACTGGCCGATTACGTGCTGGCGCGCCTGAAAGTGGTTGCCGAAGCGGCCTGAGCAACAGGCTGCTGGCCGGTGCGCAGGTGGCCGGTCGTTCGTAGCGCCGGCCGCGTGCGGGTACCGATGGCAGTCAGAAGCAAGCCTCCTGTAGAAAGAAGGCCTCCCGGGGCGCGTCCGGTGTAGCACTCAGACGTCCCCAGGCTGCGCCGTGAATGGATGGCAGCCTGTTGAGGTGAATTACCGTCAGCAGTGACCTCGCAAGACGCCTAACCTATATCGTCTATATCATCAGGCACGACGTCCATCGGATGGGCGAAGCACGGCCGGTAGCCAAGCGCGCCGTGCACGGGGCTTGCATCGGGTTGTCCGAGCGCGCGCAAGGCCACCGAACCGGCCCTCCAGGTGTGCCATCCCAACGCAAGGCATCGCTCTGCGCGATCCAAGCACCGCCAGAGCTCTGCGACCACCCTACCCGCTCGACGGGTTCAGTAGCGCCCTGATTTGGCACAAACATTGCTTTCTCCCTTGTAACACTTCGCGGGAGAGCACCGTGTCCAGTCCATTCTCTTCGTTCCTCGGCGTTCATGGCGACGCGTTGGCGCTGCGCGAGCAGCGCATGAAGCTCATTGCCAGCAATCTGAGCAATGTGGACACCCCTGGGTACAAGGCCAAGGATCTCAACTTCGAAGCGGCGCTGAAGTCGGCGCAGGGCGTGCAGGATGGCGGCCTGATGCAGGCCACCGACGCCAAGCATTACGAAGTGGGCGGCGGCGGCGGGCTCAATCCGTTCCAGATCACCCGCGAATCCGATCAGCCCAGCCTGGACGGCAATACCGTCGATCCCGATGCCGAGCGCGCTGCCTACGGCCGCGCCGCGCTGGAATACCGCGCGTCGCTGAGCTTCCTCGAATCCAAGGTGCGCTCGATGCTCACCGCGATCACGGGCCAATAAGTCATGAGCAATCTTCCCATCTTCGATGTGGCCGGCTCGGCGCTGCATGCGCAGTCGGTCCGACTGAGCACCATCGCCTCCAACCTGGCCAACGCCGATTCGGTCGCAGGCTCGGCCGAGGCCACCTACAAGCCGATCGAGCCGATCTTCCAGGCCCAGCAGAGCCGTCAGGACCCCAGCCTGACCTCGGTGAACGTCAAGGAGATCACCACCACCAATGCGCCGCCGATCCGCCGCTACGAGCCCGGCCACCCGCTGGCCGATGCCGACGGCTACGTGTTCTCGCCCGACGTGGACCCGGTCTCGCAGATGGTCAACATGATCTCCGCCTCGCGCAATTACCAAGCAGGCGTGGAAATGCTCAATACCGCCAAGGAACTGGCGCTCGCGACCCTGACCATGGGTCGCTGACCCGTCCTAGCTGCCCCATACCAACGGAATCTTCCAGATGAGCACGATCGCCACCGATCTCTACAAAACGCTGGGCCTCAATACCAGCAGCAAGACGCCGAAAAAAGAGGAGGCGCTCGGCCAGGCCGACTTCCTCAAGTTGATGACCGAGCAGCTGCAGCACCAGGACCCGCTCAAGCCGATGGAAAACAGCGCGTTTCTGGGCCAGTTGGCGCAGTTCTCCACCGTGCAGGGCATTGGCGACCTCAATACCAAATTCACCAGCTTCTCCGCGTCCCAGAACAGCGACCAGGTGCTGAAAGGCGCGTCGCTGGTCGGGCACAACGTGCTGGTGCCCTCTGCGCAGGTGGCGATCGATGCCACCGGCTCGGCCAAGGGCGTGGTCGCCGCGACCTCGGCCGGCACCGTCAATTTCGAAATCACCGACGCCAACGGCGCCTTCGTCAAACAACTCAGCGTGCCGTCCAGCGCTGCCGGTGAGGTGTCGTTCGCCTGGGATGGCACCGACGCCAACGGCAACCGCATGGCGGCCGGCAAATACGGCGTGACCGCGACCCAGACCGACACCGCCGGCGCCAAAAGCAAGTTGCCCACCTACGTCGATGCACCGGTGGACAGCGTCACGATCGGCTCGGACGGCTTGTATCTCAACCTGACCGGGCTAGGCACTTCCCCGCTCGCCAACGTGCTCCGCGTCAGCTGAGCCGGCAACCGACACTTAAAGGAACTCATCCATGGCTTTCAATACCTCGTTGTCCGGCATCAACGCAGCCAATGCCGATCTGAACGTCACCTCCAACAACATCGCCAACGTCAACACGACCGGGTTCAAGGAATCGCGCGCCGAATTCGCCGACATGTTCCAGAGCACCAGCTATGGCCTGTCGCGCAATGCGGTCGGTTCGGGCGTGCGCGTCAGCAACGTGGCGCAGCAGTTTTCGCAGGGCAATATCGACCCGACCGGACGCAGCCTGGACTTGGCGGTCTCCGGCGAAGGCTTTTTCACCGTCTCGTCCAATGGCGCCAAGATGTACACCCGCGCCGGCAACTTCCAGACCGATGCCAACGGCTATGTGGTCAACCCGCAGGGCGCGCGTTTGCAGGTGTTCGCACCCAATCCCAGCGGCAATGGCTTCGATGTGGGCCGCCTGTCGGACCTGCAGCTGCTGACCACCGACAGCCCGCCCAAGTCCACCTCCACGGTCAACCTGGCCTTCACCCTGCCCGGCAACGCCACCGCGCCGACGGTGACCCCGTTCAACCCTGCCGACGACAAGACCTATAGCCACTCCACCGGCGGCATCAATGTCTATGACTCGCTGGGCGTCAGCCACGTGCAGACCTCCTACTTCGTCAAGACCGCCAACCCGAACGAGTGGCAGGTGCACAACTACGTGGACGGCGCCGCGGTCGGTGCCCCGACCACGCTGCAGTTCTCCGACACCGGCTCGCTGACCACCCCGGCCAACGGCATCATCGCGATGGACCCGTTCACCCCGAGCACCGGCGCGGGCGTGCTGAACATGCAGCTCAATGTCAGCGGCTCCACCCAGTACGGCGAAGCCTTCGCCCTGCGCGACACCCGCCAGGACGGTTACGCCAGCGGCAAGCTCAACGAGATCAGCATCGACACCAGCGGCGTGGTGTTCGCGCGCTATTCCAACGGCGCCGACAAGCCGCTGGGCCAGGTCGCGCTGAGCAGCTTCGTCAACCCGCAGGGCCTGCAGTCGCAGGGCAACAACATGTGGGCCGAAAGCTACACCTCCGGTGCCGCGCGCACCGGTGCTCCGGACACCTCGGACCTGGGCCAGATCGAGTCCGGCTCGCTGGAATCGTCCACGGTGGACCTGACCGAGCAGTTGGTGAACATGATCGTGGCCCAGCGCAACTTCCAGGCCAACTCGCAGATGATCTCGACCCAGGATCAGGTCACCCAGACGATCATCAATATTCGTTAAGGCCGGGAATGGGGAATCGGGAGTAGGGAATCGTAAGAGCTGGCATCGCGTGTATCGGATGCCAGCCTTGCGCCCTACTCTCCCAGCTTCCCGCAACCCGCTTTTGCGATTCCCGATTCTCCATTCCCCATTCCCGGTGCCTCATGGATAAAGCCCTCTACGTTGCAATGACCGGTGCCCGCGCTTCCCTGCAGGCGCAGGGCACCGTGTCGCACAATCTCGCCAACGTCGATACGGTGGGGTTCAAGGCCGCGCTGGCCAACACCGAGGCGTTCAAGATCCAGGGCAAGGGGTATCCGTCGCGGATCGATGCCTTGCACGTGGACCAGGGCTTCGATCGCAGCCAGGGCCATCAGAAGGTCACCGGCAACCCGCTGGATGTGTCGCTGCAGCAGGACCGCTGGCTGGCCGTGCAGTCGCCCGACGGCAGCGAGGCCTATACCCGCAACGGCGAATTGGCGCTCACCGCCAATGGCCAGCTGGTCACCGCCAACGGGCATGCGGTGCTGGATGAAGGCGGCAACCCGATGACCATCCCGCCGCATCAGGCGATGGAAATCGGCAGCGACGGCAGCATTTCCATCATTCCGCAGGGCGAAGGCCCGCAGACCATGGCCATCGTCGGCAAGATGAAGGTGGTCGATGCGCCCGCAGACCGTTTGACGCGGCGCCCCGACGGGCTGATGCGCAACAGCAGCACCGACCCGGCGCAGGCATTTGCCATCGCTACCGGCAAGACCATCAACAGCGGCATGCTGGAGGGCAGCAATGTGGATGCGGCCGGCGCGCTGGTGGAGATGATCCAGCTGCAGCGCCAGTTCGAAATGCAGGTCAAGATCATCAAGAACGGCGACGACAACGCGCAATCGGCCAATTCGCTGCTGCGTGTCAGCGGCTGAACCTGGTCGCCAAGGCAACTATGCCGTCGCTGGTCAGCGCCAGGTTGTGCCAACCACTTCGAAAGCATCCGCAAGGCGGCACGGCAGGCTTACGCAGTCATCATGTCGTTTGGCTACTGCGATCTCGCATTGATGCGCACCCGGCTGACGACGTCTGTTGTCGATGGTGTCTCGGCCGGTTGGTGCAACTTGCCACCCCAGTGCAACGAAGACCGCTTCTAAAACCGCTTTGCGCAAGTCCACTACGCATAGCAAATGCTCCGCGCCTTCGCTGTGGAGCAGCTGATCTGTGGCTTGGCTGCAGAGCCCTTGCCTGCCCACCATCGCGGGACACGCCGCAAGTGCATCGTAGGCTCCGTGGCGGCATCCATGCCGCCACAGGGTCCCGCGACGGTGAGCCGGCAAGGACAGGTGAAGATGATCGGTGCATCGATGAAGGCAGTGTTCAACGTGCTCTGTTGATCGTCACTCGCTCATCCTGACATCGCGCCCATCGAATGCCCAGACAAGCGATCCAGGAACAGCAAACTGAGCGAGGCGTCTAATGATGCGTTTCGGCTCATCGCCAGCCAACTCTCCGGTGCGGTGCCCTCGCCGATTGCGGGCTCCTTGGCGGCATGGATGCCGCCAAGGAGCCCCCATGGACGGGTTTACGGGGTGTCCCGCGAGCGGTAAGGGCAGCGCGCCCTCGACCGACCCAGCTTTAGCCCCGAGTTCCGAACCAACAACACGCGACTGGCAAACCCGCTGCGTCTGCCGTAAGACGAGCGCCAGCCAAGTGATGGGCCACGCTGACCGGCCACCGATCTCCCCCACGTGATCTGCCCCCCGTTTCAGCCGCTGCCACCGCTGATCTGCCGCTGGCAAACCGTCAACGCGGACCAAGCCAAGCCGCTGTGGTGGTGTCCATCGGCTTTCGGATGAACCGTCCGGCGCCTTCACTGCGCGTGATCCAGCGCACAGCCGGCAAAAATCCGGCGCGACTTTGGCACGGCACGTGCATATACCCAGCCGTGCCCGGAACACATCCCCGGGTCTAACGAGGAATCGGGTCATGAATCAGGCTTTGTGGGTCGCCAAAACCGGACTGGATGCGCAGCAGACGCGCATGTCGGTCATTTCCAACAACCTGGCCAATACCAATACCACCGGCTTCAAGCGCGACCGTGCCGCGTTCGAAGACCTGTTGTACCAACAAGTGCGTGCGCCCGGCGGTTCCACCTCCGCGCAGACGCAGCTTCCCACCGGCCTGCAGTTGGGCACCGGCGTGCGCGTGGTGTCCACGTTCAAGGGCTTCGACCAGGGCAGCCAGCAGCAGACCGGCCGCGCGCTCGACGTGATGGTCAACGGCCGCGGCTTCTTCGAAGTGCAGATGCCCGACGGCACCTCCGCCTACACCCGCGACGGCACCTTCCAGATCAACGCCCAGGGCCAACTGGTCACCAACAGCGGCTACCCGCTGCAGCCGGGCATCCAGGTGCCGGAAGGCGCGCAGTCGCTGACCATCGGCAACGACGGCACCATCAGCGTCACCCTGGCCGGCCAGGCCGCCGCGCAGGAAATCGGCGCGCTCACGCTCACCGACTTCATCAACCCCTCGGGCCTGCAGGCCAAGGGCGAAAACCTGTTCGTCGAAACCACCGCCTCCGGCCCCGCACAGAACGGCACCCCTGGCCTCAACGGCCTGGGCAACACCGTGCAGGGCGCGCTGGAAGGCAGCAACGTCAATACGGTGGAAGAACTGGTGAGCATGATCGAGACGCAGCGCGCCTATGAAATGAATGCCAAGGCCATCTCCACCACCGACTCGATGCTCGGTTACTTGAACAACAACGTCTGATCGGCTCGCCGCCCGTCGCCCTCTCAGGAATCAACGCCATGTCACGCCTGCCTTCTCTCTCCTCCCTGTGCCTCGCCATTGCCTGCAGCGCGCTGCTGGGTGGCTGCGTGGCTGCCGGCGATGTGCGCCCGTTCGCCGAAATGGCGCCGATCGTGCCGGTGGTTGCACCGGTGGCGCAGCCGACCGCCGGCGCGATCTACGCCGCCGGCCCGGGCCTGAATCTGTATGGCGACCGCCGTGCCCGCGATGTCGGCGATCTGTTGACGGTGAACCTGGTGGAAAGCACCACCGCCTCGTCCACCGCCAATACCAGCATCAGCAAGAAAGACGCCACCACCATGGGCGCGCCGACGCTGCTGGGCGCACCGCTCACCGTCGGTGGCTTGAACATCCTCGAGAACAGCACCAGCGGCGACCGCAGCTTTGCCGGCAAGGGCAACACCGCGCAAAGCAACCGCATGCAGGGCAGCGTCACTGTCACCGTGATGCAGCGCCTGCCCAACGGCAATCTGGTGATCCAGGGGCAGAAAAACCTGCGCCTGACCCAGGGCGACGAACTGGTGCAGGTGCAAGGCATCGTGCGCGCCGCCGACATCGCCCCGGACAACACCGTGCCCTCGAGCAAGGTGGCCGATGCCCGCATCGCCTACGGCGGCCGCGGCGCGATCGCACAGTCCAACGCGATGGGCTGGCTGAGCCGCTTCTTCAATTCCCGTTTGTCGCCCTACTGAGCCTGCGACCATGAATCTGTCTTCCCTGCCCTTCCGTCTGCTCGCCGCCGCCGTTGCGCTGTGCGCAATCGCCGCACCGGCCTCGGCCGAACGCATCAAGGATCTCGCCCAGGTCGGCGGCGTGCGCGGCAACGCGCTGGTCGGCTACGGCCTGGTGGTCGGCCTGGACGGCAGCGGCGACCGCACCAGCCAGGCGCCCTTCACCGTGCAGAGCCTGAAAAACCTGCTCGGCGAGCTGGGCGTCAATGTTCCGGCGAACGTCAACCCGCAGCTGAAAAACGTCGCGGCCGTGGCCATCCACGCCGAATTGCCGCCGTTCGCCAAGCCCGGTCAACCGATCGACATCACCGTCTCCTCGATCGCCAATGCCGTGTCGCTACGTGGCGGCTCGCTGCTGATGGCACCGCTGAAAGGCGCCGATGGTCAGGTCTACGCGATGGCCCAGGGCAACCTGGTGGTCGGCGGCTTCGGTGCGCAGGGCAAGGACGGCTCGCGGGTGTCGGTGAATATTCCCAGCGTCGGCCGGATCCCGAATGGCGCCACCGTCGAACGCGCCCTGCCCGACGTGTTTGCCGGCACCGGTGAGATCACGCTCAACCTGCACCAGAACGACTTCACCACCGTCTCGCGCATGGTCGCGGCGATCGACAGCAGCTTCGGCGCCGGCACCGCGCGTGCGGTGGACGGCGTGACCGTGGCAGTGCGCTCGCCGACCGACCCGGGCGCGCGCATCGGCCTGCTGTCGCGGCTGGAAAACGTCGAACTCTCGCCCGGCGACGCACCGGCCAAGGTGGTGGTCAACGCACGTACAGGCACCGTGGTCATCGGCCAGCTGGTGCGGGTGATGCCGGCCGCCATCGCGCATGGCTCGCTCACCGTGACGATCAGCGAGAACACCAACGTCAGCCAACCGGGCGCCTTCAGTGGCGGCCGCACCGCGGTGACGCCGCAGTCCACGATCACGGCCACCTCCGAAGGCAGCCGCATGTTCAAGTTCGAAGGCGGCACCACACTCGATCAGATCGTTCGCGCGGTCAACGAAGTGGGCGCGGCTCCCGGCGACCTGGTCGCCATTCTCGAAGCTCTGAAGCAGGCTGGCGCGCTGACGGCGGAGCTAGAGGTGATCTGACATGCGTATCGCAGCCTCGCCCATTGATCTCAACCCGAGCACCAAGGCCGATCCCGCAAAGATCGACAAGGTCTCCCGTCAGCTCGAAGGTCAGTTCGCGCAGATGCTGGTCAAGAGCATGCGCGACGCGAGCTCCGGCGACCCGATGTTTCCGGGCGAAAACCAGATGTTCCGCGAAATGTACGACCAGCAGATGGCCAAGGCGTTGACCGAGGGCAAGGGCTTGGGCCTGTCGGCGATGATCTCCAAGCAGCTGAGCGGCGACACCGGCGGCCCGGCCTTGAACACCTCGTTGAACACCGCCGACGCGGCCAAGGCGTATTCCTTGGTTGCCGGCAAGCGCGATGCCTCGTTGCCGCTGCCTGCCCGCGATGGTGCGGCCACCGGCATCACGACCAGCAGCGTTGCGAAAGCAGCCCTGGGCGCAGGCAATCTGAGCGGCATCGGCATGAGCCAGGTGCTGGATCTGATCGCCGGGCGCAGCGGCGGTGGCGAATCCGGCAGCGACGATGCCGCCGCACTGAGCTGGCCGTCGGCCAACGACCGCTGGGCCGATGTAGCCGCCAGCGACGCGGCCGATGCCAATGCCGCCGTCAACGCGAGCGCCGCCAGCAGCGCAGTTGCCAGCCTGGGGGAACGCACCCCGGAAGGCTTTGTCGCCAAGATCTGGACGCATGCGCAGAAAGCCGCCCGCGAATTGGGCGTGGACCCGCGCGCACTGGTCGCGCAGGCCGCACTGGAAACCGGCTGGGGCCGGCGCGGCATCGGCAACGGTGGCGATTCCAACAACCTGTTCGGCATCAAGGCCACCGGCTGGAGCGGCGACAAAGTCACCACCGGCACCCACGAATACGTCAACGGCGTCAAAACCACCGAAACCGCCGATTTCCGCGCCTATGGCTCGGCCGAGGAGAGCTTTGCCGACTACGTGCGCCTGCTGAAGAACAACAGCCGCTATCAGGGCGCGCTGCAGGCCGGCACCGATATCCGCGGTTTTGCACGCGGCTTGCAACAGGCTGGGTACGCCACCGATCCGGGCTACGCAGCCAAAATCGCGGCGATCGCCCACGGTCCGACCATCGACCGTGCGGTGGCCGCCATTGGCAACGCGGCGGCCGATCTGTCCAACCGCTATGCCAGTACCGCCGAGCCGGCCGGGCTCGGCACCATCCGTCGCTGAGGTAAACGCCCATGTCCATCATGTCCACCGGGACCAGCGCGCTGATCGCCTTCCAACGGGCGTTGTCGACCGTTAGCCATAACGTCGCCAACATCAATACCGAAGGCTACAGCCGCCAACGTGTGGAATTCGCAACGCGCACGCCCACCGACATGGGCTACGCGTTCGTGGGCAATGGCGCCAAGATCACCGATGTAGGCCGGGTGGCCGACCAGCTGGCCATCTCGCGCCTGCTCGACAGCGGCGGCGAACTGTCGCGGCTGCAACAGCTGTCGTCGCTGTCCAACCGCGTGGACGCGCTGTATTCCAACACTGCCACCAATGTCGCCGGGCTGTGGTCGAACTTCTTCGACTCCACCAGCGCGGTGTCGTCCAATGCCTCCTCCACCGCCGAGCGCCAGAGCATGCTCGACAGCGGCAATTCGCTGGCCACGCGCTTCAAGCAGCTCAACGGGCAGATGGACAGCCTGAGCAATGAGGTCAACAGTGGATTGACGTCCTCGGTGGACGAAGTCAACCGTTTGACGCAGCAGATCGCCAAGATCAACGGCACCATCGGCAACAACGCGGCCAACGCGGCGCCGGACATGCTCGACCAGCGCGACGCGCTGGTGAGCAAGTTGGTGGGTTACACCGGCGGCACTGCGGTGATACAGGACGGCGGCTTCATGAATGTCTTCACCGCCGGCGGTCAGGCGCTGGTGGTCGGTACCACCTCCTCGAAACTCACCACCGTCGCCGACCCGTACCAGCCGACCAAGCTGCAGGTGGCGATGCAGACCCAGGGGCAGAACGTCAGCCTCAGCGCCAGCTCGTTGGGCGGCCAGATCGGCGGTCTGCTGGAATTCCGCAGCAGCGTACTGGAGCCGACCCAGGCCGAACTCGGCCGCTTGGCAGTCGGCATGGCCAGCACCTTCAATGCCGGCCACAGCCAGGGCATGGACCTGTATGGCGCAATGGGCGGCAACTTCTTCAATATCGGCTCGCCCATCACCGCCGCCAACCCCAAGAACACCGGCAGCGCAGCGCTGAGCGCCAGCTTCAGCAACATGTCGGCGGTCGATGGGCAGAACGTCACGCTGAGCTTCGATGGCGGCGTGTGGAAGGCCACCAGTGCGAGTACCGGCTCTGTAATCCCGATGACCGGCACCGGCACCCCGGCCAACCCGCTGGTGCTCAATGGCGTCAGCATGGTGGTGGGCGGCACGCCAGCCAACGGCGACAAGTTCCTGCTGCAGCCCACTGCCGGGCTGGCCGGCACCTTGTCTGTCGCCATCACCGACCCCTCGCGCATTGCCGCGGCCACTCCCGTCAAGGCCACCGCAACGGTCGCCAACCTGGGCAGTGGCAAGATCAGCGACGTCAAGGTCAACAATGCGCAGAATCCGGCGCTACTGACGCCGTCGTCGATCGACTTCATCGACGCCAACCAGTACACCATCGACGGCACCGGCCCGTTCGCCTACACCCCCGGTCAGACCATCAGCGCCAATGGCTGGAGCTTCAATCTGGACGGCGCGCCCAAGGCCGGCGACACCTTCGGCGTCGGCCCGATGAGCGCCGGCTCCAGCGACAACGGCAATGCCAAATTGCTGGCCAAGATCGACGACGCCAAGGCGCTCAGCGGTGGCACGGTCACGCTCAACGGCGCGCTGTCGGGACTGACCACCTCGGTGGGCTCGGCCGCGCGCGCCGCCGGCTATGCGTCGGACGCGCAGAAGGTGATCAACGACCAGGCGCAGGCCAGCCGCGACTCGATTTCCGGCGTCAACCTCGACGAGGAAGCCGCCAACATGCTGAAACTGCAGCAGGCCTATCAGGCCGCCGCACAGATGATCTCCACCGCCGACACCGTCTTCCAAGCCATCCTGGGTGCCGTACGCTGATGACCGACCGTATCTCCACCAGCATGATGTACAGCCAGTCGGTCGCCTCGATGGGCGCCAAGCAGTCGCGGCTGAACCAGATCGAATCGCAGCTCGCCAGCGGGCAGCGCCTGGTCACCGCCAAGGACGACCCGGTTGCGGCCGGCACCGCGGTGGGCCTGGATCGCGCCCTGGCGGCAATCACCCGGTTCGGCGAAAACGCCAACAACGTGCAGAACCGGCTGGGTCTGCAGGAAAACGTCCTCGCGCGCGCCGGCGATGCCATGGCGCGCGTCAATGAGCTGACGATCCAGGCCAACAGTTCCGCGCTCGCCCCCGACGACCGCAAGGCCATCGCCTCGGAACTGAGTTCGCTGCGCGACAGCATGGTGAGCCTGGCCAACAGCACCGACGGCACCGGGCGCTATCTGTTCGGCGGCACCGCCGACGGCAGTGCGCCATTCATCAAGAGCACTGGCGGGGTCACCTACAACGGCGACCAGACCCAGAAGCAGGTCGAAGTGGCGCCGGACACCTTCGTCAGCGACACCCTGCCCGGCAGCGAAATTTTCATGCGCATCCGCACCGGCGACGGCACCGTGGATGCGCACGCCAACACCGCCAACACCGGGACCGGGCTGCTGCTGGATTTCAGCCGCGATGCCAGCACTGGCAGTTGGAACGGCAGCAGCTACAGCGTGCAATTCACCGCCGCCAACACCTATGAAGTGCGCGACAGCACCAATGCGGTGGTCGGCACCGGCACCTATAAAGATGGCGAAGACATCAACGCGGCCGGCGTGCGCATGCGCATCAGCGGCGCGCCGGCGGTGGGCGACAGTTTCCAGATCGGTGCCTCCGGCACCAAGGACGTGTTCTCCACCATCGACGACCTGGTCGGCGCGCTGAATTCGGACGCGCTGACCCCGCCGCAGAAATCATCGATGATCAACACCTTGCAGTCGTCCATGCGCGACATCGCGCAGGCGTCTTCGAAGATGATCGATGCGCGCGCCTCCGGTGGCGCGCAGTTGTCGGCGATCAACAACGCCAACTCCTTGCTCGAATCCAACGAAGTCACGCTCAAGACCACCCTGTCGTCGATCCGCGATCTGGATTACGCCTCGGCCATTGGGCAGTACCAACTCGAGAAGGCCTCGTTGCAGGCCGCTCAAACGATTTTTCAGCAGATGCAGTCGTCGTCGTTGTTCAACCTGATCCGCTGATTTTGCCGCAGGAAAACTGGGTTTTCTTCGCTCCTGCGTGCGGGCACTTGCGCAGGCGGACGGAGTTTATTTCTCGAAGAGTTATACCAACGCTAAAGATTGGCGGGGTGCTGCCGAATAAACCAAACCCCTTGATAAACAACGCTTACGCTTTTCGTCCTGACGCAGAAAAACAGTAAAAAATACTGAATTTCGCTAAAGGTTCCCGACGCAACGCCGTTATTCATCTCAGCAGCGGCAACGGCCAACTTGATGGCCCCCCTGCGGAGGCTCCGGGCAAGTCCCCCTTGCCGGAAAAATCGCTTAGGAGAAATCAAAATGGCACAGGTAATCAACACCAACGTAATGTCGCTGAACGCTCAGCGTAACCTCAACACCAACAGCTCCAGCCTGGCGCTGAGCATCCAGCAGCTGTCCTCGGGCAAGCGCATCACCAGCTTCTCGGTCGATGCGGCCGGCGGCGCAATCGCCGAGCGCTTCACGACCCAGATCCGTGGCCTGGACGTCGCCTCGCGCAACGCCAACGACGGCATCTCGCTGTCCCAGACCGCTGAAGGCGCGATGCAGGAAATCGGCAACAACCTGCAGCGTATCCGCGAGCTGTCGGTGCAGTCGGCAAATGCGACCAACTCGTCCACCGACCGCGAAGCGCTGAACTCCGAAGTCAAGCAGCTGACCAGCGAAATCGACCGCGTCGCCAATCAGACCAGCTTCAACGGCACCAAGCTGCTCGACGGCTCGTTCAGCGGCGCGCTGTTCCAGGTCGGTGCCGATGCTGGCCAGACCATCGGCATAAACAGCATCGCCGACGCCAACATCGATTCGCTGGGCAAGGCCAGCTTCGCTGCCGCCGTCTCCGGCGCCGGTGTGAGCGGCACCGCCACTGCCTCGGGTTCGGTCAGCGGCATCAGCCTGTCGTTCAATGACGCCAGCGGCTCGGCCAAGAGCGTCACCATCGCCGACGTCAAGGTCGGTGCCGGCGACACTGCGGCTGACGTGAACAAGAAGGTAGCCGCGGCGATCAACGACAAGCTGGACCAGACCGGCATGTACGCCTCGATCAAGACCGACGGTACGCTGCAGATCGAATCGCTGAAGGCTGGCCAGGATTTCACCTCGCTGTCGGCCGGTACCTCCAGCGCCGCTGGCATCACTGTCGGCGCCGGCATCACCACCGCCTCGGCCGCGTCCGGCTCGACCGCTTCGACCCTGGGCAGCCTGGATATCTCCACGTTCTCCGGCGCGCAGAAGGCCCTGGAAATCGTCGACAAGGCATTGACCACGGTCAACTCCTCGCGCGCCGACATGGGTGCGGTCCAGAACCGCTTCACCTCCACCATCGCCAACTTGAGCGCGACCTCGGAGAACCTGTCCGCATCACGTAGCCGCATCGCGGATACGGACTACGCCAAGACCACCGCAGAGCTGACCCGCACGCAGATCCTGCAGCAGGCTGGTACCGCGATGCTGGCCCAGGCCAAGTCGGTTCCGCAGAACGTGCTGAGCCTGCTGCAGTAACTTGCCGCAGTCATCCAGCAACGCGTTGCAGCAAATCGAAAGCCCCTCTTCGGAGGGGCTTTTTTGTGGGTGCGGTTTTTTGACGCCGGTCGATTGGCGCGGCCGGCATGGAAGTTGCATCGGCTGAAGGTCAGCAAGACGCGTCGGCGCCACTAAAGTCCTCCCGGATGCGGCCGATACCCGTCCTGTGATCCCATGCATCCGCTGTCCGGATGCCCAGACGAGGAATGCAACATGGCATCGTTGATCAGTACTTCTGCTTCAGGACTGGATATCCCCACCGTGGTGTCCACCCTGGTATCCCGTCAGCGGGATCCGGAGCAGGCGCGCATCAACAAGGCCGGCACCGCAGCGACCACCCAACTGTCGGCCATCAGCCAGATCAAGAGCAGCATGACCACGCTCAAGTCTGCGCTGGACAAGGTTGTCAGCAGCGCCGACACCAACGCCTACAAGGCCACGGTGCCGACCGATGCCGGTTTCACCGCCACCACCACCAGCTCGGCCGCGCCCGGTAACTATTCGGTGGAAGTGGTCTCGCTGGCGACTTCGCAAAAACTCGCCTCCGGCGCGTTCACCGCCGATGCCACGGTCGGCAGTGGCACGCTGACGATCGGCTACGGCGACAACAGCGTCACCGTCGACATCAGCGGCACCGACAAGCTCACCGACATCGCTGCCGCCATCAACAAGGCTGCTGGCGGCAAGGGCGTCACGGCCAGCGTGGTGACCGCCAACGATGGCCAGCACCTGGTCTTCAATGCAGTGGATCCAGGCACCAAGGGAGCGTTGACCATCAGCGCCAGCGACCCCAGCCTGAGCAGCCTCACCTTCGGCGCCGGTGTCACCGGCGGCATGACACAGCAGGTGGCCGCTGCCGATGCGCTGGTGCGCGTGGATGGCTTCGAGCGCACTTCCAGCTCCAACACGATCAGCGACATCGTACCGGGCGTGGTGCTCAACCTGACCAAGGCCGCCGAAGGCACCAAGTTCAACCTGGGCATCGCCGCCGACACCAGCGGCCTGAAGGGCAATCTCACCGCCTTCGCCGCCGCCTATAACACCGCCAATACCTTGCTGGCCAAGAGCAGCGCGTACGACACGGTCACCAAGACCGCCTCGGCACTGACCGGCGATGCGCTGGTGCGCGGCCTGCAGCAGCAGTTGCGTGGCCAGGTCAGCGGCAACGTCAACGAGCTCAAGTCGCTGGGCCTGACCATCGACAAGGATGGCGTGATGAGCTTCGACGGCGCCAAGTTCGACACCGCCATCGCCTCCGACGGCGGCGCTGCCGCCGAGGTGCTCGGCAAGGACAGCAAGTTTGGCGCCGGCATGACCAAGCTGCTGGACAGCAACGTCAACGCCAACAACGGCACGTTGACCCTGCGCTCGGACAGCTTGAACAAGACCATCAAGGGCTACGAGTCGGACCTGGACGACCTCGATGCGCGCATGGAAAAACTCAGCGACCGCTACACCGCCCAGTTCAGCGCGATGGAAGCCATGATCAGCAAGCTGCAGGGCAGCACCAGCTCGCTTAGCAGCCTGCTCACAGGCTGATTTCCGTGATGCCGATCCTCAAGTCCCGCACGGGTGTTGCCGATACAAGAAGGGCCTATCGTGATTTCGGCCTTGCCTTCCGGCAGGAGCGTCGTCGCAGGAGCACAGCGCTCCGGACCAGCGAAGGTCAGCCCATTGAGGAGTCATCCATGTACGGTTCCAATCGTCAATATGCCGAGCAATACCGCAAGGTCGGCGTGTCCACCAGCGTGACCGAAGCCGACCCGCACAAGCTGGTCTCGCTGCTGTTTGCCGGTGCCTGCCAGCGCATCCGTCTGGCCCAGGCTTGCCTTGTGCAGGGCGACCAGGCGCGCAAGGGCAAGGCCATTGGCGAAGCCTGCGCAATCGTCGGTCACTTGAACGGCTCGCTCGATCACGAAGCCGGCGGCGAGATTGCGGGTAACCTCTCGGCCCTGTACGACTACGTCATGCAGCGCCTGACCGCCGCCAATCTGCACAACGACGAGACTGCGTTGACCGAAGCGCTGGATTTGCTCAGCGAAATCGACTCGGCGTGGAACTCCATTCCCCCCGAACAACGCGGCCTTTCCGCCGTTTCGTGAGTCCTGCCATGCATAGCGTGCAAAGCCTTCAAGCAGAAATCGCTGACCTCCGCCTGGCCATGGCGCAAGAGGAGTTCGAGGTGATGCCGCACATGCTGGACAACCACGACCTGCACCTGCGCGAGTACGCGCAGCAGGTGGACATCCAGCAGGACCGCGACGCGCTGCAGGCCTTGCTGACCATGCATCAGGATCTGATGCGGATGATGCGCGAGCGTCAGCGCAAGCTGTTGGAGCTGATCCGCGCACAGCGCACCTCTTCGTCGGCCAGCCGCGCCTACGCACGGGTCGGACGGATCTGATGACCGCACTCGGCACACTCGCGCCATCCGCCGATGCCGAGCTGTTTGCCGACACGCTCAGTTGCGAACTACAGCTGCCGGCCGGCTTCCGCGCCGGGGGCGATGCCGGTGCGCACAGCGCCGCCGAAACCCTGTTGCGCAGCCTTGGCCAGGTCGAAGACCTGCGCAGCGAGGAAACCAGCGAAGACCGCGGCGAACTGCCGTTGCTGGTGCAGCGCATGGATGCCAAACTCGACTTGATGCTGGCGCTGATCGGTCGTCTGGTGCGCCAGGGCGACAGTGGCCTGAGCCAGTGCCTGGTGCGTTGGTCGGTGCGCGGAATCCGCCTGCGTTGCGCAACCAGCCACGCATCCGGCACCACCGGCAGCGTTTGTCTGCAGCCATCCGACTGGCTCCCTGAACTCGTACAGTTTCCTGCCACCGTGCTGGCAAACGCGAGCGATGGCCACGATTTCTGGCTGTGGCTGCGGTTTGCTCCACTCGCACCGGGTCTGCAGGACGCCCTGGAACGCCACCTGTTTCGTCTGCATCGCCGTCAGATCGCCGAAGCCCGCCGCCAGCGCTGATTTCCATGGTTGGCGCGGGGCGCCGGGTCAGCTAAGGTGCTGTTTATTGAAAAAAGGTCTCTTCTGCGCCGTGCGAGTCATCATCGTCGACGATCACACCCTTGTCCGTGCCGGCCTGTCCAGGCTGCTGCAAACTTTCGCCGGCATCGATGTCGTGGGCGAGGCCAGCAACGCGCAACAAGCCCTGGACATGACATCCCTGCATCGGCCCGACCTGGTGTTGATGGACCTGTCCCTGCCCGGCCGTAGCGGCCTGGATGCCATGACCGACGTACTGCGCGCCGCGCCGCGTACGCATGTGGTGATGATGTCGATGCACGACGACCCGGTACACGTGCGCGATGCGCTCGATCGCGGCGCCGTCGGCTTCGTGGTCAAGGACGCTGCTCCGCTGGAACTGGAATTGGCCTTGCGCGCTGCCGCCGCTGGACAGGTGTTCCTGAGTCCGCAGATCTCCTCCAAGATGATTGCGCCAATGCTGGGCCGCGAAAAACCGGTCGGTATTGCCGCACTGTCCCCGCGTCAGCGCGAGATCCTGCGTGAAATCGGCCGCGGCCAGAGCAATAAGGAAATCGCTGCCGATTTGGGCATCAGCGTCAAAACGGTGGAAACCCACCGCGCACGCATGATGGAATCGCTCGGTTGCCGCCGCGCCAACGATCTGGTGCTGCTGGCGGCCAAACATCACAACGAGTTGGTCTGACGCGCCACCCTTGGCGAACGCTGTCTGGCCAACGACGATCAAAACCGTGACGGGATTCCGGCGGGCATGCTTGAGCCCGCCTGCAATGTGGGTAATTTCCCGACAGTCTGTCAGGAAAATCATGAGCCTCCTCACCTGACTCCCTGATTAGAAACCCGTCGCGTTGTCCTGCAAGATGCATTCCATCGCTGCTGCGTGCAGCGCCCTTCGGAAGCGCTTCCATGAAGACGACCATTTCCGCCCAGCTTGGCCAGCAACTGCATCTCACCCCGCAGTTGCTGCAGTCGATCCGTCTGTTGCAATTGGACGGCATGCAGTTGGAACTGGAAATCCGTCGTGCTCTGGAAACCAATCCGTTGCTGGAGTTGGAAGAGCTGGCCGATAACGGGGACGAGGCCACCACCAACGACGACGGCGCCAGCGATATCGCCGCGTTCGACGAGCTGCCGGAAAGCACGATGTGGGACGTGCAGAGCAGCAGCTGGAACGATGGCGACGAGGACCGCATGCAGCGCGTGGCCGCTGGCGAGTCCACCGACCCGCATGTGCGCATCCTGCGCGAACTGGCGATGGACCTGGACGAGGCGGCACTGGGGGCCGCTGCGTTCTGGCTGGAGCAGACCGACGACGCCGGCTATCTGACCGAAGCGCTGTCGACGCTGCAACAGCTGGGCGCCACCCGTCTGGGTCTGACCGTGCAGGCAGTGGAAGCGATCCGTCAGCGTCTGCTGCAAGGCGACCCGGCCGGCCTGGCCGCCTGCGACCTGCGCGAGTGCCTGCAGGCCCAGCTGAGCGCCCTGCCCGGCCGCGTACCGGCACGCCACCTGGCGGCGCGCATTCTCGACGGCGACCTGGAGCTGCTGGCCGCGCACGACTACGCGGTGCTGGCGCGTGCGCACGATGCCGAGGTGGACGATGCGCGCGAAGCGGTGCGGCTGATCCTGTCGCTGCAACCGCGCCCGGGTGACGATCTGCTGCAGGAAAGCAACGCCAGCGTGATTCCGGATGTGCTCGCCTGGCATGCCGACGGCAGCTGGCGCGTCGCGCTCAATCCGGCGACCACCCATCGCGTCAGCATCAACCCGGTGCACGAACGCGCGCTGGCCGAAGCCGGCGACGCAGCGCAGCCGTTGCGCGACATGCTGCAGGAAGCGCGCTGGCTGACCCGCGGCCTGTCGATGCGCTACGAGACCCTGCTGCGCGCAACGCGCGCCATCGTCGAACGCCAGGCGGCTTTCCTGGCGCGCGGCGAAGAAGCGATGGCACCGCTGACGCTGAAGGAGATCGCCGACGAAATCGGCATGCACGAATCCACCATTTCGCGCATTACCACTGGCAAATACATTCAGACCCCGCGCGGCACCTTCGAGCTCAAGCATTTCTTTGCCGTGCGGCTGGAAGGTGCCAGCGTCTCCGGCCAGGCCGTCAAGGCGATGGTGCGCCGCCTGATCGAAAGCGAGCCGGCCGGCCGGCCATTGGCCGACGAGGCCATTGCCGGATTGCTCTCGCGGCAAGGCGTTAACATTGCGCGCCGCACCGTCGCCAAATACCGCGAACAACTTGATATCGCCCCGGCACGCGAGCGCCGCCGCACCAATAAACCGCTGCTTGCCCGGGCAGGATAAGGATTACTATGAGCAAACTCACCGTGCTGCTGGTCGACGACCACGAGGGCTTCATCAACGCTGCGATGCGTCATTTTCGCAAAGTGGAGTGGCTCAACATCGTGGGCAGTGCCGCCAATGGGCTGGAAGCGATCGAGCGCTCTGAGTCGCTGCGCCCCAGTGTGGTGCTGATGGACCTGGCCATGCCGGAGATGGGCGGGCTGCAGGCCACGCGTCTGATCAAGACGCAGGACGATCCGCCGTATATTGTGATTGCGAGCCACTTCGACGATGCCGAGCATCGTGAACACGCTCTTCGCGCGGGTGCTGACAATTTTGTCAGCAAGCTGTCCTATATCCAGGAAGTCATGCCAATCCTGGAGGGCCTGACGGTAAGGAGCCAGGAATGAGTGAGTCCCGCATTCTGTTGATCGACAGTGACGCCGTGCGCGCCGAGCGCACCGTGTCGCTGCTCGAGTTTATGGACTTCAATCCGCGCTGGGTCACCGACGGCGCCGACATCAATCCTGGCCGTCACCGCCACGATGAGTGGATGGCGGTGATGGTGGGCTCGGCGCAGGATGCTGCACAGGCCGACAAGTTCTTCGACTGGCTGGCCGATGCCAAGCTGCCGCCACCAGTGCTGCTGATGGAAGGCAGCCCGACCGCGTTCGCGCAGGCGCACGGCCTGCACGAAGCCAATGTCTGGGCATTGGACACCCCCCTGCGTCACGCGCAGCTGGAAGCCTTGCTGCGCCGTGCCAGCCTCAAGCGTCTGGACGCCGAGCACCAGGCCGGCGTGCAGCAGGACTCCGGCCCGACCGGCAACAGCGAGGCGGTCACCCGCCTGCGCCGGCTGATCGACCAAGTGGCTGCGTTCGACACCACCGTGTTGGTGCTGGGCGAATCCGGCACCGGCAAGGAGGTCGTGGCGCGCGCCATCCACCAGCACTCGCCGCGACGCGACGGGCCGTTTGTCGCAATCAATTGCGGCGCAATTCCGCCGGATCTGCTGGAAAGCGAACTCTTCGGGCATGAGAAAGGCGCCTTTACCGGCGCGCTGACCACCCGCAAGGGCCGTTTCGAGATGGCCGAAGGCGGCACGCTGCTGCTGGACGAAATCGGCGACATGAGCCTGCCGATGCAGGTCAAGTTGCTGCGCGTGTTGCAGGAACGCAGCTTCGAGCGCGTTGGCGGCGGGCAGACCATTCGCTGCAACGTGCGCGTGATTGCCGCGACCCACCGCAACCTGGAAACCCGCATCAGCGACGGCCAGTTCCGCGAGGACCTGTTCTATCGCCTCAACGTGTTTCCGATCGAAATGCCCGCGCTGCGCGAGCGCGTGGACGATCTGGCCATCCTGGTGCAGACGATCGCCGGCCAGCTGGCACGCACCGGTCGCGGTGAAGTGCGCTTTGCCGACGAAGCCTTACAGGCGCTGCGCGGCTACGACTGGCCAGGCAATGTGCGCGAGCTGACCAACCTGGTGGAGCGCCTGGCGGTGCTGCATCCCGGTGGACTGGTGCGCGTGCAGGATCTGCCGGCGCGGTATCGCGGCGATTTCGCTTCGGCCATTCCGGTCGAGCTGGCGCCGGAACCGGAGCTGGCGGCCGCACAGGTGGACGTGAGCGCGTTGCCGAGCAATGTGGTGACGCTGCAGCCCAAGACCGCCGATGCCGAACCGGCCGCGACGTCCAGCCTGCCGGACGATGGCATCGATTTGCGTGGGCACATGGCCAACATCGAGCTGGCGTTGATCAACGAAGCGCTGGAACGCACCCAGGGCGTGGTGGCGCACGCCGCCCAACTGCTCGGACTGCGTCGCACCACGCTGGTGGAGAAGCTGCGCAAGTACGGCATCGATCGCGAGCAGACCGAGTTGGCCAACTGAGCGCACACGCGCGCATGTTCCGCTCGCTGGCATAGCGCTTGCTTCAGCAGGACTACTCCGTTCGCAGCTGCCGGCGGCGACGGAATCCCGACCTTCACCAGCACCTGCAGAGGCATTGATGCCCATCCCCGTCACCAGTCCGCTGCTGCCGCCACTGGAAGACTTCCTGCCCTATCTGGAGCGGATCTGGACCAGCCGCATCGTCAGCAACGGTGGCGAGATGCACCACGCACTCGAACGCGCGCTGTGCGAGTACCTGGGCGTGCCGCATCTGGCATTGCTGACCAACGGCACCACTGCCTTGATCACCGCGCTGCAGGCGCTGCGCATCACCGGTGAAGTGATCACCACGCCCTACTCGTTCGTGGCCACTGCGCATTCGCTGTTGTGGAAGAGCATCACCCCGGTGTTCGTGGACATCGATCCGATGACGCTCAACATGGACCCTTCGAAGATCGAAGCGGCCATCACCCCGCAGACCACCGCGATCATGCCGGTGCATTGCTATGGCACTGCCTGCGATACAGCTGCCATCACGCGTATCGCCGACATCTACAACCTCAAGGTGATCTACGACGCGGCGCATGCGTTTGGCGTGCGCGATGAGGGCGGTTCGATCCTGCGCCATGGCGACCTGAGCGTGCTGAGCTTTCATGCCACCAAGGTGTTCAACACCTTCGAGGGCGGTGCGATCGTCTGTCCCGACGAAAAAACCTACCAGCGCATCGGGCATCTGAAGAACTTCGGCTTCGTCGATGAAACCACGGTGGTGGCACCGGGCATCAACGGCAAAATGAATGAGATCAGCGCGGCGTTCGGCCTGCTGCAGCTTCAGCACATCGACAACGCCATCGCCCAGCGCAGCGCCATCGATGCGCAGTATCGGCAGCGGTTGAGCGACGTGCGTGGCATCCACTGTGTTGCGCGGCCCGCGCACTCCAGCCCCAATTACGCGTATTTCCCGGTGCTGGTGCAGGACGACTATCCGCTCTCGCGCGATGCGCTGTACCAATTGATGCGCGAGCACGGCATTCTGGTACGACGCTACTTCTATCCGTTGATCAGCGATTTTCCGATGTATCGCGCGCTTCCTTCGTCTGCGCCGGCATGGTTGCCGGTAGCGCGTTCGGTGGCCGCCCAAGTATTGTGCTTGCCGATCTTTCCCGGCCTGACCGCAGATCAGGTCGACACCATCGCCGACATCATCGCCGGCGAACAGGCCACATGAGCGCAGCACGCAAGACCGTGTTTCCAGACTCCCGCATCTTCAACAGGCAACCAGGCGCGATCGCATGACCCAGGCAACGTTTATCGAGAACTTCCTCTCCGCCACCGATTTCCAGGAGCCGGTGGAGGTCACGCTGGACACCGTGTTGCTCGAACTCCCGGAATGGGATTCGCTGGCCGCGCTCGGCGTGATCGTCATGTTCGACATGGAATACGGCAAGACCATCACCGGCGAAGATCTCACCGCCGCCACCACTGTGGGCGATCTCTACAAACTGACCGAGGCGTAAGCACCATGCCGACCTCCACGCTGCAGAACGTCCGCTTTGCCGGCATGGCGACATGCGTGCCCAAGCGCGTGGTGTCCAATCTCACCGACTGCCGTCCGCAGATTCGCTCCGAGCGCGAGCGCCTGGTGCGCAACATCGGCATCGAGACCCGCCGCATGGCGTCGGACTGGCAGTGTTTTTCCGACCTGGCCTTCGATGCAACTGAGGTGCTGCTGGAAAAACTGCAGTGGAAGCGCGAGGAGATCGACGCGCTGATCGTAGTGACCCAGTCGCCGGACTACCCGATCCCGGCCACCGCGATCATCCTTCAGGACCGGCTGGGGCTGTCGCATGCCACGGTCGCCTTCGACGTCAACCTGGGCTGCTCGGCCTACCCGTTCGGCATCAACCTGCTCGGCTCGATGATCGCCGCCGGCGGCGTCAAGAGGGGCCTGCTGCTGGTCGGCGACCGCAGCGCCAATCTGGAAGACCCGATCTTTTCCGACTCCGGCACCGCCACGGCGCTGGAGTTCAGTGCCGACGCCCCGCCGATGTATTTCGACCTCAACAGCGATGGCAGCGGCTACAAGGCCATCATTCTGCCGGTCGGTGGTCAACGCGAGCCGGTCGCCATGCAGCACCTGATGCCATTCCGGGAAGAACCCGACGGCCCGTGGCGCCGCGGTGTGGACCTCATCCTGGACGGCGTGGCGGTGTTGAGTTTTTCCACTCAGCGCATTCCGCCGGCGGTGCAAAAGCTGCTCGACTACACCGGTGTTTCCAAGGATGAGATCGATTACTTCGTCTTCCATCAAGCTAACCGCATGATCAATGAGACCATCCGCAAGAAGCTTGGTCTTCCGGTAGAAAAGGTACCCTCCACGCTGCGCGACTTTGGCAACTCAAGCGGCGCCTCGCTGCCGGTGACCATGACCGTGCGCATTAACAAAGAGCTGGAATCCGGACCCAAGCGCATAGTGCTGTGCGGCTTCGGCATTGGGCTTTCTTGGGGTAGCTGTCTGGTGGATATCGAGGGTGCTGTGTTTCCGGATCTAATCGAATCGTGAGTATTGCCCCCGACCCCTTCTCGCTCACCGGCAAACGCATTCTCGTCACCGGTGCCTCCTCGGGTATCGGCCGCCAGATCGCCATTTCCTGCGCCGAACTTGGTGCCCAGCTGGCGATCAGCGGGCGCGACCACGCGCGGCTGGCCTCGACCTTGGAGGCGTTGGAGGGCAAAGGGCACATTGCAATCGTGGCAGACCTTGACCGGCAGGAGGACATTGATCGCCTGGTCGCCGACGTCGGCGTGTTGGACGGGATGGCGCACGCGGCCGGGATTTCCCGGCTGGTTCCGATGCGCTTGGTCAATCGGGCGCATTTGAACGACATCTTCTCCAGCAACACATTCGCACCGATGCTGCTGACTCGTGGCCTGCTGGCTAAGAAACGCATCGCCGCGAACGGCTCGCTGGTGTTCGTCGCTTCGGTCGCCTCGCATATCGGGCCAATGGCTAGCAGCGCGTACGCGGCCAGCAAAAGTGCCCTACTCGGCATGGTGAGATCGCTGGCGCAGGAAGTTGCCAAGAACGGCATCCGCGCCAACTGCATCGCCCCGGGTTACGTGCGCACACCGCTGCTGGATGGCTTGCAGGGCAGCGGCGGCAACATGGAAACACTGTTCGAACTGACACCGCTTGGCATGGGCGAGCCGGAGGACGTCGCCTACGCCGCCGCCTTCCTGCTGGCCGATGCGAGTCGCTGGATCACGCGCAACTATTTCGTGGTGGATGGCGGCCTCACCGTGCCGATGGACATCTACGCATGAACACACCGGCACGCACTGCGTTTTCGCTCAACGGCAAAACGATCCTGGTGACGGGAGCGTCGTCGGGGCTGGGGCGGCAAATCGCCATTGCCTGCGCTCAGCGAGGCGCCCGCATCGTTCTCGCTGGACGCGACAAAGACCGTCTCGCGCAGACCCAGGCGCAGCTGCAGGGCACGGGCCACGTTGGCATGCTCGGCGACCTGACCAGCGCCGCCGATCGCGAAGCACTGGCTGCTGCAGCGGGTGCGACGGTACATGGTCTGGTGCACTGCGCTGGCATGCAGAAGCATTGCCCGATCCGGCAGCTGACCGAGGCGGCGATGACCGAGATGTATACGGTCAATTTTCTCGCTCCGGTGATGCTGACGCAGCGCCTGCTGCAGTCCAATGCCATCGCCCCGCAGGGCTCGATCATATTCATGCTATCCACTGCCGCGCACCTCGGCACGCGTGGCGTGGGGCCGTACTCGGCGATGAAAGCCGGGCTCATCGGCATCATCAAATGCCTGGCGCTCGAACAGGCCAAACGCACGATCCGGGTCAACGGCATTTCTCCGTCCGCCGTAGGCACTCCGATCTGGGGCGCAGACCAACTCGATGCGCAGAAAGCGCGGCATCCGCTGGGCCTGGGTGAACCACAGGACGTAGCCAACGCCGCAATCTATCTACTGGCCGACGCCAGCCGTTGGGTCACTGGGACCAGCCTGGTGATGGACGGCGGCTCGATCCTATGACCCACCCCGTTTTGATTATTGGCGCCGGCGGATGGGGTCGCGAGGTCCTGGCGCAGATGCAGGGCGATCCCGCATGCGGAACGCAGTGGCGTCCGGTGGGATTTCTCGACACGCGCCCGCAGCTACTGGACGGTCTGGGCTGCGACCTAACCATCGTCGGCAGCCCGCTCGCGTACCAGCCACGGGACGAAGAACGCTTCGTGTGCGCAATCGGCGATCCGCATTCGCGCCAGCGCTATGCGCAGCCATTGCTCGCGCAAGGCGCGCAATTCATTCCGATCCTCACCGGCGCGTTCCTGAGCCCACGCGTGCACATCGGCCAGGGCTGTTTCGTGTGCCACCGCGTGCAGCTCAGCCCCGACGTGTGGCTGGGCGACTTCGTCAACGTGCAGGCCAACGCCATGCTCGGCCACGATGTCCATGTCGGCGACTACGCGCAGATCGGGGCAATGACCTTCGTCGGCGGCGGCGCGCGGATCGGCGAGCGCGCCACCGTGCATCCGCACGCCACCATCCTGCCCGGTATCCGCGTCGGCGACGGTGCAGTGGTCGGTGCTGGTGCAGTCGTGGTGAAGGATGTGCCAGCGGGCGCCAGCGTGTTTGGCAACCCGGCGCGGGTCATTTACCAGAAGGATTCATGAGGAAGCCACGCCAATGCGTTCGCGAATGCACCCCAGCTACTACCTATCGACGGACATCTTCGCCCGCGAACAGCGCAAGATCTTCCGCAAGGTCTGGCTGTTCGCCGGCCTCAAAACGCTGCTCCCCGACAACAACTGCTTCATCACCCGAAGGCTCGCTGGCATTCCGGTTCTGATACAGAACTTCCAGGGCAGCCTGCGTGCGTTCGAGAACGTCTGCCTGCACCGCAGCGCACTGCTACAAACCACTGCGGTAGGAAAACGCCCGTTAGTCTGCCCGTATCACGCATGGAAGTACGATGCCGAAGGTCGGGTCGAGAATATCCCCGAATGCGATGCCATTTATGGCTTCAGCGAAGACGAACGGCGTGGTCTGAAGCTGCGAGAGTTCGCCTTGCGTCAGGTGGGCAACCTGCTGTTCGTCAACCTCGATCCCAGCCCGATGCCCATCGAGGAGCAGTTTTCGGCAGACTTCATCGCCTTGCTGGAAAGTAGTTCCAACGCCTACGACACCGAGGTCATGGTGACCACCTGGAGTGGCCGGTACAACTGGAAACTCGCTTACGAAAATCTTCGGGATGCCAATCACCCACGCTTCGTCCACCCCAAAACCCTGGCCAAGAGCGTCAGCTTCGTTGCCGAGGTAAACGAAGAGCAAGCCAAGGAGTCCACGGAAGCGTTGCAAGAAAGCTCGCCCGCAGCCTTGAGGCACGAAATGCGCCGCTTCAGTTTCGGCGGCCCGGAAGCCCCCATATCCAACCTCAAGCACTTCGGCTGGCACGATAAAGTGGAACGTTGGGGCGCGCAGGATGCCTACTTCAACTGGTTGGCCTTCCCGAACATGCATATCGCCAGTTCCAACGGCGGCTACTCTTTCACGCTGGAACACCACATCCCCGTCGCACCGGACCGGACCGATCTGGAAATCTATTGGTTTAGCGCACGCAAGAAACAGCCTTACGGCTCTGCCAGCCAAGTGCTACTGGCGCAGATGCACGGCAGTAAGGTCGTGGTAGGCGAAGACGTGGACATCATGGAGCGGGTGCAGGCGGCATTGCACACAGACGCTCCGCTCCCCACCCAGGGAGCCTATGAATCCATGAATCGCCTGGTCGAACGCTGGTACACGCTGCTGATGGAGACCGAATATGAAATCTAGGTGGATCATCGGCAACAGCCAATACCTCGACCTGGCCTTTCATGCCTGGAAGCAGGCGCGCCAGGACGAAACGGTTATCAAGATCGACGTGCCCCAAGACTCGGAACACGAATTCGATCTTAGCGTGCTCGATGGGCTGAATCCGACCGACGGGGCCATGTTCGTGGCGTTCGACGAACGCTTTGGCAACTTCAAGCGCATAGAACTGATGCAGGCAGCGATGGAACGTGGCTTCAAGCTGGAGCCCTTCATCCACGCCAGCGCAGCCATCGGCACTGACACAGTCATCGGGCTCAACGTATTCGTGGGTGCCAATGCTGTCGTCGGGCACGGATGCAGGATCGACTACAACACCGTCATCCATGCCGGAGCGCACCTCGGACCGGCATGCCGCATCAAATCTTCATGCTGGATAGAGAATGGTGTGCAAATCGGCGCGTACGTCGAGATCGGCGGTAATAGCATCCTGCGGACCGGCGCCATCGTGCGCGGAGGCGTCAAGGTGGGGCGAAGCTGCGAACTTGGCTGGCCGCGTGTCTATTGCGAGGACGTGCCTGCCAAAACCTATTTCGACGCTCGCTATGACAACCCCATTCAAACCTACGGGACATGACGTTCATGAACTCAAGAAATGAGCAGCTTCGCCAACGGATCCTACGTATTGCGGAGCAAGAGCGTCCTGCACTTGAGGATGTCATTGCGCGCCTACCCGCGATTGCCAACCGCCCTGTATTCCTCGTCGCTCCCGAGTCCCATGTAGGCATGGTGCACGGTCCCAGGGTCGTTGCCGACCTGCGCCATGTTGTTGCCGCCATTGATGACCAAAGCGTCCATCTGGACCACATACACGGCGCGCCGCGCTGGAGCAGTCAGGAGTTTCTTACCAAGGCGGGGCAGTATGCCGATGCAATTGCCATCGATTTCTCTTGTAGCCTGCGCGGACGGGCGTTTGCAAATGCTCTGTGCGCCAGCGCGGGCATTGGGCAACTCAGCGTTGCGCCTTCCCTCGATCCGCTGATCCCATATTTCGAGCAGCGCTCCCTGTTCCTGCTCCAACCGCGCTCGGGCATTGGCAACATTTATGGCCCAATGATCGTCCAGCACCCCAGCAGCCATGTCATTGCCGCCGTTGATGACCAGCCAGGCGACAGCGACACCGTTCATGGGGTGCCGCGCTGGAGTTCGCGCCAGTTCATCGAACTGGCGACCCAGCATTCGCAGGCATTGGCCATCGATTTTTCTTACAGCCCCGGAGAATCGGGCCTGGCCCGCAAGCTCTGCGAGCAGGCAGGCATTGAACGGGTGGATGCCTGCCTGGCCGTTGCGCACTGCGGGCTACCCGCCGTATACGAGCCTGCGCAGGTCTACCGTCAGCGGACGCTTCTGCGCCTGGACGAATTTCTGCGTCTTGCGGATCGGCTGGACGACGATTTAAGCGTTTTTACGCTCTACAGCAACCTGTTGTTCCGCCTGACCTACGATTCCAGCCTACTGTTGGACTGCTGGGCGACGCCGATCAACGAGTACTTTTCAGAATATGCCGATAGCAGCACATTCCAGTTGGGCCAGCGGGAACATTTCTGCGATGGCGGTGCCTTCCAAGGCCCCATCGTCCAGAAGTTTCTAGAAGCATCCCGCTATCGCTACGAAAGCATCACCGCCTTTGAGCCCGATGGCATCAACTTCCAGAAATTGGAGAGCATCGCGAGCGCCCTCCCCCTTCCCCCGCACAATTTCAAGCCCATCAAAAAAGCCATCTCCAACGAACATACTACGCTGCGTTTCGAGGAGACCGGCACCGTTTCCAGCCATGTATCGCCGCATGGCGGAATGTCAGTGGCGACTACACGCCTGGACGACGAGTTGGAAAAGCTGACGCTACTGAAGTTGGACATCGAAGGGTTTGAAGCCAGAGCACTTGAAGGGGCATCTCGCCTGATCCGGACCCAGCGTCCACGCATGGCTATTTGTGTCTACCACTACGCTCAGGATTTGCTGGATATCGTGGAGCAACTGGACAAATTGGTGGAAGGCTATCACTTCCGTCTACGCCAGCACTCTCCCGGCCATTACTACGACCTCGTTTTGTATGCATCGCCTGTCGCCGGTGCCGCACCACCGCCCTGGGCGGAGTAAGACCGAGAAAATTCACGAATTGCAAAAGATAGAGCGATGACTGATGCCCCAAAATCTTTCTTTTTAACGCCACACTTCCTGAATCCACGGAAAATCGGACTTTCTGAAAAGAGTAGCGCCTGCTCACGCTGTTGGATATCTGTGAATCGGCCTACGCCAACGTCGACTTGCGAGAGCGTAATAAAGACCAATGAGTTAATGTTATTAGCCGGACTGTCGCCGCGGTGAAAAATTCGACTTGTTAGCTTATCCTCTCCTACGTAGTGGCATTGCTCGGCACGCGTTTCGTCCTCCCAAGATCCGCAGATAAATTTCCTTGGATATTGTCTCGTTATTGGAAAAAAATTGCGGGCATGACACGTCGCAAGGAGATCCCCATTGCGCTGTGGAAACGCATAGAGCCACTGATTGCGCAGATGGAGCGTTCGCACAAAGGTGGACGGCCGCGTATCGGCGATCAGCAAGCCGTCAACGGCATCGTCGATGTGGTGCGCACGGGGATGACGTGAGAAGACCTGACGTTGGAGCTGGGCGACAGTAACGGCATGACCTGCTGGCGCGGGTTGCATGATTGGCAAGCGGCCGGTGTGTGGCATCGACTGCATCTAAGGACTGCTGGCCGAGCTACGACGCGGCCAGACGCTGGATCAGAGCCGGGCAGGTCTGGACGCTACCAGTGTGACGGCGTGCCTTTGACGGTGGGCTTCACCGGCGCCAACCGGCACGATTCGTTAGTGTTCGAGGAGTTGCTTGATGCCTTGCCTGCAAATGCCGGAAAACCAGCGCGTGCGCGCAAACTGCATGCCGGCAAGGCCTCCGCCATCGAACGGTATGTCGCAACGTCCTCAAACAGCGCGGCGGCATCGCGCGAATCGCGCGCCAGGGAGTCGAGCGCAACGACCGATTGGGCCGTCATCGCTGGTCGTCGAGCGCACACATGCCTGGTCGCGGGCATGGGCAGACTGCGAATCCGCTTCGAACGCCGCATCGATCTCCACGTGGCGCTGCTCTCGCTTGCTTGCTCCATCATCTGCTTATGGCGTCCTCGTGGGATTTTATTAGCGGCTCCAAAGAACTTCTGAAAACGCACCGCTGGCGGCAGCATAAGCTGCCGGACGGTGCATGGATTGCAACGCAGAGGCCGGGATTGCACGCTATCTCGGCGGTGCCGATCACATCCACAAGATGCTGGTTAATGTGCAGGTCTTCCCTAGCTGCACCGCCTTATCTGCTGTGCAGCGGAGACGCGGTCCATCGGGCCGCACCAAACGACGCCATATTGGTCAGCAAGCTGCCGACCATGGGGCGTCCCAGCACATTGCGTAACGCCGCGGCTGCCGCGTTCGCCGTGCTGAACGCCTGTCTGGCTAGCGACATCGCTTGCCTACCTGTCTGTAGAAGATAATCCGGAAAATGCACTGCATCGGACCACGTGGCCGGAGGACGTTCCTTGTCAGGCAATGCCAGGGCGAACAGATTCAAGCGCTGATGCCCACCCAGCAAATCGGGAACCGTGATCTGACCAGTCGGACCAATGGCCTTGCCCGCATCGAGCATCGCTTTGCGCAATGCGCTTGCGCCGCCGGTGGCTAATGCACTTAATCCGGCCTCGGCAACTTCCGTGAGCATTCCAGAATTGGCTGACACACTCGGCTCGGCGTGAAAGCCAGCACTGCTCGATGACATGAGCGGCATGGTTTGCGGAGCTTCATCTTCCAGCCTGGACTGGCGCCGAGATATCTCCGCGCGGCGGTTGTGGGCCTGTGCCGTGAGTTCGGCCCGGCTTGGCGTGCCGTTTTCACCAGGACGCACGAAGCGCTTGCTTCCATCCGAGGTGATTTCCAACAATACCGGCGGTGGATCTGGCAGCAGGATCTTGGGATCGAGCGCCTGGAAACGCGGCAGGTTGGCGACACGTGCACGCCGGTCCATCGAGGGAATCAGCAACGTATCGCATGTGTGCGATGCCATTTCCGATATCGCCGCGGCGAGCGTTGCCGAACCCAAGGACTCGGAGGCAGGAGCGCGGCTGGTCTGGTCGGCGGTCCCAGAGGGCGTTCGCAGTGCGCCGACAAAAAACGATCTGAGACATTCATAGGCAAGGGGCAGCGACGCTTTCCTGCCGACCGCCTTCATATCCCCGGCGGCTTGGTAGCTGGCGTCTGGCCCGAACGCATCAATACGCTCCTGCAGACGGGCATCGGCCCATTGCACGTATTCTGCCTGCAATGCCAGCTGCTCGGCTGAGGGCTCGGCAAACCGGCGACTCTGCAAACCGGCGCGCAGCTGCGCCTTCAGGCGATCGCGGGCGGCCACACAACGCGCTGCGTATGAACCCTGCGCCGCCGACGGTGAAGCGATCTGTGGGTCGCCTTGATGCTCTCCAGCGCGATGGCTGCTCTCCGCACGCTCAGATGCAGCGCGGGAAGATTCGCCCGCTTCCATCTGCCACGGTCTCCTATAGGCGGTGGATGGTTCGCCCATCGGCAGCTTGCCGGCCCTATTTTCGCGCAGACGCGCGCTTGGTCTAGGCAGCCCTTGCAGCGGCGCGGAAGGCGACGCCCACGTCCCTGGCACGACTGCATCGCTCTCATGCAGTGCGTTGGGATTTGCCGGCGGCGCGCTTGGCATCGACGCTGGGGCGCTGTTCTGGCGTGTGAGCTTCATATGATCGCCTCCGTCGTACTGCCGGCCCCTGTCACCAGCGCATCCAGCACGACACGTGCCACGACCTGTCCCCGCTCGAGGGTGGCCGCCACGTCTTCGGGCGTCTGCGCGAGTAACAACGGGCAGATGCAGAGCAGGCCCAGAGTGGACATCGTCAGCCGCCACCCATATTCGGTCAGTAGTTGTTCCTGCAGCGCAAGCAGCGTCACTACGTCGTCGCCACCGAGTTCGCGCGCAGCCAACGGCAGGATGACCTCGGGAAATCCGGACACGCCACCGTCCTGTGATTGCGTATGCACGCGACACAGCAAGCCCGCAGGCCCGAGAACGGTCTCGCCTTCTCGCAGACGCTGCACCAGAGCATCGTTCAGGCCCAGGCGTATGCCAAGCCCGGAAAAGAACGCTGTGATCATGGGATCATGATTGATCTGATCAGATGTCATCTGAAATACCTCGCGATAAAAACTGCCTAATTTTCAGTTTTTTCTGTTTACACAGTTTCGCTGTCCGCGTCGAAACACTGGAATAGCGGCGCGAATTATCGACGCAAGGCGCGAAGCAGCACAGCGCCACACACACAAATCGGGACGCACGCGCCCCCCTCATTCAAGTCCGGCACCAAGCTGTAGTCGACCCAACTGTCGCCGGTGTCCTTATCAAACCGCTCCGCGCCAAGGCAAACACACGCAAGCTTCCGCCTTGTTTCGCGACCGCTGTGCTCAATGATGTTGGCGAGATGGCGGCGCGCGAGCCGATCGCCGAACCCTACAGCACTGAAAAATCGTCCCTCTGTCACGCACGACACATCGACTGTGTCCAAGGCGCCGATTCGCGATCGGGAGCGTTCGTGCGGTGCATTCACAACTTCGCCTGCATGAGTAACGGCAGGCTCAGGGTTGCGCCCGGAACCTCGCACAGGGAGGGAGGTTCCACGGCATCTGTGATGCAATCCCGTGCGTGCGCAAACCTTACTGTTCTGATACAGGTCGATCTATCTGCCGTATACACCTCAGGAAATAGCGTTGGCCAGTGTATGTACCTCCGCAGCCGTCAGAACTGACGTCCGACAATGCACGCCCGATCGCGCCGGACTCGGCAGTACATCGTCTCGCCATGGCTCAGCTATACGACACAACGGCCATCGCCCGCCGCCGGGTTTGGCGTCGGCACTATGATGTGCGCCGTCATCTTGCTGGCAGCACGGAAGGAGCTACATCAGGCACAGCACGACTGCAACAAGCCGCAGAACTCGCCTCCAGCGCACGAGACGAAGCCATCGATCAGCACAGCGGGCTACCTGCATCTGCCGAGACCCAGGCTCGTGTTGTCCTGATGCGGGATCGGTCGGACATGAGATGGCCGAATTTCATCGCAGCGCGGGTACGCGGCGGGCCGCCCTGCGAAGGCTGTTGGGCCATTGGCTTCGCCAAGCCTCCTAGTCGATGGACGCAGCCACTCAGGCAGGCCGGAATGTCGCTGACTCTGCTTCGCTCTCCGGAACGATTTCGGAAATTTGCGCAGCCGGCTGCTGCACCGGACGCAGCTGTTCCCTTGCCGATGTCGACGACGAGGGGTTGTGGGAACTTGCAGAGGTGCTGGGGGCCTGCGCGACCAACTCCCTCGCCGAGACGAGCAGCGCTTCCACGTCGTTGTCCTCCAGCAAGGCGTTGATCGCCTTGCTCGCCTTGGTGCCGCGCCGCTGGGCCAGCGCTTCGTGCTTGGTCCCCATGATGCCGCGAAGCGTCTGCGCCTTCCATCCAATATCTACATCGGTGTCGCGACGATGACACTTGAGCGAGGTGGCGACGTGCTGATTCAAGGCGCCAACGGCGGCCATTCCTCCTGACAGCGCGGTGATCGCCAGGCTTTCGGCGACCGGGACGTTGCGTGCTCCCCCCTGGGCAGCCGAGGCGACCTTACCGATCACCGAGGACGCGGCGCTGCCAAACACGACGAGTTGGAACGTCTGACCAATGCGCTGGCAAGTCTGGGCAGAGAGTTCTCGCGATGAATATTTATCGATGATGTCATTGAATAGTTGAGCGGACAGCACCGATTTCTCGGCCCCGATGAGCAGCTTTGATGCAAGACCGTTCGGATCGAGTTCGTCGAGCCTGCGCTCGCGCAAAGCCTGCAGGTCATTGCGCAGCAAGCTCAGTTTCCTCGCGGGTCCGCTGCCATGGCCGGCCTCCAGGTCCAGGTCGTCGGCATCTGGCGCGCCTTGCGGCCTCTCCATTTTCTTCACTTCCTCTGCCAGCTCTTTCTCCACCAACGCCAGCCCCTTGGCAACACGTTTCACCAGGTTTTGCAACGGCGACTCGATCAATTTGCGCAATTTTCCGGTATCGATGTCCGCTGCCATCAGCGGCGCGCCGCGGGCAATCTTTTCTTTCCCGCTTGCGGTGAACACGTTGGCGTACAAGAGGTTGAGCACGTTGTTGCTTTCTTGCTTGGCTTGCTCGTCGAAACCGGCCGCCACGTGTTGCGCAGCCGTCATCAATATGGCGCCGACTGTCTGCGCCGTCGGCGACAACGCACGCATCGCGTTCGTCTTGGTGAGCAAGCCAAGCGCGCTGGCCACCGGCGAGCGCAAGATACGAGGAATGGCCTGCCAACGGTTTCCCTTCCACTGCCGGTCGTGCGCGCCCTGGGTCATCACGAAATCGTGCTGGGCTAGATGCAACTCCTTCTCCGCTGCAAGCAAGGTTCGGGCTGAGTCCACATACTCCTCAGTGGAAGCATCTGGAGCATTCTGGATCTCGCGGAACGCGTCGCAGGCCTTGGCGAATGTTGCGATCTTTTTCTCAAGGGCCTGCGCCAGGTCGGGGAGCCAGTGCTTGTCATTGAACTCCTTTTTGTCCGGCACGATGGTGTGGCCCCCATGCTCGCGAATCGACTCGCACAAGGTGACTACCGTCGGGTGATGAACAGCGGCCACTGGCGCCGCGGCGAACGCAGTGCCAATCCCGATTCCGGCTCCGAACCAAGGCTTGCCGGTCTGGTAGTTGACCCAAGGCGCGACAATGTATTGCAGCGAATTGGTGAGAAAACTACCGCTTGGATTGGGCAGGCCGGACAGCAATGTCGCGCGCCGCAACGCGAACACGTCGCTTTCGCTCAGCCCCTGCGCCTTGTACCAATCCATGACATCCTTTTCGCTGATGCGGCTGACCAGATCCGCATATGTTGCCGCACGCTGCGCGCCGTCGGCGGCAGGCGCCTTCATCGGTCTCAACCTGCTGATCAGGTCGGCTGCCAAGTCCGCTGCGATGGGACGTGCATCGTCCTGGATCAGTTGCCGATGGAGGCGTGCCAGCGTCGTTGTCGCCGTATCCGCAGACACGACCGGCTGCGGAGCCAGCGCTCTGCTCTCGGGGTCGGTTATGGCCGGCAATGTCGCCAACGTGGTTTCACTGCTGCGCCTTGCGGGCGGACTCCGCAGCGGACTGAGTGCGGGATCATGTGCAACATCGGTTCGGACGTCTAAACAAGTGCCGGCGCTGGAGGACGCTACGTCCCGAATCTCCGGCGCGGCTGGCATCGCGCTGCGGCTGGACGAATCGACGGATACAGATGTCTTCATTGCATATCTCATAGCGTTGGACACGGCAGATAGAGCGATACGCCTACCAAGAACGACACGGTTGGTGCGCATCGTCTGGGATTGCATCGCAGATGCCGGAAAACCTACTTCGCTTGGCGAAGTTCCGGGTGCAATCCTGAGCCTGCCGAGGCGGCGGTGATGGCTAAGCCTACGACGCCAGGATTGAACCACGGCGGTAGCAGACTCCCGGCTGCAGCGTAGAGTTGCTGTCGTCGTATGCGAAGCAACATGCATCTCCACATCGTTGCCTGGCCTGCCGATGGCCGCTCAAGAGCCGCCAACAAACCCCCTTGGATCGTGTCCCGTTATTGGAAAAATTGCGGGCATGACACGTCGCAAGGAGATCCCCATTGCGCTGTGGAAACGCATAGAGCCACTGATTGCGCAGGTGAAGCGTTCGCCCAAAGGTGGACGGCCGCGTATCGGCGATCAGCAAGCCGTCAACGGCATCGTCGATGTGTTGCGCACGGGGATGACGTGAGAAGACCTGACGTTGGAGCTGGGCGACAGCAACGGCATGAGCTGCTGGCGCGGGTTGCATGATTGGCAAGCGGCCGGTGTGTGGCATCGCCTGCATCCAAGGACTGCTGGCCGAGCTACGACGCGGCCAGACGCTGGATCAGAGCCGGGCAGGTTTGGACGCTACCAGTGTGACGGCGTGCCTTTGACGGTGGGCCTCACCGGCGCCAACCGGCACGATTCGTTCGTCTTCGAGGAGTTGCTTGATGCCTTGCCTGCAAATGTCGGAAAACCAGCGCGTGCGCGCAAACTGCATGCCGATAAGGCCTCCGCCATCGAACGGTATGTCGCAACGTCCTCAAGCAGCGCGGCGGCATCGCGCGAATCGCGCGCAAGGGAGTCGAGCGCAACAACCGCTTGGGCCGCCATCGCTGGGTCACCGAGTGCACGCATGCCTGTCCAGCAACCGCTGGATCTCGTCCGCCACACTGTCCGTGACCAAGCGCACTGGTGACTTCAGGAGCCTGGAAGCGAATGCCAGCGGACGGACAGTCCAGTGCCATCGTCGCCATTGCTCCCGATGGCAACGCACCAGTGCGTTGCGCGGCATGCATATTGCATTGGTTTTCGGCCAATTCGATGCTCGCCGTCTTCCGGCGTGATCGAATCGATTCGCACCGGCACCGCGTCCAGCATCGGATAATTCTTGAATGATCAACTCGAACGACCGCCCATGAACTCTCCTGCCCTGGTCAGCATCGTCATGCCGACCTACAAGCCGCGCTACTTCGCGCAGGCGCTGGACAGCGCGCTGGCTCAGACCTACGCCGCGCTGGAGCTGGTGATCTGCGACGACAATGGCGATGGCGCGATCGCGTCCATCCTGGCGCCGCGCCTGGCGTCCGCTCCCTTCCCGATCCGCTACCACCGCAATCCGACGCGGCTGGGCGAACTCGGCAGCACCATCAAGGGCATCGGGCTGGCGCAGGGCGAGTACGTCAAGTTCCTGCACGACGACGATGTGCTGCAGCCGGATTGCATTGCGCAGCTGGTGGAAGCGATCGAGCGCACCCCCGGCACGGCGATGGCGTCCTCACGCCGGCAACGCATCGACGACGATGGCGCGCCGTTGCCGGACATCCTGGCCACCAACTTTCCGTTCGACGAAGACGTGCTGATCGATGGGCCGGAACTGGTGTCGTTCCTGTCCGACCATGCCATCAACTTCATCGGCGAGCCGAGCTGCGTGCTGGCACGGCGCGCCGAGCTGCTGGCGCTGGGCAACGCGCTGATGATGTTGAACGGCAAACCGATCCACTGGGTCGGCGATCTGGCGATCTACGTCAAGCTGCTGCGCCACGGCCACCTGGCGTTTCTGGCCAGGCCGCTCACGCACTTTCGCGTCTCCAGCGCGCAGTTCAGTCAGGCCGGCCGCGATCAGGTCGGGGTCGGCGATCAGGGCCATGAGGATTTGCGCCAGGGCATCCGTCAGCTCGGTTGGCGGCGTGAGCACGGCGACAACCGGCAGGTGCGCGTGGCGCCGCTCAGCCCGCACAAGGCGCGCGTGTTCAAGTCGGTGGATCTGGTCAATGCGCTGATGCGTAGCGCGGGCATGACCGAGCAGGTATCGCCGGCCACGTGGCTGGGCGTGCGGCATCCCAGCGACGTGCAGCGCGCGTTGATCGATGCGCGCCTGCAGGCGCATGCCGGCGGGCCGCGGATTGCGGTGATGCTGATCGACCGCGATGGCGATGCCCAGGCCGTGGTCGCCACGCTGGCCAGCCTGCAGGTGCCCGGCGGCTATCCAAATCAGCAGACCTGGGTGCTCAGCACCTCGCCGACGCAGGTCCGCGACGCCGAACGCGGAGTGCTGATCGACAACGACGGCTTGGTGCCGGCACTCAACCAGGCCATCGCCGCGCAGCAGGGCATCGACTGGGTGCTGCTGGTCGACGCCGGTGCCGTGTTCACCCTCAGTGGGCTGACCGTGGTGGCGTTGGGCCTGCTCGCGCTGCCGGACACCTGCCAGGCGGTGTACGCCGACGAAGTGGTGGCGCTGGACAACCGCCAGCTGGGGCTGGCGCTGCGGCCAGCGCTGTACCTGGACGCGCTGCTGAGCGCGCCTTCCACGCTGTCGCGGCACTGGCTGTTCCGCCAGGCCACGCTGGTGGCCGATGGCGGGTTTCCGGCAGGTCCGGGCGCGGCCTTCGAGCTGAATCGCCAGCTGGGGCTGGTCGAACGCCACGGGCTGGCCGGTGTGCAGCACATCGCCGAGCCGTTACTGGCGGCCTCCCCCCAAACCCGGCATGGCGATGCCGACGAACACCAGGCCATTGCGCGTCACCTCGCTGCGCGCGGTTATGTAGACGCGCAGGTGCACAGCGCCGGCCCTGGCCGTCATGCGCTGGAGTACCGGCACGCGCAGCAGCCATTGGTGAGCATTCTGGTGCTGGTCGATGGCCGCCTGGCGCAGGTGCAGCGCTGCCTGGAAAGCATCCTTGCCAACACGGCGTATCCGCATTACGAAGTGTTGTTGCTGGACCGCGCCAGCAGCCAGCCGGAACTGCGCGACTGGCTGGCCGGCATCGACGCGCTGGGCATGCAGCAGATCCGCGTGCTGCGTTTCGACGCCGATCCCTGCCGCGAAGCAGTCTGCAACGCCGCCGCCGAGCATGCGCGTGGGGACGTGCTGCTATGGCTGGCCGCAGGCGCGGCAGTGATGAAGGCCGATTGGCTGGAGCAATTGCTCAACCACGCGCTCCGCCCGGAAGTGGGCGCGGTGGCCGGCAAGCTGTTACGCAGCGACGGCACCGTGCACCACGCCGGTCTGTTGCTGGGCCTGGGGGCACCGGTCGCACGCGCCTTCGACGGCAGCGCCTTCGACGACTCCGGTTACCTGCAACGCCTGCAGCTGGACCAGAACTACGCTGCGCTGAGTGGCGAGTGCCTGATGCTGCCGCGCCAGCTGTTCCTGGAGGCCGGCGGTTTTGCGCTGGAGCCGGGACTGGCGCCGTGGAGCGATGCGGACCTGTGCCTACGCCTGCACCAGGCCGGCTACCTCAATGTGTTCGCAGCGCGCGCGCAACTGCTGATCGACCCGCTGGAACCACCCGCCGCCGCCGCGCTGGACGAAGAAGCGATGTACGCCCGTTGGCTGCCGCTGATGGCCAACGACCCGGCCTACAACCCTGGGTTTTCGCTGGACCCGGGCGCCGGCTTCCAGCTGGCCGACCCGCGCGCCAGCTGGCGTCCACTGCAGTCGTGGCGGCCGCTGCCGCGGGTGATGGCGCTGCCGGCGGATATCGAAGGCTGCGGCCACTACCGGGTGATCCAGCCGTTGCGCGCCCTGCGCGAGGCCGGACTGGCCGAAGGCGTGTTGTTCAACGGCTATCTGGAGATCGCCGAGCTGGCGCGCCAGGATCCCGACGTGGTGATCCTGCAACGCCAGGTCGGCGAAGCACGTTTGGAAGCAATGCGGCGGATGAAGGCGTTGTCGCGCGCGTTCAAGGTCTACGAACTGGACGACTACCTGCCCAATCTGCCGCTGAAGAATGCCCATCGCGAGCACATGCCCAAGGACATTCTCAAGACCGTGCGGCGCGGGCTGGGCATGGTGGACCGCTTCGTGGTCTCCACCCCTGCCCTGGCCGAGGCGTTTGCCGGGCTGCACAGCGATATTCGCGTGGCGGAAAACCGCCTGCCGCCGCATTGGTGGGAACATCTGCCTGCGCGGGCCGAACGCCAGGGTGGCAAGCCACGCATCGGCTGGGCTGGCGGCGCCAGCCATACCGGCGACCTGGAACTGATTGCCGACGTGGTGAAGGAGCTCACCGACGAGGTGGAATGGGTGTTCATGGGGATGTACCCGTTCGCGCTGCGCCAGCACATCCACCAGTTCCAGCCGGGCATGCCGATCGACCAGTACCCGGCGGCGCTGGCGTCGCTGGACTTGGATCTGGCGCTGGCACCGGTGGAGCAAAACCTGTTCAACGCGTGCAAGAGCAATCTGCGCCTCCTGGAGTACGGCGCCTGCGGTTATCCGGTGATCGCCAGCGACGTACGTTGCTACCAGGGCAACCTGCCGGTGACGCTGGTGAAGAATCGTTACCGCGACTGGATTGGCGCCATCCGCGAGCATCTGGCCGACCTGGACGCAGCACGCGCCAAGGGTGCGGCCTTGCGCGAGGTGGTGCGACGCGACTGGATGCTCAGCGGCAGCAATCTGGACCAGTGGCGGGCGGCATGGCTGCCGGACTGATCACCCGGCCGCGCGGCGCGCTCAACCATGGGTGAGCACGCCCATCATCACGTCCAGTCGGCCCGATTCGACCGGCTCACAGGTATGGAGGTGTCCGGTCTTAGCGTTTATCTATCCATAGGGGGCGGCCGAGTCGGTTGAGGGCGCAGCGCACTTGCCACTCGTGGGAGATATTCGGCCGCAGCGTCTTTCTTGATAGCGTCAAAAGCCGAGTCGGTCGAGGGCGCGGTGCCCTGGCCGCTCGCGGGACACGCCGTGAACCCGTCCCTGGGGGCTGGATGGCGGCATCCCTGCCGCCAACGGTCCCGCAAGCGGCGAGACACCGCGCTAGAAGGTTGCTCGGTGGGTCAACAGCGCAGCTCGCCATACCCGGGCGGCACGACTTCCGAGGGCGGCACGACTTCGCGCTTGCGCTGGAAACTGGCCGCATCTAGTCCCATCGCCGGCCCACGTTGGCTATCCGCCTGCATTGACACACCGACCATCTAGACGGGTCCTTGCCCGCCCACCATCGCGGGACCCTTGGCGGCATGAATGCCGCCAAGGAGCTTACAAGGACGTACTTGCTGCGTGTCCCTCGATGGTGGGCGGGCAAGGACTCTGCAGCCAACCTGCAGATCACTCGCTCTGCACCAGACAGGCCCACGTCTTGCTACACAACCTGGTTGAGCAGACCCGCGCCTGTCCACCGAACCGGTCTGGATAAAGCGCCAGGCTCGCCAACAGCGCCGGACTCGATTTGCGATTCCCGCGAAGAAATCGCGGCCGCGGACCACCTCGCAGCCCCGGCAACAGCCGCTCCCCGCCCCAGCGCCGGAATCCCGGCGCCATTTCGGCACGCCGCTTGCATTGATGTGGATGCCTCCCTGGCTGACCGCACCCATGAGCGACTCCGTTACCTCCATCCTCTCGCAGATCCGCAGCTACCAGACGCAGATGGGCCAAGGCCCGATGGGCGCGGTAGGCGATGCGGCGCGCGGCAACCAGATCCAGGGGCTGGCCGGCGCGCAGGGAACACCGGCGACGCAGGCACCGAGCTTCAGCGAGACCTTGCGCGGCGCCATCGGCGGCGTCAACGAGGCCCAGCAGAAGGCCGGCGCACTGTCCAAAGCATTCGAAATGGGCGACCCCACGGCCGATCTGGCACGGGTCATGGTCGCCTCCCAGCAGTCCCAGGTGGCTTTCCGCGCCACCGTGGAAGTCCGCAACCGTCTCGTCCAGGCTTATCAGGACGTCATGAACATGCCGCTGTAAAGGTTGACGACACATGGCACTCGCGATCAGCAAAGAAAACATGAACCAGAACGCCGAAAAGGCGGGGCAATGGTTCGACCGTGTCCGCAGCCTGCAGATCACCCGCAAGCTGACCATGATGGCCATGATCGCCCTCGCGGTGGCGGCCGGCCTGGCAGTGTTCTTCTGGTCGCAGAAACCCGGCTATCAGTCGCTGTACACCGGCCTGGACGAAAAGGGCAATGCCGAAGCGGCAGACCTGCTGCGCACCGCGCAGATCCCGTTCAAGATCGACCAGGGGACCGGCGCCATTTCGGTGCCGCAGGACCGTCTGTACGACGCCCGCCTGAAGCTGGCTGGCTCGGGCCTGACCGGCAAGGAAACCGGCGGCGGCTTCGAGCTGATGGAAAAGGACCCGGGCTTCGGCGTCAGCCAGTTCGTGGAAAACGCCCGCTACCAGCACGCCCTGGAAACCGAACTCTCGCGCACCATCGGCACCCTGCGCCCGGTGCGCGAGGCCCGTGTGCATCTGGCCATTCCCAAGCCCAGCGCCTTCACTCGCCAGCGCGACGTGGCCAGCGCCTCGGTGGTGCTGGAACTGCGCGGCGGCCAGGGCCTGGAACGCAACCAGGTCGATGCCATCGTCAATCTGGTGGCGTCCAGCATTCCGGACATGACCCCCGAACGCGTCACCGTGGTCGACCAGAGCGGCCGCATGCTCTCCATTGCCGACCCCAACAGCGATGCCGCCCAGCACGCCGCCCAGTTCGAACAGGTGCGCCGCCAGGAAAGCTCCTACAACCAGCGCATCCGCGAACTGCTGGAACCGATGACCGGCCCGGGCCGGGTCAACCCGGAAACCAGCGTGGACATGGATTTCTCGGTGGTCGAAGAAGCCCGCGAGCTCTACAACGGCGAACCGGCCAAGCTGCGCAGCGAGCAGGTCAACGACACCAGCACCACGGCCACCGGCCCGCAGGGTCCTCCGGGCGCCACCAGCAACAGCCCCGGCCAGCCACCGGCGCCGGCCGCGGCAGGCGCACCGGGCACCCCGGCTGCCGCCAACGGCCAGGCCACCGCAGCAGCCGCGCCGACCGAAAGCTCCAAGAGCGCCACCCGTAACTACGAATTGGACCGAACCTTGCAACACACCCGCCAGCCGGCCGGTCGCATCAAGCGCGTCTCGGTGGCGGTGCTGCTGGACAACGTCCCGCGCCCCGGCGCCAAGGGCAAGATGGTCGAACAGCCGCTCACCGCTGCCGAGCTCACCCGTATCGAAGGCCTGGTCAAGCAGGCAGTGGGCTTCGACGCGGCACGCGGCGACACGGTGTCGGTGATGAATGCCCCTTTCGTGCGCGAAGCGGTGGCCGGTGAAGAAGGTCCGAAGTGGTGGGAAGATCCGCGCGTGCAGAACGGTCTGCGCCTGCTGGTCGGTGCGGTGGTGGTGCTGGCGCTGCTGTTCGGCGTGGTGCGCCCCACCCTGCGTCAGCTCACCGGCGTGACCGCAGTCAAGGAAAAAGAACGCAAGGGCGGCAACGATGGCACTCCGCAGAGCGCCGACGTGCGGATGGTCAACGAAGACAACGACCTGCTGCCCGGCCTTGAAGAAGACACCGCGCAGATCGGTCAGGACAAGAAGACCCCGATCGCCCTGCCGGACGCCTACGAAGAGCGCATGCGTGTCGCGCGTGAAGCCGTCAAAGCCGATTCAAAACGTGTTGCACAAGTCGTAAAGGGATGGGTCGCCAGTGAAGCCTGAAACACAACCGATGACCGGAGTGCAGCGCGCCGCCGTGCTGTTGCTGTCGCTGGGTGAGAGCGACGCCGCCGAAGTGCTCAAGCACATGGACCCCAAGGAGGTGCAGAAGATCGGCATCGCCATGGCCACCATGACCGGCATCTCGCGCGATCAGGTCGAAAAGGTGATGGACGACTTCAACGGCGAACTGGCCGGCAAGACCTCGCTGGGCGTGGGCGCCGACGACTACATCCGCAACGTGCTGATCCAGGCATTGGGCGCCGACAAGGCCGGCGGCCTGATCGACCGCATCCTGCTCGGCCGCAACACCACCGGTCTGGACACCTTGAAGTGGATGGACCCGCGCGCCGTCGCCGACCTGGTGCGCAACGAACACCCGCAGATCATCGCCATCGTCATGGCGCATCTGGACAGCGACCAGGCTGCCGAAGCGCTGAAGCTGCTGCCCGAGCGCACCCGCGCCGACGTGCTGCTGCGCATCGCCACGCTGGACGGCATTCCGCCGAACGCGCTGAGCGAGCTCAACGACATCATGGAGCGTCAGTTTGCCGGCAACCAGAACCTGAAGTCGTCCAACGTGGGCGGCATCAAGGTGGCGGCCAATATCCTCAACTTCCTGGACACCGGCTCCGACCAGGGCGTGCTGGGCGAGATCGGCAAGATCGACGCCGACCTAGCCGGCAAGATCCAGGACCTGATGTTCGTGTTCGACAACCTGGTCGACCTGGACGACCGCGGCCTGCAGACGCTGCTGCGCGAAGTCTCCGGCGAGCGCCTGGGCCTGGCCCTGCGCGGCGCCGACGTCAAGGTGCGCGAAAAGATCACCCGCAACATGTCCCAGCGCGCGGCCGAAATCCTGCTCGAAGACATGGAAGCGCGCGGCCCGGTGCGCCTGGCCGACGTGGAAGCGGCGCAGAAGGAAATCCTCACCATCGTCCGCCGTCTGGCTGACGAAGGCGCCATCAGCCTGGGCGGCGCCGGTGCGGAGGCCATGGTATGAACGACGTGATCACCCGCTGGCTGGCTCCGGACCTGCATCTGGCCCCGGCTGCGCCGGAAACCGAATTCGACGAACCCGCCGTCTATGAGCCGGTGCTGCGCCCGCCGACCCTGGAAGAGATCCAGGCCATCGAAGACGCCGCCCAGCAGGAAGGCTTTGCGCGCGGCCATGCCGAAGGCTTTGCCCAGGGCCAGTCGGAAGTGCGCCGTTTGACCGCGCAGATCGACGGCATCCTGGACAACTTCACCCGCCCGCTGGCGCGACTGGAAAACGAAGTGATCGGTGCGCTCGGCGACCTGGCCGTGCGCATCGCCGGCCAGCTGGTCGGCCGCGCCTACCAGGCCGACCCGCAGCTGCTGGCCGAGCTGGTCGGCGAGGCGGTCGATGCGGTGGGTGGTGCCGGGCGCGAAGTCGAAGTGCGTCTGCATCCGGACGACATCACCGCGCTGCTGCCGCATCTGGCGCCCAGCAGCACCACCCGCGTCGCCCCGGACATGAGCCTGACCCGCGGCGACCTGCGTGTACACGCCGAAAGCGTGCGCATCGACGGCACCCTGGATGCGCGCCTGCGGGCCGCGCTGGAAGCCGTCATGCGCAAATCCGGAGCAGGCCTGTGAGCGCCCTGTTCGGTGCCACCCCGGCCGATTGGCTGGATGCACGCAACCTGCGCCTGGCCACCCGCCTGAGCGGGCTTGGCCTGGAACCCACCGCCGGGCGCACCCTGATCCGTGAAGGCATCCTGCGCCGCGCGGTCGGCCTGACCCTGGAAGCCATCGGCTGCGAAGCGCCGATGGGCGCCACCTGCAAGGTCGAAGTGGACGGCGGTTGGGTCGATGCGGAAGTGGTCGGCTTCGCCGGCGAACGGACCTATCTGATGCCCAGCGCCGAACTGCACGGCCTGCTGCCCAATGCCCGCGTGGTGCCCTCGCGGCGCCGCGGCGGCGTGGAAGTGGGCGAAGGCCTGCTCGGCCGGGTCATCGATAGCGACGGCACCCCGCTGGACGGCAAGGGCCCGATCCGCGCCGAAGGCAGCGTCGGCATGGCCGGCGTGTCGATCAACCCGCTGGCGCGCGAACCCATCACCACCTCGCTGGATGTGGGCGTGCGCGCCATCAATGCCATGCTGCCGATCGGCCGCGGCCAGCGCGTGGGCCTGTTCGCCGGCTCCGGCGTCGGTAAATCGACGCTGCTGGGCATGATGACCCGCTTCACCTCGGCCGACGTCATCGTGGTCGGCCTGATCGGCGAACGTGGCCGCGAAGTGCGCGATTTCGTCGAAACCACCCTGGGCGAAGAAGGCCTGCGCCGCGCCGTGGTGGTGGCTGCCCCGGCCGACCGCCCGCCGCTGGCGCGCCTGCACGGTGCCTACCGCGCCACCGCCATTGCCGAATGGTTCCGCGACCAGGGTTTGAACGTATTGTTGCTGATGGACTCGCTGACCCGCTTTGCGCAGGCGCAGCGCGAGATCGGCCTGTCGGTCGGCGAGCCGCCGACCACCCGCGGCTATCCGCCGTCGGTGTTCGCCAAATTACCGGCGCTGGTGGAACGTGCCGGCAACGGCGCCAAGGGCCGCGGCTCGATCACCGCCTTCTACACCGTCCTGACCGAAGGCGACGACCCGCAGGACCCGATCGCCGACGCCGCCCGCGCCATTCTGGACGGCCACATCCTGCTCTCGCGTCGGGTTGCCGACAGCGGCCTGTACCCGGCCATCGACCTGGAATCGTCGGTCAGCCGCGTGGTGCAGGACATCGCCGACGAACCCTGGCGCCTGCGCATCCGCAAGCTCAAACGCCTGCTGTCCGCCTACACCGCCAACCGCGACCTGATCGCCATCGGCGCCTACCAGCGCGGCAGCGACCCGGCCACCGACGAAGCATTGGCGCGCTGGCCGGAGATCGTCGAATTCCTTGGCCAGGACGTGCACAAGGCGTCGGTCCTGAGCGACAGCCTGTCCGCCTTGCAGCAACTGGTCGAACCCGAGAACTAATTCATGATGCAGTCCAAACGGATCGACCCATTACTGCGCCGCGCGCAGGAACAGGAAGACAAGGTCGCCCGCGATCTGGCCGAACGCCAGCGCACCCTGGAAACCCACCAGTCGCGCCTGGAAGAACTGCGCCGCTATGCCGAGGAGTACGCCAACAGCCAGTTGGCCGGCACCAGTGCAGTGGCCCTGACCAACCGCCGCGCCTTTCTGGACCGCCTGGACAGCGCCGTGCTGCAACAGGCGCAGACCGTGCAAAGCAACATCGCCAAAGTCGAAGCCGAGCGTACCCACTTGCTGCTGGCCAGCCGCGAGAAGCAGGTGCTGGAGCAATTGGCCGCCAGCTATCGCGCCCAGGAAAACAAAGTGATCGAACGCCGCGACCAGCGCGAGATGGACGACCTCGGCGCGCGTCGTTCGCGTCTGGCCCGCAGCCAAGACACCCACGGAGAATCCGCATGAATCCCCTGTCCGCCTTCGCCGCCGGCCTCGGCGCGCTTGCCGGTACCGGCAAGAAATCCAGCTACAGCGACCCGTCGTCCGAACCGGACGCGGGCCAGGACCAGTTTGCGCGCATGCTCAATCCGGCCAACACGCCACACCAGGCTCCGCCGCAGGCGCCCGAACGCGTGCCCGCCAAGCAAGCCGCGCCCAAGTCCAATCAGTCCGACAAGAATCGTAACGACGACGACGATCACCACGACGACGTGGCCGGCGATGCCACCGCACGTGCGCGGGCGCAGGACGGCGATGCCAAGCCGGCCAAGTCCGGCGCCGCCAAGGACCCTGCAAGCACCGAAAACAACACTGCTGCGGCTGGCGCTACCAACAAACCTGGCAAAACCGCCAAGGCCGCCACTACCAGCGAAGACGCGCCCGCAGAAGCAGGCGCTGCGACCGATGCTGGCTGGCCGCCTGCAGGGCTGGGCGGCTTCGGCATGGGCCTGCTGGCGCAGGCACTGCCGGGTGGCGATGTACTCGCCGCCGCCGCAGCGGCGCTGACTGCCAGCATGGCCGGCGCAGCCAACGCCGCGGCGACGGCCACGGCACTGCCCACCGATGCCCCCCCAGCCACCGCCACCACGAGCGCCGGCAGCGCCCTGCCCGCGTTGGGTGCGCTGGTGCCGGCCGCCGTCGCAGGCGCCAAGCCCACCTCGACCACGGCAGTGAGCGGCGACGCGCAGACCGCCCATGCATTGATGAACATCACCGCCAAGACCCTGGAATCGGCTGCCGACGACAGCGCCGGCCCGGCAGCCCCGGATGCCCCGGCGTTCGTGCTGCCGACCACCACTGCGCCGGCCCTCAACCGTGTGCAGGACGCCGCACCGATCTTCAGCGCCTCGCCCACGCCCACACCGGACCTGGGCAGCGATAACTTCGACGATGCCATCGGTGCACGGATGAGCTGGCTGGCCGACCAGAAGATCGGCCATGCCCACATCAAGGTGACCCCGAACGATATGGGTCCGGTGGAGGTGCGGCTGCACCTGGATGGCGACAAGGTCAACGCCAGCTTCACCGCCGCCAATGCCGACACCCGTCAGGCACTGGAACAGAGCCTGCCGCGCCTGCGCGAAATGCTTGGCCAGAACGGCTTCCAGCTTGGTCAGGCCGATGTCGGCCAGCAACAGCAGAATTCCTCCGGCAACCGCAATGGCGGCAACGACAACGGCAATGGCCTCACGCTGGACGACGCCCCGCCCGTCGGAATTCCGTCGGTGGTGTTACGCCAGCGTGGGTTGCTGGACGCCTACGCCTGAGATGGCGCGTCGGGCACGCCCCGGCGCCGCTAAAAACCGCGCCTCGGCCGACGGCCGATGACGCCCTTCCACCCTCGCGGCGCAAGGCCTGCGGGGGTTTTTCGGTTTGCGCACCGCCTGCGCCAGGAAACCGACGCGGTTTTGGCATGCCGATTGCATCGACAGGGTGAGCATTCCCCTGGAGCACACTGTGGCAGCGGCCGAAAAACCCAAGAAGACCGAAGACAAAGACGACAAGGGCGAGAAGAAGAAGGGCGGCAAGAAGCCCCTTCTGCTGGTCGCCATCGGTGTGGTGGTGTTGGCGGCCGCCGGCGGCGGCGCCTGGTTTTTCCTCGGCCATAAGGGCGAGGACAAAGGCGACAAGCACGCGCCCAAGGTGGCCGAAGTGCCCAAGCCGGCGCAGTACTTCCCGATGGACCCGGCGATCGTGGTCAACCTGGCCGACCCCGGCGATGGCCCGCAGTACCTGCAGGTGGAAGTGCAGCTGGTCACCCGCGACCCGGAAGAGCTCAAGCTCATCACCGAGAACGCCCCGGCCATCCGTGCGCACCTGTTGATGCTGCTGTCCCAGACCAAAGCCACCGACGTGGCCGACCTGGCCGGCAAGCAGAAGCTGCAGAAGTCAGCCCTGGCCGAAGCGCAGAAGGTCATGACCAGCGAGACCGGCAAGAAATGCGTCGAAGAATTGCTGTTCACCAGTTTCGTTACCCAGTAAGGCCTGCCCCATGAGCGTCAGTGATCTGCTTTCCCAAGACGAGATCGATGCCCTGCTGCACGGCGTGGATTCGGGCGCGGTCAATACCGAGCCGGAGCCGCTGCCGGGCGAGGCCCGTCAATACGACCTGTCCAGCCAGGACCGCATCATCCGTGGGCGCATGCCCACCCTGGAGATGGTCAACGAGCGCTTCGCGCGGCTGTGGCGCATCGGCCTGTTCAACCTGATCCGGCGCTCGGCCGACCTGTCGGTGCGCGGCATCGACCTGGTCAAGTTCAACGAGTACATGCACTCGCTGTATGTGCCGACCAACCTCAACCTGATCCGCTTCAAACCGCTGCGCGGCACCGGGCTGATCGTGTTCGAACCCACGCTGGTGTTCACCGTGGTGGACAACTTCTTCGGTGGCGACGGCCGCTACCACACCCGCATCGAAGGCCGCGAATTCACCGCCACCGAGATGCGCGTGGTGCAACTGATGCTCAAGCAGACCTTCGCCGATCTGAAGGAGGCCTGGGCGCCGGTGATGGACGTGGACTTCGAGTACATCAACTCGGAGATCAACCCGCACTTCGCCAACATCGTCACCCCGCGCGAGTACGTGGTGGTGTGCCGCTTCCATGTGGAGCTGGAAGGCGGCGGCGGCGAGATCCACATCACCCTGCCGTACTCGATGCTGGAGCCAATCCGCGAATTGCTCGATGCCGGCATCCAGAGCGACCGCAACGACCGCGACGACTCCTGGAACGTGATGCTGCGCGAGCAGCTGGACACCGCCGAAGTCACGCTGTCCAGCGTATTGGCCAGCAAGCGCATGAGCCTGCGCCAGCTCACCGGCCTGAAGATCGGTGACATCCTGCCGATCGACCTGCCCGCCCAGGTGCCGCTGTGCGTGGAAGAAATCCCGTTATTCACCGGCGAATTCGGCGTTTCCAATGGCAACAACGCCGTCAAGATCACCGCCGTACGCCCGCCCGGCGTGCAAGCCCCACGCGCCGTTCCCTTCCAGGACTCCAGCAAATGATCAACTCCGACATCCTCGACGCCTCACCTGCCACCTTCGAAAGCCTGCAGGCCGAGCACGACCAGAACGCTGCCGACCTCAACCTGGACGTCATCCTGGACGTGCCGGTGACGCTGTCGCTGGAAGTGGGTCGCGCGCGCATTCCGATCCGTAACCTGCTGCAGCTCAATCAGGGCTCGGTGGTGGAACTGGAACGCGGCGCCGGCGAACCGCTGGACGTGTACGTCAACGGCACCCTGATCGCGCACGGCGAAGTGGTCGTCATCAACGACCGCTTCGGCATCCGCCTGACCGATGTGGTCAGCCCCAGCGAACGGATCCGGAGGCTGCGGTGATCGGCCTGCTGGCTGCCGTCGCGCCGGTCGCGGCCAAGGCGACCCAGGTCGGCGCGCAGGCGCCGGCCTCGCCCAGCCTGTTTGGCGCGGTCTTTGCATTGCTGTTGGTGCTCGCGCTGATCGTCGGCCTGGGCTGGTTGCTCAAGCGCATGCCCGGCAGCGGATTCCGCAGCACCGAGGGCCTGCGTGTGGTGACCAGCCTGGCGGTGGGTGCCAAGGAACGCGTGGTGGTGGTGGAGGTGAACGGCCAGCAGCTGCTGCTGGGTGTCACCGCCGGCGGCATCAGCACCTTGCACACCTTGCCCGAACCGCTGCCGCCCACGCCCGCCCCCACCCTGCCCACTTTCAAGCAACTTCCCAATTTCGCCCAGCTGCTCGCCCAGAAGCTGCGCAAGGACCCCTGACATGTTGAGCCGTTGGAATTGTTGGGGGCGCAGCGTGCGCCTGGTGCTGATCCTGCTGGTGATGAGTTGCCCGCTGCTGGCCGCGGCCACGCCGGCCGCCCTGCCGGCGATGGCGCAGGCCGCTGCACCGGCGGCAACACCTGCCGCGGTGCCGGCCGGTTCCAACCAGTTGCCGTCGCTGCCGAACGTGAGCGTAGGCCGTATCGGCGACCAGCCGGTGAGCCTGCCGCTGCAAACCTTGCTGTTGATGACGGCGATCACCCTGCTGCCGTCGATGCTGCTGGTGCTGACCGCCTTCACCCGCATCACCATCGTGCTGGGCCTGCTGCGCCAGGCGCTGGGCACCGGCCAGACCCCGTCCAATCAGGTGTTGCTCGGCCTGTCGATGTTCCTGACCGCACTGGTGATGATGCCGGTGTGGCAGAAGATGTGGGGCGCCGGTTTGCAGCCGTACCTCAACAACCAGATCGATTTTTCCACCGCCTGGACGCTGACCACCCAGCCGCTGCGCGCCTTCATGCTGGCGCAGATCCGTGAAACCGATCTGATGACCTTCGCCGGCATGGCCGGCGACGGCAAGTACGCCGGCCCGGACGCGGTGCCGTTCCCGGTGCTGGTGGCCTCC
>NZ_FLTX01000043.1 GCF_900092025.1 Xanthomonas bromi
GCGTGCGGTCAGGTCGCCGGCAGCGATCGACTGCAACAAGCCCGAGAGCGACTGCAGGTTGCCATCGGCGGTGGCCATCAAGGTGTTGAGGCTTTCCACCATCACGCGGAAGTCGTGCTGGAAGTTGTCGGCATCGCCGCGGGCGCTGAAGTCGCCATTGGCGGCGCATTGCGAGAGATGCTTGATTTCGCGATTGACCGAAGACAGGTTGTCCTTGACCTTGGCCATGGTGTCGCTGAGCACGGCCTTGTCGCCGGGCAGGGCTTCCATGTCTTCGCGTAGATCACCGACAGCGTACTGCCCCATGATCTGCGCCAGTCGCATCATCACTGCCACGTGCGAGGCGGCCAGATCGTTGTTGCCGCGCACGATGGTTGCGTAGTCGCCAGGAAACGCGGCTTCGTCCAGACGGAAGTTCAGTTCGCCTTGATCGTGCCGGCGCTTCATTTCCTGCTGGCCATGCAACACCTTCTGCAACTGTTGCTGCATCTTGCTCATGCTGGCGAGCAGACGGCCGGTTTCATCGGTCCCGGTGCTGTCCACGCTGATGGACACGTTGCCGGCCGCGATGGAATCGGCCACGTGCGAGGCGGTGCCCAGACGATTGATCAGGCGACGACGGATCAGCCAACCGCTCACCAGCGCCACCAGCACCGCAACGCCGCTGCCGATGATCATCGACCAACGGCTGCTGGTCTTTGCGGCCTTCAATGTTGCGCTGCGCTTGACCAGCAGTTCGTTTTCCTGCCCTTCGAAGTCGACCAGCAGCTGACGGATCTGGCCCATCGCTGCACGTTCATGGCCGGCCTTGAACTGGGTGAGTAGCGCGGACAACTCGCTGTCGCTGCTTTGGGCACGCAGCGCAATCAGCTTGTCTTCGGAACTCATGAATTGGTCGTAGGCCGCATGCAGGCGCTGCAGGCGTTGCTGCTGCACCGGGTTATCGGCGGTCAACGTCTTGGCGCGGGTGAAGTCTTGTTCGAACTGCACCTTGCCGTTGTTGTAGGGCACCAGATGCGTTTCCTGCCCGGACAGCAAAAAGCCGCGTGCGCCGGTCTCCACATTGACCGAGGCAATGGACATGGCGCGGCCGGTGGCAATGACCTGATAGGTGTGGTCGTTCATGGCCACCGCGTCCGACAATTCGGACTGCCCACGCAGCCCCACCGTTGCGACGATCAAGAGCACAAGAACAACTGCGCCGAAGCCCAGTGCCAATTGTGTCGAAAGACTTAGCTGTTTCATCGAATGAGCCTTGAGCTTGTAAAGCATGGAAATTCGGAGCCCGACGTACAGCGCTCCGGGATCGACCTTGGTGTGGTCACGGTGCAGTTGCGTGCTTTCGAGACGTCACCTCGTCGCTGAATTGATTAGCGGCTGACTGATTTGGCGCTTAAGCAATTCATCACACATCGAACACGCGATTTCGGTGCCGTTTATGTGCGGCTAGCGAGCAGGACCACACCACACCGCAGCGCTGGCATGCACGACGCTCAACGGGTGGCGAAAGACGGTCCGTCGCGGTGCTGGTTTGAAGGCGGAAAAGCGTTTAAGTGCGCTGGCGCTGCTGGCGTTTCGCAGCTGCGATTCGAACGCGTCGTATGTGATGTTGTAACCGACACCAACAAACGACAGTGCTGAAGACAGCACCGTCGTTTGCGTAAGAGCGAGGTCGACAGGGCGCTTAGAACTCGGTCCAGTCGGATCCGCTGGAAGCGACCGCGACCGTTCTTGCGACCGCCTTGGGCGTGTAGGCCGTTGCCACCAACTTGGGCTTCTGCGCAGGTGGCACCGCTGTCGGTGCAATCCGGGTCGCCGCGCGTCGCTGTGCGGTGGCCTGCACGTGATCGGTCTTGAACACGGCGACCGCATCGGTGAGCTGAGTCGCCTGG
>NZ_FLTX01000058.1 GCF_900092025.1 Xanthomonas bromi
CGCCGAACGGCGGGGTTTTTTGTGCCGAGCGCTGCATCATGCAATGCCGCAGATGCCGCCAACCCTGCGCTCAGTGCAGCGGCGATGGAGCGTGCGTGGTGGTGGCGTCGCTGCTCGGACCTGCGTCGGCAGCGTTGCTCGTCCTCGGCGAGGTCGGCTCCACGGCATGCTCGCGCTCCTCTTCGATCTCGGTGATGGTGACGCTGCTGCTGGGCCCGGCCTGCGCCGCTTCGCCGGCTTCTTGGATCACTTGCAGAGTGGACTCTCCCGCAATCTCCTGGTACTGCTCCAAGTGTTCCGGTGTCAGGCTCATCAGATACGCGAGGGTGGTCCGCGACCTCTCCTGCAGCTCTTCTGCAGAGGAGGGAACACTGGTTGCCAACGGCGTGCCGTCCGGTCCGGTGAATAGGCGGCCAATCTGCCCTCCGCTCCAGTTCATCGCCAGCTCCGCGCCGCGCGCCAGGGGGCCTGGCATCGTCATCGACATCAGCGTCATGACCACGCCAGCGTAGTAGGGCGATGAGGACGATGCTTCGATCAGACTCTGGTCGGCGAAGGACTTGGACAGCTTTTCAGCACCGAGCGCAAGCGCCATGACCATGCTGCCCGAGCACATGGCCTTGAAGCGCTCCATCGTGTCCTGGCGCGTCGCATGCTTGTTGAAAACCGATTGCAGCAGCACCGTCGTCACCAGGGCGGAGTCGGCAATCAGGTCGACCGTGCCGATCCGATCCGGCTGGATCAGATACACGGTCAGCGCGGTCACCCCAAAACCCAGTAAGGCCATGGGCAGTTTCGCGTGCAACTCATGGTTGGCCACTTGGCGCGGAATCGCCAATGGCTGATCTTGATCGACCTGAAGGACAGTGTTTAGTCGTTTGCCGCACTGCTCTAGCATTTCCAGCAGGTGGGTGCATTGGGCATTGAGCGTTCTAGTAAGCTCGTGTCCTTCTTGGTTCGGGTCGGTAAAGCGGCGACGCGCCTGTTGGAACGCATCGTGGCCATTCTGCAGCGCAGCGCAAAGGTCATTGAGTTGATTGCGCAGCTCTGCGCTGACCTGCCCCGGTGTCAGGCGCGTGCGCAATCGCTCCGCCTGCGTGTGGAAGCCTGCCCGTTGGGCAAGGTCCGCGCCGAGATGCGACATCCGGCTCTGCAGCCGATTGCCGAGTGCATTGATGCTGTTCCACAGGAACGGGGTAATCACGATCGCGGCGCAGGCCGTGGAGGCGGCTGCGGCAAATCCCAGATTGTTTTCTACGGTTTCTGCCTGATGCCCCATGGAAGGGGTGCCGAATTTCTTGGGAAGTTCGGTGGTGAGAAATAGCCCATTGAGCAGGATGGCGTAGAAGTGCATTTCGTTGGCATCGCGCCCCAGCTGCCCGCCCATCAAGGGAAACGGTAGCCCATCGGCAGTCGGCCGCAAGGCCGATGCTGAGATCGTCAGCACGGACCTGGCTGATGAAGCGATGGTGTATGCAAACGTCTTGGCCTGCTTGGCGAGCAATGGGCTGGGCACCAACACCGGCCAGGCGTTGGCCAGATTGATCAGCCCATTCAGCGCGCGCTTGGCATCCGGTGTCCCATGTTCCAGCGGCTGCAGCGCGTCTTCCACGTCCTTGATGTCGCCAAGCAACTGCTTGCGAAAACGCGCCTCTAGCTGGGGTGCAGCCTCGATGATGGTACGCAGCTGGGTGATCTGCTGCCGGCATGCGGCAAGGCTGTGTGGCGCGCTCTGCTCAGGGTCGGTGTGGCGCACCAGCTCCAGAAATGCCTTATCGTCCGCATGGATCTGCATCATGGTGCGCAGGTCCGTCAGCGACCAGAGATTCGATGCCGCATTGCGTAGCCCTCCGGTGAGTTGCGCCGCCCCCGCCGTCAACCCGGACGTTGCTTTGCGAAACAGGGAACCGGGTGCATCCACTGTGGGGGACCTGGACTGCAGTGTGGTGTCCTGCTGCTGTGCCGCCTCTGTCTCGACGTTGGATGTTTCTGCTTCGGCGACCTCGATCTCGGAGCGTTCGGTTGGCGAAGAGGGCCTGCTTGCGCGCTGGGTGAGCCCGCTCAATCTTGGATCGACGTGGCGTTGGGGGCCCGTGTCGTGGGTCGGCTGCGATGTCGCCGGTGCCGTTTCCTGCGGGATTTGCTCGCGTGCCTGGCTGGCCGCGGCCGCTTGGTTCGTTTGCTTGACGTGCATGGAAAACTCCTCGGCGCTCTTGGGGGGATGCAGTTCGGTTCGGTCAGCGAAAGACCGTCTTCGCTGGACCGGGGTACTAAGCACAGCCTTCGGACTGGTACGTTTCGATCCGCAGCGGTTGAGTCCTGGCAACCGGCGTGCGTGCCACGGCATCGGCGGCCCGTGGGCTTAACTTCAGTGTCTGCGACGGCACCGTCGGCGCGGAGGCGCTCAACCGGGTCGCGGCCTGTCAACTTCCTCCCGACGCCTGCTCGGGCTCGACCCGTGGGTTGTCATCGATCTCGGTGATGGTGACGTTGCTGCGGGGCGCGTGCGACTGCGCGCTTGCAGCCTGCAGCGTCAGCGCGACGTTCTCGCCGATCTGTGTTGCGTAGGAGTCCAGTTGCTGCGGGGTCAGTTGTTGAGCGTATTCTCCGACGCTCTGCAAGTGGCCCTGCATCTGCTCGACCGAGTCGAATGTGCGTGTCGCCAACTCGGTTCCGTCAGGGCCGGTGAACAGACGTTTCAGGCTGCTTCCCGCCGCATTCATCGCCAACTCCGCGCCGCGTGCGATCGGGCCGGGCATTGTCACCGCCATCAGCGACATGATGGCGCCGGCATAGAACTGCGCGTTGGGCGAGGCCTCGATCAGGCTTTTGTCTGCGAACGTCTTGGCTAGTTTCTCTGCGCCCAGCGCAAGCGCGATGACCATGCTGCCGCCGCACATGCCCTTGAAACGTTCCATTGCGTCCTGCCGCGTGGCCTGCCTGTTCCATGCCGACTGCCCCATCAATGCGGTCACGATGCAGGTGTCGCTGAGCAGGTTGATCGTGCCTAACCGATCCGGTTGGACAAGGTAGATGGTCGAGCCGGTCACCGCAGTTGCCAGTATCATCAATGCCACCTTGGAGGAGACATCCTGGTTGGGGATTCCGCGCGGAAGACTCTGCGTCGGGTCGCCATCCAGCTGCAATACGCTCGCAAGCCGTTTGCTGCACCTGTCCAGCGTTTCCAGCAGATGCGTGCATTGCGCATTCACCGTCCTCGTGAGTTCCCGCCCGCCGTCCTGATCGACGAAACCGCGGCGCGCCTGCTGAAAGGCCTCGCAGGAGGCGTCCAGCTGTTCGCGGATTTCCTGCAGCTGCACGCGTAGCGCTGCATTAATGTGGGCAGGCGTCAGGCGGTCGCGCAGCCGCTGCGCTTGGTTGTTCAGACCCAGCACCTGCGCTGCGGGCGCGCCCAGGCGTGCCGTTTTGTCCAGCATGCTGTTGCCGAGCTTGTTGAGGCTGTTCCACAGGAAAGGGGTCAGCATGATGGCCGTAAACGTCACCGACAGGCCTGCGGCATATCCCATATTCTCGCTGATCGCCTCGGCCTTCTCGCGCAACGCCTGATCGCCGAATTTCTTCGGAAGTTCGGTGGTGAGGAACAGCGTGTTGATCAGCACGTTGTAGAGATGCATTTCGTTGGCATCGCGGCCCAGCTGTCCTCCGGCAAACGGAAAGGGCAAACCGTCGGCGCTGGGGCGCAACGCCGAGGTCGACACCGCAAGCACGCCCTTGGTGGCGGTGGACATCGTGAAGGCAAAGGTTTTTGCTTGCCGGCCCATCAGCGGGCTGGGAACCACGATCGGCCAGAAATTGATGAGGTTGCCAATCGACTTCAATACGCGCGAGGCGGCCGGTGTGGCGTGATCGAGCGGCTGCAGGGCGTTGAGTACCTGCTTGACGTCGCCCATGAGCTGGTTGCGCTGATGTCTTCCGAGCCCCTGTGCATGTTCGATGAGCTGGCCGAGCTCCTGCATCTGCTGGCGGCAGGACGACAAGGTATGCGGCATCAGGTGTTCCGGGTCGTCGCCTTTCAGGACTGCCAGAAATGCCGGATCGTCTGCATGCATCTGCAGCATGGTGCGCAGATCCGTCAGCGACCAGAGATTGGATGCCCCCTTGGATAACGCAGCGTAAGCGTGCTGGGCGCCGCTTGCCAACGCAGCGTTTGCGCGCGCTGCAAGTGTCGCGGCAGTGGACGGGCCGGAGGCGCGTTCCGGTGAATGCGGCTGCATTCCAGGGGAGGGCGATGCTGTCGGCGAGGAGTCGTGCACGGAGTTGGAGGTGGACGCGTTCGAACGGCTGCGTGGCGTGAGCGCCGACAAGCTGGGGTTGAGCGGCGTTTGCGTCGGCGATGTGGGGGAGGCAACGTCCACCACAGGGGCAGTGCCTGCATGGACGTCGTGCGATGAGGCGAAAGAAGAGGGTTCTGCGGCTTGCGGCTTTTTAATCTCCATGGGGTTTCCTTAATTGGGTGGTTCCTTGATCGGGAATGCCGGCGCACAATCCGTGGCGTGCTTCAATAATCCGGACAAGCGTGCGTGGATGGTGCGGTGCGGTGCGAAATGGTGTACTGCAATAAGAATCAAGTGCCAGCAGGCAACGGCAACGTGTGATCGGGTGGCATATTGCAAGTCGCCACTTGCGCATGGTCGAGTGGATTCGGACCCTGTTGGCCGCTGCGGGAACAGCCAGGTCGCTGGGTTGGCGATGGGCATCACACTCATTTACCGAATTTTGACACCGATGTCATCGTGGCTTAGCGTCTGCTGGGCAGGCGCTTGCGCCGAGCGGTCGGGGGCCATCGGACAAGGGGCAGCGATGCGGCGCATCGCTGGCGAGCGTCGTTGCAATGCATTGCCACGCCGGCCGCGTCCGGCTTCTCCCGGGGATCTTATGAACTGCCGCAGTCATCGCCTTGCCTTGTCGATTTCCGTGTCCCTTGCCATGACTGCCGTGTTCGCGCCGCCGCTCATGGCCGAGCAAACCGAACCGGATGCAGCGCGCGCCACCTCCACGCTGGATGCGGTCAGCGTCACCGGTTCGCGCATCAAGCGCGCACAGGTGGAAGGCGCGCAGCCGGTGGTCACCATCTCTGCGCAGCAGATCCAGCAGGAGGGTTTCGCTACCGTCTACGACGTGCTCAACAGCATGAATCAACAGGGCTCGGTGGAAGCCGATATGCAGTGGGGCTCGCATACGCCCAATGCCTCGCCGATCAATCTGCGCGATCTGGGGCCGGGCCGCACCTTGCTGCTGGTCAACGGTCACCGCGTAGCCGATTACCCGCTGCCCTATGGCGGCGAAAGCAACTTCTCCAACTACAGCAATATTCCCTCCGCCGCGGTGGAGCGCATCGATATCCTCACCGGTGGTGCGTCGGCGATCTATGGCTCGGACGCAGTGGCCGGTGTGATCAACGTGATCCTCAAGCGCGACTATCAGGGCGACCAGGTGCGCCTGCGCGGCGGCACCGCCACCGAGGGTGGACGCGACAGTTTCGACGTGTCGTGGGCTGGCGGACGCACCGGCGAGACCTGGAGCCTGACCTACGCGCTGCAGGCCACCAAGCGTGACCCGTTGAGCGGACGCGATCGCCCCAAAATGGACGATTCGGACGATATGTCCTATTCCAACTGGACCGGCCAGAACCGCCTGTACGGCTTCAACCCGTTCACCGGTCTCAGTCTGATCGATGCCAATACCAACGAGCGCCTGGCGCCGCCGGCCGGCGCCTGCGCGCGCTTCGGCGGCGAGTTCATCGACGGGCAACGGCTGAGCTACAACCAGAACACCGGCGCGCTCAGCAACGCCGGCAGTTACTGCGGCGTGGCACGCGATTACGGCGACTGGGGGTTGGTCACCGGTAGCGAAGATTATTCGGCGTATCTCTACGGCACCTGGAAGTTCGGCGAACACACCGAAGCCTGGGCCACGCTGTCGGCCAACCGCAGCATCGGCCGCTGGACCTACGATCCGCCGTACGCGTATCTGGGCCCATTCGAGGACGCCGCCACCGGACGCTCGTTGAACCTGATCCGCCAGCTCACCCGGCGCGAAGCCGGTGTCTGGGACCGGCTGGCCAACTACAACAAGGAACAATCCTGGGATCTGAGCGTCGGCTTGCGCGGTGTGTGGGCCGACCGTTTCGATTGGGAATTGAGTGTGGGCCGCTCGCGTTACACCGTGGACGAATACATTCGTACCGTGGACACCGCGCGTGCCACCGACTACTTCCTCGGTAACTCCCTCGGCACCGCCGCCGATGGCACGCCGATCTATGCGATCAACGACGCGCGCCTGTACACGCCACTGTCGCCGGACCACTACGACGACCTGGTCGCCAAGTCGCACAACTCGGCGTATTCGTGGGTGAATCAAGCCAGCTTCAGCGTGAGCGGCGATGTGGTGCAGGGCTGGGCTGGGCCGATCCGCTTCGCCACCGTGGCCGAAGTGGCAAAGCAGGGCTATCAACTCTCTCCCGACCCGTGCGCCAATGCGTGCTACCCGATCGACGTGGTGGATAGCGGTGGCGGTGAACGCATGCGCAGTTCGGCCGGTCTGGAATTCCAGATTCCGTTGCTCTCCACATTGAGCGCGAACGTGGCCGGTCGCTACGATCGCTACGGTCAGTATCGTTCTTCGGCCGCCATCCCCACCGATGTCGGCACGCAGAGCGACACCACCTGGAGCGCCGGTCTGGAATGGCGGCCGGTGGAAAGCCTGCTGGTGCGCAGCACCGTGGCCACCAGCTTCCGCGCGCCGGACATGCATTACGTGCTCGGCGAACCCAGCTCCACCAATCAGACGGTGATCGATCAGTACCGCTGCATTTCGTCGGGCGCGTACCTGACCGGCGGTTGCAACGACGAAAACAACAACATTTTCTACACCGTGGACGTCAATCGGCGCGGTACCCCGGATCTGCGCTCGGAAACCGGCCGCTCGTTCACCGGTGGCATCGTGTGGGACATCGCACAAGGGCTGTCGTTGAGTGTGGATTACTACCGCATCCAGCTGGAGGAAATGATCAAGGATCTGGACCGCGACGAGATCCTGTCGGCCGAAGCCGGCTGCCGCACCGGCACCACCATCAGCGGTGGCACCTGGAACAATCCCGGTGGCGCGGGCTATTGCGACACGATCACCTCGCGCGTGACCCGCAATGCCGACGGCACCATCGCCAGCATCGAGCGCGGCCCGATCAACCTGGCGCAGATGGAAACGGCCGGCATCGATGCTGCGTTGAAGTATCGCCTTGCCACCGCGGACTGGGGCAACTTCCAGCTATCGCTGGACTACAACAACCTGATTGCCTATCGCGAGCAGATCTATCGCACCGACAGCGACGAGAACCGACGCGACGAACGCGTACGCAGCCGCGTGCGTGGCAGCGTGCACTGGGACAACGGCGGCGCCTGGGACTGGACCGTGTACTTCCGCCGGATCGGCTCGATGCGCGCCGTCAACTGGGGCACCTGCGAACGCTTCGACGACGGGTATCAACCCAGCGCCTCCGATGCGTGCCTGGTGACCGATACCGGCAACGTGCACCTGGGCGAAACCAGCAAGCGTTATTTCGGCCGCGTGGGCCCGGCGATCTACTGGAACCTGAGCACCGGTTACAAGATCGCCGACCATGCCAAGGTCAATTTCTACGTCAACAACGTGTTCAACGAAGTGGGCTACGACCATAAGGAACGCTTCTACGGGTACGGCTTCTACAACACCACGCTGTTCAACCCGATCGGCCGCGAAGTGGCTGCGGAATACGTGTTTACGTTTTAAGCGATCGCAGCGCATCCGCATGTCACGGTGGGTGCCGTGGCGTGCAGGGGCCGAATCTGCAATCGCGATGGCGACCGCATCTATCAACGAAGCCAACACCGGACGTTCGGCCACCTCTGCATTGGCGTCGTACGCCGACACGTTCTGTCCTGCGCTGTATTGCCGCGTTGGCGATGGTCGCAAGGCCGTGTCGGTAGATCGCTGGGCCGCGCCGAAACAGTCGCGGCGCTCCAAGCTGGCGATGCTCCCGGCGGGCTGCGAGATCTACCAAGGCGACCCACTAGGTCACTGCTTCATTGATTGTTCGCATCGAAACGATTGATGACCGCACCGTTGCCGCCATCAGGTGGTGCAGCGCCCCTGCAACGTGTGCCGAAATCACCGCCTCAGCTGCAATTGCACCTCAGTAGCTGGGTTTCCCCGCGCAGATGCAGGACGGTTGCCGAAACGTGCGCGCGGTTCCGTTGCCGATGAAACAGTGGCAACGCGCAAATGTGCGTGGTATCAATGCACCCCATGAACGCACCCCGCAGCCAGTCTTATTTTTGGTACTACGGTTTTCCGATGCCGCTGGCGGAGGAAGGAGTGCGCTCACCCTGAAGGAAACTTCAGCAGCATTCCCGAAAAGCCGCCAGCGCACACTGGCGGCTTTTTTGTTGCCGCCTTGCCTGGCTCCCCGATGCACCGCCGACCCGAGACAACGTTATGCCGCCTGTGACCGATGACCTGCGTATCCGCAAGATCGAAGCCCTTGCACCGCCTTCGCAGCTGCTGTCGCTGCTGCCCTGCGATGAGCGTGCCTCCGACACCGTCACCAACTCGCGCGCCGCGCTGCACAAGATCCTGCACGGCCGCGACGACCGCCTGGCGGTGGTGATCGGGCCATGCTCGATCCACGATCCGGTCGCGGCAATGGAGTACGCGCAGCGCCTGCGCCCGTTGCGCGACCAGTTCGGCGACGCGCTGGAGATCGTGATGCGGGTGTACTTCGAAAAACCGCGTACCACCATCGGCTGGAAGGGCTTGATCAACGATCCGGATCTGGACGGCAGCTTCCAGATCAACAAGGGCCTGCGTGTGGCACGCGGCCTGCTGCGTGATATCAACAATCTCGGCTTGCCGGCCGGCGTGGAATTTCTCGACATCATTTCGCCGCAATACATCGCCGACCTGGTGGCCTGGGGCGCAATCGGCGCACGCACCACCGAGAGCCAGGTGCATCGCGAAATGGCCTCGGGGCTGTCGTGCCCGGTGGGGTTCAAGAACGGCACCGGCGGCGACGTCAAGATTGCGGTCGACGCGGTGGGGGCGGCCTCGCATCCGCACCATTTCCTGGCCGTGACCAAGGACGGCCACACCGCCGTGGCCGCCACGGCGGGCAACCCGGATTGCCACGTGATCCTGCGCGGCGGCAAGGTGCCCAATTTCGATGCGGCCAGTGTGGAGGCGGCCAGCCAGGTGCTGAACAGATCCGGCTTGCCGGCGCGTCTGATGATCGATGCCAGCCACGCCAACAGCAGCAAGAATCCCGAGAATCAGCCCGGGGTGGTCGAGGACATCGCAGCGCAGCTGGAAGGCGGCGAAACGCGCATTGTCGGCGTCATGGTCGAAAGCCATCTGGTCGGTGGCCGCCAGGAATTGCTGCCGGGGTGCGCGCTGACCTATGGGCAAAGCATCACCGATGGCTGCATCGGGTGGGACACCTCGGTGCAGGTGCTTGAACGTCTGGCCGCAGCAGTACGCGCGCGGCGTGCGCGACGGGTTGCTGAGGCTGCCTGAGTTACGCAGCGACGGCAGCATCGGCGGCGGCAACGCGTGCGGGTGCTGCACGGCGCATCGCCAACATGCAGTGCTGGTGAGGTAGCGCGTTGGCTGGCTGGGAATGCCGCTGCGCTCGCACCCTCTACAGGCACGGCAAGAAGCGATCGAGCAATCCGAAAGTGAGCGCAACCGTGTTGATGGCCGCTGCGCACCAAGAACGTCGGGCCGACACAGGGAGCCTGCCCGACGGATTGGACACCACGCAGTGGTGGCCCGTTTCGCGCACTGGAAGGAGGGGAGAGAGCCTTCCTGTCACAGGATGCGAGCGGGCACTACTTTTATCCGCCCGACACGTGACCTTGCCATGTTGCGGCATGTCGGCGGCAGCAATGAAGTGTGAGACGCGTTAACGCACGGACCGATTGATCCCCGGCGTTCAACACGACACCAGCGCACGCACGGACCGGGATGCGATCCTGCTGCAATAGTCATTGGCCGGTCGCCAATCTCCAAGCTCCGTCGCCAACCCCCAATCTGCGCAACGGCAACGGCCGCATTCACGCCTCGCGCTCGGCGCAACCGGGATAGTGGCGGCAGACTCTTTCCTGCCTGTGCCCATGCCCTCACTTCGCGACCGCTTCCAGCGCTGGCCACGGCCGTGGCGGCTTGCAGTGGTCGTGGTGTTGGCGCTGTACGCGCTGTACCTGCTGGCCGGCAACCTCTATCTCAATACCCCGCTGTTCGATGCCACCACCAACCGGCAGCCGCACAAGTTCACTATGCAGACCGGCCCGGCAATGACGCTGTTCCCCGGCGAGGTCATCGCCTGGAACGTGCGCATGCGCGGGCAGGCCAACCGCACGGTCTACGTCTTCCATGCCGACCGCGCGCATGCACGTGTGGCGCTACTCCCGTTGTTCCGGCGCGAGGTACGGCTGCCGTGGCTGCATGCCACCGGCCTGAGCGCGGAAGTGGAAACGTCCGACACGCCCATCCCGCCGCCGCCACGCGGCGATCAGCGCTGGACATTGCGCTTCGATGCGATCACCAGCAACAGCATCCGCAGTGCGCGCCTGGGCAAGTTGCTGATCGCCGGACAGGGGCACGGCAAGGTCGGTTTTCTGAAGCAGCTCAAGGGCGGGCCGTCGGAGCTGTTTCCGTCCGAAGCGGGCTTTACCGACGCGGTGGTCAGCTACGGCGGGGTGCAAGTGTTCAACGGCGCGCAGTTGGATGCGCAGTTCCAGTTTCCGCGCCATTACCGCGACCAGGCACCGGGCATGCGCAAGTTCGGCATCACCAACGCCCGGCTGCAGCTGAAGGCCAATACCGTGGCGCTGGAGATCGATACCGGTGCGCCGCACGTGGATATCCGCAGCGGGCCATCGGCGGCGCGCGTGGAAGCTGACATCCGCCTGGACCGCGGCGCGCTGCAGCCCGGTAGCCGTGCGGTGTGGCGGCTGCCCTTGCTGGCTGGCGTCGGCGCCACCGATCGCGGCATGCTGGCGTTGCAGCTGGACGTCGCGCAGGACATTCGCGTGCAGGCACGGCTGCCGCGCGACGACAAGACCGACAGCGAGCTGCAGGCCGATCTACGGATCGCCGGCCGCAGCATTCCGTTCGAGCAGCCGGCACAGGTGCTGCCGCGCCTGTCGGGGCAGGTGCGCGGGCGCTGGAAGTTCGAATCCTTGAACTGGATCGCCGAGTTGTTCGTGCGCAAGCCGTGGTTTCAGCTGGAAGGCGGCGGTCTGGTCGCAGCGGATTTACGTCTTGCACAGGGGCGGCTCACCAGCGGCAGCACGCTGGATATCCCGCGCGTGGAGGCCGTGGCGCAGGTGTTCGACACGCGTCTGTCCGGTGTTGCCACGGCGCACGGGCGCATCGACGATGCGGCCACGCCGCAGGCGCATCTGGATGTGAGCATTCCCATCTTCAAGGCGGCGCCGCGCGATGCGCCCAAACAATTATTGCTGGATGGCCGCGACCTGCAGCTGGCGATGCATGGCGATGCCGAACTGGCTCGCTTGAGCGACACGCTCAAGGCGCAGCTGCGTTTCAGCGATGCGCGTGTGCCCGATCTCACCGTCTACAACCGCTATCTGCCGGGCAACAACGTGCGCCTGCTCGGCGGCAGCGGCAGCCTGACCGGCGACGTGGCGCTCAATGCGTCCGGCGATGTGGGCAACGGGCATGCGCATCTGCGTGGCCAGGGCGCACACCTGGCGTTGGCCGGCGTGCAGATGCGCGGCGATGCCGAGTTGCAGGCCACGTTGCAACGCGCCGACTTCAAGAACAAGGTCTTCGACCTCAGTGGCACGCGCGTACGCCTGCGCAATACGCGCGTGGGCGACGAGAGCGCCGATGCCAATTGGTGGGGCGAGCTGCAGGTTGGTGCGGGCACCATCCAGGCCGATGCGCCGTTCCAGCTCGATGCCGATGCGGCCATCCGCATGCGCGATATCGCACCGCTGCTATCGGTCTTCGCACAGCGCGCAGACTCTCCGCGCTGGGTGCTGGGCTTGCTGGATTCGGGCGAACTCGATGCCACCGGCCGGCTGCGTTGGCGCAAGCAGCAGTTGCTGGTGGACGACCTGCATGCGGAAAATGCGCGCCTGTCGCTGCGTGCGCGGTTGGCCTTGAACGATGGGCAACGGCGCGGCGATCTGTATTTGCGCTGGGGCGTGCTGGGTGCCGGCATCGAGCTCGATGGCAAGCAGCGGCAGTGGCATCTGGCCGGCGCACGCGAGTGGTACGACGCGCAGCCGGGGCTGTTGCCGGCAGTCTCCAAAACCCGGTGATGCGGTCGCTGGCGTGCGTGCTGCGCCCCGCTCACGGCGGACTTGGCACACTGCGCATGCCGCGTGCGCGGTCTTCAGGAGCCTGCTGTCATGACGATGCCTGTTCGCGCCCGCTGGCGGGCCTTGCCGCGCGCACTGCGTTGGCCGCTATTGGCGTTGATCGCGCTGTACGCAAGCTATTTGCTGCTGGGCAATCTGTTGCTCAACACACCGCTCGGCCTGGCACCGCTGAACCGCTCGCCCGATACGTTCACGATGCAATGGGGTCCGGGGCTGACCTGGTGGCCTGGACGTGTGGTGATGTGGGACGTCGCGCTGCATGGCCGTTCTGCGCGCAACGACTGGCATGTAAGCGCACAACGGATGAGCGGGCAGATCCGGCTGCTGCCATTGCTGCACCGGCAACTGCGGGTGCCGGTGCTCTCTGCGCGCGGCGTACGTGGCGGCATGCAGGCTGCCGCTGCCGTCGCCGGGACGGCAGCGACTCCATCGTCTGCAGCGCCGCAAGCGCCGCGGGCCGCCGCCGCCGCGGTGCAGGATGTCGCCGCTACGCCGACTGCGTCAGCACACGCGGGGCTATCCATACCAACCGCCACTACCGAAGACATGTCGATGACGCAGGCGTCCACGCAGACGCTGTACGCAACGACTGCAGCGACCGGAACGAATGCGACGCCTGCAACCAGTACGCCGCAATCAGTTCGGCGCGCCCACGCTCCAGCCACGACACAAGCAGTATCAAACGCTTGGACCCTGCAATTCGACCGCATCGTTGCCGAGCAGGTGCAGGCCGTGTCGCTGCGTCAGCTGCACATCGAAGGTGCGGGCCAGTTGCACCTGGGCGTGTTCAAACAACTGCGTGGCGGGCCGATGGAAATCTTCCCCTCGCATGCGGTGTTCGAATCGGCGCGCGTGCGCTGGGGCGAGGACGAAGTGATGCGCAATGGGCAGCTGCGCATCGACGCCAGCATCGCGCGACATGCGCCGGATCAGGCGCGTGGGCTGGCGGTACTGCAGCTTGCCGATGCGCTGATCGCCCTGCATGGCGACACTGCCGCGTTGGATGTCACCCGTACTGCGCAGGGCCGGCACACGCTCGCAACGCGTGCCGGCAAGGGGCGTGCGGATGGCGAGCTGCGCTGGAGACGCGGTGCCTTGCAGCCTGGTAGCCAGTTGCAATGGCGCGCGCCACTGCACGACAGCACGCGCGCACCGCCCGCGTTGCTGGGCGAACTGACGGCGCAGTTGCAGGTCGATCAGAACATGCGGTTGAAGGTGAGCATGCCCGAGCCGGCCGATGCCGGGTTGACGCTGGACGCCGACCTGCGCGTGCAGGGCCGGCAGCTGCCGTTGGATTCCCTGCGTCGCCTGTTGCCGCGCACCTCCGGACATGCGCGGCTGCATTGGCAACTGTCCTCGCTGAGCTGGATCCCGGCGCTGTTTCCGGATGTGGATTGGCTCACGCTGGAAGGCGACGGCCTGGTCGATGCGGATCTGCGGATCGATCGCGGCCAGCTCGGTGCCGGCAGCCGCCTGCAGGTGCCGCATGTGCAGGCGCAGGTTGGCGTGATGGGGCACGCGATCACGGGACAGGCCAGTG
>NZ_FLTX01000012.1 GCF_900092025.1 Xanthomonas bromi
ATCGATATCGTGGAAGCAGTAATACGGCACGCCGAGCTTGGTGAAGAATTCGAACGCGGCATCGGCCTTGGCTTCGGCCCGCGCCAACGCGCTGTTGCCTACATCCCACGGATACACGCGGGTGCCTGGGCCGAACGGATCGGCGCCATTGCCGCAGAAGCTGTGCCAGTAGGCCACGGCAAAGCGCAGGTGCTCGGCCATGGTCTTGTCGCCGATTGTCTTGTTGGCGTCGTAGACCTTGAATGCGAGCGGGTTGTCCGAATCGCGGCCTTCGAAACCGATCTTGCCGATGCCGGGGAAATATTCTTTCGCGCCGATGTACACGGTGTTGCTCATGAGGTGGACTCCTGCAGCAGGGGAGAGAAGAAGGTGAAAGCATCACACCGGGATATCGGCATCAGCGCGCAGACCATCGCCACGTATCGGTTGCGCAATGCATCAGCACGCGCAACCGATACGTCGCGCAACTGTCCCTTCGCGTCATGCTCAAAATGTTAGCGCTACCACACATGCGACTGAAAAAAGCCGCGCGTTGTAGCGAAGCTGACGTTGCCATGCAGATCCCAGATGAAGCGACCCTGCGACTGTACCGAGCCAGCCGCCGAAAGGCTTGCTGCGCTGCGAGATACGAACTGTGCCGTGGCGCGACCAGAGGCGGTGCGGGTCGATAGCGGTAGGTCGCAAGGAAGGGCGTCGCGAACGTGCCTTGCAGGCATCGCGCGCGTACGGCATGCATCTGCCGACGACAACCCTAGCCCGCAGCAAGTGATTGGGTGGCAACGACCGCAGGACGGCGTTCGCACAAGACAGGTCTGCATCGCCTGGCCCCGCCGCAGCCGCCAGTGTCCCTGTTTGCGTCAACGTAAACGCAGTCAGAAGCAGCACTGCCAGCCTGCTGGTCCGCACGCAGTCAACCCCGTCGCCTGCCGGCCCCCGGCAGCTACAATGGCCGGCTTATGACCGCTGTCCTGCCGCTGCCGCAACCCCTGGCCGACCCCGCGCCGCGCGACCCGCGCCAGCGGTTGCAGCGTGAGCAGTTGCGCCTGGGCAAACGCTTGCAGCGCCAGGTGGGCCAGGCGATTGCCGATTTCGGCATGATCGCGCCCGGCGACAAGATCATGGTGTGCCTGTCTGGCGGCAAGGACAGCTACACCTTGCTGGACATGCTGCTGCAGTTGCAGCGCAAGGCGCCGGTGCCGTTCAGCCTGGTGGCGGTCAATCTGGACCAGAAACAACCCGACTTTCCCGCCCATGTACTGCCGGCCTACCTGCGCGGGCTGGACGTGCCGTTCGATATCGTCGAGCAAGACACGTATTCGGTGGTGAGCCGGGTGATTCCGGCCGGCAAGACGATGTGTTCGTTGTGCTCGCGGCTGCGGCGCGGCGCGCTGTATGCCTACGCGCAAGCGCATGGCGTGACCAGGATCGCGCTCGGCCATCACCGCGACGACATCGTGGCCACGTTTTTCATGAATCTGTTTCACCACGCGCGGCTGGCGGCGATGGCGCCCAAGTTGCGCAGCGACGACGGTGCGCATGTGGTGATCCGCCCGCTGGCCTACGTGCGCGAGGCCGACATCGCTGCGTACGCGCAGGCGCGGCAGTTCCCGATCATTCCGTGCAACTTGTGCGGCAGCCAGGAGAATCTGCAGCGCCAGCAGGTCGGCAAGATGCTGCAGCAATGGGACCGCGAGCAGCCCGGGCGCGTCGAGCAGATTGCCCGCGCGCTGGGCGATGTGCGCCCCGAGCAACTGGCCGACCGCACGCTGTTCGATTTCCTGGCGCTGGGCCGCAACGGCGCAGCGCCGCCCGATCTTGATCCTGGTCCCGCCGCGTGGCTGTCCGCCAGCGACGCCACACACGACAGCGCTTGACGCGGCCGATCCGGCTGACGGCAGTCTTCCACCCTCCACGTTTTTCTTCATTCGGTCCAACGCATGTTCTTTCGCAATCTCACCTTGTTTCGCTTTCCCACCACCCTGGATTTTTCCGAGATCGACACCTTGCTGCCGCCCGTGCAGCTCAAGCCCGTCGGCCCGTTGGAAATGAGTTCGCGCGGTTTCATTTCGCCGTTCGGCCGCGACGAGCAGGAGGTGCTCTCGCACCGCCTGGAAGATTTTCTCTGGCTCACCGTCGGTGGTGAAGACAAGATCCTGCCCGCCGCAGTGGTCAACGATCTGCTCGAGCGCAAGGTCGCCGAGATCGAGGAAAAGGAAGGTCGCCGCCCCGGTGGCAAGGCACGCAAACGCCTCAAGGACGACCTGATCCATGAGCTGCTGCCGCGCGCCTTCGTCAAGAGCTCGCGCACCGACGCCATCCTGGACTTGCAGCACGGCTATATCGCCGTCAACAGCTCCAGCCGCAAGAGCGGCGAAAACGTGATGAGCGAGATCCGCGGCGCGCTCGGCAGCTTCCCGGCGCTGCCGCTCAATGCCGAAGTGGCCCCGCGCGCCATCCTCACCGGCTGGATCGCCGGCGAACCGCTGCCCGAAGGCCTGAGCCTGGGCGAAGAATGCGAGATGAAGGATCCCATCGAGGGCGGCGCGGTGGTCAAGTGCCAGCACCAGGAACTGCGCGGCGACGAGATCGACAAGCATCTGGAAGCCGGCAAGCAGGTCACCAAGCTGGCCTTGGTGCTGGACGACAATCTGTCGTTCGTGCTCGGCGACGATCTGGTGATCCGCAAGCTCAAGTTCCTCGACGGCGCGCTGGATCAGCTCGAACACAGCGAAGACGACGGCGCGCGCGCCGAACTCGACGCACGCTTTACGCTGATGAGCGCCGAAATCCGCCGGCTGTTCCTGTTGCTGGAAACCGCGTTGAAGCTCAGCAAGGCCGAGTGACCGCTACGCCCGGTGCTGTTTTCGGCACCGGGCGTAGCAGCGTCCTGCCTGTGTCGCAGGTGACGACAAGGCCGGGCCGCTGCGGTACGCATGGCGCGGCGACGGAACCACTGCATCGACTTTGTCTGAACGAGACAACCGCAAAGACGTCGTACACGCACACGCGACGTCGCTGCCTGCGTCTCACTGCCTGACACATCGCAGCGGTATCCTGTGCGCATGTTCAAGCCCGTCCGCCGCCTGATTGCGCCGCCCTCGCAGGTTGTCGAACGCGACTGCGTGCGCGTGCAACTGAACGGCCGCGACATCGACGTGCTGCGCGTGCGCGACCCGCGTGCGCGACGCATCAAACTCAGTGTCGACGAACGCGGCGCGCGCCTGACCCTGCCATTGCGCGCGAGCCCGATTTCCGGCGAGCGCTTTCTGCATGCGCATCTGGATTGGCTGAGCACGCAGCTGTCGCGGTATCAGCAGGTCGATGCCTTTCCTGCGCTCGAGCGAGGCGTTCCCGGGCAACTGCCGTTGCGCGGTGCACTGCTGCCGTTGCGCTGGCACGAAGGGCGCTACGCCCGCATCGACGTCACCGACGACGGCGCGCAGTTCTATGTGCCCACCCGCCTGGGCGATGCGGGTCTACGCCGCACCCTGAAGGAATTCTACGAAGCGCAGGCACGCGCCGATGTCGGCCGCTGGCTGCCGGGTTATCTCCCCGGCCTGCCGCGCGCGCCCGCACGACTGCGCTTGAAGGTGATGTCCTCGCAGTGGGGCTCGCTCGCACCGGACGGCTCGATGGCGTTGGATCTGGCACTGGTGCTCGGCCGCTCTTCTGCGTTCGAGTACGTGCTGGTGCACGAGCTCTGCCACCTGGTGCAGGCCAACCACTCGCCCGCGTTCTGGGCCGAAGTGGAACAACGCTTCCCCGCCTGGCGCGACGAGCGCAGCTATTTTCACGAGCACGGGCGCCAGCTCAAGGCGCAGCTGCGCCGGTTGCTGCACGCCGAATAATGCAGGCGCAGCGCGCGTCGCTTAGAAGCGATATTTAGAGCGGCTAACAAAACGTAGCGAGCAGTCGTCAGGCTGGGTGTGGACGGCGCGCAGGAACCGCAGTGTACAAGTGGTACATGAGGATTCCGAGCACCGGCCGCGCCCGCCTGGCGGCTGCGTAGTAGTTTTGTTAGTCGCTCTTATTGCAGAACTGGCACCGGCTTGCGTGCAGGCAATGGCGCATCAACGCGGCAATCCAGGCGGCCGTGCATGGGTCGACGCAATCGCTAACGCCACTCGTAAGACGCCGCCCTGGCAAGTTGTCGGCAGGCCAGTGGTGACAACCAGCCAAAGCGTTTCGACAGGGCGCTTTCGGCGGCCGCGACACCTGCTTCCAGCATGCGTGCCGACATCCAGTGGTCTGCGTGACCCGCAGCCGTCCATGCCTGTTCCAACACAACGCGATCGTCGGCGTCCAAGTGGGGGGGCGCACGCACCACCTGCATAAATGTCCACGGCGCATGCCACGAATCGAAGGATTCAAGCGCACTGACGACACGGGCGGCATCGGCCATGGGTCTAGTTCACCGGCGTGCGACGCATCGACACGTCACGCGCGCGGCAATGCATCCCAAAAGTCGTTGATCACCGCTGCGACTGCTTCCGGCGCTTCCATATGCACATGGTGCGTGCCCGGTAGCAGATGCAGGCGTGCATCGCGCATCATCGCCACGCGGTGGTCGCGTAGCGCAGCCGGGAAATACGGCTGCGCAGGCGTGGCGAAGATCGCCTGGGTGGGGCAGGCGATAGAGGCCAGCAGCACGTCGATCTGTGCCTCGGTCATGCGAATGGCGGTCGGTAGGGTCAGGCGCGGGTCGCTGCACCAGCTGTAGCCGCCTTCCACCACGCGCACGCCACGTTCGACCAGCAGGCGTGCAGCCGGTTCGGTGAGCTGATTGGCCATCATGCGCGCACGCACGGGCATCTCCATCGACGGAAAGACCCGCCCCGGCAGCGCTGACAACGTGCGTGCCGACGCGATTGCATCGCGCAGGCGTGTGGCGGTGCCTTCCACTGGCTCGGCCAGTGCGCCCAGCGCTTCGATGGCGATCAACGCCTCCACGCGCTCCGGGGCAGCGGCGGCCAGCAGGCTGGCAACGCCACCGCCCAGCGAGTGGCCGAGCAGGGTGAAGCGATCCCAACCCAATGCATCGGCGACCTGCAACAAAATGGAGATCGCGCTGCTGGGCGTGTATTCGGCACCCACCGGCAGCCAGGTGCTGCGGCCATGGCCGGGCAGATCCAGCAGCACCAGATCCAACTCCTGCGCGTGCAGATGCGCGCTCAGCGGCACAAAGCTGGCTGCGTTATCCAGCCAGCCATGCAAGGCCAGCACCCGGCGCGGGCCGCGATCCGGGTTGCGCAACCCGGCAATGCGGCCAACGGCCACCTCGCACGCAAACGGCTCCAACGTCACGCGCGGCGCGCCACGGCGGCCAGCGCGTGGGCATGCGCGTCGCTGGCGTTGAGGCAGGGGATGTAGCTCAGCGTGGCACCCCGTTCGGCCAGCGTCTCGGCAAAGCCCAGCGCCACTTCTTCCAGCGTTTCCAGGCAATCGGTCGCAAAGCCCGGACAGACCAGATCGAAGCTGCGCACGCCACCTTCGGCCAGTGCCCACAGCGTGGGCTCGGCGTACGGCTGCAGCCAGCGTTCGGCGCCGAAGCGCGACTGGTAGCCCATCTGCCACTCGTCCGCGCCCAGCCCCAGCGCTGCCACGATCGCCTGCGCGCTGCGTTCGCACTGCTGCGGATACGGGTCGCCGGCATTGGCCACGCGCTGCGGCAGGCCGTGGAAGGAGAACATCAGCTTCTCGCTGCGCCCGTGCACCTGCCAATGCGCGCGAATCGAATCGGCGATCGCCGCCACCCAGCCGGCGTCCTCGCAATACTCCTGGATCACCTCCACCGCGATCTCCGGTGCGCTGGGCTGCCATGCATCCACCACGTCCTGGATCGAGGCGGTGGTGGTGGTCGAATACTGCGGATACAGCGGCAACACCACGATGCGCTTGATGCCGCGTGCGCGCAGGCCATCCAGCGTCTTGCGCAATGCCGGCTCGCCGTAGCGCATGGCCCACCCCACATGCCAGTCCGGCATCGCCGCTTTCAGGCCGTCGGTCAGGCGGCGGGTATACACCGCCAGTGGCGAGCCGTCGGGCAGCCACACCTTGGCGTATTTTTCCGCCGACTTGGGGCCGCGGATCGGCAGGATCACCCCGTACAGCAGCGGCTTCCAGAACAGCGGCGGGATCGCGACCACGCGGCGGTCGCTGAGGAACTCGGCCAGGTAGCGGCGCACGGCCGGGGCGGTCGGCGATTCGGGGGTGCCGAGGTTGACGACCAGCAGGGCGGTATCAGGAGTGGTGTTCATGCCCACCATTCTGGCAGAGCCGGGCAGGACTGCCGAGGACAGCGCATCAATCGTCCCGATCAGCGTCGTCTGGCTGCCGATTGCGCTCACCACCGATTCATTGCGCCGGCACTACCGTCGCGGCATTGCTATCTTTCACGGAATATCCCTTGGAGCTTGTCATGCCTCGTTTGTCGCGCCTGGCCCTGTTGTTGTCGCTGACGTTCGTCGCCGGCCATGCCGTTGCCGGCCCGGAAGAAGACCAGCGCGCACGTAATGCGGTGCGGGTGCTCGCCGAGATCATGAAGATCCCCGAGCAGGCCATTCCGGACAAGTTGCTCGACGAAGCGCGTGCCATCGTGGTCATTCCCGACACGCTCAAGGCCGGGCTGGTGATCGGCGGGCGTCGCGGCCATGGCCTGATGTCGATGAAGAATGCCGACGGCAGCTGGTCGCAGCCGGTGTTCGTCAAGCTCACCGGCGGCAGCATCGGCTTCCAGGCCGGCGTGCAGTCCTCCGACGTGGTACTGGTGTTCCGCAACGACCGCAGCCTGGACAACATCGTCAACGGCAAGTTCACCCTCGGCGCCGATGCCGGCGTGGCCGCAGGCCCGGTGGGTCGCAACGCCGCCGCCGCGACCGACGGCCAGCTCAAGGCCGAAATCTGGTCGTGGTCGCGTGCCCGTGGCTTGTTTGCCGGCGTTGCGCTGGACGGCGCGGTACTGCAGATCGACGATGCCGCCGACCTCAATGCCTATGGCGGCGGCGCCACCCCGCGCATGATCTTCGAAGGCCGCACCAACGAACGGCCTTCCACCGATGTGATCGCCTTCCGCGACCGTCTGGAAGAGGCCACCTACACCGCGCGCGCCAATCGCGGTACCGATGCCTCCGCCGATGGCACGGCACCTGCCCCGCGTCCGCAGAGCCCGCCGCCGGCACAGGCACCGCAACCGACCAGCGTGCCGCCGCCGGCCAACGAAGCCAGCACCGTGCCGATGCAGCCCAGCGCCACGCCGCCCGCCCATCAGGGTTTCCAGCCGGTGTCCGACGGCGAAATCCGCACCGAATCACTGGACGGCAAGCGCTGACCGGCTGTCATCCCCCTGCGCGGTGCGCTGGGGTATCCTGGGTCTCCCTTCTTTTTCAGCAAGCGAGCGGATCATGGGCGGTTTCAGCATTTGGCACTGGCTGATCGTGCTGGTGATCGTGTTGCTGGTGTTCGGTACCAAGCGGCTCACCAGTGGTGCCAAGGATCTCGGCAGCGCGGTCAAGGAATTCAAGAAAGGCATGCACGACGACGACAAGCCGGCCGGCAAGCTCGGCGACGACTCGCGCACGGCCGAGCAGGCGCGTGAGGCGCAGGCCGAACGCGACCGTGACGCGCGCTGATCCGGAGCGGCGCCGGTGTTTGACATAGGTGTTGGCGAACTGACGCTCATTGCGGTCGTCGCCCTGGTCGTGCTCGGCCCCGAGCGTTTGCCCAAGGCGGCCCGATTCGCCGGATTGTGGGTGCGCCGGGCACGCATGCAGTGGGATTCGGTCAAGCAGGAGCTCGAACGCGAACTCGAAGCCGAAGAGCTCAAGCGCAGCCTGCAGGATGTGCAGGCGTCGTTGCGCGAGGCCGAAGACCAACTGCGCAACACGCAACAGCACGTAGAGCAGGGCGCCCGCGCGCTGCACGATGACGTCAGCCGCGATATCGAGATCCGCAGCAGCGCCACGCCGGTGGCAACTCCGTTGGAGCTGGCGCATGCAGACCTGTCTGCCAGCGCTCATGCCGATGTGGCAGCAGGCGCATCGGACGCTGCTGGCCCTGCACCTGCCGCGGCGGTCATTGCGCAAGCCCAACCAATCGCGCCAGCGCCGCATCACAGCTTGGTCCCGGCTCCCCACGACACCGTCGTGCCAGCACCGCACGCAGCGCATCTCACCAGCGCGCCTGCGCCGGTGACCGGCGCGCCAGTCGATGCGGGTACCCCGGCCGCGCCGACGCCAACCGAACCGACCAAGATTCAGGAGAAACAGCCGTGAGCCTGTTCGACGACGCACAGGCCGAAAGCAGTCTGATCGAGCATCTGGTCGAATTACGCGCCCGCCTGGTGCGCGCGCTGATCGGTCTGGGCGTGGTACTGCTGGCCTTGCTGCCGTTCTCGCGGGCGATCTATTCCTGGCTGGCCGCACCGCTGATCTCGCAGCTGCCGCTGGGGCAAACCATCGTCGCAGTGAATCCAGCCGGCGCGTTCTTCGCCCCGCTCAAGCTGACCTTCTTCGTGGCGGTGTTCTTCAGCGTGCCGTGGCTGTTGTATCAGGCCTGGGCTTTCGTGGCGCCGGGCCTGTATCAGCGCGAAAAGAAACTGGCATTTCCGCTGCTGGCCTCGGCGGTGGCGCTGTTCTACATCGGCTGCGCATTCGCCTATTTCCTGGTGCTGCCGGCGGTGTTCCACTTCCTGACCACGTTCAAGCCGGACATCATCGCCATCACCCCGGACGCCAATTCGTACCTGGATTTCGTGCTGGCGATTTTCTTCGCCTTCGGTACCAGTTTCGAGCTGCCGGTGGCGCTGGTGATCCTGGTGCTGATGGGCTGGGTCAGCCCCAAACAGCTGAGCGAAGGCCGCGGCTACGCCATCGTCGGCATCTTCGTGCTGGCCGCCGTGCTTACCCCGCCGGACGTGGTGTCGCAGCTGATGCTGGCCATCCCGATGTGCCTGCTCTACGAGCTGGGCATCATGGCGTCGCGTGCCGTGGCGCCGAAGGATGCAACACCTAACACTGCCGGTTGAGCGATACGGGCGCGTTCTTCGCAACCTGTGGCGATGCCTCATGCACGATTGCGCCGAAGCTGGCTGCGCCGCCATCCCTCCGACAGCCACATAAAAAAAGCCGCTCTTTCGAGCGGCTTTTTTTTGCTGCACATCGGCAATGCCGGCAACACTCAGGCGACAAACACATCCGGGCGCGATGGCGGAGCTGGCTCAGCGACCGCGCCTTCGTGGCCGAACATCTGCTTCCATGCCGCGTAGATCGAACCGGCGAACACCGGCATCAGCACGGCCATCAGCAGCAGCTGGGCCAGCCACATCGCCACGGTCTGGCCGGCAACCAGGCCGACGATCAGCGCGACGATCATCACCGCGAAATAGGTCGCGAAGATGGAGATGAATGCGAGTACGAAGAACACCAGCATCGCCGGCAGGTTGTGCAGGCTGGCGCGCAGGCTTTCGCGCAGCGCATGACCACCGGTGCTGCGGTTGAACATGACCTGCGGTGGCATCACGAACAGCGCCAGCGTCATCGCCGCGAACGTGGCGATGGTCAGCAACAGCCACAGCAGGATGCGTCCGGCCGGCAGACTGGCGGCCAGCTGCTCGATCTGCACCGGATCCGGCTGCGCGCCGGACTGGCTGATCTGATTGATCTTGATCATCACCTCCGACAGCTGCTGCAGCCCGCTGGCACCGATCATCGCCAGCAACAGCACGCCCAGCAGCAAGCCGGCGATCAGCTGCGGCAGCAGCGACACCAGCAGATGCGGCGCGCGACCGTCCTGCAGTCCATGCAGCAGATGCGACGGTTTGGCGACGCGGCCTTCGTCCACTTCGCGGATGGCCCACAGCAGGCCGCCCATGAACAGCGGCCCGGCCAGCACCAGCAGGAACTGCAGGGCTGGGCCCAACAGCGGTACCAGGACCGACAGCGACACCACCAGCGAGGCCGCCACGCTCCAGATCACCCCCAGCGAGCCAAGCGCCAGCGGCGCCCGCTTCAACAGCGAGAAACCGGTCAACAGCCACTCTGCACCGGCAGATGCCGGCACCTTACGAATTTCGCTCATTCCCATTCCGGATCGCTACGCGCGCCGGACCATCCGGCGTCACCCGATTATCGCTGCTTTTACGTGCGCGCGCCGGGACCAGCGTTCACTGTTTGCAGGCCGCGTGCGTGATGCACGAAACGGCGCAGCAGCTTGCGGGCGATGGGGGCGGCGGTGACCTCGCGGGCGACCGTGCGGGCGCAACGCCCATGGCGGGCAATGCAGTCGGCACGCGCCTGCACATACCCGCGCATGTGGCGGGTGGCGAATTCGGGGTGGAACTGCACGCCCCAGGTGGCCCGGCCCCAGCGAAAGGCGTGGCAGCGATCCTGACGCGAGTGCGCCAGCACGATGGCGCCATCGGGGGCGCGCACGACCGTCTGCAGATGCGTGGCATGGGCCGGGAACTGCAGCGGAAGGCCTGCAAATAAAGGATCTTGTTCGGCTGGCGGGTGCAGTTCCAGGGCGATCGTGCCGGATTCGCGTCCGGCCGGGTTGTAGTCGACCTCGCCGCCAAGCGCGTACGCCAGCAACTGGTGTCCGTAGCAGATGCCCAGCAAGGGCATGCCCTGATAGGCAGCGAGACGCAGCCATTCGGCACTGCGTTCGCTCCAGTCGGCGCGATCGGTCACGAAGGCTGCCGAACCGCTGACGATGATGCCCGAAAAGTCGGCTGGGTCGGGCAGCGCATCGCCATTGGCGACGTCGATGGCCACTGTTTCATGCTCGGCCAGCCCAGCCGCCACGCGGATCCAATGCTGAAAACGGCCGTAGCGCTTCATCTCCGGCACGGGGCGCCCGGTTTCGATGATCAGGAACGGCAAAACGGACATGCGCGAAGACCCGGACACGACAGATGCCCCCGATTGTAGGCGGCAGTGGCGCGTTTTTTTCAAGCGGCGCCCCAATACGTGCGCTGCGGGTCATTGCCGAATGCCATGTCCTGATTCCCTCTTAACTGGATGGAGGTGGTGGTGACGGGAGTCGCCGACTTTGGCACGCCTTGTATATCGGCACAAAAGCGCACGACTGGACCGACAGGCCTTTGCGCCTTCGGTGGTCAGGTCGAGCGAGGTTCGGCAGGATTCGTGTAAAAAAACATCGAATCGCGCCTAACCACCCGGAGACTGCGCTTGACGGCTGCGGAGCACGTCGCCGTGCCGGCGTGCTGCATCCCAGGCGTTCAATCCATGCGATGTGTTGAGGGCCATTGGCCAACTCGCAGCGGGCGTCGCACACGTCGTCGATGCTTCGTGTTGAGGAAGTCGCTCGCGGGCAGATTGACCAAAATTCTGGGTATGAAAACTCATGCCCGCAATCCAAATTCGTTACGCACAAGCTTGCCTTACACCCATGAAGAAAAGCCTGGTCCGGCAGAGGATCAGGCAGCAGCCAGCACCAGGGACAATCGGCACCCCCTTGGACGGCCGCCGAATAAACAGCGGCGGGTAGAGTCGAATGAATCTGGGGCGTCGATGCGAGATAGGAAGCCCTTGTCCGTGAATGAACCCACTGGAGCCAGCGAAGGCGCATGGGATCGACGCTTCGCGCAATCGGTCACCGGCTCGCACCGGCGCGATGATTCCACCGACCGGCATGGCATGGCACCTGATCGGCGCCCCGGCAAAGAGCCCGCTGGCGTCAGCATCGCCTCGTCGCATCGTCGGGCACAACGACCGACGCAGCAGGGCGTGGAGGCGAGGGTAAAGCTTCGATCGATCGAACAGCAATCCGACCGAATCCTAGGAAAACGACTGCGCGAAGAGCAAGAACCCGAGCGGCAGTCAAAGCGGCCTGTCGATGGCAGGAGGCTAAAGACAGCCGAGCTGCGCAGGGCCGAAGATCATCTTGACGCGGCGACACAAAAACGCCTGAACGCGCAGCGACAGCAACAGCGGCGACAGTTGAGTGAGCCCCATGGAATCGCTCGGAACCATAACGCGGGCCTGTGCGTGTCCATGGCATACGACAACGAGCTGGCGCATCGCATGCGTGGCGGGATGGCTTTGCCCTTCCTGGAAGAGGGTGTCAACGCGCAGATCAACGCGCAGCGGCTCGATAAATACCTTCAACTGATTGCCAATGCAGGGCGCGGCAGAGTGGCAGGCACGATGCGCCGCGATCTCGATCGTTGCACCGAGCTCGCAGCGCAATATCTCTACGAGACCGGGTGGTTCGAAGGTGCATCGCTGGCGCAGCTGGCGCATGTGGGCAACAAGTTGAGCAAGCACCCGCACCAGCCGGCGTGCACGGAGGCAATCGCGTGGATCGCCGCACAGCTCACTCAGGCCGATGATCTGGTGGGGCTGGGTGGCTACCCGTCAGTTCTGCTCCTGAACGCCTTCTCCAAGCATATCGACAGCGGCAGGTGTGAACGCGCGGCAGCGCGTTTGGCGCGTCACCTGCAACGTGACGACAACGCCCGACAGTCTCTGCAAGCGCAGAACATTAGCCTGGCACTCAATGCCTTCAGCAAGTGGTCCGATAACCCGGACTGCAAGGCGATGGCGCACCGGTTTGCCGCGCTTGTCGCCAGCGACAAGCGCCTGCGTTCTGCCATGGATGCCCAGAGCGTGGCGACCGCGCTCAACGCCCTGAGCAAATGGCCCGACACCGATGTCTGTGCGGCTGCCGTCAGCGCGCTGGCCGAGCGGTTGGCCGACGAGCGCAGGCTGCGCAAGGACCTGAAGCCGCAAGAACTGACCAACGCGCTCAACGCCCTGAGCAAATGGCCCGACACGGATGTCTGTGCGGCGGCCGCCAGTGTGCTGGCCGAACGGTTGGTCGACGATCCCGGCTTGCGCAAGGCCCTCGAACCTATCAACGTGACTCAGGCGCTCAACGCGCTGAGCAAATGGCCCGACACGACGGTCTGTGAGGCGGCCGCCAGCGCACTGGCCGAGCGGCTGGCCGACGAACCCCAGTTGCGCGAGGGCCTGAGCCGGCAAGGCGTGTCCAATGTACTCAACGCCCTGAGTAAATGGCCCGACAACGAGGTCTGTGCGGCCGCCGTCAGTGCGCTGGCAGGGCGGGTCGCCGACGATCCCGAGCTGCGCAAGGACCTGGACCCGCAAGGCGTGTCCAACGTGCTCAACGCGCTGAGCAAATGGCCCGACGTCACGGTCTGTGCGGCTGCCGCCAGTACGCTGGCCGAGCGATTGGTCGACGATCCCCAGTTGTGCATGGATCTGGACCCGCAAGGCATCGCCAACGTGCTCAACGCCCTGAGCAAATGGCCGGATACGCCGATCTGTAGGCAGGCCGCTAGCGCGCTGGCCGGGCGGCTGGCCGACGATCCCGAGTTGTGCAAGGCCCTCCATTCGATCAACGTGGCCCAAGCGCTGGATGCCCTGAGCAAATGGCCCGGCACGACGGTTTGTGCGGACGCCGCCAGCGCGCTGGCCGAGCGGCTGGCCGACGATCCCAGGTTGCGCAAGGGCCTCAAGCTGCAAGAAGTGGTCATCGCGTTGCATTCCCTGAGCAAATGGCCTGGCACGACGGTCTGCGCGGAGGCCGCCAGCGCGCTGGCCCAGCGGCTGGTCGACGATCCCGCTTTGTGCAAGGCCTTCGAAGCGCTCCAAGTTGTCACCTCGCTCAAAGCCTTGAGCAAATGGCCTGACAAGGAGGTCTGTGCGGTCGCCGCCAGCGCACTGGCCGAGCGGCTGGCCACCGAGCCCCAGTTGCGCAAGGACCTGGACCGGCAAGGTGTGGTCATCGTGCTCAACGCCGTGAGCAAATGGCCCGGCACCACGGTCTGTGCGGCGGCCGCCCATGCGCTGGCCGAGCGGCTGGCCGCCGAGCCCCAGTTGCGCAAGGCGCTTGACGCAATAGACGTAACCAACATCTTGAATGCCCTGAGTAAATGGCCGGGCACCGGTGTCTGTGCGGAAGCCGCCCGCATGCTGGCGGCGCGCCTGGTCGACGATCCCCTGTTACGCAAGGCCCTCAATGCACTGGACGTGGCCAACGCGTTGAATGCCTTGAGTAAATGGCCGGGCACCGATGTCTGTATAGCGGCCGCCAGTGCGCTGGCCAAACGGTTGGCCGAGGATCCCGGGTTATGCAAGGATCTCAATGCATTAGACGTGTCCAACGCGCTCAATGCCCTGAGCAAATGGCCCCGCACGACGGTCTGTGCGGCGGCCGCCCATGCGCTGTCCAAGCGGCTGGCGGACGATCCCGGGTTGCGCAAGGCCTTCGAGGCGCCGCAAGTGTCCATCGCGCTCAACGCCCTGTGCAAATGGCCCGACAACGCGGTCTGTGAGGCCGCCGCCAGTGCGCTGGCCGAGCGTCTGATACGCGAGCCCGATTTGCGCGACGCGCTCAAGCCGCAAGAAGTGAGCAACGCGCTTAACGCGCTGAGCAAATGGCCCGACAACACGGTCTGTGGGGACGCCGCCAGCGCGCTGGCCGCACACGTGGCCGACGATCCCAGGTTGCGCAAGGCCTTCGACGTGCAGCAAATGGTCACCACGCTCAACGCCCTGAGCAAATGGCCCGACAACGCGGTCTGTGGGGCCGCCGTCGGCACGCTGGCTGAGCGGTTGGCCGACGATCCCGAGTTACGCAACGCCCTGACCGCGCATGAAGTGGCCACCGTGCTCAACGCCCTGAGCAAATGGCCCAGCACGCCGGTCTGTGCGGCCGTCGCCACTGCGCTGGCCAAGCGCTTGGCCAACGATCCCGAGTTACGCAACGCCCTGACCGCGCACGAGGTGGCCACCGTGCTCAACGCCCTGAGCAAATGGCCCAACACGCCGGTCTGTGCGGCCGCCTCCAGCGCGCTGGTCAAGCGGCTGGCCGACGAGTCCGACTTGCGCAAGGCGCTCGACTCTTGCAACGTGACCCAAGTGCTCAACGCCTTGAGCAAATGGCCGGACACGCCGGTCTGCGCGGCGGCCGCCAGTGCGCTGGCCGGGCGGCTGGCCGACGAGTCCGACTTGCGCAAGGCCCTGGACCCGAGAGGCATGGCCAATGCGCTCAACGCCTTGAGCAAATGGCCGGACACGCCGGTCTGCGCGGTGGCCGCCAGTGCACTGGCCGCACGGCTGGCCGACGATCCTGGGTTGCGCAAGGAACTGAAGCCGCAAGAACTGACCAACGCGCTCAACGCCCTGAGCAAATGGCCGGACACGCCGGTCTGCGCGGCGGCCGCCAGCGCGCTGGCCGAGCGGCTGACCGACGATGCCGGCTTGCGCAACGCCCTCGACCCTATCAACGTGGCCCAAGCGCTCAACGCCCTGAGCAAATGGTCCGGTACGCTGGCCTGCGAGACGGCCAGCGACCTCTTGGCTGCGAAGCTGACCAACGAACCCGGCCTGCGTAAGGCCCTGGACGCGCAAGGGGTGGCCATCGCGCTCAACGCGCTGAGCAAAGGTCTCGACAGGCCGATGTGCCAGTCGGCATTCGTGCTGCTCGCCGAGCGCGCAGGCTCGACCGAGCTGCCCTGGCGGCAGTTCGAGATGCGTGGGATCGCGATGGTGGCCAACGCGATGTCCCGCCTGCTGCACCTGGACGATGAGCACAATGAGCACGATGAGCAGGTCCTGACGTTGGGTGTCGCCAAGCTGCAGGCGATGGCCGGGCACCTGGACCTGCACCGTGAGCGGTTCGCTTCCGCCTCGGCCGCAGATATCGGGGTGTTCTTCAAGGCCCTTGCGGCGGCGCGGCTTAACCGACAGATGCGTCCGCTGGGGCAGCCAGCGCTGGAGCGGGTGTCGGTCCTGGTCGGGGAGGATGGATTACGCCAGACCAGCCTTGAGGGGATCGGCAGCCTGTGCCTGGGACTGTTGCCGTTTATCCGCAGTCCGGAGCTGACCCCACGCCATCGGGTCCAAGCATTGCGCCTGTTCGATACGCTGCAGCCCATCGTCGCGCGCAAGACCGACCTGTACTTGAGCGGCGGTGGCGCGCCCGCCTCGGCCGACATCGAACAGCACGCAACACGCTGCCCGGCGCTGACCTTCTACCAGATGCTCAAAGCCTACGCGGTGGTGAGCCGGCAATGGAGACCGCGCAATCTTGACGGCCCACGGCGGGAACTGCGTCAGCGCCGCGACGAACTGGTGCAATGGGTGGACCTGACGCTGGCGCGCACACGCCAGGCGATCGAGGCGGACCTTGGCGAGATGAGCTGGAACCTGATCGCCCAGATCGAGGCCGGCGACCAGGTGTTCGACGCCCTGGACCTGCGCATGGCCAAGGACGCGCCGACGATTACCCAGGCCCATCCACCGACCCGCTTTGACCTGGAGAGTGGGCGCTCGAGCATGTCCACGGTTCCCGGCCGGCCGGCGGCGCCGGCGCCCGGCCGCGGCAGCACGACCCATGTGGTGGTCGATCTGCTGGGCAAGGAACTGTCGACCAACCAGTCCGAATCGGACAAGCCGTACACCCTGTTTACGCGTCTGACCGGCCTCCCGCTGGTGGAGGTGCAGCTGCCTGGGGAGATTTCGACCTTCATGCTCGCACGGACGTTCAACTACAACGGTGAGCCCTGGCGCTTTGACATGCTAGGCGGCAGCCGCGCCGCGCGCAGCAAATCCGGTAGCAACAGCCTCGTGCCGTCTCAAAGGAAGGAATCGGGGTCGCTGCTGCCGGCGTTCCGCTATGCCGACACTGCCCCGGGTAGCAGCCTGATGCAGCTGGCCGCCAAGCTCGCTCCGCAACGCGAGGACTGGTCGCGCATGCAGCGCTCGCTGCTGGAGATGGTGCCCAGTGACCATGTCGTGGAGGGCACGCTGCGCCTGGGTGTGTTCGATGACGTCGAGGGCCCGGCGCATCCGTTCAAGCCGTTGGCCGTGGATGGCACTGCCCTGGCGTTGTGCCCCAACGATGGCTGCGGCTTCCTGAAATTGGAGGTGGCCTTGTCGATCCCGGCCTTCCGCAAGCATTACGATGCCTGGCACGCAGTGCAGGCGAACCAGGCGACCCAGCAGCAACGCGATCTGGTTGCCAAGGACAAGGGTCCTTCGATGATGCCAGCGCAGGCGCTGCAGCATTACCCGCGCGATAAGGATGCACTGGAAGAGGCGCACGCGGTGATGCAGGACCAGCTCGAGGCGCTGCAGCCCACAGGCGATGACCCCCTGTGGTTGTACAAGCGGCTCATCGGCGGCGGCTACCGGGGCCAGCGGGTCCGGGCGGTGCCCTCCGCCGACGACAAGGTCCATCTGCCGCAGCAGCGCAGCCAGGCTTTCGACGTCGCGGGCGGCCCGTTGCTGCTTGGCAAACCCCCCTACGACAAGGAAAATCTACTGCCGGTGCCGGAGCAACGTATCGCCACCGCGGCCAAGGGCGACGCCACCGCCGCGTTCCTCTCCCGGTCTTTCGGCATCCAATACAGCTATACCGGCTTCGACGATCGTTCCGGCATCGATCCGCAAATGCTGCACAGCAAGGGCATGCTGGTTGTGGTGCCGGAGCAGCAGTGGCCGGCCGAGTTTGCCGACACCGACCTGGCCTGCTCCAAGGAAGATCTGAAGACGCTGTCGTGCTGGACGAGCGGCCGCGACCGCGGTGCCTTGCCGCGCGACATCCTCAGCACCGGCAGCCTGCGGCTCAAGGACATCGTGGAGCCTGGGCGCCTGGGCGCACTGCCGATCGACGAATTGCGCAAACGCAACATGGACACCGACGGCGACGATGCCTTCGTCTACGCAGGCTATCCCAAGCTGGCCGCGCTGATTTCGCGGGTGATGGTGGATCGCCAGGCCCGGCGCGGTCGGCAACAGTCGTTTAAACCGCCGAAGACGGCCACGCCGGCCATCGACCCGGTCAGCGGCCACTACCAGCCCGGGCGACTGTCGGAGATCATGTCCCTCAAGCGCGGTCAGCGCATCACCTCGGCGGCCGCCACGCTGGCGTCGCGCTTCATGGGGCAACCGGACGAGCTGCGCGAGGCGATGGCGCGCGACATGATGTTCGGCACCTACGATGGCATCGAGCGCGAGTTGCGCAACGGTTTGCGGCAGGTGCTCGAAGAGCAGGCCCGCGATCCCCAGGTGTTGGCGACGCTGCGCGTCCAGGCGCGCGAGGCGATCGAACGCGCGCATTCGCCCGAGGCGCGCGAAGCCGCCGCGTTGCTGCACACGCAGCTGCTTGCGCTTGGGCCGGATTCGGCCGCCGGCAGCGCCGCGCCGGCGTTGTCGGAGGCCCTGGCCGAGGCGTTTCCCGGTCTGGCCGAAGCCTACGCGGCCGCCTCTGGCGTGGAGGCGCGCATCCACGCCATCCTGGACAACTATCCGGTCTGCCGGCTCTCGCATGCGCAGTTCCCGGATGGGCAACCCGGGCTCATCCCCGGCGAGCCGGAACTGACCATGCGCAACCTGTTCACCATGGCGATCAAGGTCGGCACCGATGCGCTGAAGTCCGACACCGGCACGGCGCTGTTCGCCAAGATCGTGGAGGCCTGCGAACGGTCCGAGCGGCGTTTCGCCGAGCGGGTCCGCGTCGTGCCGTACAGCAGGGGGACCGCCCGGGCCATGCAGGAAGGGCGCTTCGATCCCGAACAGACCAAGGCCCTGCTGCAACGCATGCCGTCGATGGCCGCTGGCGTCATGGAAGATGCGCTCGACGCGCTACAGCAGGCAGGCTGGATCGACGCGCCGCAGATCCCAGCCGAGCGTCTGCGTGCCGTCCAGCCAGAGGACATTGCGCTGAAGGCGCAGGCCTTGTCGACGCGTGCCCGCCAGATGGAGCCCCAGGTCACCGACATGCTCAGGCGCGTTGCCGCGCGGCATGGTGGGCAACTGGCTGGCACAGAGCATCAACTGAAGTCGTACAGCTCGTTGCAGGAGAAGCTCAGGCAGCGGATGGCGCTGAAAAAGCAGACGCTGGAAGAAGCGGCGGCTGGCGTCAACGACGCGCTGCGTTACAGCGTGGTTCTGGAACCGGAGGACTTTACCGCTGGCCTGCGCGCTGCGCTGGCCACGCTGGACGATCAGGGCCATGCACGGGTCAAGCTGACCAATCAATTCACCAAGTACCCGCCCTCCTTCAAGGCCATCAATGTCACGCTGCGCAGCCCTGACGGTGCGCTGTGGGAGATCCAGTTCCACACGCCGGAGACCTTCGAGCTCAAGGAGCGCTTCCACGATCTGTACAAGCACACATATGAGCTGGCGCTTGGCGGCGCTTCGCGGGCCGAGCAGCGCAAGCTGCAGGCGCCTGCGCTGGAGGCATTCAAGCGCGTGGCTGCGCCCCCAGGGTGCAAGGAGATCGACGACTGGCAGGAAGAGACCGTGCCGACGTTGGCAAGCGCGACGCCGGCGCTCGCCGCCGAGCAGATTCCCGTCACTGCAGGCGCATCGCCGGCATACAGCGTGTTCAACATCGCCGCAGTCAAGCAAGCGTCGCTGACGCCGGTACTCAGCACGCTGGCCGACCACGTGGGCGCGCGGCTGTGGGGGAACGTGCGCTACAACGCGACCGATGGCCGCATCGAGCAGATGCAGCATGCCCCGTTCCAAAAATCGGTGGCATCGATCAAGGACCAGATGCGGCGCCATCTGCAAGCCGGCATGACCGCCGAACAGGCCAGCCAGGCCGTGGGCGATGCGCTGCGTTATGCGCTTGTGCTGCCTTCCGACGATTTCGTGGCCAAGGTGCTGGCGGCACAGGATGCGCTGGGTCGGCAAGGAATGACGTGCGTGAAGCTGAAAAATTACTTTACCTCGGGAGACGGCACCTACAGCGGCATCAATGCCAGCTTCACCGATGCCGAGGGCTATGCGTTTGAAGTGCAGTTTCACACTGCCCAGAGCTTCAAAGCCAAGGCGCAAACGCACCTGGCATACAAGCGGGTGCAGTTGGCACAGAACAGACTTGCCAAGGAGAAGCAAAAACGTCCGCCCGACCCCGTCAGGCAGGCAAAACTGACGCATGAGATCGCAGGGCATCGAGAAGCGATGCACGCGATGACGTCGAACGTACGCAAGCCCGCGGGCATCGAGCGTCTGGGGGATCGTGCATAAACATCCATCAACCACCCGAGACGTAGGCAACTGCGGCGATCAAGAAGAGCGAACTGCGAGCCGGACGACATCTCCACCATGAAGGCATGAGCGCCGAGTGCCACTGGTGCGGGAACATCAGGCGCGTGCGGCTCGCAATCGCGGGCGAGTGTGTCGATCGCCGTCATGGCGATCGACCGGGTGGCGTACGAGAACGGCGTGGAAACCGGATGCGTTGCTGCGTGCATACCCACCGACAACCTGTGCCTGAGCGAAAACGAGCGATCGGCAGGGATCGGTCGCGCTGTCAGCAGAGAATTTTCTAACCAATCCCTCCCGGCCCTCGATGCCTCGCGGCGTCGAGGATTCGCCCACGGGCCATGCACGTGCGTGCCGGCTGCGAAAAACGCGCAAGCGGCCTACGCATCAGGACGGAGGACGCGTTTATTCCCGAGGCGGCAACACCGACAGCACTTCTTCGATGGTGGTCAGCCCGGCGGCGACCTTCTCCAGCCCGGTGCGGCGCAGCGTGCGCAGGCCTTCGCCGCGGGCGGCGTGGCTGAAGCTGGCAAGTTCCGTGTCGGGGCGGATCAGGGTGCGCAGGCGCGGGGTGACCGGCAGCAGCTCGTACAGGCCCACCCGGCCCAGGTAGCCGGTGCGGCGGCACTCCAGGCAACCGACCGGTGCGTGCACGTTGAGCGCCTCCGGCAGCGCTTCGCCCGGCTCGCGGATCGCCGCCCAGTCGTCGTCGCTGAGCGTATGCGGGCGCTTGCAGTGCACGCACAGGGTGCGCACCAGCCGCTGCGCCAGCACGCCGTTGAGCGTGGACGCCACCAGGTAATGCGGCACGCCCAGATCCAGCAGACGCGTGATCGCCGACGCCGCATCGTTGGTGTGCAGCGTCGACAACACCAGATGCCCGGTGAGCGAGGCCTGCACCGCCATCTGTGCGGTTTCCAGGTCGCGGATTTCGCCGATCATGATGATGTCCGGGTCCTGCCGCAGCAGCGTGCGCACGCCGCTGGCAAAATCCAGGTCGATGTTCTGCTGGACCTGCATCTGGTTGAATTCCGGCGCGATCATTTCGATCGGGTCTTCCACGCTGCACACGTTCACGTCCGGCGTGGCCAGGCGCTTGAGCGTGGAATACAGCGTGGTGGTCTTGCCCGAGCCGGTGGGGCCGGTGACCAGCACGATGCCGTGCGGGCGCTCCACCAGCGCGCTCCAGCCGGCGGCCTCTTCGGGGCTGAAACCGAGCTGCTCGATGCTCTTGAACGCCGAATCCGGGTCGAAGATACGCATCACGCACTTCTCGCCGAACGCGGTGGGCATCGTCGACAAACGCATTTCCACCTCGCGCCCGCCCGGCGAGCGGGTCTTGATGCGGCCGTCCTGCGGGCGGCGGCGTTCGGCCAGGTCCATGCGGCCGAGCACCTTGATGCGGCTGACCACGGCGGTCATCACCGACGGCGGCACTTCCAGCACCTTGTGCAGCACGCCATCGATGCGAAAGCGCATGCGCCCGGCCTCGCGGCGCGGCTCCAGGTGGATGTCGCTGGCGCGCTGCTCGTAGGCGTACTGCAACAGCCAGTCGACGATATGCACGATGTGGTGATCGTCGGCGTTGACGTCGCCGGCGCGGCCCAGTTCCACCAACTGTTCGAAGCTGGGCAGGCCGACGTTGGATTCGGTGCTGCGCGCATCGCTGCGCGCACCGCGCACCGACTGGGTGACGCCGAAGAACTCCATCGTGTAGCGATGCAGGTCCAGCGGGTTGATCAGCGCCAGCTCGATGCGGCGCCGGCTTAAGTGCTGCACGTCGGCCAGCCAGTCCAGCGCCAGCGGCTCGCTGGTGGCGATCAGCACGCGCTCGGCATCCAGCGCCAACGGCAGGATGCGATGGCGGCGCGCATAGGCGTGCGAGACCACGCCGGTAACGGCGGCGACATCGATGCGGGTGGGATCGATGCGCAGATAGCGCAGCCCGGTGCGGGTGGCCAGCCATTCGGTGAGCCGTTCCAGGCCCAGTTCGCCGGCCGGCGGCTGCGCCGCGTGCAATTTCAGATTGGCCAGCAGCACCAGCGGGTGCACTTCGCTGACATTACGCACGCCGGTGGCGGAAAACTGCACGCGCTCGTGTTCGTGCGGCACCACCATGCCGTCGGCCAGCAGGGCGGCGGCCACCGGGTCGAACATCAACCGGCCGCGCGGCAGGATCGTCGCTGCGCTGTCCGGGTCGGCGTTGCGCCGCTGTTCCATGCGTGTGGTCCCCTGCGGCAATCGCCCGCGGCAAAGCGCTGCGGGTGGGCCGGTATACTAGCGCACCCCTTCCGCACGGCCCTTGCTGCATGTCCGATTCCCGCCGCGTTCCAATCACGTTCCAGGGCTTGATCCAGACCCTCAACCAGTACTGGGCCGAGCAAGGCTGTGTGCTGATCCAGCCGCTGGACCTGGAAGTGGGTGCGGGCACGTTCCACCCGGCCACGTTCCTGCGCGCGCTGGGCCCGGAGCCGTGGAATGCGGCCTATGTGCAGCCCTCGCGTCGCCCCACCGATGGCCGCTACGGCGAAAACCCCAATCGCCTGCAGCGTTATTACCAGTACCAGGTGGCGATGAAGCCCAACCCGGACAACATCCAGGACCTGTACCTGGGCTCGCTCAAGGCGCTGGGCATCGATCCGCTGGTGCACGACCTGCGTTTCGTCGAAGACAACTGGGAATCGCCCACGCTCGGCGCCTGGGGCCTGGGCTGGGAAGTCTGGCTCAACGGCATGGAAGTCACCCAGTTCACCTACTTCCAGCAGGCTGGCGGCCTGGAGTGCAAGCCGGTGCTCGGCGAGATCACCTACGGCCTGGAACGGCTGTGCATGTACCTGCAGAGCTGCGACAACGTCTACGAACTGGTGTGGACCTACGGCCCGGACGGCGCCGCAGTGACGTACGGGGATGTGTACCACCAGAACGAGGTGGAGCAGAGCACCTACAACTTCGAACACGCGAATGTGGCCGAGCTGTTCCATCGTTTCGACGCCTGCGAGGCCGAGGCCAAGCAGCTGGTCGAGGTCGGCCTGCCGCTGCCGGCGTATGAGCAGGTGACCAAGGCCAGCCACGCCTTCAACCTGCTGGATGCGCGCCGCGCGATCAGCGTGACCGAGCGCCAGCGCTACATCCTGCGCGTGCGCGCGCTGGCCCAGGGCGTGGCGCAGGCGTATTACGCGCAGCGCGAGAAGCTGGGGTTTCCTGGGGTGAAAAAGTAACCAGAGCCCCTCTCCTGCGGGAGAGGGGGTGGGGTGAGGGTACGAGGCGCAGCCCTCATGCACCCAAACTCCACCAGGCTTCGCCCGTACCCTCATCCGCCCCTTCGGGGCACCCTCTCCCGCAGGGAGAAGGACCAAAAGCCCCTCTCCCGCCGGGAGGGGGGTTGGGGTGAGGGTACGGGGCGCAGCCCTCATGCACCCAACTCCACACAGCTTCGCCCGTACCCTCATCCGCCCCTTCGGGGCACCTTCTCCCGACGGGAGAAGGGAACACGTAAAGGTCCATGTCATATGAGCGAACAACTTCCCCTGCTGATCGAACTGGGCACCGAAGAGCTGCCGGTCAAGGCGCTGCCGGGTCTGGCGCAGGCCTTTTTCGATGGCGTGCTGAGCGGTCTGGAAAAGCGCGGCGTTGCGGTCACCCGCGGCGATGCCAAGCCGCTGTCCACCCCGCGCCGTCTGGCGGTGCTGTTGCCGGGCGTGGCCACCGAGCAGCCGGAGCAGCGCTCGGAAGTGTTGGGGCCGTATCTCAACATCGCGCTCGACGCCGCAGGCCAACCGACCAAGGCACTGGCCGGCTTTGCCGCCAAGGCCGGCATCGAGTGGACCGCGCTGGAGCGCACCAGCGATGCCAAGGGCGAGCGTTTCGTGCACCGTGCGGTGACGCCGGGTGCGCGTACCGCCGCGCTGCTGCCGGAGATCCTGCGCGAGGCCATCGCCGCCATGCCGATCCCCAAGCCGATGCGCTGGGGCGCGCACGAATATGCGTTCGCGCGACCGGTGCAGTGGCTGGTGCTGCTGTTCGGCAACGAGGTGATTCCGGCCGAATTGCTGGGCGTGCGTGGCGGCCGCGTCAGCCGCGGCCATCGCTTCATGCATGAGGGCGAGGTGTCGTTGGCAGCGCCGGGCGAGTACATCGATGCGCTGCGCGCCGCGCATGTGCTGGCGGATGCCGATGCACGTCGCGCGCGCATCGTCGAAGAGGTCGAAGCGGCCGCCAAGCAGGCCGGCGGCAGCGCGCGCATCAGCGACGACAACCTGGAGCAGGTGGTCAATCTGGTGGAATGGCCGTCGGCGGTGCTGTGCAGTTTCGAACGCGAGTTCCTGGCGGTGCCGCAGGAGGCGTTGATCGAAACCATGGAGGTCAACCAGAAATTCTTCCCGGTGCTGGACGATGGCGGCAAGTTGACCGAACAGTTCATCGGCATTGCCAATATCGTTTCCCGGGACGTGGCCGAAGTGGCCAAGGGCTACGAGCGCGTGATCCGCCCGCGCTTTGCCGACGCCAAGTTCTTCTTCGACGAAGACCTCAAGCAGGGGTTGGAAGCGATGGGCGAAGGCCTCGCCAGCGTCACGTATCAGGCCAAGCTGGGCAGCGTGGCCGACAAGGTGGCGCGCGTGGCGGCGCTGGCCGAGATAATTGCCCCGCAAGTGGGTGCCGACCCGGTGCAGGCATGTCGTGCCGTGGAACTGGCCAAGAACGATCTGCAATCGCGCATGGTCAACGAATTCCCGGAATTGCAGGGCATTGCCGGGCGCCATTACGCCAAGGCCGCTGGCGAGCCCAGTGAAATCTCGTTGGCGATCGATGAGGCCTACCAACCGCGTTTTGCCGGCGATGACATTGCGTTGTCGCCGTTGGGCAAGGTGCTGGCGATTGCCGAACGTCTGGACACCCTGGCCGGTGGATTTGCCGCAGGGTTGAAGCCCACCGGTAACAAGGATCCGTTTGCGTTGCGGCGTAATGCGTTGGGGTTGGCGCGAACAGTGATTGAGTCGGGGTTCGACTTTGACCTCAAGAAATTGCTTGCCGAGGCCAGAAATCAGATCAATCTGCACGCAAGCGCCCGTGACTTACTCAAGACAGAAGCTGCGCTAGCAAAGGCCAGAGAAGCTGGTGCCACGGTGCCGCAACCTGTCGAAAAAGATGCAAAAAGTGCGTTGGCGCAGACTAGCCAAGACGATGAAATCTTCGACTTCATCCTCGACCGCCTACGCGGCTACTACGCCGACAAGGGCGTACCGGCAACGCACTTCAACGCCGTCGCAGCCTTGTTCTCCGTCGGGCCCGAAGGCGCTACTGCACCGCACGGCGTAGCAGCGCACCTGGGCGCGACCCACGGCTCCCTCTACGACTTCGACCGCCGCATCGAAGCCATCGGCATCTTCGCCACCTTGCCCGAGACCGAAGCCTTGGCCGCAGCCAACAAGCGCATCCGCAATATCCTGCGCAAGGTCGAGAGCGAAATCCCCGGCGATATCGACACCACGCTGCTGCGCGAACCGGCCGAAGAAGCGCTGGCAGAAGCGGTGGAAGCGGCCATCGGCGACACCGGCGATGCCTTGCAACGCCACGATTACGTCGCCGTGCTCGCACGCCTGGCCCGCCTGCGCCCGCAGGTCGATGCGTTCTTCGACGGCGTGATGGTCAATGCCGACGACCCGCAGCTGCGTGCCAACCGCCTGGCCCTGCTGAAGAAGCTCGGCGACCGCCTGGGCAGCGTCGCGGCCATTGAGCATCTGTCCAGCTGATGGCAGCGACCGCCGGGGCGCTGCACTGGCAGACCGCCCAGGCCGCGTTGGCACGTCGCGACCTGGGCGTGGCGGCGTCTGCATTGCAGGCGCTGCTGGATGTCGAACCGACGCATGTGTCTGCGCGCGTATTGCTGGCCGGCACCGTGTTGGCCAACGGCCGCATGCGTGATGCGGTAGCGCAACTGCAGCTGGCCGCACGCGATGTTGGCGACGACGTGGCGATGCGTTGCCGTGTGGCGCAGGCCTTGTTGCGCGTGGGCGAGCATCGCGCACTGCACGCGCTGCTGCGCCATCCCTCGGTGATGCAGTGCCGCGACGGCGCGACCTTGGCCTTGCTCGCCCACGTGCACCAATCCCTGGGCGAACACGTCGACGCCTTGGCGATGATGCGGCGCGCGCAGGCGGGTGGATTCGATGGCCCGGACTTCCGTTTTTTTCTTGCGGTGCAATTGCAGTTCAACGGTCGCCTGGATGACGCCGCGCAGGCGTTGGAGCATGCGCTGGCAGACATGCCCGGCTACGGCCGCGCAGCCTTGACGCGTGCGCGGCTGCGCCGTCAGACCGCCAGCAACAACCATGTCGCGCAATTACGCCAGCAGTTGCAGCTCTCCAAACCCGAGAGCGAAGATCGCGCCGGGCTGGCGTTTGCGTTGTACAAGGAGCTGGAAGATCTCGGCGACACCGATGCCGCCTGGGACGCGCTGCAGCATGGCAATGCGGTGATGCATGCACGTCTGCGCCACGATGCGGACGCCGAAGCAGCGCTGTACGCGCAACTGGGTGCGTTGGCTGCGCAAGGTGTGTTCGCCGCGCCGCCCACCGGCACCGTGCAAGGCGCGCAGCCAATCTTCGTGCTTGGCCTGCCGCGCTCGGGCACCACGGTGCTGGAGCGGATGCTGGGCAATCATTCGCAGATCGTCTCGGCGGGCGAGTTGAACGACTTCGGCCATCAATTGCGCTGGGGGGCGGACCAGGCCGGTCGCAGCTTGCTCGATGCAGACCTGTTGCGGGCGTTTCCCACGCTGGATTACGCGCGAATCGGCCAGCGCTATCTGGAGCAGACGCAATGGCGCGCCGGCGCGGCGCACTGGTATATCGATAAATTGCCGGCCAACGCGGTAGCGATCGGTGCGATCGCACGCGCGCTTCCCAATGCGTTGATCGTGCATCTGGTGCGCGAACCGATGGCGGTGTGCTTTTCCAATTACCGCGCGCTGTTCGGCGATTCGTATGCCTACAGCTACGACCTGCACACGCTGGCGCGTCACTACCAGGCGTATCACGGGTTGATGGCGCAATGGCGCGCGGCCTTGCCGGGCCGGGTAATCGATGTGGACTACGCGCAGATGGTGCGTGACCCATCCACGGTATTGCAGCAGTTGATGGCTCGTTGCGGCTTGGACATCGAGCCTGGGCAGATCGACATCACGCGCAATGCGGCAGCGTCGGCAACGCTGAGCAGCGTGCAGGTGCGCGAGGGCGTGCACAGTCGCAATGTGGACGAATGGCGGCGCTATGCTTCCCAGCTGGAACCGTTGCGGCAGGCGTTGTCAGAGGCCGGCCTGATCGACGTGGGCTCGCTGTAACGCAGTCAGCCGATTTGCGGCGGCGCACCAGATGCGCTGCGAGCGCTTTTCAATCTCTTTGTCCGATGCTCACCGATGCCTTTGGGCTCGGGTGCAGCAGATGGCTTAGCCGAGCCCTCCCGCGCAACGTCATGAGCGCTGCGGCATGCACGGCGAGCAACCACGCCGCAGAGGCGTTACAAGCCCAAAAACGCCAGCGGCAGCCGGATGGCTGCCGCTGGATCACGCTTGTGCAGGAAGTTAGTGCGCGCCGAAGCGCCAGTTCAATTCCAGCATGTAGGAACGGCCATAGCCGGTGTAGTTGAAGATGTTGTAGTACGGGTAGGCGTTGTAAGTGCGATCACGCGGTGGGCGGGTATTGGCGACATTGTTGACCGTCGCGGTCAGCGAGATGTCGTCGCTGACCGCGTAGTCCAGCGTTGCATTGAACGTGGTCCACGCGCCGACCTTGCGTGCACCTTCCACCGCATAGCCATCGGTACTCTGCTGCGCAAGAAGGTTCGGTGTGCGGCCGTAGCGCTGGCCGAACAAGGTGGTCGTCCACGCATCCTTCTGCCAGGTTACCGATGCATTGGTGATGCTGCGGAACTCGGACGAGAAGAAGGGTTCATTGAGCAGATCGCGTACCGGGTCTTGTGGGAATTGCTGGCTTTTGTGCTTGAGGGTCAGGTTGTACTGGGCGTCGAACACGAACAGGCCCCAGGATTCGGTGGCCAGATTGTAGGCCGCCTTGGTGAGTACGCCGGAGATTTCCTCATTGGAAATGTTGACCGGATTGATGCGAATGCTGCTCAGGCGATTGGGCACCGGTGCATCGGCCGCCGTGCGATCGATCCGCGACAGCGCATCCACGCAGGTGGGCGAGCTGATGTCCAGGCTACCCAGGCGGCACGCCGATTCGGTCTGCAGCAAGTTGTCGGTGCTGAGATCGCTGACCTTCTGGTCGATCTTGATGTTGTAGTAGTCGGCATTGACGCTGAAGCGTGTGCTCGGCGACCACACCGCGCCAGCGCCCCAGGACTTGGCCGTGATCGACTTCAGCTCCGGATTGCCGGCCCGACGGCCCTGGATGCCGCTGCCGGCATAGGTGCAGTCGGTAATCGGTACGCCGGGTTCTTCAACCGCACAGCGGTAGTAGTCATTGACGCTCTGGAAGAACCCGCTGTCGCCAGCGAACGAGAACGCCATGTCCGGTGCCTTGAACGCAGTGGCGTAGTTGCCGCGGAACAGCAGCGAATCGGTCGGGCGGAACTCCAGTGCGGCCTTGTAGGTGAACTTGGAATCGCCACCGCCGCCCTGGTTCTTGTAGTCGTCGTAGCGCCCGGACAGGTTGGCCGTGAGGGTGCTCAGGATCGGCACCCGCATTTCGAAGGCCGCCGCCCAGTTCTCGCGCTTGCCGCTGCCCTGGGTGCCGGTCAGCTGGTAGAAGTCGCCGGCGATCACACGCGGGTCGGTCGGGTTGGTCCAGTACTGATTGCCGGCCTGCAACACGCCGGCAATGCCGACCGCACCGGCCGGCATGTTGAACAACTCGGTGTTGGTCAGTTGCAGGTTGACGTTCTGGGTCCAGGTTCTGGACTTGGTGCGGATTTCATCGTTGAAGCTGCGGTACTGCGCCGGCGTCAATGCGCGATAGAAGTTGGCATCGTTGGGCGAATAGACCGGATAGCCGTAATACTCGCCTTGCGGTGCGCCGAGAAACTGTTCGCGGAAGAAGTCTTCGATGCGGTCGGTCAGCGGCCATTGCTGGCGGCTTTCGATGCGGTACTCCGAGCGCGCGTAATAGGTATCGTAGGTCCAGTTGCTGGCCCCCAGGCCACCCTTCAGGCCAACTGCGATGTTGTAGGAATCGGCGGTCTGTCGATTATTGTTGAAATTCAGATTGCCGGTTTCTTCCGGTGCAAAGACGCGCTGATACCCTTCCAGTTGCTTGCTGTCCTGGTTGTAGAACAGGCCGCCCGTATCGACTGAGCTCTGCCAGAATCGTGATCCGCTGTTGACCTCGACCTTGGTGCGGTTGAGCAACAGGGTCGAATACAGTTCGGCATTGTCGTTGAATGCATAATTCAGGTTGGCATAGCCGCTGGCGCTGCGCTCCTTGTTGAGGATGCTGGCGTAGCCCGGCTCGGTGCGGCTGCTGCAGAAGTTGCCGCGGTTGGGGCGGTTGTCGTATTGCACCGAGCCATTGAACAGCGCGCCCAACGCAGCGCAGTTGTCCGCGCCTGGATCGACATAGGTCGCCGGAGGGCCGGAAAGGTTATGCAGCGCGATGCGCGAGCCGTAACGCAGCGTCGGGTCCGGATTGTCGCTGGTGGAATCGAAATCGCGGCGCTGATAGCCGTAGATCGGATCCTGATTGTCGAGTTGCAGGCCCCACACGATGTCGGCACCGCCGATCTCGTTGCCGCCGGTGAGCTGAAAGCGCTGGTTGTTGCCGCCACCGCCGTCGTAGGTGCCCATGCGGTAATTCATCTGTACGCCGTCCATGCGCTTTTTCAGGATGATGTTGACCACCCCGGCGATGGCGCTGGAGCCGTAGATCGAAGACTGGTTACCGGGTGCCACGTCGATGCGCTCGACCATGCCCACCGGCACGCTGGCCAGATCGACGAAGTTGCTCTGGCCGTTGTAGAGCAGCGGGTAGTCGGCCATCGGCCGGCCATCGATCAGTACCAGGGTGAAACCAGGATCCAGGCCGAGCAGGCTCAGCGACTTGGCGCCCGCAGTAAATCCATTGCTGAACTGACCATCCTGGACCGAGCCGGTCGCCATCGGCTGCGAGCGCAACACGTCATAGACGTCCTTGAAGCCGCGGCGCTGGATGTCCTGGGACGTGATCGAAAACACCGGGGTTGCGGTTTCGATCTGGGAGCGGGGAATCAATGACCCTGTCACGGTGACCTTGTCCAACTGGGTCACTCCGCCCTGATCCTGTGCCATCGCAAGCGATGGCATCGTCAGGGCGGCGCATACGGCGGTAACCAGCAAACGACGCTTCATGAAACGAACCTCTCTGAAGGTGTAAACGGGGCGAGCGGCAATGGAGATCGGGGCGCTCGCAAACACTGTCAACGAAACGTTAACAACACGCCACTGTAACCACTTCCGTCGCCCGTCGTATAGTCGTGTTTGCTTACAATTTTTGTCCCTTGCACGCCGAGGCTGGGTATCCTTTGCAGATGCTTAAAGTCGCGTTTGCTCTTTCCTTGCTGTGCACCCTGTTCGTTCCGCTGCAAGCGGTTGCTCGGGCAACCATCGACAAGATCGAAATCAAGGGATTGGACCGCGGCGACGACGCGGAGATGATCGAGAACATCCAGGTTTCCCTGTCTCTCTATGAGGCCGTGGGCAAGGAGCAGGGCGAGTCGCGACTGGAGTACCTGCTGGCGCAAGCCGAGCGGCAGACGCGCGAGGCGCTGGAGCCGTTTGGGTATTACTCGCCGACGATTACGTTGGCTGCACCGCGCGCAGGAGACAAGGTGACCGTGGTGATCACGGTGGAGCGTGGTGAGCCGGTGCGGGTGCGCACCTCGCATATTTCGATCACCGGCTGGGCCGAGCAGGACCGCTATCTGGGGCAGGATCTCCAACAGTTCGAGCCGCGCGAAGGCCAGGTCTTCAGTCATCCGCACTACGAAGCCAGCAAGGTGCGCATCACGCGACGTCTGGCCGAGCGTGGCTACTTCGATGCCGACTTCACCCAGCGCCGCGTCGCGATCACGCGTGCCGAGCATGCGGCCGATATCGATCTGAACTGGGACAGCGGCCGCCGCTACGACATGGGCAAGGTGCGCTTCGACTACGACTACTTCCGCGATGGCCTGTTCGAGCCGCTGGTGTACTGGGACGAGGGCAGCTACTACCACGAAGGCAAGCTGGACCGGCTGCGCGAGTCGCTGACCAAGCTCGATTACTTCAGCACCATCGATATCCAGCCCAAGCCCGAAGAGGCGGACGACCAGGGCCGTGTGCCGGTGGACGTCAAACTCACCCGCGCCAAGCGCACGGTGTACACCGCCGGTCTGAGCTATGGCAGCGAGAGCGGCGCCGGTGTCCGCGGTGGCGTGGAGCGGCGTTACGTGAATTCGCGTGGCCACAAGATGGACACGCAGCTGGACTATGCGCAGAAACGCAAGAGCCTGACCACCAGCTACCGCGTGCCGGCGTTCCGCTGGCTGGATGGCTGGTACACCGCCTCGGCGCGGCTGTACGACGAACAGACCGAGTACATCGATCTGCGTAACGTCAAACTCACCGGCAGCCGCAGCGGCCAGATCAACGAGCGCTGGAGCGCCATCGCCTCGATCAACGCCTTGCGCGAGCGCTGGCGGTTCGCCAGCGGCAGCGATTTCACCGATGCGGTCTACGAGACCTCCACGCTGGTCTATCCGCAGTTGCAGGTCAATTACGTCAATGTCGACGACCGCCTGTTTCCGCGCAGCGGCGTATCCGGGCAGGCGTTCATTCGCGGCGGTGCCGAAGGCGCCGGCTCGGATACCAACTTCGGCCAGGTCTATGGCCAGCTACGCTGGTTTCTGGGCGCCGGCGACAACAGCCGGTTGATCTTGCGCGGCGAAGGCGGCACCACCTGGACCAGCGATCTGGTGGCGATGCCGCCGAGCCTGCGCTTCTTCGCCGGTGGCGCAAACAGCATTCGCGGTTATGCGTTTCGCGAGGTTGGCCCGCGCACGCCCAAGCCAGACGAATTCGCGCTGGGTGCCAAGAATGTGGTGACCGCCAGTGCCGAACACGAGCATTACCTCAACGGTGGCCCATGGGGCGGAGCCGTGTTCGTCGACAGCGGTAGCGCGTTCGATGACCGGCCGGACTGGCATACCGGTATCGGCTTCGGCCTGCGTTGGCGCTCGCCGGTGGGGCCGGTACGCGTTGATATCGCGCATGGCTTGAACGACCCCGACTCCCAGTTTCAGCTCTATATCGATATCGGGGCCAACCTGTGAGCACGCCTAAGCCAGCCCCTGCACCGCGCCGCGCGCGCTTCTATCGCCGCCGCCGCTTCTGGGTGGGCTCGGGCCTGACCGTGCTCGGGCTGGTGCTGCTGGCCTTGATCGCACTCTATTGGCTGTTGCAGACCGTGGCTGGGCGCGATGTGTTGCTGGCGCAGGTCGTCGCGCGCTTGCCGATCGGTGCCAGCTTCACCTACGGCAAGGTCGAAGGCCCGGTGGCCGGCCCGCTGACCTTGCGCAATGTCGACTTCACGTATCAGGACATCCATTTCACCGCCGAGCGTGTGTATCTGGAGCCGGAGTTGCGCCCGCTACTGGGCCGCAAGCTGCAGCTGAACGCGGTGCAGGTCAGCAATGCCACCTTGAATCTGGGCAAGAGCGACGAACCATTCACCCTGCCCAGCTGGCCCGAATCGCTGCCGCAGATCAACGTGCCGCTGGCGATCCAGGCCGAAAAGATCGATGTGCAGAACCTGCGCATCACCCAGCTGCAGCAACCGATGATCGTGTTGCACAAGGTGCAGGGCGGGCTCGATGTCGCCACTGGCGAGCTACGCACACGCGATCTGGTCATCGATACCGACATGGGCGACGTCCGCCTGCACGGCGATTACGTGCCCAACGACGACTATCGCGCCGATCTCACCGCCACTGCGGTGCTGCCGGCCGCACGCGGACGGACGCCGGCCAGCCTGGGGTTGGTGGCACGCGGCGATCTGGACAAGATGGAAGTGGCCATCGCCGGCCGCGCGCCGGCGCCGCTACAGGCCAGCCTGGTATTCACCGGCCGCGACGACCCGACCTGGGCGTTCAAGGCGGTCAGCGAGGCGCTGGATACGTCGCTGTTGATTCCGGCGGCAGAGGGGCAGCCCAATCCGCCGGCCACGCCGGCCACGCCGATCGCGCTGAACCTGCAGGCCTCCGGCAAGGGCGGCAACGCCGATCTGCAGGGCAGCATCAAGCAAGGCGAGTTCAGCGCCACGTTGCAGCCCTCGCATCTGCGTCTGGCCGAACAGGTGCTCACCGTCGAACCGTTGGTGATCGACACTTTCGACGGCCGCACGCAATTGCGCGGCAGCGCCGACCTGCGCGATACCCAGAATCCGAGTTTCCGTTTTGCAGTCAACGCCAGCGGCCTGCGATTTACGCCGGCTGCGGATCCAGCCACGCCCGACGCGCAATTGGTGCCGGTGGAGTTGAAAGACGCACGCCTGGGCGTGGCCGGCACCTTGCGGGCGTGGGCCGCGATCGGCCGCGCTACCGTCGAGCGCGACGGGCAGCAGGCCGAACTGGTGTTCGACAGCCGCGGCAACGACCAACGTGCGCAGCTCAAGCAGGTGAAGGCGAAAACGCCGGGCGGCTCGCTGGACCTTAGCGGTGAAGTGGGCTGGGCGCCGGAACTGCAATGGGATGTCAGCGCGCAACTGGCCAAGTTCGACCCGGGTTATTTCGTGCCGGGCTGGAACGGCAATCTGTCCGGCAAGATCGCCTCCAAGGGCCGCCAATTGCCGGCACCTGCGGGCGGGGTCTCGCCGGGTTTCGAGGCGACTGCGGAGATTCCGAACCTGACCGGGCAGCTGCGCCAACGCGCGCTCTCGGCAAACGGCAAGTTCGCGTTGCGTGGCGAACAGGGCGAAGGCGAACTGCAACTGGCGCTGGGCAATAGCCGCATCACCGCCAAGGGCAAGGTGGGCGACCAGCTGGATATCGCTGCGCAGTTGCAGCCGTTGCAGCTGGACGATGTCATGCCCGGTGCCACCGGCATGGTGCGTGGGCAACTGCAGGTCAGCGGCAAGCGCGAGGCGCCGGACATCACCGCCGACATCGCCGGCACTGGCCTGCGCTGGGACACCTATAGCGCCCAGAGCCTCAGCCTGCGTGGCCGGCTGCCGTGGCGCGGCAGCGATGGACAACTGATATTGCAAGGCACCGGCATCGAAGCCGGTGCGGTGCTGGACAGCGTGCGCGTGCAGGCGCGTGGCGCGGTGGAAGCCTTGCGGCTGGATGCCGACATCGCCAACAGCATGGCCAGCGTTGCCCTGCAGGGCGATGTGCGGCGCAACGGCGAGCGCTGGCAGGGTCAGGTCGCCACGCTGCGGATCGTACCGGCCAAGGGGGATGCCTGGGCACTGCGTCAGCCGGCGCAGTTCAGCACCGACGGCGCGGCCTTCACCCTGTCCGACACCTGCCTGGGCGCGGCCACCGGTGGCGCGCTCTGCGCCAGTGCCAACTGGCCGCGCGAGGGCATGGTGGTGCACGGCGATGCACTGCCGCTGTCGCTGGTACAGCCGTGGCTGCCCAAGCAGGAAGGCCGGCAGATCTACCTGCGTGGCGAACTGTCGCTGGACGGCAGTTTCAAACCGCGCGGCAATGCCTGGGAAGGCAGCCTGCGCATCGCCTCTCCCGAGGGTGGCATTCGTCTGGGCGAAACCCGTTATGCGGCAGTGGCCGGCAAGCCCAATCGCGGCGAGTTGCTGCGCTACGACCAGTTCAGCATGCAGGCCGATTTCACCCAGCAGCAGATTCAGGCCAAGCTCGGGATCGGCTTCCAGGGCGCGGGCTTTGTCGATGCCAAGTTCAACACCGGCTGGGATGCGTACGCGCCGCTCAACGGCGAGCTGTATCTCAATATGTCGCGGCTGTACTGGCTGGAGCTGGTGATTGCCGATGTGGTGCAGCCCAAGGGGCTGGTCGAAGGCCACGTGAGCCTGCGCGGCACCCGCGACAAACCGCTGCTCGGCGGCGATGCCACCTTGAGCGATTTCACTGCCGAATACCCATCGATGGGTTTGACGCTGAGCGAAGGCAAGGGCCGCTTCGATGCGCTGCCGGATGGCTCGGCCAAGATCACCGCCTCGGCCAAATCCGGTCCCGGCACGCTCACCGTCGATGGCGGATTGTCGTGGTTCGGTACCAGCACGCCGCTGCTGCTCACTATCCGCGGCGATAACGTGCTGGCCTACAACACCAGCGAGTTGCGCATCATCGCCAACCCGGACATGCAGTTCGGCATTACCGACAACACCATGCATCTGCGCGGCAAGGTCACCGTGCCCGAAGCGGACATCGACCTGGAACGCCTGGACCGCGGCACCTCGGTGTCCGAAGACGTGGTGGTACTGGACCCGGTGGATCCGCAACAGACGCCGGCCTCGCCCTTGGATATGGACCTGGCCATCGTGCTCGGCGACAAGGTCAACATGACCGGCTTCGGCCTCAAGGGCGGGTTGAGCGGGCAGATGCAGATCCGCGCCCGCCCGGGCCGCGAAATGACCGCCAACGGCGGGCTGGATGTGCGTGGCCGCTACAAGGCCTATGGCCAGGATCTGACCATCAGCCGCGGCCAGCTGACCTGGAACAACAACATCGTGTCCGACCCGCGCGTAAGCCTGCGCGCCGAACGCAGGATCGGCGACGTCACTGCCGGCATCGACGTCAGCGGCCGCGCCGAATCGCCACGCGCCGATGTCTGGTCGGAGCCGGCGATGTCGCAATCCGAAGCGCTCTCGTACCTGGTGCTCGGCCGCGGCCTGTCCACCGCCAGCAGCGACGAAACCCAACAGGTCAGCGCCGCTTCGGCGGCACTGTCGGCCGGCAGCAGCCTGATCGCCTCGCAGATCGGCGCCAAGCTCGGCCTGGACGAAGCCGGCGTGAGCGAATCCAGTACCCTGGGCGGCTCGGTGGTGGGCTTCGGCAAATACCTCTCGCCCAAGCTCTACGTCGGTTACGGCGTCTCGATGGTCGGCAGCGGCTCGGTGCTGACGCTGAAATACCTGCTCAGCCGAGGGTTCGATATTGAAGCCGAATCCAGCACGGTGGAGACCAAGGGGTCGGTGAACTGGCGGCGGGAGAAGTGACGTCTCGTTCTGCCTAGGGATAGTCTGATCAACGTTGCTGGACGACGCTGCGAGCCACATCGGTGGCGTTGACCGCGCTCAGACCTTGGGTTTTCCGCCGTTTCCGGCGTATTTTCGGGGTGTTTGCCCCATTACAGGCATACCTCCTCCACGGCAGGCATCAACTGCTTTCGCTTCACCCAAAGGCTCGACAGCGCAAACAACGTCAGCACCTGCGCGGTGTTCTTGGCCAGGCCGCGATAGCGCACCTTGACGTAACCAAACTGACGCTCGATCGTCCGGAACGAGCAGGCTGGCCTTGGTGTGCTCCCATCGCGTGGCCAACTTCCATTCGCGCTTGTTCTTGATCTGCTTCAGCTTCACGGCGATCAGGTAGCGCAACTTGCGCTACCACTTCATCTCTTCGCGCTTGTCCAGCCCAGTGTAGCCGCCGTCACTGCACACCGTGTCCTCCTTGCCATGCAGCAGCCTGCGCGCCAAATCATGTCGCTTCAGCACGTGGCGGAAATTGAGAACTGTTGTCTCATCCGGCACCTCGTCCAGACAATCGATCTTCGAAAAACTGCGCATCGACACTGTGTCGTACAAGGTCTCTTCCGCACATCGCCTGGACGGAGCGATCATGGATGCATTGCGCCTGTTCGGAAACTACCCCACCTTCGAGCGGGAAACAGCAGAAGCGCGGCATATTCTTGAAGTATTCGGTTATCGTCAGCTTACCGAGGATGATACGGGCCCGATAGAGGAAACGATCGCGTGGTTCACCCATCACCACCCCGAAGGCATCGATCAGGATCTGCAGCGATGACAGCGCAGCTGGGATTCTCGACCATCCGTGAGATGGTGGATGGCATTGATGCGAGACGTCTATTGGGTCAGTTGCGCGAACAGCGAACCGATCAGTTCGAAAAGGAAATAGAGGTTGGACAATCATGAAGATCATCGCCAAGAAGCTTACTAAGAATGACAAGTACGACCAACTCTTCTGCCTGCGAAGGGATGGTTCGGAAACCAGCACGAGCATGCCACGCCAAGGCGTACTGCCGCACGACTTGATTCATTACGTTGTCGAGTCGGTTCTGCGCTACGACCAGGGCTTCCTGGGCATTGTCGCCAAGGGCTCAGCCATTTCATTCGCCATGGAGCAGACACACGAAGCCAAGGACCCGAACTCAGCTAACCAGGCCATTCATGCCGAGGCGCTCGTCGAAAGCCTACAAGCACAGCTGTGGAGCGGCGCGTTCGATGAAGAACAGTTCCAGGAAGGTCTACAGTCAGCATGCGCGTCACGATCTAAGCCCGCTCCGGATTTGTCGCACGTGGACGTCCGACGCGACCTGTACGAACGTGTGATCGAACTCGGCCAGCGTTGGCATCAAGTGCCTTATCACGGGACATTGGAGCTGGAGATGGAGCATCTCTAGTCTTGCCCGCCCACGTTGATGTTGGAGTCTTGCCCGTTGGGTTTGGTTTCCGGCCGCAAGTACCGGGTTGACTTCTTGCGCTGGTTCAAACACGGAGATTGGCGTGGACGTCGTTCGGGCGGAACTTGGCCAAGAATGGGCAGTAGGGCATCGGTTATCGTTGAGGACGGAAGGTATCCCAACTCAGGTTTCAGTCGTACTTCCGGATATGAGGCCACAGGGTTAGCGTCACCCCGGCCACGACCAAGCGATCAGCAATAACCGACTTGTTTTCGTAGAGCAGCTGTTGAATAAATCGAATCCGACATTGGTCGGTACTGAGAACGAAGCTTCGGATCCGCCGCGCAACGCGCGGGAACTGATGACGGGTACGGCCCAGGCAGATCCGTAAACCGTTGAAATTTTCTCTAATCCGATGGCTGCTGGCCTGGCCGCTTGAAGTGCCGGTGACCATCAGAGCGGGGTTTCCATGTTGCGGTGGGTCTGGGTCCAGGAGTTCGGTAAATTGGCTCTGCGGATACAGTAAATTTATGCCTGATTCGCATTGCGCCAATAGCGCCTTTACGCCACCCAGGCCTACCTTGGCACTCCCGCACTGTGGTGCGTTGAGCCGAACACGATGTGTATCCTGATTTTGCGAGGTCCTCAGGCCAATGCGGCGCCGTTGGTGCCGATGCAGTTGCCTGAGTGTGCCGGGCGTGCGTTGCGCACGCTGGCGTGTGCCGATGTGGATAGCCTGATTGCCGAGTTGCATGCGGCCGGTGGCGATGCCGAGGTGGAGTTGGTGTTGCTGGATTCGGGAGATCTGCCGCTGTCCGAGCGGAGCTGCGCACGGGCTTTGCGCGCTGCGGTGGATGCATTGCCCACGCCGTATATCGAGCTGCACACCGATGCCGATCAGGAGCTGGAGCCGTGGCTGCATGCGCAGCATGCGCCGTTGGCGGTGGTGATCACGCCGCACGATGCGCCACGTGCGTATGCGATGTCGCTCGGCATTGCCGCGCGGTGTCTGCCGTCGATGCACGCGCCATTGCGCGTTGCTGCCTGAGGAGCACGCCATGTCGATCATGATCATGCGTGGGCCGGAGGCGGCGTTGCCGCTGGTGCGCGGGCCGCAGCCGTTGCCGCGCGCCGTCATTCGCCAATTGGTGGCGTGCGCCGGGGACGCCGGCAAGACGGTGGCGTTGCGTGCCTGTGGCTCGGAACAGGAACTGCTGGATGCGCTGCGCGTGGCCGGTCAGGCGCGGATGGAGATCGCCTTGATCGATCCGGGCAGTTGCGTGGACAGTGCGCGGTTGCATCGCGTGCTGAGCGACCTGCCTTACCCCTATGTCGAAACGCACGACGACAGCGTGGACCGTCCGGAACGCTGCCTGCCGCATGGTCTGGGGCAATGCATCGCCACGGTGCGTGGCTACTGCGCGCAGAGCTATCTGTTGGGGCTGGAGATCGCGCTGGAACATCTGGGCTGCACGGAGATTCAAGGCGATGTCCACGTCGGGACCTGAGCGGCGCCAGCTGCATTACTTCGCCGATTACGAAGGCTATTGCGATGGTCGGCCGGTGCTGTGGGGACAGCTGGCGTATAGCGTGGACGTGCCGGACGATGGGGAGCTGGATGCAGCCGGTCTGGTGTGCGCGCTGCGCCGGCGTGCCGCCGAGGCGCACGGTCTGGAAATGGGCCAGATCCGCTTATGCCAGGTCACGCGGCTGTAGGTGGGGACTGAGCGCAGCGAACATAACGACTGCGCAGTCGTCGGGCGGACGCGGCCGTTGCTCGGAATCGGCATGTACCACTCGGACACTGCGATTCCGAGCGCGTTGCCCGTACCGACCTGTCGACTGCTCGCGACGTTTCGGTAGCCGCTCGTTGTGTTAGCGCGCGAAGGTCTCGCTGCAGACGACGCAGCACCGCATCGCAGCTTCCTCCGTGCAGTGCTGGCAGCCACAGCTGGTCCAACGACGACCGCTGAAAAGACACCGCCGCCCGAAGGCGGCGGTGTCGTGTGTCGGACAGGACGCATCACTGCCGTCCTGCGGCTCCTGCTTACTTGGCTGCGTGATCCGGCACGAACTTGGTCAGCTGGTTGCCGGTGGCGGCGGTACCGAAGTTGAAGCGGCCGTAGCCGGCGCCCCAGTACAGCGCACCGTTGGCGATTGCCGGCGAACTGATCACCGAGCCGGTAGCGTTGTAGTTCCAGACGGTGGCGCCGGTGTCGGTGTCCAGTGCGACCATGTTGCCCGCCATCGAGCCGGCATACAGCAGGTTCGGCGAGACCGTCAGCGAGCCTTGGCCGCCCGCCGGCACGGTCGGATTGACCGGGTTGACGCCGGGCACCTTGACCTGCCACTTGATCTTGCCGGTTGCGGCATCCAGTGCGGCCCACGAGCCGCCGTTATGGCTCTGGACGTTCGCCGGGCCAAGCGTGTAGGTGGCGTTGGAATTGTTGTTGATGGCCACATAGACCTGCGACTTGTACGGGTCGAAGGCGGTACCCCATTCCACGCCGCCGGTGGTGCCACCCGGGCCGACCTGTGTCGACCACACGTTGGTACCGGTCTTGGCATCGAACGCCCAGTACTTGCCGCTCTTCTGACCGGCACCGACCAATTGCTGCGGCCTGCCACCGCGCCACACGGCGAACAGTTGCACGCCAGCACCGCCGAAGTCGTAATCGGGCCCGGTCAGGTTGGTCGCCTGCGTATTGGGGCACAGCCCGTTGGTGGGAGCGACGAGGCAGGACAGATTCCAGGCGTCGTACCCCTGCGCTCGGTTGGCCCAGGCGAGCTTGCCGGTATCCAGATTCAGCGAAATCACCGAATCGACGTAGTTGTCCGGCGCCATGCAGCTGAGTTCATCCTGCACGGTGAGTTCGCTGCCCCGGTAAGAGCGCGCATTGGAAATGCAGTTACCCACGTCCTGCGGAATGTTGTAGTTGTTGCCGGTGCCGAAATACAGCCGGCGGTTGATCGGGTCGATCGCCACCTGGCCCCATACCGATGCGCCGGTATAGCCCTCAGGCACGTTGTAGAACTGCCACACCTTCTTGCCGGTGTTCAGGTCCACCGCGACCACACTGCCGCGGAAGCTGAAGGTGTGATTGGCGGTCAGATTGCCCCAGTCGCCGGAGGACAGGCCGACGTAGATGCGGTTGCCGTAGATGACCGGCGAGGAGGTGATGCGCGCCTGCGGATTGGCTTCCACCGTGGTCTTCCACAACAGCTTGCCGGTCTTCTTGTCCAGCGCCAGCAAGGTACCGGCAACCTGGTCGCCGACGATGATGCTCTTGGCGCTGATGGCCGGCGTATTGCGCGTCACCGAGTTGGCGTTGCCGGTGTAATCGGACAGCTTGGCTTGCCAGTTCGGCTTGCCGGTCTGGGTGTCCACGCTATACAGCGTGCCGCCCCAGTCGGGTACATACAGGGTGCCGCCTTCGACACTGGGCGTGGCCGAGATATCGCCGGTGGTGGTCAGTGTCCATGCCGGCTTGAGGGTCTTGGCCGTGGTGCGGTTGATCTTCCATTCGCCAGGTGCAAAGCGCGAATTCAAGTAGCCGCCACCGGCTGTCGTCCAGTTGCTGGGGCTTGCAAAGGGGAGGTCTTGACCGAAGCTGCGCCAGACCTGGCCGGAGCGTGCGAATGCCTCGGTATCCAGGGACGATAACGGCTGTCGCGCAGTGCTGGCGGAAGACTGGGCGAAAGCCACGGCACTGACGAGCAGACAAGGAACGAGCGTCAAACTGCGGAACCGCAAACGGCGTTTGGGATTGGTCATCACGGCATGTCCTAGATGGAAGGAAGCAGTGGATCCCCCCGGATCTGCTGACCGAAAGATGGACGATTGAAGTGGTCGCGCAATACCTGCGCTGCGCTACATTCAGAAAGCGGTCGGGTCCGTTTGCATCTGGTACCACCAGCTTGGAAAATTTGCGTTCAATCTGTTCGTTATTCGCGCAGATCATGATGATTCATCACTATCTTGCGCTGTCGCGATAGAAAAAATGATTGATGAGCGTTGGCCAAATGTGTGCGTGCCACCATGGTTTGAAAGAAGTAACCAGGAAATTTCGCGCAACCTTGTGCGGTGGGTTTTTGCTGCAATTGGGCGTGCGCCATGAGAGCGGATGCGACGAGCGTCCGGTGCGCGATGTCGGGGGGCGGATCCAATGTGCTGTAGTTCGTAGCGAATGGATGCCTGCGCTGAGCACGGTGAGTGACCGCGCGTGCGGCGCTCCTGGTGCGGGGTGCGGATGCCTGCGGTGGGTGATGCGGGCGTGGCGCGGAAGCTGACGCGACAGCAGGTGCGTTGTGCGGTCGTATTGCGCGCACTGTCTATGTGCGTTGCGGTCACACTGCTGGCGACGCTATCGCTCGGCGTGTTGTGCATCGCGACAACAGCGGCAGCATCGTGACGCACAACGCACAACGCACAACGCACAACACAACGCACAACACAACGCACAACGCCCGCGCGCTAGGCGGCAATCACCTCACGCGTCGGGCAAATCGGATGCGCCCAATGACACGCGTTCCGATGCACGTGAAGCATGCTGCAATGCAGCGGGATCGATCGCTGCCAGCTGCGCGATCGCGTCCTGCACGACGGCGGGCACGCTGGCATCCACGTCCACCGACACCACGTCGGCTTCGTCCAGCGGCAACTCCAGGGTCTTTAGCTGGCTGTCAAGCAACGTCGGTGGCATGAAGTGGCCGGCGCGGGCGCCCAGGCGGGCGGCGATCACGTGCGGGGCTGCGTGCAGGAATACGAAGCGCATCGGCACGCCGCTGTTGCGCAGCAATTGGCGGTGTGCGCTGCGCAAACCGGAGAACGCCAGCACCACCGATTCGCCCGCCTGCACGCAATCGCGCAGGGTGGCCGCTAGCAGTTCCACCCACGGCAGACGCATCGCGTCGGTGAGCGGTTGGCCGGCCGCCATCTGCGCGCGTGCTGCCACGCTGTGGTAGTCGTCGGCATCCAGAAAACGGAAGCCGTAATGCGCTGCAAGCGCTTGCGCAATGGTGGTCTTGCCGCTGCCGGATACGCCCATCACCACCAGGGCAAGCGACGAAGCGGACGCGGGCGTGGCGTGTGCAGCGGTGTCCATCACGTCAGGTTATATCTCTGTGTCTATTCGGCATTCGAGTGGATTTCACGTTGGCGGCAGCCGATGCGTGGTGTAGCGTCGGCGCTCCTCGCCAGGTGCGCGGGCACCCAGCGTACCGGCGTGCTCGGCCGGGTACAACGCATTTGAAGGTGTGTCGATGCCGTCACCGCCCGCAACGTCTGCTGCATCGGCGCGCCTGCGCTGGCGAGAGAAGCTGGGCTATGGCGCCGGCGATCTGGGTCTGAATCTGTACTGGGCCAACATCTCGGCATTTTTGCTGATCTTCTACACCGACACCATGCACCTACCGGCTGCCGCAGTCGGCACGATGATCCTGTTGACCAAGATCGCCGATGCGATCGCCGACCCGGCGATGGGCGCGCTGGCCGACCGCACGCGTAGCCGGCTTGGCAAGTTCCGCCCCTATCTGCTGTGGGGCGCGCTGCCGATGGCGGTCACCGGTGTGCTTGCCTACACCACGCCGGATCTGGATCAACACGGGCGCATGTGGTGGGCCACCATCACGTTCCTGGTGATGATGCTGGCGTACACGGTGGTGAGCATTCCGTATTCGGCGCTGTCCGGCGTCATCACCGCCGACAGCCAGCAGCGCACCGGTCTGATCAGCCTGCGCTTCATCGGTGCGTTTGCAGGCACCACCTTGGTCAATTACTTCACGATGGACTTGGTGCGCTGGTTCGGCGGCGGCAACGATGCGCTTGGGTGGCAGCGCACGATGATGCTGTACGGTGCAGTGGCGATGGTGTTGTTCGTCACCGTGGCATTGACCACGCGCGAGCGTGTGCAACCACCGCCGCAACAACGCACGCCGATCCGGCGCGACATCGCCGATCTGTTGCAGAACAAGCCGTGGTGCGTGCTGTTCGTACTGTCGTTGATCATCATGATCACGATCACCATGCGCGGCGGTGCCGGTGTGTATTACCTCAAGTACTACGTGCAACGCCCGGATCTGGTCGGCTTGTTTCTGGGCAGCTATTCGGTTGCCTTGGGCGTGGGCGCGGCGATCACCCCGCTGCTGACGCGGCGCTGGGACAAGCGCCGGCTGATGTGCGGGCTGATGGTGCTCGTCGGCCTATTGAGCTGTGCGATGTTCTTCGTGCCCGCCGATGCGGTGTGGGCCGTGTTTGCGTTGAACATACTGATTGGACTGGCGCTGGGGCCGAAATCGCCGTTGGCGTTTTCGATGTATGCCGATAGCGCCGACTACACCGAATGGCGCACCGGTCGCCGTGCCACGGCGATGACGTTCGCCGCTGCGACGTTCTCGCAAAAGCTCGGCGGCGCGCTGGCCTCGGCCGGTATCGCCTGGGTGCTGGCCGCGATGGGCTATGTCGCCAACACGGCGCAGTCCAGTGGGTCGTTGACCGGCATCGTCCTGCTGCTGACGGTGATTCCGGGTGCGGTGGCGCTGCTGGCTGCCTGGACCATGCGTTTTTATCCACTGGACGACGTGCTGTTGCACCGCATCCAGCACGAACTGGCCGCGCGCAAGCGCGACGAACCGGAGCACTCCTGACCGTGTCTGCAACGCCTGCTGCGACGTCCGATGCGCTGACCAGCTTGATGGCGCCCAGCGCCGATGGTGCGCGCTATGCGCTCTACAGTCCCACCGCAATGCCCAATGCCGGCGGGTTTTTATGGAACCGCCGCATGATGCTGCAGCTGACCTGCCGCGGTTATACCACCGCTCAGTTCATGCAGCCGGAACCCTCGAAATACGCGCATGCGCCGATGCTGGAAGCGCGCAATTTCATGATGCCGGAGCAGCCGTATTACGCGCATCATCCCGGGCGTTTCTTCTACCTCAAGGATGAAGACACCGGCGCGTTGTATTCGGTGCCGCACGAACCGGTGCGCGCGCAGCCGCAGGCATTCGAGTTCTCTGCCGGCAAGCACGATGTGCGCTGGCGCGTGCGTCACGACGACATCGTGGTGGAGTTATGCGTGTCTCTGCCCACCGACGATGCGGTGGAGCTGTGGGAATGCCGTGTACACAATGCCTCCGGGCGTGCGCGCAGGTTGAGCCTGTACGCCTATTTCCCGGTCGGCTACATGTCGTGGATGCACCAGGCCGGCGGCTACGAGCCGGCGCTGGGCGGCATCGTCTGCCGCAGCGTGGCGCCGTATCAGAAGGTGGACGATTACTTCCGCCAGCGCGATTTCAAGGACTGCACGTTTCTGCTGCACGAGCAGACGCCGGTGGCCTGGGACGCGCAGCAGATGGCGTTCGAAGGCGAGGGTGGCCTGCATGCGCCATCGGCCGTGCAGGCCGAGCACCTGGGCAACCACGATGCGCATTACGAGACGCCAGCGGCAGCGTTTCAATACCGGCTGACACTGGACGCCGATGCAGCCAGCGTGTATCGCTTCGCATTCGGGCCGGCCAAGGACGATGCCGAAATCGCCGCGCTGCGTGCGCGTTATCTGTCGGAAGCCGGCTTTGCACAGGCGGCGCGTGAGTATGCGGACTATCTGCAGGCCGGCCGTGGCTGCGTCCAGATCGCAACGCCCGACGCGGCGCTGGACAATCTGGTCAACCACTGGTTGCCGCGTCAGGTGTTCTATCACGGCGACGTCAATCGCCTGACCACCGATCCGCAGACGCGCAACTATCTGCAGGACCATATGGGCATGGCCTACCTGCAGCCGTCCACTGCACGCGCGGCGCTGTTGCACGCCTTGTCGCAGCAGGAACCCAGCGGCGCAATGCCGGACGGCATTCTGTTGGTGGAAGGCGCCGAGCTGAAATACATCAACCAGGTGCCGCATACCGATCATTGCGTGTGGCTGCCGATCTTCCTGAGCGCGTATCTGGCCGAAACCGGCGATACCAGCATCCTGGACGCGATCGTGGAAACCCATGACGGGCAGCGCCTGAGCGTGGCCGAGCGACTGGATGTGGCGATGCAGTGGTTGCTGGATGCGCGCGATGCACGTGGTTTGAGTTTTATCGCGCAGGGCGATTGGTGCGACCCGATGAACATGGTCGGGTGGCGCGGCAAGGGGGTGTCCGGCTGGCTCACCGTCGCCACCGCGTATGCATTGCGCTTGTGGTCGCAGATCTGCACCGCGCAGGGCCGCAGCGCGCAGGCACAGACCTTCGGCGAAGCGGTCGGCATTATCAACGCCGATGCCAACCGCGAGTTGTGGGACGGCGACTGGTATGCGCGCGGCATTACCGACGACGGTGTGCGCTTTGGTATCGCCGCCGATGTGGAGGGTCGCATCTATCTCAATCCGCAGAGTTTCGCGTTGCTGGCCGGCACCGCCAATGCGCAGCAACGTGCGGCGTTGCTGGAAGCGGTGCGCGCGCAGCTGCATACGCCGTATGGACCGGTGATGCTGGCACCGGCGTACACGCAGATGCGCGAGGACGTGGGGCGGCTGACCCAGAAGTGGCCGGGCGCGGCGGAAAACGGGGCGGTGTACAACCACGCGGCGGCATTCTATTTGTACAGCCTGTACCGGATTGGCGAGGCCGACCGCGCCTGGGAGATCCTGCGCGCCCTGCTGCCAGGGCCGAGCCGCGAGGATGTGCTGCAACGCGGCCACCTGCCGGTGTCGCTGCCCAACTACTACCGCGGTGCGTGGCATCAATACCCGCGCACGGCCGGGCGCTCTAGCCAGCTGTTCAACACCGGCACGGTGGCGTGGGTGTATCGCTGCGTACTGGAAGGTCTATTCGGGCTGGTCGGCGAGGGCGATGCGCTGGCGATCCGTCCGCAGCTGCCATCGCATTGGCCGCACGCGCGTGCAACGCGCCACTTCCGTGGTGCGAACTTCGAAGTCGCGTTGACGCGCGAGCCGGGCCGCACCGCGATGGAGGTGCGGGTCGATGGCAAGGCCTGTCCGGATCAGCGCATTGTCAACATCGTGAGTGGGCAGGTGTATCGGGTCGAGGTGCGGCTGCCGGGGTGAGGGCTGGTGTCGGCCGGCGTTGCGCGGTCCGTCCCGGCGGCAACAATGGTCGCCCGCAAGCGGCTGGAGCGCGTTGTGGCCGCCCTCCAGCTCGCCATGCGTCAGCGTGTCGGCGCTGGCCCCAGATAGGACGCAGGCACGGGCACGGTGCTCAGCACCAGCTTCTCCAGGACGAGGTTGTCGTCGATCCTGAAGACCTTGATGGTGTGCCGCCCCTTTGCCAGCGCGCCCATCTGCGCCGACAGGAACACCGCATTGTTCTGTACTGCCGTTGCCCAGGCCTTTTCGGTGGGCGTGTTCTGCGCCCCGCCAGTCGGGTGCAGATCCGAGTTGACGGTGGTCACCGGACCATCGTCGATGGACACCGCCAGGCGGAGCGGTCCGCGGTTGGACGTATCCAGTGTGGGTGCAAGATACAGGCCGATCGTCGCCGTGCCCGGCGTCGTGACGGCCACGTCGTACTCCACTGCGACGCGGTCTTCGGCCACGGTGGCGGGTTGCCCCTGCGGCAACGCGACCACGGCGCCTTGCGTGCGTCCCAGCGCGGGGATCGCGGTCCACTGCAGGGCTTTGTTGGCGATGACCCGCGAAAACATCGGTGCTTCGATCGAGATCACGCCTGGCATGGGCGGAGCAGGCGGTGCGAACGCGATGGAGCGGGCGATCCGGTCGGGCGGCGTGTTGCCGCCAACGCGGCTGATCGATGGCATGGACTGCTCGGTCGGGTCGTTCCAGACCACATAGCTCATGTGGACCTGATTCATCATGCCGTCCCATTTGCCATCGTTGATCGCGTGGTAGTGCTGCGTCAGCGCCTTATCCCGCTCGAAGGTGGTTTCGACCAGATCGGCGAAGTAATTGGCACGCACATCGTTGCGTGCGGCCAAGCGTTTGTTCCACGCGGCAGCGTAGTAGAGCTGGTAGAGATTGGAGACTGCAGCGATCGGGTACTCGACCAGCTGGTAATACGCATCGTGCTGGTCGGCCGGCACGCTCGCCTTGAGGTCACGCATGCATTGCTCGAGCGCCTGCCAGTCGGCGACGATCGCCCCGAACTCGCCGCCATCCAGCTTGGCCGGTGCGCCCTCGCCCAAAGCGAAGGTCTCCTGGTCGAGCAATTCCGGTTTCCTGCGCGCGACCAGCGTGCTGTAGCGGGTGATCAGCTCGCCGATACGCGCGGCATGTGCAGCGCCGAACGATTCCTGCGCCCACTGCTGGGGATACGCCGCAAGCGCGCCGGGCGTCATCGCTTCCGGATTCCAGGCCATCTTCAGGAAAAAGCTCAGCGGATATTCCATCGGTTTGATATCGCCGACGTTGACCATCCAGAGCTGCCGTGCGCCGCGTTGGTAGGCCAGATCCATCTGCTGCCAGATCTTTTCGATCTGGTTGGTATTGATCCATTTGTAGTTGCGCGGCACCCCGACATAATCGAAGTGGTAGTACACGCCATAACCGCCCGCGCGTTGCAGGTCAGCGACAGGAAGACGGCGAATCTGTCCCCAGTTGTCGTCGGAAAACAGCAGCGTGACATCGTCGGGAACCTGCATGCCGTGGTCGTAGTAGTCCTGCACTTCCTTGTAGAGCGCCCACACCTGCGGCGTCTGCGTGGCCGGTGCCGCGGTCACGTCTGCAATGATGGCGCGCTGGTCTTCCACGATGCGTTCCAGCAGATGGCTGGCCGTGCTTTCGGCCATCGGTTCGTCGCCATCGCCGCGCATGCCGACGGTCACTAGGCTGTCGTAGCGTTGACCGCTGCCTTTGGACATCATGCGCGCGATGCCACCCTTCCAGAAGGCACGCAGATTGGCGGCATTGCTGTTGTAGTCCCAGGCACCGCCGCTATCGGGGATGCTCTTGAGATGCCATTCCTTCTGCGCGCGCATCATGGGCTCGTGATGGGAGGTGCCCATGACGATGCCCATCTGATCGGCCAGCACCATATTGTTGGGGTCGTCGACGTTGAACGCCTTGCCCCACATCGCCGGCCATAGAGAGTTGGCCTTCATGCGAAGGCCCAGCTCGAACACATGCGCATACATCTTCGCATTGACGCCGCCGAATTTCTTCATCGCCCAGCCCTTCAAGGCCGGATCTTCGTCGTTGATGAAAAAACCGCGGTAACGCACCTTCGGCGCATCCGACACGCTGCCGCGGGTGATGAACAGGTTGGAGCGATGCGCCGTTGCGACGTCGGCGAACCAGTACCAGGGCGACACGCCGATCTTCTCCGAGACATCGTAGGTGCCGAATACCGCACCACGGCGATCGGCACCGACGATGACAAGCGCCCGGTCGATCTGTGGCGTGGGGCGATCGACGACGATCTGCGTATACGCCTCCCAGCGCTGTAGCAAGGCACGCTTGTCGATCTTCCCGGCGGCGATGAGCGCATCGATGATCGGACTCTGGCCGAGCGTGCCAACGATCACCGCCGTGCCGCGGACGGTCGCCAGATCGGTGGTCACGCGACTGTGGCGCCCGGCGACCCGTTGCAGGTCGGCCGCGAAATTGTCAGCGACCGACCGCACGGCCGGATCGGCCGATGCATCGATCACGACCGTGGCCGGCACCTCCGAGCGGATCAGCGCAACTGCGCCGGCACTGTCGCGTTCGCAGACCGACACCGGCGTGTTGCAGGCCCAGACACCGTCGGCGGCGAAAAGGCCGGCCGCGATGATCAGCAGGGAGCGCAGGCGCGACGGCGCAACTGACGAGGTCTGTGTTCTTGCTGGAACGGACATGGGCTCTCCACGCATGCTGTGCTGACTTCTGGATGGGTGTGGTGCGACGCTCGTCTCGACTGCGGTACCGAGAGACGGGCTTGGTCGATACACCGCGCCGGCATGTGTCACGCCTGCACGATGTTCCGCGCTCCATCGCGTTGTGACCAAAGCGCACGACGCTGGGTGACCACCCTGGTCGGCATGCAGCGGTCACTGGCCTCCGCGGATGGTGCGGACGACAGCGTTGCGTGGCGATCGATCCGCGCCATGCAAACCAGCATCGTGCAATGAAACGCGGTCGGCACATCGACGGCTGCAAGCTGGACAGACAGTAAGTCGTGATAGCGCTAACATCAAGCGTCCCAGCGAACGCGGCAGCGGCGCCTGCGCGGCACACTGCTACGCAGGTGCTGCGTCCTGTGCCCGTGGTCATGCAGACCGATGACCGCGATGGCAGCTGCGCGTGTCAACCGTCGTGGCGCGTGAGCGGTCTGCGCGTTGTAGTGCGCGTTTGCAATGACCGATGCCCTGCAAGCCGCGGCAACGTATTCGCCAAGGCCTTGCGCAGCACGGCGAGGCGATACACGAACGTCGGCGCAACCCATCGCCTGACGCCGGCTCTGGTCCGCTGCAGCGCAGGCAACGCCAACGTGCGCGACTGCGTAAACTCCACGGCTGGCGCTGCGCCGTGTAAAGGAGGACATCTTGGTTTCGAGCTGGATCCTGCTGCTGGTTTCCCTTGGCTACGCAGCCCTGCTGTTCGGGGTGGCGTGGTGGGGCGATCGCCGTCCGCTGTATCCGGAGCGGCCGTGGCTGCGGCCAGCGGTCTACAGCCTGGCGTTGGCGGTGTACTGCTCGTCGTGGACCTTCTACGGTGCGGTGGGCTCGGCAGTGCGCAACGGCATCGGCTATCTGCCGATCTACCTTGGGCCGCTACTGTTGCTGCTGTTCGGCTGGCGCATCATCGAGCGGCTGGCGCTGATCGCACGCGCCGAAAACACCGTCTCCATCGCCGATTTCATTTCCTCGCGCTACGGCCGCTCGCGGCGGCTGGCTGCGCTGGTGGCAGTAATCGCGTTGGTCGGCATCGTGCCGTACCTGGCACTGCAGTACAAAGCGGTGGCAATGAGCCTGGAGGTGCTGACCGGGCATAGCAGCGCCGGGCGCGGCATCTTCGCCGACCCGGCGTTATATGTGGCGCTGTTGATGGCGTTGTTCGCCACACTTTTCGGCACCCGCCAGGTGGATGCCACCGAACACCATCACGGCATGATGCTGGCCATTGCGCTGGAGTCGGTGATCAAGTTGATCGCCATGGTGGCGGTGGGCCTGTTCGCCTGGCTGTGGCTGAGCGACCACCAGCTGCATATCGCCGATTCGGCGCGCACCCTGTTCGAACACACGCCGTCGGTGGGGTTCATTTCGCAGACGCTGCTGAGCTTTCTGGCGGTGATCTGCCTGCCGCGGCAATTCCATGTGGCGGTGGTCGAATGCAGCGATGTCGGAGATATCCGTCGCGCGCGCTGGTTGTTCGGTGCGTACCTGGTGATCATTTCGGCGATGGTGGTGCCGATCGCCTCGGCCGGTATCGCGCTGTTCGGCAAGGGCAGCGCGGTGGTGGACGATGCGGTGGTGCTGGCGCTGCCGCTGAGTCAGGGCAATACGGTGCTGGCGTTGGTGGCCTACGTGGGCGGCTTTTCGGCGGCCACCGGCATGGTGATCGTGGCCAGCATCGCGCTGGCCACCATGGTCAGCAACGATCTGGTGATGCCGGTGTTGCTGCGCCGCCGTGGCAGCGCCGATGCGCGTGCGGCGGTGGCGTCGCGGGTGTTGTGGATTCGTCGTGTCGCGATCTTGCTGCTGGCGCTCATTGCCTACGGGTATCACCGCAGCGTGGCCGACGACACCACGCTGGCCGCGTACGGACTGATGGCGTTTGCGGCGGTGGCGCAATTCGCGCCTGGCGTGATCGGCGGGCTGTATTGGCGTGGCGCCAGCCGCAAGGGTGTGGAGACCGGCATGGTGCTCGGCTTCATGACCTGGATCTATACGTTGCTGCTGCCGGCCGCGACACGTGCCGGCTTGCTGCAGCCGGACTGGCTGGTGGACGGGCCATTCGGCATCGAATGGCTCCAGCCGCAGCAGTTGTTCGGCATGCGTGGCTGGGACCCGTTGGCGCACGGCACGTTCTGGTCGTTGTTGATCAACGTCGGCGCGATGATGCTTGTGTCGGCACGCTGGCGCCCGGGCGTGGACGAGCGGCTGCGCGCAGCGCCGTTCCTGGACCCGTATGCGCAGCGTCCGGCAGTGGCCGGCGACTGGCCCGGGCATGTGCGCGTTGCCGACCTGCAGGCGCTGGCCGAACGCGTGGTGGGCGAGCGGCATGCCCATCGCGCTTTCGTCGACCAGGCCTTGCTGCTGGAGCGCGAACTGCAACCGACGGTGGTGGCCGATCGCGCCTGGGTGCAGTTCACCGAGCGCCTGCTGGCGGCGTCCATCGGCGCGGCCTCGGCACGGTTGGTGCTGACCAGCCTGTTGCGCGGTTCGGGCATGGAGCTGGGCGAAGTGGTGGCGGTGCTGGACGAAGCCGGCCAGGAACTGCGCTTCAATCGCGAGATCCTGTCTACCACGCTGGAAAACATCAGCGCCGCAGTCAGCGTGGTCGATCCGGAGATGCGCCTGACCGCGTGGAATCGGCGCTACCAGCAGCTGTTCGGTTATCCGGACGGGATGTTGTATGTGGGCCGCCCGGTCGCTGACCTGATCCGCTACAACGCCGAGCGCGGCGAGCTGGGCGAAGGCGATATCGAAGACCAGATCGACCGCCGTATCCGGCATATGCGCGCCGGTTCGCCGCATGTGTTCGAGCGCACCCGCAGCGACGGCAAGGTGATCGAAATGCGCGGCCAGGCGCTGCCCGGCGGCGGCTACGTCACCAGCTACAACGACATCACCGACTACAAGCGCGCCGAGCGCGCGTTGCTGGACGCCAACGAAAATCTGGAGCAACGCGTGGCCGATCGCTCGCGCGAGGCCGAGCTGGCGCAGCAATCCAAGACGCGTTTTCTGGCCGCCATCAGCCACGACGTGTTGCAGCCGCTCAACGCCGCGCGGCTGTTCGCCTCGGCCTTGCGCGAGAGCCACCAGAACAACGCAGAACAGCGCCATCTGGCCGAACGTGTGGATGCCTCGCTGCGTGCGGCCGAGGAACTGCTCGACGGCCTGCTCGACGTCTCGCGCCTGGATGCTGGCGGATTACGTCCGACGGTGGAGGACTTCGACGCCAGCGCATTGATGCACGAGCTGGCCGCGCAATACGCGCCGGTGGCGTCCAGCCGCGGGCTGCATTTGCAGGTGCATAGCCGGCCGATCTGGGTGCGCAGCGACCGCCGCCTGCTGCGTCGGGTGATGCAGAACTTCCTGGCCAATGCGCTGCGCTACACGCGGCAGGGACGCATCGTGCTGGGCATGCGCGGGCGTGGGCAGCAGGTGGAGCTGCAGGTGTGGGACACCGGTCCGGGCATTCCCGAGCACCACATGCGGCAGATCTTCGAAGAGTTCCGCCGCTATCAGCAGCCATTCGACTGGGGCGAGCAAGGCCTGGGATTGGGCTTGTCGATCTGCCAACGCATCTCGCGCCTGCTCGATCACGATCTGAGTGCGCGCAGCCAGGTCGGTCGTGGCAGCATGTTCTCGATCCTGTTGCCGCGTGTGGCGCCGGTGCCGGTGGCCCCGCTGTTGCCAGTGACGGCCACACGTGCATCGCCCAGTGGCGATTCGCTCGCCGGCCTGCGCGTGCTGTGCGTGGACAACGACCGCGAGATTCTCGACGGCATGCGTGCGTTGCTCGGCCGCTGGCAGGTGGAGGTGATCACCGCCAGCACCGTGGACCAGGCACTGGAACGCGCGCGCGAACAGCCGGACCTGATGCTGGTGGATTACCACCTGCACGACCGCATGGATGGCCTGGACACGCTCGATGCCGTGCAAGCTGCCGCACCCGCACCGATCGCCGGCGCCCTGCTCACGGCCGACGGCCGCGACGAACTCAAACAGCTTGCGCGCGAGCGCGGCTATCGGTTGCTGACCAAACCGGTGAAGCCGGCATCGCTACGTGCGTTTCTGAGTGCGCATCACGATGCGAAAAAACGCTGAGGCGGGTTTGCTGCAGGTGGCAATGTCAGCGCCGGCATGCAAGGTGATGTGGCATTCCCGCTCATGTCGCATCGCGGGCAAGCCCGAGCACGCGCAACAGCGCTTGGCTGCAAGGTGCGCTTATGCTGCGCCGCCCAGGTGCTCATAAAGAATCACGCTGCCGACGATCACCAGAATCAATCCACCCAGAATCTCGGCACGCTTGCCGATCAGATTCCCGAGCGCGCGGCCCAGCATGACCCCTGCAGTGACCATGCTGAAAGTGCACAGGCCGACCACCAGCGCAACCACGCCGATATGCACATCTAAAAATGCCAGGCTCACGCCCACCGCCATCGCGTCGATGCTGGTGGCAAAGCCGGTGGCGGCCAGTGCAAGCAGACCGTTTTTCTTCGGGGCATCAGGCGCCTCATCGGCGTCGTCAGGATCGGCACGCAGACCGGCCACGATCATGTGCGTGCCCAGCGCGCCGAGCAGCACGAAGGCAATCCAGTGATCGTAGGCAGACACATAACTGGACGCCGCACGGCCCAGCAACCAGCCGATCACCGGGGTGATTGCTTCGATACAGCCGAAGATCAAACCGGCACGCAGCGCATCGCGCCACTGCGGCTTGCGCATCGCCGCGCCCTTGCCGATCGCCGCGGCGAACGCGTCGGTGGACATGGCAAAACCGATCAACACAATGGAAAAAGGAGACATCGACACTCTCGGGTTGGGCGCGATCACAACGGCATGCGCCCGCGCCAACCATCGTCGTACGCGCATGCCGCTGGTCTCGCCAAACCGAAACTGGTTGCCTGCACCACGGCGCAATGGCCGAGCATGTTGATGCAGGCGCTTTCGATACACGAAAGCAGGCTACTCCCCAAGGGGCGCGCAGTGTACCAACGCATTGCGGCGGTCGGTGCGTTTGCACTGCACGCGAAGGTCGGTCTGATCTTTATAGCCTTGGCTATGCGGTGCGTTTCCGGCCTGCCTGCGGCGGTATTCAATCACCGCGCAGCAAGGCGCGCACTGCGTCCATGTCTACGTCGCGACCATGTTGCAGATCCTGCGCGGTGAGGTGTACTGACACGTCGGGTAACACGCCGCGATCTGGCTGCGCGCTGGTTGGAAACTGCCCGACCAGCGGCATGTCTACTTCGATCTTCGAGTTGGGCAGGTGGAGGAAGAAAAACGCACTGCCGTTGATGCCGCGCAGGTTGCCGCCGGTGGGCTGGCCGACCAGCGTGGCCAGGCCATTGCGCTGCAGCTGCTGTGCAAAGTCGAAGGTGGCCGAGCTGTTCTCGGCGCTGGTCACCACAAATACCCGGCCGTTGAAGTGCGGCGTGCGCAATGGCAGGTAGCGCTGCGCTACGCTGCCGCGCGCGGGGTCGAGCGTGTAGAAACGCCTGTCGTAGGCAACCGCACGCGCGCGCCAGTCGCGGAAGGACCGGTCCCAGGTGGTGACATACGGCGCCAACGCATCGGGTAAGCGCCGATAGCGCACCAAGTGGCGCAACGGCGGCACCGCCACCTTGCCTGCGGCCAGATAGCCCAGCAGCACGCTGCCCACATCCAGCCCGCCCTCGTTGCCACGCAGATCGATCACCAACGCAGGCACTTTGCGTTCGGCAAGGCGTGCGAAGCTGCGGGCGCAAAAGGCATGCCAATCCCAGCGGCTGTCATACAGCGCCCAGTCCGGCATGCGCAGAATTGCCAGATCGGCCGAGTCCATCGCCAGCGTCCAGGCCGGCGTTGCGCTGTCGCGTGCACGCTGGGGTGCCATTGCGTTGCGTTGGGCCGTGTCGATGCCGCTTACCCGTAGCGCGCGTCGCACGGTTGCACCCGGCGTGCGCACCTCCAGCACCGGGTTGGCGGAGATCTGCGGAAACAGCAGCGGCAGATACACATCGAAGGCCTCGATGCGCGCAAACCCCTGCATCTCCATCTGTGCAATGCGCTTGGCATCGTTGTTGCCGTCGGCGCGCGCCACGGTCATCAAGGCCGCCAGAATCTGGGAAGCGGCAACGCCATCGATCGACATCACTTCGGTGCCCGGTACCAGGCCGGGCTGGTCGGACCCATTGCGGCTGACCACCATGCGGCCTTGCAGCCAACGGAAATGAAACGGCAGCAGACGGTTGCCGGGGAACAGGGCGTGCTGGATCGGCTCGGGCTGATTGACGAAATTCGAAAAGCTGTGGCCGCAGCGCACGCTGGCGGTCAGACGCGAGATGGCCAGGTAGGTCTGGCCGAGCGTGGCGCCGTGTTCGAGTTCGGTGCGCAGGTCGGCGAAGCGTTGTGCGACCTGCTGTTCGATCGCGTAGCGGTACAGGCCCGGATGCAGCGCGCCATAGGCCTGGTGCAACACATCGATATCGTCCAGCAGCGCCGGGCCTGCGAGGGGGCTATCGCTGCTCAGTGGTGGCGCTGGTGGGCCGCCGACGCCCCGTACTCCGGCCAGAGCAGCGCAAACCGCAACAGCAAGCGGTGAGGACGGATGCGAGGGGGCATGGCAACTCCTGGGCACGAGTCGCCAGCGTCGCCGGCTGCATCGCAGCGGGCGACTCACATGGCCAATTGCCGTGCGATTTTCAGGATGTGCGACGTTGCGCGCGCCGGTAGTCGCTGGGCGTGCAACCCACCTGCGCGCGGAACACCCGGTTGAAGCTGGCCTTGGAACCGAAGCCGACCGCCAGCGCGAGGTAGAGAATGTCCTCATCGCCCGCCAGTAGGCGCTGCGCCTCGGCGATGCGCAGTGCGTTGACGAAGCCGCTGAAGGTCTGTCCCAGGCCCTCGTTGAGCGCACGCGACAGATAGTTGCTGTTGGTGCCCATGCGACGCGCCAGCTCGGGCAGGGTGAGGTTCGGCTCGCGCCACCAGCCGTGTGCGCTGACCTCGGCAGCCACGCGTTGCCCCAGCGCCTGCCAGTCCTTCTCCACCACCACAGGCTGCGGGGCGGCTGGCGCGGGCAGGTCTCATGTGGGTGCCGGCGGGTCCGGCGTCTGCGGCGCATCGCGCGGTGGGTAGGACGCTCGGGCATGTCGCCAGCCTTCCAGTCCGAGGTAGTAGACCAGCGCGACGGTGGCCAGATACCGCGGAAACTCGTCGAAGTAGGACAGGCGATGCCACAAGCGGTCGCCGGCGGTGAAGCCCAGCCGCAACGCCACCAGCAACGAGGCGGCAACCAGAAAGCCGCGCAGCCACGGCAGCCGCAGCTCCTCGCGCGCGCTGCTGTGGTGCTCCAGCCAGCGCTGATAGGCCAGGGAGTCGCGCCAGGCCAGCAGCAGGTACACCGCCAGCGAGGCCAGCACCAACGCATCCTGCAACTGGGCGATCCAGGGCACCTGGACAGCAGTGTTCCAGGCCCATTTGCGTTGCAGCGGCCAGGTGAACAGCCAGGTGTCGTAGCCGCCTTGCAGCAGTGCCGGCAGCAGATGCAGCGCCCAGCGTGGTGGCAGCTGTTGGCGCGCCAGTTGGCGCACGTAGAGCCACACCAGCGGCCCGATGGCCAGCTCCCAGAACAGCGCGGCGTAGGTCAGGTCCGGATAGGCGTCGTAGGCGCCGGCATAGCCGAGCGTGTAGGGCGTGATCAGCGCCACCACCACCAGCAGTGCCGCCAGGCAACGGTTGGCGATGCGATTGACCGGCGCCAGCAGCAACAGGCCGGCACCGAGCACGCCGTGCGCGCTGCCGAGCAGCAGGATGGTGCTCCACATCCCGAAGGTGATGCTGGACATGCGATCCCGCGCGGGCGATCGCGCCGAGTATAGGGGCGATCGACCAGGCCACGGGTCCCGCCTGGACGGTGCGGCGCCGGCTGCGTGCGGCTAGTGCAGCCCGCTGGAAATCTCGGCAGTTGCCGCGCACAGGGCTTGCAACGCCGCTTGCGGGCTGACCAGTGCAGGGCGCCGTTCGATAAAGGGCACGGTAAGCGTGTAGGCCGCACTGCCGCGTTGCAGAATCGGTGCGGTCAGATCGACCACCCCCACCACCGCTTCGCTGGGCTGCATGGCGTAGCCGTCGCTGCGCGCCTGCGCGGCGGCAGCCAGGAATTGCGCGCGCTCGAACGGCACCTCGCTGGCATCGAGCATGTCCAGCCAGCGTGCCTGCACCTCCGGCGGCTGGAAAGCGAACAGCACCAGCCCGGAGCTGGAGTGCGTCAACGGGCGACGATGCCCCGGGCGCACCACCAGGCCCAGGTCGCTGGGCACGTCCATCTGCGCGATCACCACGATCTGGTCGCCGGACGGCGCCACCAGATGGCAGGGCTGGTAGATCGCATCGGACAGGCGCCGCATCACCGGCAACGCGGCCTCGCTGATGTTCTGCACGTGCGGCTGTTGCATGCCGAGCATGAACAGACGATTGGTCAGCACGTAGTCGCCTTCGCCATCGCGGGTGAGATAGCCGCGCTCTTCCAGCACCTGCAGCATGCGGAAGATCTCCCCACGCGAGCGGCCGATGCCCTGCGAGATCGCGCCCATGCTCATCGGCTGCGCCTGGCGGGCGAGCAGCTCCAGGATGTCCAGCCCCTTGTCCAGGGCCGGCGCGCGATACTTGGCGGGTTCGGTGCTCATCCGTTTGCAGGTCCAGGCAGGGTGCGGCGCGCCAGGGTACAGGCAACGCGGGGCGGGGTCAGGTGGTGCGCGGTAGTGCAAATATAAACAAAGATTTTATATTTGCATGGCGCTGGCCTGCGCAGTACGCTCGCTCGATTGCAACGCAAGCGCCACAGCCTTGGGAGGGGAACGGTCGCATGCATCACAGTGACATTGCCGCGTCACCGCGCGGCAACCTGGCGCGTACCGCCATGGTTCCCCTGTTGTTGATCGTCAGCCTGTTCTTTTTGTGGGGCATGGCCAACAACCTCAACGACATCCTGATCAAGCAGTTCAAGAAGGCGTTCGAGCTGACCGACTTGCAGGCCGGGCTGGTGCAGAGTGCCTTTTACATGGGCTATTTCGTGTTCGCGATGCCGGCGGCGATGTTCATGCGCCGCTACAGCTACAAGGCGGCCGTGGTGCTCGGCCTGCTGCTGTATGCATGCGGGGCGTTTCTGTTCTATCCGGCCGCGCAGGTGCACACCTACTGGCTGTTCCTGCTGGCGTTGTTCGTCATCGCCAGCGGGCTGGCGTTCCTGGAGACCACCGCCAATCCGCTGGTGACCGTGCTCGGCCCCGCCGATGGCGCGGCGCGGCGCTTGAACCTGGCGCAGGCCTTCAACCCGCTGGGCTCGATCACCGGCGTGCTGGTGGGCCAGCACTTCATCTTCTCCGGCGTGGAGCACACCCCTACCGAGCTGGCGGCGATGGCGCCGGCCGCGCGCGAGGCGTTCTTCGCTACCGAATCGTCGGCGGTGCAGATGCCGTACCTGATCATCGGTGCGGTGGTGGTGCTGTGGGCGATCCTGATCGCGCTGGTGCGCTTTCCCACCGGCGCGCCGGTGGCAGACGCCGGTGTCGCGCCCAGGCGCGCCCGTTTCAGCGAATTGCTGTGCAATCGGCGCTTCATGTTCTCGGTGGTGGCGCAATTTTTCTACGTGGGCGCGCAGGTCGGCATCTGGAGCTATCTGATCCGCTACCTGCAGGATGCTGTGCCGGGGACGCCGGAAAAAACCGCAGCGACCTATCTCACCATTTCGCTGGTGCTGTTCATGGCCGGCCGCTTCATCGGCACCGCGCTGTTGCGCTATCTGGCGCCCGCGAAGCTGCTGGCAAGTTTTGCCGTGATCAATCTGATCTTGTGCGCAGTCGCCATCGCGCTGCCTGGTTGGACCGGGTTGTATGCCCTGGTGGCCGCCAGCGTGTTCATGTCGGTGATGTTTCCGACTATTTTTGCGCTGGGCCTGGACGGCATGCATGACGATGCGCGCAAGTTGGGCTCGTCCTTGCTGGTGATGTCCATCATCGGCGGTGCGCTGCTCACCGCCGTGATGGGCGCGGTCTCGGATATGGCCGGTATCCATTGGGCGATGGTGGTGCCAGGTGCGTGCTTCGCAGTGATTTTGGTATTCGCGTTGCGCGCACGCCGTGCAGCGCCCGTTATTGCAGGAGCCTGAGCATGCCGCGTCTTTGCTACGTGCTGGATCTGCACGACGATGCGGCGCTGATCGCCGAGTACGAGCGCTGGCATCGGGCCACCGAGGTGTGGCCGGAAGTGGTGGCGTCATTGCAGCAGGCCGGCATCGAGGAACTGGAGATCTTTCGCAGCGGCGATCGGCTGGTGATGCTGATGGACGTGAGCGAGCACTACGATCCGGCCGTCAAGGCCGCGCGCGATGCGGCGGACCCGCGCATCCAGGCATGGGAGCAGTTGATGTGGCGGTTCCAGAAGCCGCTGCCCGGCAGTGCACCGGGCGAGAAATGGCGCCAGGCCGGACGGATCTTTGCGCTGACTGAGGCGATCGACGCGCAGCGCTAGGCCGCGCCCTCATCCGCCCTTCGGGCACCTTCTCCCGCAGGCGGGAGCAGGGTGTGATTCGGTTTGGCTCGGGCGTGGTGGGGACGGCTGCGCCATGGACCACCGCCGGGCATCTGCAGTGCGCTGCGGTCAGCGGTTGGCGTTCCGCGACGTCAAAGACCTATGACCCCGCCGTCCCGGACGACCGACGCCTTCCTTCTCCCGCGCGCGGGAGAAGGTGCCCGCAGGGCGGATGAGGGAACGCGGGCTCAGGCCTTTGCACTGGCCGCCAGATCCTCAACCCAGAACCGTCCGCCCGGATAGCTGAATTCCGCAATCGAGGCGGCATGCATTTCTGCGGAAAAACCCGCGGCCTCCGGCGCGAGATAGCGGCCGTGGCGGATGCGCACCGGGTCGAGAAAGTGCTGGTGCAAATGGTCGACGAATTCGATGGCGCGGTCTTCCATCTTGCCGGTGATGGCGACGAAATCGGCCATGGCCAGGTGTTGCACCAACTCGCACAGACCAACACCGCCAGCGTGCGGAAACACGCGGATGTTGAACTTTGCGGCCAGCAGCAGGATGGCGAGATTTTCGTTGACGCCGCCCACGCGTGCGGCATCGATCTGGATCAGGTCCACCGCGCCGGCCTGCAATAGTTGCTTGAACACCACGCGGTTCTGCGTGTGTTCGCCGGTGGAGACCGGCACCGGGGTAATGCCCTGACGGATTGCGGCATGGCCAAGCACATCGTCCGGGCTGGTGGGTTCTTCAATCCAGGCGATGTCGAATTCGGCCAGTTGGCGCATCCAGTCGATCGCCGGGCCCACGTCCCAGCGCTGATTCGCGTCCACCGCCATCGCAATGTCCGGGCCGATCGCCTCGCGCGCCAGGCGGCAGCGACGGATATCGTCTTGCACGTTGGCGCCGACCTTGAGCTTGATGGTGCGGAAGCCATCGGCCACGGCTTCCTTGGCCAGCCGCACCAGCTTCTCGTCCGAGTAGCCGAGCCAACCGGGCGAGGTGGTGTAGGCGGGGTAGCCCTGCTCGATCAGCGTGGCGATCCGTTGCGCGCGCTGTGGCTGCGCATTGCGCAGGATGGCCAGCGCTTCGTCGCGGGTGAGCGCGTCGGTGAGGTAGCGGAAGTCGATGGTGTCGACCAGCTGCTCGGGCGTGAGCTCGGCGATGTAGCGCCACAGCGGCTTGTTCGCCGCGCGTGCGGCCAAGTCCCAGGCGGCGTTGATCACCGCGCCGATGGCCATGTGCATCACGCCTTTTTCCGGGCCCAGCCAGCGCAGTTGCGAATCGTTGGTGAGCCGGCGTGCGAAGGCACCCAGGTCGGCGATGACGTCTTCCACGCGCAGGCCCACCACGTGCTCGGCCAGTGCGGCCACTGCAGCGGTCTGCACGTCGTTGCCGCGGCCAATGGTGAACACCAGTCCGTAGCCGGCCAGGTCATTGGGTGCATCGGTGCGCAGCACGACGTAGGCCGCCGAGTAGTCTGGATCGGGATTCATCGCATCCGACCCATCCAGCTCGCGTGAGGTGGGGAAGCGGACGTCGTGGGTTTCGAGGGCGATGATGGTGCGCATGAAAATCCTGGGCGGTGAAGGGTGGAAGAAGAACGGACCGACAAGAACGGAAACACGGAATTGCTTAAGCCCCTCTTCCACTGGGAGAGGGGTGAGGGGACGAACGCGTAGCGCCGGTCGTGTTGACGCATGGCAGGGCCCGTGCGTTTGCAGCTCAAATCACTGAATCGACTGCACGACCAATCTGCGTATCGCTATCGAAGCGCTGCAACGTTTGAACATTCCACGCGGCCGCCGACTCGCTAAAACGACATGCTGATGCTGCGTTAGCACCAGCACCGAGGTAGCACGCCAAACAACAGCGGCATTGAGTCGATTTGCGCGACGACGTGGTGCCGTACCCTCACCCCGACCCCTCTCCCGACGGGAGAGGGGCTTGAGCTACAGCGCGCACCCAGAGTTGCTCGGCGACGTCTACGTTTGTTGTTCGGCTTTTGCTGCAAAAGAAGGGTCTGAGTGGTGGAGCGCACCGCGTTACCAAGTTCTCAATCCCGCAACGCTCTCCTGCAGGCATGCGGCCTCAAGCCGCATCGCGCGGATGCGCCACCACCGGTTGGCGCTGGCGACCCAGGCCTTCGATCTCCAGTTCCATGACATCGCCCGGCTTCAGATACACCGGCGGCTTCTGGCCCAGGCCCACGCCCGGCGGCGTACCAGTGCTGATCACATCGCCCGGCATCAGCGTCATGTAGCGGCTGATATGGCTGACCAGTTCGGCCACGCCGAACACCATCGTGCGGGTGCTGCCGTTCTGGTAGCGATGACCATTGACCTCCAACCACATCGACAGGTTCTGCGGGTCGGCGATTTCATCGCGCGTCACCAGCCACGGGCCGATCGGGCCGAAGGTGTCGGCGCTCTTGCCCTTGACCCATTGGCCGCCGTGTTCGAGCTGGAATTCGCGCTCGGACAGGTCGTTGATCACCGCATAGCCGGCTACATGGTTCAGCGCCTCGTCCAGCGCCACATCGCGTGCCACGTCGCCGATCACCACACCCAGTTCCACTTCCCAATCGCTCTTCACCGAGCCGCGCGGGATGATCACGGTGTCGTTGGGGCCGCACACGGCGGTGGTGGCCTTCATGAAAAGAATCGGCATCTTGGGTACTTCCATGCCCGATTCGGCGGCGTGGTCGGCGTAATTGAGCCCCACGCAGATGAACTTGCCGATGCGGCCCACGGCGGCGCCGTAACGCTGTTCGCCTTGGATCAACGGCAGCGCGGAGATATCCAGCGCGCGCAGCTTGTCCATGCCGGCATTGGTGAGGTGCTCACCGGCGACATCGTCGATCACACCGCTGAGGTCGCGGATGCGGCCGTCGCTGTCGATCAAGCCAGGACGTTCGTGGCCTTCGGCGCCAATGCGTACGAGTTTCATGCGGTCTTCCTTTGCAGGTGAGGAGTGGAGCGGCTAGCGAACCTAGCGCGCATGCATCAGGTGGGTAAGGACGGTGTGCTCACATTGAAGCGCACGCGCGACAGATCGCGCTTCCAATCGCTGCGCCCGCGTGTTGTGCGGGCGGCAGCGTGCGTCTTGGCCGCGCTCAGTTGGACCAGCCGCCATCGATGATGTGGGTCTGGCCGGTGGTGAACGAGGATTCGTCCGAAGCCAGGTACACCACCAGCTGCGCAATCTCGCGCGGGTCGCCCAGGCGGCCCATCGGCTGGCGATCGGTGAAGCTCTTCCACACCGCCTGTTCGTCGCCACCCAGCGCCTTGACGCGCTGGCCCAGCGACGGCGTCTTGATGGTGCCGGGGCAGATTGCGTTGCAACGCACGCCCTGCGCCACGTAATCGGCGGCGATCGCCTTGCTCAGGCCGATGACGGCGGCCTTGGTCACGCCGTAGACGAAGCGGTTCGGCACGCCCTTGATGCTGGAGGCGACCGAGGACATGTTGATGATGCTGCCGCGGCCGCGTTCGAGCATGCTCGGCAACACCGCTTTGCAGGTGTAGTACATCGCATCGACATTGATCGAGAACGAGCGGCGCCAGGCCGGTTCGTCGCAATCGAGAATGCTGCCCTGATGCACGAAGCCGGCGCAGTTGAACAACACGTCGAACGGGCCATGTGCCTCGATCAATGCGGTAATCGCGGCCGCGTCGGTGACGTCGAGCAGCTGGGTGGTGATGGCCTCCGATTCGGCGGCCAGCGCCTGCAAGGCGGCGGCGTCGATGTCGGTGGCAATCACCTGTGCGCCGGCACGCGCGCAGGCCAGCGCGCTTTCGCGGCCGATGCCGGCACCGGCGGCGGTGATCAGGCAACGCTTGCCCTGCAGACGGGTAGTGGGAGTGGTGGGGATCGAGACAGTCATACCGATGGGGTTCCTTGGGTTGGGGCCGCCGACCGTGGCAGACGATAAAACATGCGTGCGTTTTCGCCGAACACCGCATCAGCGCGTTCGGCGGCATGACGGGTAACGAGTTGCTGCGCGAGATCGAACCACTGCGCGTAATCGGCGCGCAGGGTCAGCACCGGCCAGTCGCTGCCCCACAGCAGCCGCTGCGGGCCGAAGCGGGCGAACAGATGCGCGACATAGGGCTCCACTGCATCGATGCCGGCGCCGCGCGCGGCTTCGGTCAGCAGGCCGGAGAGTTTGCAATGCACGTTGGGATGCTGCGCCAGGGCGGCCATGCCGGCGGCCCAGGCGACGAATTCGCCGGCCGCAATCTGCGGTTTGCCGCAGTGATCGACGACCACGCGCAATCCCGGATGGCGCTTCAAGCGCGCCTGCAGCGCCGGCACGTGTGCGGCAAGGATCAGGGCGTCGAAGGCCAGATCGTGCGCCAGCAATGCATCGAAGGCGGCATCCAGTGCGGGATCGGCCAGCCAGTGCACGTCGGCGATGTCCTGCACCATCGGGCGCAGGCCCTTGAGGACGCCGCCACCGGCACGCACCAGCGCGCCGATACGTGCAGCGGCATCGGGTGCAGCAAAGTCGGCCCAACCGACCACGCCGGCAATGCGCGCATCGTCGTGGGCCAGCTCGAACAAGTAAGAAGTCTCCGCCTCGGTCGCGGCAGCCTGCACCACCACCACGTGCTCGACCTCGGCGGCGTCCAGCGCAGTGCCGATGTCGTCCGGGCCGAAGTCGCGGTACAGCGGCGCCAATGCCGGCGTGAGCCAGTGGTAATCGCCACGGGCCAGGTGCCAGAAGTGCAGATGCGCGTCGACCCGGCTCATGGCGTGGGCAGGTCCGCCAGCAGACCATCGTCGCGCAGGCGCTGCCAGAGTTCGGCTGGAATCGCAGCCGTAAGCCGCGTGGCAGCCGATTGCACTTCGGTCACGGTGCGCATGCCGGCCACCACCGTGGTCACCGCCGGATGCGCCAGCGGAAACTGCAAGGCGGCCGCACCGATGTCCACCCCGAATGCCGCGCAGGCCGCGTACAGACGCTGTGCATGCTGCAGCGTGGCGGCATCGACCGGGGCGTAGTTGTAGGTGGCGCCAGGGCCGCGTGCGTCGCTGAGCAGGCCGGAGCTGTACGGGCCGGCCGACAGGATCGCCACGTTGCGTTGCTGCGCCTGGTCCAGCAACGCGCGCGCGCCGTGCTGTTCTAGCAGCGTGTAGCGGCCGGCCAGCATCACGCAGTCGAGCGGAAAACGCGGCAACACGTCCAGCGCCACGCCCTGCTCGTTGACACCCAGCCCGATCGCTCCGCAGGCACCGGCCGCCTTCAGTTCCGCCATCGCCGGCAAAGCCTCCTCCAGGGCCTGGCGCAAGACGTTGGCGTGGTTGTCGCCATGGGTGAGCGCACCGATGTCGTGCAGCAACAGCACATCGATGTAGTCGGTGCCCAGGCGCTCCAGGCTGGAGGCGAATGCGCGACGCACGCCATCGGCGCTGTAATCGAATTCGGCGCGACGACCGGCCACCGCAAAGCCGTCGCGGCCGGCGGCGGCCTGGGCGTCGTCGTAGATGCAGCGGCCGACCTTGGTCGACAGCGTGTAGGCCGCGCGCGGGACGCCGGCCAAGCCCCGGCCCAGGCGCGCTTCGCTCAAGCCGTAGCCGTAGTAGGGCGCGGTATCGAAATGGCGGATGCCGGCCTCGAACGCGCCTGCGACCGCAGCCAGTGCGTCTGCCTCCTCCACTTCCGTATACAGGTTGCCGATCGGTGCCGCACCGAAGCCCAGCGCCGAAAGGTGCACGTCGGTGCTGCCCAGGCGCTGCCGCGCTACGCCGCTCACGCGCGACGCTCCGTTGGCCGGGCGGGGGCGAAGCAAGCGTGTTGGAAATCTGGAAAGCAGGAACTGAGCATCACAACATCCACCAGCCAGCAGGTGTCCGGCTGTTCGCATATGAATATCGCAATCATCAATGAACAGATCACGCTGCAGTGCAGCATTATCGCGCGGGTGGCTTGCCGATGCCTGTGCAGACACGCATCGCCAGGTCGAATTCCGCAACCGGCACGATGTCGCCCCGTCCGAACGGCAAGGGGCTGGTCTCTTTTCGTAATCTTGGCCGACGACAGCCGCGGGCCAGGGAGCGGGCCGATCGATCCGGAGATCGCTGGCTGCATCGACCTTGGTCACGTGGTGGGGCGAAGACGGCATGGGTACGTATGGCCACCATGCATCGGCGCATCCGCGTGCGCCCGACTAACGATCAGCAGGTGCCGGGAATCGAATAGTGCTTCTATGCGAGCCAGCAGCGGACGCGTCACCCCATCTGCAGGGACGTGTCCGACGTGCATCGCCACGTGTTCGGCGGATTCTGTGCCTGCGATCGGGTGCGCGCGCCGCGCAATAAGGTGAAGTGACGTTGCGCGATGTCTGCTATCGCGCGCTGGCGTCGATGCGCCTCGCACCATGCAGCGATCCAGTCAAACGGCGAGGCCCGGGGGGACCTCGCCGTCAGGTATCACAGCGATCGTCAATGCCCCGCGCCGTGTCAGCGCAATGCGGACGGTGCGAAGAACCGCATGTGCACAGACGATACGCCGATTCCGCGGACTGGCCGGTCCGTCTGGCCGCTACGCAGTCGCGCTATCGATCGCAGTTAACCGCAGCAGTAGCAGACGTTGCCCTGGCCCAGGTCGCCGCCGAATTCCGGAACTGGCCGTGGCATAGAGTCGTATGCCGCGCGCACTGCACTCCCACGCTCCGATGCCTTTCCCCGTTTGCCTGCTGGCTGTCGCCGCAGGCCTGTTGCTGCCACTGCAGGACAGCTTTGCTGCTGGGTCCGATCGCAACGCGCCTGCAGGTGGTGGCTCAAGCTGCACGGCCGATGCTGACAGCCGCTGTCCGTCCTGGATGCCGTCGCAGCGTGAGATGCGCACGGTGCTTGCCGCTTATTTCTGCGATGCCACCGATCGCGGGCTGGTTCGGCCACGTGTGCATCGCGTGGTGCGCGCGGAGACCTCGCAGATCACGTGCGCTGCCCTGGGGCCGGAAACCAATTCCAATATCGCGTGTGGAGGCGAGATGTATTTCGTCGGCCCGGACGGTCGCATCGACGACATCACCTTCAGTCCGACCATGCACCGTCAGGACAATGGACGTTATGCGGTCTATGAAGGCGAGGACGAAAGTGGAAACGAAGTGTGGCATGTGCCCGCCCCGCAAAGCGCGTCGAAGGTCTGCACGGGCCAGCCGTTGCGCTGATTGTCGTGCGGCAGATGCCACCCGAGGCGGGTCATGCTGCGACGATCGGTCTGCGCGGATGGTGCGCGGTGCGCTCCGCCATCGCTGCGTCGCGCTCAGTCTTCTTCGGGCGGCGGCAGCACGATGCCGTCGGTATCGATGGCGAGTTTGCCTGCCATCAGCACCGCCTGGGTGCGATTGGTGACGCCGAGCTTGCGCAGGATTGCGGTGACGTGCGCCTTGATGGTGGCTTCGGAGACACCCAAGTCGTAGGCGATCTGTTTGTTGAGGCGCCCGACGCCAAGCATCTGCAGCACGCGAAATTGCTGCGGCGTGAGATCGCGCAGACGCTGGCCAACCTCACGTTCTTCGCTGTCGGTGGGCGGCAGATTCTGCGCTTCGGCCGGGATCCAGCGCTCGCCATCGAGCACCGTGGCCAATGCGCGGCCGATGGTGTCCGAGTCTGCAGATTTGGGAATGAAGCCGAACGCGCCATGGTCGATCGCCCGCCGCATCACCGTGGGTTCTTCGCGCGCGGACACCACCACCACCGGCAGCTGCGGATGCAGCGAGCGTAGATGCACCAGCGCACTGAAGCCTTGTGCGCCCGGCATATTGAGATCCATCAACAACAGGTCCGCGTCCGGTTGCGCATCGGCCAGCGTGTACAGCGCATCCACGTTATCGGCTTCGAACAGTTGCACCCCGGGCATCACGCGCTGCACCGCCCCGCGCAAGGCCTCGCGAAACAGGGGATGGTCATCGGCAATCAGCAGGGTGGTCATGTTGGGGCCGGGAATCGGGAGTGGGGAATCGCAAGAGCAGACGCAAAAGCCAAGAGCGACAGCAACAGCAACAGCAACAGCAACAGCAACAGCGGTGAGAGATGGATGCATTGGGTGCGGATGGTGGATCGGGAACGTCGCGCGCGAAACACCGGTTTACAGAGGTGGGCTGGAGACTGTTTTTACAATCCCCATGCCGCATCTGCGCCACGTTCGCAGGGAACCGCTTCAACGATTCCCCATCCCCGATCCCCCATTCCCAACGCGCCTCAGCGCGTCAAACGTTCGCTCACCAACGAATCCACCACCGACGGGTCGGCCAGGGTCGAGGTGTCGCCCAGTTGGTCCGGCGCGTTCTCGGCGATCTTGCGTAGGATGCGGCGCATGATCTTGCCCGAGCGGGTCTTCGGCAGGCCGGGTGCCCATTGCAGATGGTCGGGCGAGGCGATCGGGCCGATCTCCTTGCGCACCCAGCTGACCAACTCCTTGTGCAGTTCTTCGCTCGGGGTCTCGCCGGCGATCAGGGTGACGTAGGCATAGATGCCCTGGCCCTTGACGTCGTGCGGGAAGCCCACCACCGCCGCTTCGGCCACCTTGGGATGCGAGACCAGCGCGCTTTCCACTTCGGCGGTGCCGATGCGGTGGCCCGACACGTTGATCACGTCGTCCACGCGGCCGGTGATCCAGTAGTAGCCATCGGCATCGCGGCGGCAACCGTCGCCGGTGAAGTAGCTGCCCGGATAGGTGCGGAAGTAGGTGT
>NZ_FLTX01000028.1 GCF_900092025.1 Xanthomonas bromi
CCTAAGATCCAAACACCACTCTCCGCTACGACGCGACATCCTACACTCTCAGGCCTCGTTGTTCAGACCTTCCCTAGCCAAGGATGAACTCTGGATGCTTACTTATCCGGGCTAGAGTAGCGTCGCGGACGAAACAAATTACCCATTGACTGTCAAACCGCCCTCTTTTGAAGCTAGCGGTGTCCACGCTCTTCGCGTGCGCGCACGCGGCGGTCGAATAACAGCGCGCTGACCACGATGCCCAGCCCCAGAAAGACGCCGAGCAGGAACAACACCATCGCGATTGCCGGGTAGCCCCACAGCTTCAGGCCGGTTTCGATGCGCATCATCTGCGCCGATGCCATGATCAGCGCGGCAGTGACGATGCCTGCGGCAACGCGATTGGCAATCTTCTGCAGGCTTTCCATCAGATGCGATTCTTCCAGCCCGGTCACGCGCATCTGCAAGCGATTTTCGGCAGCCAGCGACAGGATCTCCGACAGGCGGCGCGGTCCTTCGCGCACCAGATGCTGCAGTTCCATCGCCTCGCTGGCCAGGTTGGCAGCAGACAGGGATTTTTTCAGGCGCGCCCGCATCACGTGCTGCAGATGGCGCTCCACGATGCGTCGCGTATCCAGGGTGGGCGACAACGCGCGGCACACGCCTTCCAGATTCAGCAGGGTCTTGCCGAGCAGGCTCAACTCCGGTGGCGTGCGCAGGCCATTCGCGGTGGCGATGCGCACCAGATCCAGCACCACGCGGCCTTCGGAGGTGGCGTCGTGGGCGGCATAGCGCGCGATCATCTGCCCGGTTTCGCGCTGGTAGCGCTCTTCGTCGTAATCCTCCAGCCGCGTGCTGAGCGCGATGGTCTCTTCAGCCACTTCTTCGCCGCGCCCGTCGACGGCGGCGAACAGCAGCTTGAGCAAGCGCTCGCGCAAGCGCGGCGGTACATGCGCGACCATGCCCAGGTCGAAGATGGCCAGACGTCCGTCCTGCAGCACGCGCAGGTTGCCCGGATGCGGGTCGGCGTGGATTTCGCCATGCACGAACATCTGGTCCAGATACCCTTTGACCAGTTCGGCCGCCAGGTTGTCCATCGGCTGCTCGGTGCGGCGCAGGCCGGAGATCTTGTCCACGCGCACGCCTTCGGCCAGCTGCATGGTCAGCACCTTGCGGCTGCTCAGGTCCCACACCGGTTGCGGCACCCACAACAGCGGGAACGGCTTGAGATGCTTGCCGAAGCGCACCAACGTTTCGGCTTCGTCTTCGTAATTGAGTTCTGCGCGCAGGGTCTTGCCGAACTCGCCCAGCCAGTCGGCAAAGCGCACGCGGCGGCCGATGCCGGTGAGGCGGTCGGCGGCGTTGGCAAAGCTTTTGAGCACGTCCAGGTCCGAACGCACCTGGGCGGCCACTTCGGGCTTCTGCACCTTGATTGCCACCGGTGTGCCGTCGCGTAACGCGGCGCGGTGCACCTGCGCCAGCGAGGCGCAACCCAGCGGCACCGGGTCGAAAAACGAGAATGCCTTGTTGACCGAGACTCCGAGCTCTTCCTCGATGGTCTGGCGGATGCGCTCCACCGGCACCGAGCTGGTGTTCTCCTGCATGCGCTCCAGTGCGGTGGCGAACTCCGGCGGCACGATGTCCGGCCGGGTGGACAGCATCTGGCCCAGTTTGACGAAGGTGGGGCCGAGCGATTCGAGGTCGGAGACGAACTGGTCCGGGGTGCCTTCGGCGGGCACTTCGTATTCGTTGATCGCCGCCGGGTCCAGATTCATGCCGGCGAACACGCCCGAGCCGCGATAGCGCAGCAGCAGGCGCAGGATCTGCGTCCGCCGGCTCATGCCGCCCACCACGGCGTTCTCTGCCGGGGCTGCGGCCTGGGCCGGGGCGCGGTGCGGGTCGTTCGGACTCAAGGCCATCTCCGGGGCGTCGTGCAGGCGGCGAGTGTGGCCAGCGGCGGGTCGTCGCGTGGTGAATCCGGGCGCTCCCACGCAACGCCGGCAAGCCTGCTCAAGGCTGGCGTGAACGGCCGCACGCCTACGCGCAGCGACGCCTGCATCGCCCTGTCAACGGCACGCAACGACCGTGCGATGGCTGCTCATCACCCCGCGCGGGCGTTGAATCGGCGAGAATTCACGGCCACCCAAGAAGGATCTCTGCATGGCCGGTGCCAGCCTGTTCACCCTGCTCGACGACATCGCCACGCTGCTGGACGACGTTTCCATCCTGACCAAGGTTGCGGCCAAGAAGACCGCTGGCGTGCTCGGCGACGATCTGGCGCTCAATGCCCAACAGGTCACCGGGGTCACTGCCGACCGCGAGTTGCCGGTGGTGTGGGCGGTGGCCAAGGGTTCGCTGGTCAACAAGATGATCCTGGTGCCGGCGGCGCTGGCGATCAGCGCGCTGGAGGCCTGGCTACGCGGGCGCGGCTACAACGTGCCATTGGTGATGCCGCTGATGATGATCGGTGGTGCGTATTTGTGCTTTGAAGGCGTCGAAAAGCTGGCGCACAAGTTCCTGCACAACGATGAAGAAGAAGCGCAGCGGCATGCCGAGCGCACCCGCGTGCTGGCCGACGAGACCGTGGATGTGGTGGCGCTGGAAAAGGACAAGGTGAAGGGTGCGGTCCGCACCGATTTCATCCTGTCGGCGGAGATCATCGTGCTCACCCTTGGCTCGGTAAGTGGAGCGCCCTTTGAACAGCAGGTTTTGACTGTAGTGGCGATCGCATTGGTCATGACAATCGGCGTTTATGGCTTGGTTGCAGCCATCGTAAAGTTAGACGACCTGGGTCTCTATCTAAGCAAGAAGGGCGCGGCATTGGCTGCGTTTGGTCGCGGCATTCTTATTGCCGCGCCTTGGCTGATGAAATTCCTATCAGTTGCTGGCACGGTCGCGATGTTCTTAGTCGGTGGTCATATCTTGGTCAAGGACACCCCGCTCCTGCACCATCTGGTCATGAACTTGGCCAAGTCCGCCGGCGGCATGGGCTGGCTGGTCGAAGCGCTGGGCAACATGCTGGTGGGCCTGGTGGCCGGCGCGATCGTGCTGGGTGCGGTGATGCTGTTCCAGAAGCTGCGCGGCAGCAAGAACGTGCATTGATCGTGTGCCTTGGCCGATTGCTGAGGCGGCAAGCGAAGTGATGTGGACGCTGTCGATCACGTCTATGCGCTTGCCTGTGGCGCTTGCTAGACTTACACCAGGGCGCGTGTGCGGTGTGGGCCAGGTGGGCTGATTGCGCTGGCATCGCCATGTGTCGGACTGGTTTGGCCAGTTCCTGTGACAGACAATCGATGGGAGGCAGCATGCAGGAGCGGATCAACGATCGCGGGGATGCAGGCGGCGCTGCGCCCGCATCCCCGCAGACAGACTCGGCAAAAGCAACCAACGATACGCACGCCGCACCGACCCGCGCGTGCGCAGCGATCGGGCGCAGGCGCTTTCTGAGTTTGGGGCCGGTGGCAATTGCTGCAAGCATGACCGGTACGCCGGCGCGGGCAGCGTTCCCCGAACACCGCCAGATGCGGGCCACCTGGGTGACGACTTTGCTCAATCTTGATTGGCCAAGCGCGGCGTCCTCGCGCATCGCCGATCCGGTCGCACGCGTCATGGTCCAACAGCAAGAACTGCTGACGATTCTCGATCAGGCGCAAGCGCTGCATCTCACGACGCTGATCTTTCAGGTCAAGCCATGCGCCGATGCACTCTACCGCTCGCAGATCCTGCCGTGGTCGCAGGTGCTGACAGGCGTGTTGGGGAAAGACCCAGGTTTTGATCCATTGGCGTTCTTGCTCCACCACGCACATGCACGTGGCATCCAGGTCCATGCCTGGCTCAATCCTTACCGTGTTTCGACCAACATCAGCCCCGCCACGCTGGAGATGTTGAGCGCTGCATCGAGCGATTCCCCGCCCAGCGTGTATGCGCAGCATCCCGAGTGGGTCGGGGTGGCCGCCGACCGGCTGGTGCTTGATCCAGGCATTCCCGCTGTGCGTCGCTGGCTCTGCGCCGTGGTGGCAGAGTTGATTGTCCGTTACAACGTGGATGGTGTGCAGTTCGACGACTATTTCTACAGCGAAACTGCCCAGTCCCCACTGGACGACGCACAGACCTATGCGCGCCACGGAGCAGGTTTTGCCGACAAAGGCGATTGGCGACGCGACAACACCTATCGCTTGATGCGCGATGTGGGCAGGACCATTCGGGCGATCCGGCCAGGCGTGGCGTTCGGGGTCAGTCCTGCAGGCGTCTGGCGCAATCGGCAGGACGATCCTCGCGGATCGGACACGCAGGCAGGTGCGCCCTCGTTCGATGTCGCCTATGCCGATACCCGGCGCTGGGTGCGCGAAGAGCTCATCGATTACATCGTGCCGCAGATCTACTGGCCGTTTGCACGGCAAATCGTGCGTTACGACACCATCGCGCGCTGGTGGGCCGACACCGTCGGCAACGGGCGTGTGCAGCTCTATATCGGCATGGCGCTGTACAAGGTAGGTACCGCCAACGTATTGGAGCCGGACTGGACGGTTGCAGGCGGTGTTCCTGAGATCGCCCGCCAGTTGGATCTCAACGCCGCATTGCCGCAGATCCGTGGATGCATGCTGTTTCGCCATGGATTCCTGGCCCAGCCCCAGACCGCGCAGGTCGTGGATTACCTGAAGCTGCGTTGGCAGGGGGATTAACCGGCGTTGATGACCCGGTTCTTGCCGGCTGCCTTGGCGTCGTACATGGCGCGGTCGGCGCGGCGGATGACCTCGTCCTGCGTCTCGTCGGTGCTGCGCAACGCGACACCGGCGCTGAAGCTGACGAAGACGCGCACATCGTCATGCAGCAGCGAGCGTTGCGACAATGCACGCTGCAGGCGGATCACCGCCGCGCTGGCTTCGAAAATGGTCGAGTCCGGCAGCAGCAAGACGAATTCTTCGCCGCCGAAGCGGGCGATGGCATCGGTGGTGCGCAGCACGGCCTTGGCCACGTCCACCGTATGGCGCAGCGCCGCGTCCCCGCCGGCATGGCCGTGGGTCTCGTTGAGGCGGCGGAAATCGTCCAGGTCCAGCATCGCCACGCACAGCGGCTGGCCGCTGCGCTGGGTGCGCACCGCCTCGCGCTGGAACAGTTCTTCGAAGCCACGCCGGTTGAGCGCGCCGGTCAACTGGTCTTCGCGCACCAGGCCGGCAACGTCCTTGAGCTCCTGTTCGAGCGAGGCGATGCGTTGTTCGGAATCTTCCACCTGCCGCCGCGCCGAGAGCAGTTCGTCGCGCGCCGCCAGCGCCTGCGCCTGCACACCGGCGGTGTCCTGCAGCAGATCCTGCAGCAGCCGGTTGAGGTCGGGGATGCCGCGCGCTTCGCCGATCGCCTGCGAATAACCGGCCACGCGGTCGTGGTATTCGCCGGTGCTGGTGGCCATGCCATCGAGCCGGTCGACGAAGGACACCATCATCTCGCGCATGGCGGTCTTGGATTCGGCGATGCCCTGCTTGAGCAAGCCTTGCTTGTAGATCACCTCGCGCAAGGTGCCGCGCGCCTGTTCGATGGAACTGACGTCCAGCGGGCCGGAAATCAGCTGCCGCACCACCGAGATCTGGCCCTGCAACCAGCTGCGATCGTCGAGGAGTTCGCCGACGTTCTCCAATAATAGGTCGAACAAGCCCAATAACAGGTTCTGTTGTTCGCTGGCATCTTCGGCGCGCAGGCCGATCTGGTGGCTGAGCTCGCGCAGGCGCTGTTCCAGCGTGATGAGCTCATGGCCGGGGCGCCAGTGACGCAGGGCCGAGGCCAATGTCTGGGCCTCTTCGGCCAGCTCCGGGCTACGTTGCAACAGGGTGGCCAGGGCATTGCCCAGCGCGTGACGCAGCAGGTCGCGCAGCTGCTCGGCCTCGGTGCGGCCTTCGGCCAGCGAATCGCCGATGTCGATGGTGCGGATGTACTTGTCGATCAGCTGACGCAAGGCACGGCCATAGCCGGGCCAATCGCCAGCCGCATATGCCGCGCTCAGGCGCACGCCCATGTCGCCGAGCTCGCCGTGCAGGCTGGCGATGCCCTCGGCGAACGCGAGCAGCAGCGCCTCCGGATGCGCTGCATGCGAAAACAGTCGCATCAACAAGGCGGTGGCGGCGGCTGGATCGTGTGCGCCGGACCTGGCTTTGGCCGGCACCAGCTGATGGGCGGCCAGACCCTGCCCGCTGCGCTCGCCGTTGATCACCGTCGGCAGGGTAGCGGCGCTGCGCGCGGTGTCCGCGCCGGCCCAGGGTAACAGGCGGCGCAGCCCGCCCCGTGGGCGGCTTGTGTGTTCGGGCTGGTCTGCCATGCGCCAGGGTCTCTAAATGTCTTGTGCTAACGCTCGTTATCGGCGCGCAAATGGGGCGCTTGAGCAAGCCGGACCGCAGCGTGCCGCGCCAGCATGTAGCGACAAACGAAGCGAGGTTGCGATAGGCGACCCAATGGCATCAATGAACAAGTTATCCAGAGGATGGCGAAACGCGGCCGCACTCCCGCATTCGGTGCACTTCGCCGCCTGTGCACCGATACGGGGATGTCATTGCACTGCAATGTGGCGCTTATGCCTGCACGCATGCGTGAACCTGCATAACGAAATGCGGCTGTCGCAGAAAAGTCAGCACGTGTTCACGCATATTTTATTTGGTCGGGGTGTAGATTCATCAGCAAGGACGACGTGGAGTACGCGCGTTGTCCACGCTCCTCATTCGTAGCAAGTCGTCTGGCTGAATCGGCAGACGGTGGTTTCCGCTTCGCCGTTTTTCCGTCCCCACCCACATCACGACGGACGTTTGATGGTTGCCATGATGCCGCTTCACGCTACTACCGCACGATTAGAGCGCAGCACGATGCTCCCGACTTTGAAGAAGAGCGGGCGACCGCGCGATGCGCGTGGCCGTTTCATCCGTCACCACGAGCGCTTGCCGGTCTCGTTGGCAGACACGCGCGGCGCCTTGTTCGTGGTGTCGGAGATGGCGGACTTCATCAAGGCCGGCGGCCTGGGCGATGTGGCCGCTGCGCTGCCGCGCGCGCTGCGCCACCGCTACGACGTCCGCGTGCTGATCCCCGGCTACCGCGCCGTGCTCGAGCGCGCCGGCAAGGTGGAGATCGTCGGCCGCGTGTTGGCGTATGCCGCGCTGCCGGCCTGCGACATCGGCCGCATCGTGCAGTCCGACGGGCTGCCGATCTACATCCTGTTGTCCAAGGAACTGTTCGAGCGCGACGGCTCGCCGTATGTGAGCACCAGCGGTTCCGAATTCGAAGACAACGCGATCCGCTTCGCCACCTTGTCGCATGCCGCCGCGCAGATTGCCGCTGGCCATGCAGGGCTTGGCTGGAAGCCGCGTCTGCTGCATCTGAACGACTGGCCGTGCGCGCTGGCGGCCGGCTATGTGCGCTGGTCCGGCGGCACCACGCCGTGCCTGCTGACCATCCATAATCTGGCCTACCAGGGCCTGGTGCCGTATTCGATGGCGTCCGCGCTGGGCATCCCGGCCGAGCGCGTGGCCGAGCTGGAGTTCTACGGGCAGATGTCGTTCCTGCGCGGCGGCATCGTCAACGCCGACCACGTCAACACCGTCAGCATCAGCTATGCCAAGCAGATCACCGGCCCGGCGCAGGGCTGCGGGCTGGATCGGCTGCTGGCCGGTCGCGCTGCCAAGGGCGCGTTGACTGGCATCGTCAACGGCATCGACGCCAGTTGGGACCCGCGCACCGATGCGTACCTCGATTCGCACTTCAGCGTGAACCAGTGGCAAGGGCGCCAGGCCAATGCGGCGCAGGTGCGCAAGGCATTCGGGCTGCGCGAGAGTACCGGCCCGCTGTTCGCGGTGGTTTCGCGGTTGGTGCACCAGAAGGGCCTGGACCTGATCTGCGAGGTTGCCCCGCAGATCGTGGCGGCCGGCGGCCAGATCGCGGTGATCGGTGGCGGCGAACCGGAGATCGAACGCCAGGTGGCCGAGCTGACCCGGCGCTATCCGGGCCAGATCGGGGCCTTCATCGGCTTCGAGGAACGCCTGGCGCGGCGCATGTTCGCCGGCGCAGATTTCCTGCTGATGCCCTCGCGCTTCGAGCCCTGCGGCCTGAGCCAGATGTACGCACAGCGCTTCGGCTGTCTGCCGATCGCCCATGCCACCGGCGGGCTGATCGACACCGTGGATGACGGCGTCACCGGTTTCCTGTTCCAGCATGCCAGCGTCGAAGCCTTGCGCCGCTGCCTGGAGCGCGCCTTCCGCACGTTCCGCCTGCCCAGCCTGCTGGCGGCCATGCGGCGCGCGGCCATGCTGCGTCCCAGTGGTTGGGACGTGGCGGGCAAGAAATACCTGTCGCTGTACGAACACACCGCTGCCACCGCGCCCGCGCTCGCGACGGTGTCATGAGCGAACGGCAAGGCGGGCAGGAGCAGGGCAAGGAAACAGACGGCGTGACCAGGGACGGGATCTCGGAGATGACGCAGACCCTGCAGGCACTGGCCGATGGCTTACCGGCCGACGCATTTGCGGTCCTCGGACCGCACCCGCTGGCCGATGGTCGTCGGCAGGTGCGCGTGCTGGCGCCGGGCGCCGAGGCGATGGGGGTCATCGACCCGCGCGGCAAGTTGCTGGCACGCATGCAGGCCAGCCCGATCGACGGCTTTTTCGATGGCACCCTCGCGGTCGAAGGGCCGTACCGGTTGCGTATCGTGTGGCCGGACATGGTGCAGGAGATCGAAGACCCGTACGCCTTCGCGGCCACGCTGGACGAATCGCTGTTGCTGCAGATCGCCGCCGGCGATGGCCAGGCGTTACGCCGCGCGCTGGGTGCCCGGCATCTGCACTGTGGCGATGTGCCGGGCGTGCGCTTTGCGGTGTGGGCGCCGCATGCGCAACGCGTGGCGGTGGTCGGCGACTTCAACGGCTGGGACGTGCGGCGGCATCCGATGCGCCAGCGCATTGGCGGCTTCTGGGAGCTGTTCCTGCCGAGAGTGGAAGCCGGCGCCCGCTACAAGTACGCCGTCACCGCAGCCGATGGGCGGGTGCTGCTCAAGGCCGATCCGGTGGCGCGGCAGACCGAATTGCCGCCGGCCACGGCCTCGGTGGTGTGCAGCGACGCCACCTTCGCCTGGACCGATGCGGCCTGGATGGCCAACCGCGCCCCCGGCGCCGTGCCGGCGCCGCTGTCGATCTACGAAGTGCATGCCGCGTCCTGGCGACGCGACGGACACAATCAGCCGCTGGACTGGCCGACCCTGGCCGAGCAGCTGATTCCCTACGTACAGCAACTCGGCTTCACCCATATCGAATTGCTGCCGATCACCGAGCACCCGTTCGGTGGTTCCTGGGGCTACCAGCCGCTGGGCCTGTATGCGCCCACCGCGCGGCACGGGAGCCCGGACGGGTTTGCGCAGTTCGTCGATGCCTGCCATCGCGCCGGCATCGGCGTGATCCTGGACTGGGTCAGCGCACATTTCCCGGGCGATGCACACGGGCTGGCGCAGTTCGACGGCGCTGCCCTGTACGAGCATGCAGACCCGCGCGAAGGCGTGCATCGCGACTGGAATACGTTGATCTACAACTACGGTCGGCCGGAAGTGACGGCTTACTTGCTGGGCAGCGCGCTGGAGTGGATCGACCATTACCACCTCGACGGCCTGCGCGTGGATGCGGTGGCCTCGATGCTGTATCGCGACTACGGCCGTGCCGAAGGCGAGTGGGTGCCCAACGCGCATGGCGGCCGCGAGAATCTGGAGGCAGTGGCGTTCCTGCGCCAGCTCAACCGCGAGATTGCCGCGCAGTTTCCCGGCGTGCTCACCATTGCCGAAGAATCCACCGCCTGGCCGGGTGTGACCGCGGCGATCAGCGATGGCGGCCTGGGCTTCACGCACAAATGGAATATGGGCTGGATGCACGACACGCTGAGCTATATGCAGCGCGATCCGGTCGAACGGGCGCATCACCATAGCCAGCTCACCTTCGGGCTGGTGTACGCATTCGATGAGCGGTTTGTATTGCCGTTGTCGCACGATGAGGTCGTGCACGGCACCGGTGGCCTGCTCGGGCAGATGCCGGGCGACGACTGGCGCCGTTTCGCCAACCTGCGCGCGTATCTGGCGCTGATGTGGGCGCACCCGGGCGACAAGCTGCTGTTCATGGGCGCCGAATTCGGCCAGCGGGCCGACTGGAACCACGACCAATCGCTGGATTGGCATCTGCTCGACAACGCGCGCCATCGCGGCGTGCAGCAACTGGTGGGCGATCTCAACGCCGCGTTGCGCCGCACGCCGGCGCTGTATCGCGGCACCCATCGCGCCGACGGTTTCGACTGGAGCGTGGCCGACGATGCCCGCAACAGCGTGCTGGCCTTCATTCGCCACGATCCCGACGGCGCCGCCCCCCTGCTGGCGGTGAGCAACCTCACCCCGCAACCGCATCACCACTATCGCGTGGGGGTGCCGCGTGCCGGCATCTGGCGCGAGATCCTCAACACCGACAGTGCCCATTACGGCGGCAGCAACCTCGGCAACAGCGGTCGTCTTGCGACCGAGCCGCTGGGCATGCATGGGCATGCGCAACGCCTGCGCCTGACCCTACCGCCGCTGGCCACGATCTACCTGCAAGCGGAGAAATAACGATGAATCAGCGCAACGCAATCCCACCGGCATGGGGCGCCTGGCCGGCGGGTGAGGGACAGGTGCGCTTTGCACTCTGGGCACCGGAGGCCAAGCACGTGGACGTGGTCTTCGACGACGGCGCGCGCAACGCGCTGCAGGCCGGACAGGACGGTTTTTTCAGCGCCGTGATCGACTGCGCAGCCGATGCACGCTACCGCTACAGCATCGACGGCGGCGAGCCTGTGCCGGACCCGGCCTCGCGCTGGCAGCCCGAGGGCGTGCACGGCCCCAGCGCGGTCCAGTCAACCGATGGCTACGCTTGGCAGAACACCCAGTGGCAGGGGCGGCCGTGGGACGAGGCGGTGATCTACGAGTTGCATGTGGGCACCTGCGGCGGCTATGCCGGTGTGCAGGCGCAACTGCCGCAGCTGGCGGCGATGGGCATCACCGCCATCGAGCTGATGCCGCTGAGCGCGTTCCCCGGCGCGCACAACTGGGGCTACGACGGCGTGCTGCCGTATGCGCCGGTGGAAGCCTACGGCACCCCGGACGAACTGAAGGCCTTGATCGATGCCGCGCACGGGCATGGCCTGATGGTATTGCTGGATGTGGTCTACAACCACTTCGGCCCGGACGGGAATTACCTGCACAGTTACGCTGCGCCGTTCTTCAACGAAGACAAGCCCACCCCGTGGGGTGCAGCGATCGATTTCCGCAAGCCGCCGGTGCAGCGGTATTTTCTCGACAACGCACTGATGTGGCTGCACGAATACGGCTTCGACGGGCTGCGTCTGGACGCGGTGCATGCCATTTCGCCGAACGCATTCCTGGATACCTTGCGCGAGACCATCGAGGCCAGTTTGCCGGTCGGCAGGCATGTGCATCTGGTGCTGGAAAACGAGGCCAACCAGGCCTCGCAGCTGCAACGTGGCTATACCGCGCAATGGGACGACGACTTCCATAACGCCTTGCATGTGCTGCTCACCGGCGAAGAAGAAGGCTACTACGCCGCGTTTGCCGACAAGCCCACCGACCACCTTGCGCGCGTGCTTGGCGAAGGGTTTGCGTATCAGGGCGAGCCGGACCCACGCGGGCATGTGCGTGGCGAACCCAGTGGTGCGTTGCCGCCTCATAAATTCGTCGTGTTTGCGCAGAATCACGACCAGATCGGCAACCGCGCGCGCGGCGAGCGGCTAAGCGTGCTGGTGTCGCCGCAACGCTTGCGCGCGGCCTTGGCGCTGACCGCACTGACGCCGATGATTCCGTTGTTTTTCATGGGCGAACCGTGGGGCGCCAAGCAGCCGTTCCTGTTCTTCACCGACTTCGGTCCTCCGTTGGACGACGCGGTGCGCGAAGGGCGTCGGCGTGAGTTCGCGCACTTCGCCGCGTTCGCCGACGAAGCCCAGCGCGCCACCATTCCCGACCCGAACAGCCATGCCACCTTCGCGGCATCGCGTTCGCCGATCGAAGACGCCACCCGGGGCGAAGGTGTGCAGTGGACGACCTGGTTCACCGCGCTGCTGGATGTGCGTCGTCGCTGGCTGGTGCCGGGGTTGGCGCAAGCGCGCGCCGTACGTGCCAGCGTGCTTGCCGATGGCGCGGTGACGGCCACGTGGGAATTGCCCGATGGGCTGTGGCATATCGCCTTCAACGTCGGCACCCGGCCAGTACCGCTGCCGCCGCGGCGCGGACGTGTGGCGCATGTGGAAAACGTCGCTGCCGATGCGCAGGAACTGCCGGTCGATGGCTTCATTGCCTGGCACGAGGCGCAGGCATGAGTGTGCGCGACCCGGGCGGGGACGACCTCAACACGCTGGCCGCGGCGGCCGGCGTGATGGTGGATTGGGTGGATGCCAGCGACCAGCCGCGGCAGGTCTCCGCGCAATCGGTGCATGCAGTGCTCACCGCCTTGGAGTTGCCCGCAGCCACGGCTGCGCAACGCGCCGATAGCCTGCGTCGCTGCCAGGCGCAGGCCGCCGAGCCGGCACCGCTGCTGACCGTGCAGGTGGGCGAGCCGCTGCCGTTGCGCATGACGGCACATGCCAGTGGCCGCTGGACCGACGACAGCGGCGCCAGCGAAGACGCACGTGCCGATGCGCAAGGGCACGTGTGCGCTCCGCAACGTTTCGGTTACTGGACGCTGCAGATCGGTGCGATCACCCAGCAGGTGGCCGTGGCGCCGCTGCGCTGCTTCAGCGTTGCCGATGCCTGCGGCCAGCCATCGCCGCGCGCCTGGGGCATGGCCCTACAGGTGTATTCGGCACGCAGCCTGGACGATGGCGGCATCGGCGATGCCGCCGGCACCGTGGAATGGCTGCGGCATGCGGCATTGGCCGGCGCCGATGCGTTGGCCCTGAGTCCGGTGCACGCGTCGCGCCCGGTGACGGGCGGTTACAGTCCGTATTCGCCCAGCGATCGGCGTTTTTTCGATCCGTTGCACGCTGCGCCGGTGCGCATCCTGGGCGAACCGGCACTGGAGACGATCAACACCGTGCCCGGCCTGCGCGAACGGTTCGATACCTTGCACAACGGTGCATTGATCGACTGGCAGGCCTCGGCGCATGCCAAGTGGGAATTACTGCGCCAGTTGTACACCCGCGTTTCGCCCGATCACCCTGACCTGGTCGCCTTCCGCAACGCAGGCGGCGCGGCGCTGGAGGGCTTTGCGCGGTTTGCCGCGCAGGATTTCGGCGACAACGATCCGCAGTTGCATGTGTTCACGCAATGGCTGGCCGCGCGCAGTTGGTCCGATGCGCAGCGCGAGGCGCACGAGCGCGGCATGAAGATCGGTTTGATCGCCGATCTGGCGGTCGGCTTCGACCCCAACGGCGGCGAAGCCGCTGCAGCGGCCGACACCGTGTTGCGCGGGCTGGTGCTGGGCGCGCCACCGGATGCCTTCAATGCCGATGGTCAGCATTGGGGTATCGGCGCGTATTCGCCCACGGCCTTGCGGCGCAGTGGCTACGCCCCGTACATCGCGCTGCTGCGTGCGGTGCTGCGCGACCGCGGCGGCATCCGGATCGATCACGTCCTGGGCCTGATGCGGCTGTGGGTGGTGCCCGATGGCGCCAGCTCCAACGAAGGCGCGTATCTGGCCTACCCGTTGCACGATCTGCTCAATCTGCTGGCGCTGGAATCATGGCGGCATCGGGCGATCGTCATCGGCGAGGATCTGGGCGTGGTGCCGCCGGGCATCCGCGAAGAACTGTCGCGGCGTGGCGTGATGGGCATCGATGTGTTGATGTTCACCCGCAACGACGATGGCGCGTTCGTTTCGCCAGCGCGATGGCGCGCAGATGCGATTGCCACCACCACCACGCACGATCTGCCGACGCTCACCGGTTGGCGCGAAGGGCGCGATATCGACTGGCGGCGCAAGCTGGAATTGATCCAGCCTGCGCAGGCCAGCGACGATTCCAAAGCGCGCATCAAAGACGTGGCACGGCTAGAGGCTGCCGTCGAGCACGCCGGCCTGAGCAGTGCGCAGGACCCGCTGCTGGGCGCGCTGCGTTTCACCGCCACCAGCGTCTCGCCATTGGCCTTGTTGCCGGTGGAAGACGCGCTGGCGCTGGACGAACAACCCAATCTGCCGGGCACCGTCGAAGTCCATCCCAATTGGCGTCGACGCTTGCCCGATCCCTTGCCGCATGCGCGCCTGACCACTGCGCTGCAGGGCTTTGCCGAGGCGCGTCGCGTCGCGGCCGTTTCGGAACCGCATCCATGATCGATCTACGCGCCACCGCCCGCCTGCAGCTGCATGCCGGTTTCACGCTGCACGATGCGCTCGCGCAAGTGCCTTACTACGCCGGGCTGGGCATCAGCCACCTGTACCTGTCGCCGACCGGCACTGCCGTGCCGGGGTCCACGCACGGCTACGACAATATCGACCCGACCGTGGTCAACCCCGAGCTCGGCGGCGAAGACGCACTGATCGCCTTGTCGCATGCCGCGCGCGAACACGGCATGGGCCTGATCGCCGACATCGTGCCCAACCACATGGCCACGCATGCGCAGAACGCGTGGTGGTGGGATGTGTTGCGCAATGGCCGCAGCGCCAAACATGCCGACTGGTTCGATATCGATTGGCGCGCCCCGGGGCGCGATGGCAAGGTGTGGCTGGCGGTGCTGGATCGCCCGTATGCCGCTGCATTGGCCGAAGGCTTGATCACATTGGTGATCGAAGACGACGGCAGCGCCGCATTGGCGCATTACGACCAGCGCTATCCGATCCGTCCGCAGACGCTGGACATCCCGGAACACGCCGCACAGGCGCAGTGGCTGCGCGACTACAACGACGGCGCCAAGCGCGGCGATGGCCGCCTGCACAAATTGATCGAACGCCAGCCGTATCGCTTGAACTGGTGGCGCGTGGGCAACGACATGCTCAACTACCGCCGCTTCTTCGATATCACCTCGCTGGTGGCCTTGCGCGTGGAGTTGCCGACGGTGTTCGACGCGGTGCATGCATTGCCGCTGCGACTGGTCGCCGAGGGGCATCTGGATGGCCTGCGCATCGACCACGTAGACGGACTCACCGACCCCACCGGCTATGTGCGCAAGTTGCGCAGCCGGCTGGACGCGGCCGGCCGCACCCGCGGGCTCAAACCCGGCACGCTGGGCCTGTATCTGGAAAAGATCCTCGCCCCCGGCGAGCACCTGCCGGCCGACTGGCCGTGCGATGGCACCACCGGTTACGACTTCATGGACCAGGTCGGCGGCGTGCTGCACGACGCGGCCGGCTTCAAGCCGTTGGCGCGTGCCTGGCAGAGGGTGAGCGGACGCAGTGGCGATTTCGCGCAGGAAGAACGCACCGCCCGCGATGAAATCCTGCGCGGCCCGTTGCAGACCGAATTCAATCGCGCTGTCGGTGCGTTGTCGGCGTTGGCGCGGCTGGATCCGCCGACGCGCGAGTTCAGCCCCCAGATGCTGGCGCGCGGTTTATGCGTGTTGCTGCGCTGGTTCCCGGTGTACCGCACCTATGCCGGCAGCAAGGGCATCACCGGCAGCGAAGCGGAACGTTTGCGCGCCACTGCCGCACGTGCGCGCGAAGGCATGCCGGAATCGATCGTCGCGGCCGTGGATGCGATCGAGCGCTGGTTGCTCGACGATGCCGGCGCCGACCGTGCGCAGATCGCCTTGCGGCGCATCCTGCGCCGTCGTGTGGAACAACTGTCCGCGCCGCTCAATGCCAAGTCGGTGGAAGACACCGCGTTCTACCGGCATGGCGTGCTGCTGTCGCGCAACGAGGTCGGCAGCCACCCGACCCATTTCGCCAACGAAGCGGCAGATTTCCATGCGCAGAATCTCGAGCGCGCCAAGCACTACCCGCGCGCGCTGCTGGCCACCGCCACCCACGACCACAAGCGCGGCGAAGACCTGCGCATGCGGCTGGCGGTGCTGTCCGAGCAGCCGCGGTGGTGGGTCGAACAGAGCGCTCACTTCGATGCCTTGGCCGACACGCTGGAAGCGCCGGCGCTGGCCGGCGGCGACCAGCAGATGCTGTGGCAAACCCTGGTGGCCGCGTGGCCGCTCGGCCTGGGGGCAGACCAGACCGAGCCGCTCGCCGACTACGCCGAGCGCATCGCGCAATGGCTGCTCAAGGCGGTGCGCGAAGCCAAGCTGCACACCAGCTGGACCGATGGCTCTGCCGACTACGAACAGGCCGTGCAGGCCACCGTGGAGCAGGTGCTGACCAGCCGCGCCGGGTTGCCGCTGCGGCGCGCGCTGCTGCGTGCCAGTCACCATATCGCGGCGGCCGGCGCGCGTAATTCGCTGGTGCAAACCACCTTGCGCCTGACCGTGCCCGGCGTGCCCGACCTGTACCAGGGCACCGAAGGCTGGGATCTGTCGCTGGTGGACCCGGACAACCGCCGCCCGGTGGATTACGCCCAACGCCAGCAATGGCTGCAGCAGGCGCGCGAGGTCACCACACTGCTGCGCAGTTGGCGCGATGGCGCAGTCAAAGCGCGCCTTACTGCGCTGTTGCTGCAATTGCGCCGCGAATATCCTGGGCTATTTGCGAAGGGCGACTACCAGCCGTTGAGCGTGTCGGCTGGTGGCGATGCGCAGGTGTTGGCATTCCGCCGCCAGTACCGCGGACAGTCGCTGGTGGTGGCCGTCACGCGGCTGGGCGCTGGCGCTGAGGGCGAGGGCGATCTGCCGTTGCTGGTGGCGCCGGCGACCTGGGGTCAGGCGTCGTTGGCCTTGGGCGAGGGCACATACCGTAATGTGCTCGACGGCAGCACGCTGCAGTCGCAGCGCGGCCGCGTGGCGCTCTCTACGCTGTTTGCGCGTGCGCCGATGGCCGTGTTGTTGTCCCAAGAAAATTGACCCCGAGAGAACGTACGCAATGAATGACACGGAACGGCAGGCGCGGCTTGCCCAGTTGGCACGGGAGATCTGGGAAGCGGAGGGCCGCCCGGACGGGCACGCGGACCGCCACTGGGCCATGGCCGAGCGGTTGGTCGATGCCGAAGAACGCGCGGGCGAGCAGGCCGCCGAGTACGCGGCCACACCGATCGCTGCACGTCAGTAACGGCGTGTGTGGCAGCGTGCAGGGGTCGGTCTGCAGACCGACCCCTGTTCTGCGGATCGCTCCGCCAGTGCAAAATCGCGCACCGTTTGCGTTCACCGTTCTAAGGAGTCACCGATGGCCACTCGCAAGTTCACCCAGCGCTCGCGCATCCGCGAAGGCCGTCCCAACCCGCTCGGTGCCACCTGGGACGGATTAGGCGTCAACTTTGCGCTGTATTCGCGCAATGCCACCCGGGTGGAACTGTGCCTGTTCGACGACCGTGGCCGCGAGCAAGAGCGGATTGCGCTACCCGAGTACACCGACGAGGTCTGGCACGGCTATCTGCCCGACGCACGTCCTGGCCAGTTGTATGGTTATCGCGTGCATGGGCCGTATGCGCCCGACGCCGGCCACCGCTTCAACCACAATAAATTGCTGCTGGACCCGTACGCCAAACAGATCGTGGGCGAACTCAAATGGGCGCCGCATCTGTTCGGCTACACCATCGGACATCGCGACAAGGACCTCAGCTTCGACCGCCGCGACAGCGCCGCGTTCATGCCCAAATCTGCGGTGATCGACCCGGCCTTCACCTGGGGCCAGGACCGTCCGCCGCAAACGCCGTGGACCCGCACGGTGATCTACGAGGCGCACGTGCGCGGCTTGAGCATGCTGCACCCGGCGGTGCCGCAGGAAGAGCGCGGCACGTTTTCGGCGCTGAAGACCGACGAATTGATCGACCACATCAGCTCCCTCGGCGTCACCGCAGTGGAACTGCTGCCGGTGCACGCGTTCGTCGACGACCAATATCTGCTGGAAAAAGGCTTGCGCAATTACTGGGGCTACAACACGCTGGGCTTTTTCGCGCCGCAGGCGCGTTACATGTCCACGCGCACCGTGGCCGAGTTCAAGCAGATGGTGGCGCGGTTGCATCACGCCGGCCTGGAAGTGCTGCTGGACGTGGTCTACAACCACACCGCCGAAGGCAATGAGCTCGGCCCCACGCTCTCGTTCAAGGGCATCGACAACGCCAGCTATTACCGCCTGGCCGACGATCGCCGCTTCTACATCAACGATACCGGCACCGGGAACACGTTCGATCTCACCAATGTCGGCGCGCTGCGCATGGTGATGGATTCGCTGCGTTACTGGGTGCAGGAAATGCACGTGGATGGCTTTCGTTTCGATCTGGCCAGCATTCTTGGGCGCGAGCGTTATGGCTTCGATCCATCCGGCAGTTTCTTGGATGCCGTGCGTCAGGACCCGGTCCTCAGCCAGACCAAGTTGATCGCCGAGCCATGGGACATCGGCCCCGGTGGCTATCAGGTGGGCAATTTTCCGCCGGGCTGGGTGGAATGGAACGACAAGTTCCGCGACAACGTGCGTGCGTTCTGGCGCGGCGACGGCGGCCAGCTGGCCGAGCTGGCCACGCGCCTCACCGGGTCTGCGGATCTGTTCAACCGTAGCGGCCGCAGGCCGACCGCGTCGGTCAACTTCGTCACCGCGCATGACGGTTTTACCCTGCGCGATCTGGTCAGCTACGAAGGCAAGCACAACCTGGCCAACGGCGAAGATGGCAGGGACGGCAGCGACCACAACATCTCGTGCAATTACGGTGTGGAAGGCGAGACCAACGACCCGGCGATCAAGCAGCTGCGTCGCCAGCAGATGCGCAACCTGCTCGCCACCTTGTTGTTATCGCAGGGCACGCCGATGCTGCTGGCCGGCGATGAGTTCGGTCACAGCCAGAACGGCAACAACAATGCGTATTGCCAGGACAACGAGCTGACCTGGATCGACTGGACTGCCGCCACCAAGGCCGCTGCCGCCGACCAGGCCGCATTCGTGCGCCGATTGATCCGCATCCGGCAGCGTTATCCGTTGCTGCATCGCGCACGCTTCTTCGACGGCAAGTTCGACGAAGCGCTGGGCTTGAAGGATCTCACCTGGCTGGCACCGGACGGGCACGAAATGGACGAAGCCGGTTGGCACGACCCGGAAGCGCGCGCGCTGATGCTGCGCCTGGATGGCCGCTCGCCCACCACCGGCCTGCGCGAGATCGCCGCCAACGTCACCTTGCTGATGCTGATCAACGCCGCATCCACCCATGTGACGTTCACGCTGCCGGCCATGCACGACGAACACTGGCGCGTGCTGGTGGACACCGCACGCCACGGTGGCCGCGTGGTGGCCGGCGGTAGCGAATGGAAGGCGCCGGCGCATTCGCTCACTTTGCTGGCAGTGGAGCGCGACCGTGTGGTCAGTAGTGCGCGCATCGTCTCCGAAGGTGCGCGCTGATGACCGGAGTGGCCTGATGGATGTGTTGTTGGCAGGGGCGACCGGTCTGGTCGGCAAACAGGTGTTGCAGCAGTTGCTGGCCGATACGCGTTGTACCGGCGTGGTCGCGATCACGCGGCGGCCGCTCACGCAGATCCATCCCAAGCTGCGTAACCAGGTGATCGATTTCGAGCGCCTTTCCAGCTGGACCGCACCGCGCATGGAAGCGGCCATCTGCGCGCTGGGCAGCACCATGAAACAGGCCGGCTCGCGCGAGGCCTTCTATCGTATCGATCACGACTACCCGATGGCGCTGGCGCGCGCCGCCTGCGCGCAGGGCACCTCGGTGTTCGTGCTGAACTCGGCGGCCGGCGCCAACGCGCAATCGCGCATCTTCTACAACCGTGTCAAAGGCGAACTGGAACGCGACCTGCGTGAGATCGGCTTTCCCTCGCTCACCTTCGTGCGGCCCGGTTTGATCGGTGGCGAGCGCGAAGAGCGCCGTACCGCCGAACATCTCGGCAGCCTCGTGCTTGGCGCGCTCGGCCCGCTGCTGCCATGCCGCTATCGCATCAACCCGGCCGAACGTATCGCCGCCGCCATGGTGAGCGCCGCGCTGGCGCCGGCGCGTGGGGAGCACAGCGTCGAGGCTGCGGAGCTGGTAGGTTAGCGATAGGCGTCTGCCTAGGTCAGGATAACGCTAAGAGGACAATGGTCTTGCCAGACTCGTAGTCGTAGCAAATCTCAACGAGTCCGTTCGAAAAATCGGCTGCTTTGCTGAGATGCAGCGGAGCTCTGGTTCCTGATAACCTTGCTCTATCCGCGACAGGTTCGCCAGAAGGAAACGGCTATGCATTTGTTGATGAAAGGGACTTTGGTTTTGTTGGTTGGCGCATTGTGCAGTTGCACCGCGCCTGCAGGCAGCGGTGGAAAAGAGCCGCAAGCGTCAACAGCGCCTTTAGCAGCTGCGAGTTCAGCAAAGATTCGGGAAATTCTGGTGGTGACCAAGGGAAGTGGGGCCACAACCCAGCACCGGTCCGAGCCGGTGGGTCCTGACTCACCGATTTCAGTCACAGTGTCAGTCACCCATTCTGGGTCCGAGGTGCTATCTATTTCGCTTCGGTTGATCGATCTAAAGAATGGTCAGGTGCTAGATGAGAAGGTTCAACGGCTAGCCGCTAATAGTGATTCGGTGTACTTCGAGTTCAGGCCTGCTCAGCCTTGGTCGGAGGGTCGCCATTTGTTGGAAGCGCGCCTTGGTAAAACTGGAAAAGTAGTTCAGCGCGAGTTTGACGTAGTGCAGAGCCAACCTGCTGCTGCGAAAGTCGACGCTAAAACTTAATGTGTGTTGTGTGGCAGGTCTTCCAGTGCATGCAGGAATGCGTGCAAATCTTTCTGTTCTCCCGCAGTCAGTGAGATCGGCGTGCCGCGCGCAAGGCTGCGGTAATAGATCTCGCGTTGGATCGCCTCTTCAAGGCTTCGAACGCTACCATCGTGCATATACGGTGGCGTGCGGGTGACGTTGCGTAGCGTTGGTGTGCGGTAGGCCGCCAAGTCATTGCCTTGGCCGCTGATTGCAAATCGTCCTAATGCGGCAATGTCAGGGTCTGACAACACTAGCGCAGCTACTGGGACACCCTGCTCTCGCTTGGTTTTAAAGGACTCAATGGTGGTGGCGACTTGTCCAGCCATCCGATCCATCCCGACGTTGGAATGGTGAAACTGATTGTCCGTGAAAGCGGCCGGTGCTCCCTCCAATGCGTGACATGAGGAACATTCAGCTTTACCACGGAACACATCAAGGCCGCGCCGCTCTTCCATTGTCATGGCAGTAGTGTTCCCCGCGACAAAAGCGTCATACCGGCTGCGGCCAGTGGTCACAGAAGCTAGGTAGGCCAGGATGGCGCTTGAGATGCGTTCCTGATCGACACGTTCATCGCCAAACGCCGCCTGAAACTGTGTTCGGTAGTCCAATTTCTGTGACACCGCCTTGATCACCACACTCATATCCGGTTGAGCCATTTCGGCCTCATTGGTGAAGGCAGCTACCGCTGCTTGGTCAAGCCGCTCCTCGCGACCATCCCAGAAGAAGTGAGTGAAGTGAGGAAGATCCAACAAGCTCGGCACGTTCCGCGTGCCGGTCCGCTGACCATAGACAGTAGGGACCGCGACGTCTTGGGCAAACGCTTTGTTTGGGTCATGGCATGAGGTGCAGGCCAGGGTCTGACTTGCACTGAGGGTTGTATCTCGAAACAAAGTCTCACCCAAGTCGGCCTTAGCCTGAGGGCCTTTCCCTTGGTCCAGATCCAATCCGGCCAGCCATCTCACTGCTAGCAATGGCAGGGCAATGGCCAAGACGATGTAAATGATGACGTTTCGCGACATTTTTCTTGATTTCAAAGATTGAACAGGGTATTAATATCAGCCACAAAAATCTAGCCCCGAGCTAATCGCTCAATGGATCAAAGGAAGCCTCATGGAAGGGCGATTGACCTCGTATCGCGGGCGAGCAATGGATATGCGTTGGTCTAAGCGGGCTTCACTTGGCTTCTGGCGCGCAGGTAAAGTACTCCTGCTAGTGTTATTAATGCTTTTGTCGATGGTGTCGTCAGCCGCCAACTATGTCTATGACAGCAGCGGCAAGTTGGTTGCCGTCAGTGACGATGTCGGCGCTAGTGCTCGATACATTTACGACAGCATAGGCAATCTGCTCACCGTAGATCGATTCGCTGCAGGGCAATTGGCAATTTTCACCTTCAGTCCGGGGCGTGGCGCTCCAGGCACGACCGTCAAGATCAAGGGCCAGGGCTTCAGTACGACTTCCACACAAAACACGGTCAAGTTCAATGGTGTTGTCGCCACGACGGTAGCTGCGACCGTCAACGAGATAACCGCCACTGTTCCTGCCGGCGCTACCACGGGACCCATTTCAGTGGCGGTCGGCACGGGCGTAGCCACAAGTCCGGTAAATTTCGTCGTTGATGCCGCTGCGGCGGTTCCGACGATCACATCCGTTGCTCCTACTTTGGTGGCAGTTGGCGAGCAGGTTGCGATTGCGGGTAAACAGTTGTTGCCTGTGATAGGGCAAACCTCGACGTTGCTCAACGGACGGGCGGTCGCTACATCAAGTTCGTCTAACACGCAGATCGTTTTCCCAGTTCCGGCCAAGGTCGGCAGCGGCAAGGTAACGATTATTACGCCCTATGGTTCGGCCACCAGCAGTCAGGACGTGGTAGTGGCCCCCACAGGTGTTGAAATCGCAAATATCGAGTCTGTGAAGCGGCTAACGCTCAATGCTGCCGCGCAGACCTTGGCGGTCAACGCAACCGGGAAGGCAGTTGCTGTGCTGTATGACGCCGCTGTGGGAGATTTTCCAAGCCTGCAGTTCAGTAGCCTCGGGACAGTGACCGTCGACTACACTGCGTATGGTCCAGCAAACACCAGCATCGCTTCTGGCTCGGTTTCTGCGACAAGTCCAACTGTCCATTTGCCTAGAGTTGCGGTTGGCGGAACTTATTTGCTGCTATTACGTCCTGTCAGCGCGCCTGCCACTTGGAAGCTGGCTTTGGAAAAAGCGCCTCTGTTATCTACTAATGGTGCTCAGTTGTCGCAGGCGTTGTCTGCCGCCGGACAAAGTAAGCGAATTTTGTTTACCACGACGGCAGGTCAAAACCTTGGTTTGGGATTTAGTGACCTGGTCGCACCTAATGCTTCATACGTGTATCTGCAGGTCAACAAACCTGATGGTAGCTATGCTGCCTATCAGTATTGCTATGTGAGCGGCAATGGCTGCCAGACGAATTTGGTTGACACAGTAGCCGGCACCTATAGCGTGATCGTCGATGCGCCTTATAACGGCGACCGGACGATGAGC
>NZ_FLTX01000021.1 GCF_900092025.1 Xanthomonas bromi
GGGCACAAAAAATCCGATACCAGAGGTCTGGCATCGGATTTTGAAGGCATCAAATTCTTAAGTGAACAGCATTACGCCAACGGCGGGTCTTTTCCATCGCAAACGCGGGATGCAGTGCAACCGATCAGAGGATGTAGCGGCTCAGGTCCGGGTCCTGCACCAACTCACCTAACTGCGCGTCCACATAGGCAGCATCGACGGTGACGCTCTGGCCATCGCGGTCCGGCGCCTCGTAACTCAACACATCGAGCAGACGTTCCAGCACCGTGTGCAGGCGACGCGCGCCGATATTTTCCTGGCGCTCGTTGACCTGCGCGGCAATTTCGGCAAGCCGATCCACCGCGTCGGACGCAAACGTCAACGCCACACCTTCGGTCTGCAACAAGGCTTCGTATTGCTTGATCAACGCGGCTTTGGGCTCGGTGAGGATGCGCACGAAATCGGCCTTGGTCAGCGCAGTCAATTCCACCCGGATCGGGAAGCGGCCCTGCAACTCCGGAATCAAGTCGCTGGGCTTTGCCAGATGGAAGGCACCCGAGGCGATGAACAGGATGTGGTCGGTCTTGACCGTGCCGTACTTGGTCGACACGTTGGAGCCTTCCACCAGCGGCAACAGATCGCGCTGCACACCTTCGCGACTGACATCGCCGCCATTGGAGCCGGCTTCGCCGCGCTTGGCCACCTTGTCGATCTCATCGATGAACACGATGCCGTGCTGCTCGCACGCTTCGATCGCTGCGGTGCGCACGTCGTCTTCGTTGACCAGCGCGCCCGCTTCTTCTTCGATCAGCAGCGGGCGCGCCGCCTTGATGGTGAGCTTGCGCTTCTGCGACTTGCCGCTGCCCAGATTGGAAAACATCTGACGCAATTGCTGGCCCATTTCTTCCATGCCCGGCGGAGTCATGATGTCCATGCTGGCGTTGACGGCCACGTCCAGTTCGATCTCGCGCTCGTCCAGCTCGCCGTTGCGCAGCATGCGGCGAAACTTGATACGGGTTTCATTGTCCTGCGACGAGGGTTCATTGCGCGCCGCTTCCGGATCGAAGCCGATGCCGGCCGCGCGACGCGGCAACAGCGCATCCAGGATACGGTCTTCGGCACGTTCTTCGGCCTGGCTGCGCACGCGCACCTTGGCCTGCTCGCGATACAGCTTGACGGCGGTGTCGGCCAGGTCGCGAATGATCTGCTCCACGTCCTTGCCCACATAGCCCACTTCGGTAAAGCGCGTGGCCTCGACCTTGACGAACGGCGCATTGGCCAGCGTAGCCAGGCGCCGCGCGATTTCGGTCTTGCCCACGCCGGTGGGGCCGATCATCAGGATGTTCTTGGGCATCACTTCGTTGCGCAGTTCTTCCGGCAACTGCATCCGGCGCCAGCGATTACGCAGCGCGATGGCAACCGCACGCTTGGCGTCGTGCTGGCCAACGATATGACGGTCGAGCTCCTGCACGATTTCGCGCGGAGTCATGGTGGCGGTATCGATGTTTGGCATTGGGGGTCGGGGATTCGTAAAAGCGGAGTAGGAACGATCGGTGCATGTCCGGGTACAGGGAAAGGAGCGCTTTTGCGAATCCCCAATCCCCACTCCCGATTCACAGCTCTTCGACCACCACGTTGCGATTGGTATAGATGCAGATATCGCCGGCGATATTGATCGCTTCGGTGGCGATGGTCTTGGCATCCAGCTCGGTGTGCGCCAGCAAAGCGCGTGCGGCCGACAACGCGTACGAGCCGCCGGAACCGATGGCGATGATGCCGTCTTCCGGCTCAATCACATCGCCGGTGCCGCTGATGATCAGCGAAGTCTCTTTATCGGCCACGGCCAGCAGCGCTTCGAGCTTGCCCAGGCGGCGCTCGGTGCGCCAATCCTTGGCCAGCTCCACGGCGGCGCGTGTCAACTGCCCGTGCTTGTCGAGCTTGGCTTCGAACAGTTCGAACAGGGTGAACGCATCGGCGGCGGCACCGGCGAAACCGGCAAGCACCTGACCCTCGCGCCCGAGCCGACGCACCTTGCGCGCGTTACCCTTCATGACCGTATGGCCAAGGGTCACCTGACCATCGCCAGCAACGGCGACATGCCCACCACGTCGAACCGAAATGATGGTGGTGGCGTGAACGATGTTGGGGTTCTGACTGGGGTCCATGGATCCTCCGGGGGTTTCCAAGGAGGTGGGGACGCCCCTGCCGGGTTCAAGCGCGCTGCGTCCATGCGCCGCATCGAGCGGGCAAGCGCGCCCACACGCGAGCCAGGTGTGCGTGTGTCCGTTGCCGCCACCGGCACGTGTGCGGCAGATCAGTGCTCGCCGGCCTGCTTCGAGCAGATGTGCTGCAGGTTCCTGCGTGGCATCCGGCTTGCCGTTGGCCGATCCATCGCCCAAGCCCACTCTTGAGCCACACGTCTGGTTTTCAATCAGGCTCAGCGCCTGCAGCGCGATCCGCGCGATCCGCGCGACACGCGTAACAGCCCTGACGCGCGTTCGGTCAGCGACGTGCATCAACTCCTCCCGTTGCCCACCACGCAGCTGGCAGCGTCAGGCGCCGGCACCACTCACTCGGCAGCCTTCTTGCGCCTGGCCCGTGGATGCGCGGCATCGTAGACCTTGGCCAGATGCTGGAAATCCAGGTGCGTGTAGATCTGCGTGGTCGCGATATCCGAGTGACCCAGCAACTCCTGCACGCCGCGCAGATCGCCGGACGATTCCAGGATATGACTGGCGAAACTGTGGCGCAGCATGTGCGGGTGCACGTCCTTGAACATGCCCTGGCGCACGGCCAGTTGCTTGATCCGGATCTGCACCGCGCGTTGCGAAATCGCGCCGCCCGCACGCCCGGGAAAGACGTGCGTGTCGGCGCGTCCGCCGCTGTCGCGCTGCCACTCGCGCAAGGCAGCGATCGCGTGCGAGCCCACCGGCACCAAGCGCTGCTTGCTGCCCTTGCCGAGCACCATCACCAGGCCGCTGTCCAGATCCAGATCGCGCCAGCACAACGCGCACAATTCGCTCAGGCGCAGCCCGGACGAATAGAACAATTCCAGCAGCGCGCGATCGCGCAAGCCCAAGGGCGCATCGGTCGGCACTTCCACCAGACGCACGGCTTCGTCGGCATCCAGCACTTGCGGCAACTTGCGCGGCGCCTTGGGCGCACGCAGCGCCGCCGCCGGGCTGGCCGCAATGCGGCCATGCTTGAGCAACCAGGCGTAATAACTGCGGCATGCCGACAAGCGCCGCTGCAGGCTCTTGGGCGAGAGGCCACGTCGATGTTCTGCCGCAACGAACTGCCGCACGTGCGCGCTATCGAGTTGTGTGGTGTCGTCGGGCACGGCAGCTTGCTGGGCGCCATCGTCCGTCCTCTGCTCGGCCGTCCACGCCTCCAGCGCCGCAAGATCGCGCCGATACGCGTCCAGCGTGTGCGCCGACACCTGCCGCTCGACCTGCAGATACGTGAGGAACTCATCAACCGATGACACGTCAGGATTCTCGATATCGCAGCGTGCAGGCCGTCATCGGCGTATTCGGGCAGGCTAGAGACATGCGCGCACACCGCATCTCTTGCAGTTGCAGTTGCAGTTGCACGCGACATTCTTCGACTGCCAACACCTCACGCTCCCCGCCGCTGAAGCAGCGCAATCACCATTGGCAGCATGTCGCCAACGTCGGTGCGCGCAACCATCCCCATCACGCGTCGAAGCGTTGCAATGCCACGCCCAGCGATTCGCCCATCATGCGCAGGAACAACGTGCCCATCCCGGGATAGAACCGGTTGGCGTCGCTGCTGCCCACCGCGATCAGGCCGATACCCGGCAGCGGCAACAGCGCGGTGGATTGCACGTCGCCGGCCTGGGCGCCATAGAGCAGCGCGTGTTTGTCGGCTTGCAGACGGCCGCAGATAGGCTCGCCATCGCTCAGGCAATCGCGAAACGGGGCCAGCCGGGCATCATCGGTTGCGATGATCTGCAGCCAGTCGGCGTCCAGCGCGTCGACCGGCTTGAGCAGCACCAGGCGCACCAATTCGCCATTGAAATCCTCGGCCAACGAAGCCGCCATGGCCTTGAGCGTTTCGGCCACGCTGGTCTGGCGCATCAACGCCAGCGTCAGTTGATGCGTGCGCACCGCCAGCCGCTCGTTCTCCTGCGCATTGCTGCCCAGTTCGTGCAGGCGGCGCGACAGTTCGCGATTCTTGTCGCGCAGCACTTCGAGCTGGTAGGTGGCCAACGAGGCAGTGGGGCCGTCATCGCGCGGCACCAGCAAGCTCACTGCCAGATCCGGGAACTGCTTGAGGAAGGTCGGGTGACGTCGTAGCCAGGTGGCCACTTCATGCGCGCCGAATTTGTCCGTGTTCTCGCTCATCCGTTCCACTCTCCATCGAAAACGAACACAGCCGGGCCGGACATCACCACGTGCGCGTGATCGTCGGGCCAGCGGATGCGCAACTCGCCGCCTGGCAGGGACACCCGCACGTCGCGCTCGACGCGTCCGCGTTGCATCAGCACCACCGCAGCCGCACAAGCGCCGCTGCCGCAAGCCAGCGTCTCCCCGACACCGCGCTCGAACACGCGCAAACGCACGTGCGTGGGGTCGACCACCTGCACGAAACCCACATTGACCGAATCGGGAAACGCAGCGTTTTGCTGCAGTAGCGTGCCGACGCGTTCCACCGGCGCCGCATCCACGCGCCCGACCTCGACCACCGCATGCGGATTGCCCAGCGACAGCGCGCCAAAGCGCACGGTCTCGCCGTGCACAGGCAGCGCATATTCGTCGCGCGCATGCGCAAACCCGGCCAGCGGAATCCGGGTGGGCTCGAACTGCGGCACGCCCATCGCCACCGCGTAGCGGCCGCCATCGAGGCGTTCGACGGCATGCGCCGTGACTGGGCTATCGATGATGAAACGCTCGCCCTGGCCAGCGCCGTCACGCACCAGCCACGCGGCAACACACCGCGCCCCGTTGCCGCATTGGCGCGCGGGCGAGCCGTCCGAATTCCAGATGCCGTAGGCGGCCACCGCGCCTTCGCTGCGCGGCGCTTCGATGGTCAGGATCTGGTCGCACCCCACTCCGAAATGCCGGTCGGCCAACTGCGCCGCCAGCCCGGCATCCGGGAGCGGCGTGCCGCCGCGCAGATCCAGCACCACGAAGTCGTTGCCGGCGCCGTGCATTTTGGTAAAACGCAGACGCCCGCTACGACCGTCAGCGCTCATTGCCGCTGCTAGCGGGCTGGTCGGTGGTGGAAGCGGGCTCGGCGCTGCCGTCCACAGGTGCGGGCGTGGACTCATTCTGCGATTGCGGTGCGTCCGGCGGCGGCACGGGCTGGGCTTCCACCGGCACCGGCTTCTGCGGCATCACCAGCGGGCCCTTGTTGCCGCAGGCGGCAAGCAGGACAAAGGTCGCACCAACCAGTGCGAGACGAACAGACGGTCGGGACATGATGCTCATGGGGCGAAGTATAGCCAGAACACCGTTAGGGCCGTGCGCCCGCTGCACGCCCGCGCACTTTCTGTGTTCAGTGCGCGCCGGGCAGTGCGCGCGGCGGCGGCTCGGGGCGCAGCCACAACCAGATCGCCACCACGGCCATGCTGCCGATCGACAGGCACTTGACCCACAACACCGGCACGCACCACAGCATGATCGCGGCGCAGAGCGTCATGGTCAGCGTCGCCATCCACTTGGCCTTGCGGCTGACCGCACGGTAGGTCTGCCATTCCACGATCGCGGGCCCGAAGCGCGGATGCGACAGCAGCCAGTGATGCAGACGCTCCGAACCATGCGAGGCGGCCCAGGCGGAAATCAGGATGAAGACCGTGGTCGGCAAACCGGGCACGAAGATCCCGACGATGCCGGTGGCCAGGCTGGCGTAGGCCAGCAACCACCATGCCCAGCGGAATCGATTCGGTCGCGTCATGCGCAAATGATACGACCAGCGATGCGGTTTGGTGGATTGGTGGATTGGTCTTGCCGCGGGTGATGGTTTCGTCGCACAAGCCCGCGGGCTAAGCGGCAGGCGACGATGCAGCGCCCTGGACGCCATACGACATGGCGCCCAACTCGCTGCGATCAGATAAGCATGCCCATCCGCAGGCACGCCTGACTACAGTGCTCGGTTGGCGCTGAGGCGCCAAGGCAAACAAGAACGCTGACTACCCAACGCGAGGCGGGGAGCAGAAGGCGGAAGGCAACGTCAGTCGCTAGCATCCAGCCAACAGCCCGCCTAAATCAAGCCATCGGCCCTAACGAATCCCGCCTCCCCAATCCCGAATCCCAGCCCTCCAGCTACTTCACGCCCAACTGATCCAACACGAACGCATACGATTCAGCCAACTCGCGATAGCGGCGGAAACGGCCAGATTTGCCGCCGTGTCCAGCCTCCATGTTGGTGCGGAACACGATCGGCTGCGTGCCGGTGTTGTCGTCGCGCAGCTTGGCCACCCACTTGGCCGGCTCCCAGTACTGCACCTGCGAATCCCACAAGCCGGTGCCGACGAACAGTGCCGGATACGCCTGCTTGCGCACGTTGTCGTACGGCGAGTACGACAGCATGTAGTCGTAATATTCTTTGTTTTCCGGGTTGCCCCACTCGTCGTATTCGTTGGTGGTCAGCGGAATGCTGGCATCCAGCATGGTGGTGACCACGTCCACGAACGGCACCTGCGCGACCATCACGCGATAGTCCTGCGGGGCCAGGTTGGCGACTGCGCCCATCAACAGGCCGCCGGCGCTGCCACCGGACGCGGCCACGCGGTCCTTGGCAGCGTAGCCCTGTGCGACCAAGCCGCGAGTCACATCGATGAAGTCGTTGAAGGTATTTTTCTTGTGCAGCAGCTTGCCATCGTCGTACCACTGGCGGCCCATTTCCTGGCCGCCGCGGATATGCGCGATGGCGTACACCACGCCGCGGTCCAACAAGCTGATCGCCGGCAGATTGAAGGCCGCGTCCATCGACATGCCGTAGCTGCCATACGCATACTGGAACAACGCGGCGCTGCCGTCTTTCTTGAAGCCTTTTTTGTAGACCAGCGACACCGGCACCTTGACGCCGTCGCGCGCGGTGACCCATACGCGCTCGGTCACGTAGTGGCTGGCGTCGTAGCCGATCACCGGTTGCTGCTTGAGCAACCTGCGCTCGCCGGTCTGCGTATTGAGCTCGTAGGTGGTGGCCGGTGTGGTCAACGAGGTGTAGCTGTAACGCAGCCACGCGGTGTCCGGCTCGGAGTTGACAGACAGGCCCATCGAATAGGCCGGCTCGTCGGCCTTGACGTACTCATGGCTGCCGTCGCGCTTGAGCAGGCGCACGCGCTCCAGGCCGGCGGAGCGCTCTTCGATGGCGGTAAACCCATCGAACAACTCGAAACCTTCGATATAGACGCTGTCGTCGTGCGCCACCCAATCGGTCCACTGCTTGCGTGTGGTCGCATCGGTCGGCGCGATCACCAGCTTGAAGTTCCTGGCGTCATCGGCATTGGTGCGGATCACCCAACGGCCATCGAAATGGTCGGCGTGGTATTCCACATCGCGCTCGCGCTTGGCCAGCACCTTGAAGGTGTCTGGCTTGGCGGCCGGCGCGTAGCGCGTTTCCGAGGACACCGTACTTTCCATGCCGATCGTGATGTACTTTTCGTCGCGGCTGCGGCCGATGCCCAGGTAGAAGCTGTCGTCCTTCTCTTCGTACACCAGCGCATCGTCCTTGGACGGCGTGCCGAGCACGTGCTTTTTCACGCGCACGGTGAGTAGCGTTTCCGGGTCGTTTTCGATATAGAACAACGTCTTGTTGTCGTCGGCCCAGATCACGTTGGGCGAAACGCCTTCCACGGTATCCGGGTAGATCTCGCCGGTATCCAGATTCTTGAAGCGGATGGTGTATTGACGGCGGCCGACGGCATCCTCGGCCCAGGCGAGGATGCGGTTGTCCTGGCTCACTTGGGCATCGGCCACGCTGAAATAGCCCTTGCCCTCCGCCATCTTGTTGACATCGAGCAGGATCTCTTCCGGCGCCTCCATGCTGCCCTTGCGGCGCGCCTGGATCGGATAATCCTTGCCGGTTTCGAACCGCGTGTAATACCAATAGCCGCGCTCGCGATACGGCACGCTGGCGTCGTCCTGCTTGATGCGCCCGACGATCTCGGTATACAGCGTCTTTTCCAACGGCTTCAGCGGCGCCATCACCTTGTCGGTGTAGGCATTTTCGGCGTTGAGATAGGCAAGCATCGCCTTGTCTTCACGCTTGTCGTCGCGCAGCCAGTAGTAGTCGTCGTTGCGGGTGGCACCGAAGGGTGCCTTGACCACATGCGGATGCTTGGCGACGTCCGGCGGCGTTGGGAGAGCGGCAAGAGCGGAGGAGGCAGATGTCATCATCAGGCTGGCGATCAACAAGGTCAGGACAGGCTTCATCAGATTGGGGTCCGTTGGATGAACGCAATGCCATCCCAGCGCCCGAGTGTGGAAGAGCCCGCCGCCAACCGTCATGTGTCCTAGGTCATGCTGGTCTATCATCTTCATAATGGTTTCCACGCTTTCGCTCCCCAGCGGCTATAGCCGCCGCAGCCAGGACATCGCCCCGTTCCATGTCATGTCGCTGCTGGCGCGCGCCAATGCGCTGGAGCAGGCCGGGCACGATGTGATCCACCTGGAGATCGGCGAGCCCGATTTCACCACGGCCGCACCGATCGTCGCGGCCGGGCAGGCCGCATTGGCCGCCGGGCACACCCGCTACACCGCTGCACGCGGCCTGCCTGCACTGCGCGTCGCCATTGCGGAGTTTTATGCGCAGCGTTACGGCTGCGCGATCGATCCAGAACGGGTTTTGGTCACGCCCGGTGGCTCCGGTGCATTGCTGCTGGCTAGCAGCCTGTTGGTCGACCCGAGCAAACACTGGCTACTGGCCGACCCTGGGTATCCATGCAACCGCCATTTCCTGCGCCTGGTCGAAGGCGCCGCGCAATTGGTGCCGGTCGGGCCCGACAGCGATTACCAGCTGACTCCGGCACTGGTGGATGCGCGCTGGAACGCCGACAGCGTCGGCGCGCTACTCGCCTCGCCAGCCAATCCCACCGGCAGCGTGTTGTCGCGCGAACAACTGGCTGGGCTGTCCCATGCGCTGCATGCCCACGGCGGGCACCTGGTGGTGGACGAGATCTACCACGGGCTGACCTATGGCGTGGACGCGCATAGCGTCCTGGAAGTCGACGACAGCGCATTCGTCTTGAACAGTTTTTCCAAGTACTTCGGCATGACCGGCTGGCGTTTGGGCTGGCTGATCGCCCCGCCCGACGCCGTGCCCGAGCTGGAAAAACTCGCGCAGAATCTCTACATCAGCGCCTCCACCATTGCGCAACACGCGGCGCTTGCATGTTTTACACCAGAGAGCATCGCCATCTTCGAAGCGCGCCGCGCGCAGTTCCAGCAACGCCGCGACTATCTGCTGCCCGCCCTGCGCGGACTGGGCTTCGATATTGCGGTCGAACCGCAAGGCGCGTTCTATCTTTACGCAGATATCAGCGGGTTTTCGGACAACGCGCAGGCGTTCTGCGCGCACTTCCTGGAAACCGAGCACGTCGCCTTTACCCCTGGCATCGACTTCGGTTTCCACCGCGCCAACCAGCACGTGCGCATTGCCTACACCCAAAGCCTGCCGCGCCTGGAACAGGCGGTGGAGCGTATTGCGCGCGGGTTACGCAGTCTGTAGACGCATCCTGCATGACGCCGAGAGCACTGCACTCCAGCAGACGTGTTGCGCGCGGCCTTACGCTCAATCGCCGTCTGCCGGGAGACTCCGCTGAGAGCTGTTACTCGCGCAGACCTTGCGGGTTCGGATGTTCAAGGCGATAGAATCGATCGATTGCCGGCACCGTCAGCAATGCGATCTTCGGCAAGCTGCTGCGCTCCAATAGCGAGGCGAGGTCTGTTCGCTTTCTGCGTTCGGTGACCGCGATGTGGCGCAGCATCTCCCACCTCACCTGCTCCTTGGCGCCATCGAGCCCGCCGCAGCGGTGCTGCTCGAACCAGGTTCGGCGCAGATAACGCACTAGGCTGGTCGTCACCGGGATACCCAACAGAACAATGCCCGTTGCACGCGCCAGACGCTGCGAAAGGCACCCCAGATAATTGCCATCCATCACCCACTGCTGTTCGGCGATGGCGGCATCGTGAAGCGCAAAGAAGTCCTGCCTGGGACGAGGTCTCCAGGCAGTATTGGGGAGATGATGTAACCGATCCAGATGCACACACGAGCATCCGCGCTTGCGCGCTACTGCCTGCGCCAAGGTCGATTTACCGCTGTTGGACGGCCCAAGAATGCATAACCGCGGCCCCAGATCCTGCAGTTTCATTCCGCTCCCTCCACAGGTATCGCTCTTGGCCATCGCAGCGGCGAGGACAGGCCTGCACGTTTTGCACCGTCTTACATCGTTGCGCAGCTGTCCAGATCGAAGAACTGCCGTGCGATGGCTTGCCGCTGGCCTGGCGCCGCTCGGTACCACAGCGCTTCACGCAAGTCGGGCAACAGGAAATGCGCAGGCGCCGGCAGCCCGGCGCGGGGAACATCGCCCAGGACACGATAGCTCGCATCGGTCCCGATGTAGCCCACATCACCCAAAGGGCGCGGCCCGCCATCGGGATCCGGGGGCTGCCAACCCGGCGCGGTCACATCGGTGGTGGACGCCAGGTGCTGGCTGTCATCGCTGCCGCCGCTCCAGGGCAAAAACCATGCATCCGCTCCGGTGCGCGAAGCATGCAGCCGCAAGGCCACCTGCGCCGGCCAGTGCGGACCACTGGCGACCACCAGAAAGCGGGCTTGCACGTCGGCATCGTCGCGCAGCACGTAGCGTGCATTCTCGACCGTGCACGCGCCGACCGCCAAGGTCATCATCAAGCCCAACATCGCTCACACTCCGCGTCGTCCACGTTTGCTTTCGTTCGATCGCAAACGCCACGAGGCCGCTGCATCGTGCCGGCGGCCTCGTGGCGAACTGCGCATCATGCGGCCTGTGCCAACCGATCAGTCGGCCAGGCGCTCCCACAGAAAGCTATACGCCAATGCCGACATATGCGCTGCCTGCGCGTTGTTGGCTGCGCCGCCGTGGCCGCCCTCGATGTTCTCGTAATAGGTCACGTCCTTGCCGGCCTCGATCATCTTGGCCGCCATCTTGCGCGCGTGACCCGGATGCACGCGGTCGTCGCGCGTGGAAGTCAGGAAGATCACTGGCGGGTAGGTCTTCTTCGCATCGAACAGGTGATACGGCGAAAAGGTCTGGATGAACTTCCAGTCGTCGGTGTCCGGGTTGCCGTATTCGGCCATCCACGAGGCGCCGGCCAACAGGTGGCTGTAGCGCTTCATGTCCAGCAGCGGCACCTGCACCACCACCGCACCGAACAGCTCCGGATACTGGGTGAGCATGTTGCCGGTCATCAGGCCGCCGTTGCTGCCGCCCTGCACGCCCAGATGCTTGGTGGAGGTGATCTTGCGCGCGACCAGATCCTTGGCTACCGCAGCCATGTCTTCGTACGCCTTGTGGCGGTTCTGCTTGAGTGCGGCCTGGTGCCAGCGCGGGCCGTATTCGCCACCTCCGCGGATATTGGCCACCACGTACACGCCGCCCTTTTCCAGCCACGCGCGCCCCAAACCGCCGGAGTAATTGGGCGTCATCGAAATTTCGAAACCGCCGTAGCCGTACAGCAACGTCGGCGCGCTGCCGTCGAGCTTCAAGGCCTTCGGGCGGACCAGGAAATACGGCACGCGGGTGCCGTCCTTGCTGGTGACAAAGTGCTGCTCGATGCTGTCCTTGCCGGCATCGAAGAACGCCGGCATGGTCTTGAGCGGCTGCGGCGCGGCGCCCACGTCTACCCACGACAACGTGGTCGGGGTCAGATAATCGGTGACGGTGAGCCACAGCGCATCACTGTCGTCGCTGTCCACGGCACTGACGTCCACGGTGCCGAAGGCCGGCGCGCCGACGAAGGCGCTCTTCTTCCAGCCGTCCTGCGTCGGGGTGACCACGCTCAGGCGGTTCTTGACGTCTTCCAGCACGTTCAATACCAGGTGCGACTTGGTCCATGCCACACCGGCCAGCGAGGTGCTGTCGGTAGGCTCGAACAGCACATCGAAGTTGCGCTTGCCGGCCATGAAGTCGTCGAAACGCGTGGCCAGCAGCGAGCCGGGCTTGTAGGTCTTGCCGCCCACGGTCCACGGTTCGCGCAGCTCCAGCGTCAGCCACTGGCGCTTGACCGACTTGCTGGCCGAATTGGGCACATCCACCTTGACCAGCTTGCCGTCGGCGCCTTTGAGATACAGCTCGTCGTTGTAGAAGGCCAACGTCCGGCTGACGAAATCGTGCTCGAATCCGGGCGTGTCGTCATGCATCGCCGCAATGTACATATCGGTCGGCTTGCCTTCGTAGACCACGCTGGCCGCGCTGAGCGGCGTGCCGCGCTTCCACTGCTTGGCGATGCGCGGGTAGCCGGAGCTGGTCATGCTGCCGGCGCCGAAATCGGTGAACACGTAGACGGTGTCCTGGTCGATCCAACCCAACCCCCCCTTGGATTCGGGGCGGAAGAAGCCATCCTTGACCCACTGTTTGCTCCCCAGATCGAACTCGCGCGTGACATCGGCATCGGCACCGCCGCGCGACAGCGCGATCAGGCAGCGCTGGTAATTCGGGCGCAGGCAGTCGGCACCATGCCACACCCAGTTTTCGCCTTCGGCCTTGTTGAGCGCGTCCAGGTCCAGCACCGTTTCCCACTTGGGCGAGGCCTTGCGGTATTCGTCCAGCGTGGTACGCCGCCACAGGCCGCGTTCGTGCTGCTTGTCCTTCCAGAAGTTGTAGTAGTAAGCGCCCATCTTCTGCACGACAGGAATCTTGGCATCCGAATCCAGCACCTCGCGGATGCTGGTTTCCATCTGCTTGAACGCCGGCGTGCTGGCCAACCGCGCTTCGGTCTTGGCGTTCTGGGCCTTGACCCAGTCCAGCGGCTTTGCGCCGGTGACATCTTCCAGCCAGGCGTAGGGATCGTTGGACACGGCGGTTTCCTCTGCAGAGACGGCGCCAGCGGTGATCAGGCCGGCAACCAGGCAGATCGAGGCGAACTTGGGCATGAATGTTTCCGGAAAAACGAATGCCCGGAACGTAGCACAGCCCCCCCGCCGGCCAACCCTGCCGAAGGTCAGGCTGCCCGCGCCTGTGTCGCCGTACGCGAAGGAGTGCGCCGGCGCTGTGCCTGCGGACCACGCCGGCGGGGCGAAACACGGCCCACGCCGCGCACCGCCAGGGTGGGCAAGGCAAACCGGTACAGGCTCCACCACGCCAGCATCGGCATGCCGACCAGCCACAGCGGCAGCCAGCCGATCCACTCGCTATGGCCGCGTGCGGCCGGCCAGACCAGCACCAGGGCCAGCCCGGCCAGGGCGATTTGCCGCACCGGGCGCAGCACGCGCGGGTCGGGACGTTCGGAACGGGAAGAAGGACGATGCAACATGGCGGCGCTCCGTGGCAGGAAGGATCACAACAGGCCCTCAGGATTGCCGCAGCCCATCTCACCGGCTGCGACCTTGACGCGGGCCTGTGCGGCGCGCGCTTCGGCCGCCGTCTCAGGCGCCCCTCGGTCCCCTTCGGGGGCGCAACTGCCGACAGCTACGACCTCGCGCCTCGACACCCCTTGGGCCAGCGACGACGGCCCTGCCCCCGCGCTGCGCAACCATCGGGGGCGCGGCGCCAACGCCTGATCGCCACCCTCGGCCAGTCCCAGCTGCCCACACTCTGCCGTAGACACGCCGGCGCCAATGCCAGACCCGATCGTTGACGCGAACTTGCCCCCTGCATGCGGTAGTGTGCTGCACTTATTGCCCCTTTGTGATGTTGCGATGCGCCTGACCGTTACGATCGCCCTCGCTTTTCTGCTCGTCCTCGGCCTGCCCGTGGCACACGCCAAGGATGCATCCACCACCGAGCCGACAGTCGATCTGTCCAAGATCATGGGCACCTGGTACGTGATTGCGCGCATGCCCAACGCGGTCGAGCGCGGCCATGTCACCAGCCGCGACGAATACACCCTGGTCGAAGACGGCAAGGTGGCGGTGCGCTATCTGTACCGCGACGGGTTCGGCGAACCGGAAAAACAAGTCAACGCGCGCGCCTCGGTGGATGCCGACAGCGGCAACCGCGATTGGCGGGTGTGGTTCTACAAGGTGATCCCGGCCAAGCAACGCATCCTGGAAATTGCCCCCGACGGCTCCTGGATGCTGATCTCCTACCCGGGCCGCGATCTGGCCTGGATCTTCGCGCGCAAGCCGGACATGAGCCGCGAGCAGTACCGCACGCTGGTCAACAAGATGCGCGACGACTATTCCATCTACACCGACAAACTCAAGCGCGTGCCGCAGCTGCGCGAGCAGGTGGACCGCCTGGGCTTTGAAGTGCCGAACAAGCGCTGAGCGCGGTGCTGCCGATACGTTCCGGCGCTTGATGCGATCGGCTGGTCACTGAAATCAGCAACGCGCTGCAGGCGCGTGCTCCCGTCGAGCTGTCAGATTTGGATCGGCAACAGAACGACTGCAAGCCGTCAGGCACGCTCGTGGTTGCTCCGAAAACCCGCGCATGCGGCCAACTTGGCTCAGTCGTAATTGCTCAATGCCAGCGACAACAACGCCTTGGCCTGCTCGCGCAACGACATCGGTTCGACGATCTCCGCATCCGAACCGTAGTGCAGCACGTCCATCAGTAGTTCGCGCGAGTTGCTGTACGGCAACTTGAGCTCGTAACGGCCATCAGGCAAGAAGCGGCCCTGCTGCTTGGAATGCCAATGTTCGTCGGCCACCCAACGCGCGGCCTTGGCGCTGAACACGATGGTCGCCCAGCCCTTGGGCGCCCCGGAAAAAATGCCGTAGCTGGCGGCGAGTTGCTCGTCCAATTCGCTGTCGGGCACATCCCGCGGCGCCGCATCGAGCAGACGCGCGTGGTTGATGCGGTCCACCGCGAAGCTGCGGACGCCATCGCGGCCGTGATCCCAGGCATCCAGATACCAGTTGTCGCGGTAATGGGTGATGCGCTGTGGCGACACGGTGCGCTTGGTCGATTCGTCGGTGGAACGCGCACGGTAATCGAAGCTCAGCTGCTTACGCTCCAGCACCGCGGAGGCCACGGTGCGGAAGCTGGATTCGTCCAGCTTGCGGCCGCGGTGCGGAATCACCCGCACCCGATCCACTGGCCATTGCGAGACACCGGCCTGCGCAGCCAGCAAGCCCTCGATGCGTTGCTGCAGCGGCGCCAGCATCGAGGACAGCACTCCGCCACCGGTACGCGCAAGCAGTTGCTGCGAGGCCAGCAGCGCGTGCAATTCTTCCGAGCTCAACCACAGACCGGGCAATTCGAAGCGGTCGCTTTCGCCGGAGAGATAGCGGAAGCCCGATTCGCCATCGCCTTCCACCGGCGCCATCAGCGCATCGCGCAGGAACGCCAGATCGCGGTAGACGGTTGCGCGGGAACAGCTCAGCTCATCCTGGAGCCGCGCCACCGTGACCGGGTAGCGTGCCGATTTGAGCAAGCGATGCAGGGAGTTGATGCGTTCATAGCGGTCCATGCGTCGATTATGTCCGAGTCTTTGCGCGGCGGGGTGAGCATCGCCATGTGACGGCGGCAGATAGCGGCAAGCGCCCAGATTACGTCCGGCGCCGGTCCGTGGTCTGTCGGGTCGGTCGCAACCTCCACAGCGCGCCGGCGTCGAAGCGCCTCGTCCGAACCAGCGTCCCCCACTGCCGTCTGCGCGCGCCCTCACGGGCCATTCCGGTCACGTGACCTGCCCCAAGCCCGCCCCCTTGCTGCCGCGTCCAGCCAGGCCCCTTGGCAAGACGCGGCGTCTGCGCCCGAACCCTCAATGAAGCGGGACGTTCACTTGGCAATGACGTCACCGCACAGTCCGTTATCATGAAACCGCTTCCACCCGTCCCCCGCCCTCCAAAGCGAGTTGCCCATGTCCCGCCGTGCCCCGTTGTCCGCCCCGTTGTCCGCCCTGTTGCCGCTGTTGTTGATCACGCCCTCCGTCTGGGCCCAGGCAGTCGCACCGGAACCGGCAGACCCGGCCGCGGCGGTGATGCCCTCGCCCTGGGGCGGCAGTAGCGGCGAGTTCGGCTACGCTGCCGCGCATGGCAACAGCACCACCGATAGCCTCAACGGCCGCGTGCGCCTGCGCTACACCGACGGCGACTGGATTCACAGCCTGGATGCCACCGCGCTGCGTTCAAGTTCGGAATACACCAACACCAACGACGACGGCAGCACCACGCGTGAGCGACAGACCACCGCCGAGCGTTACACCGGCAGCGTGGGTAGTGCGTTGCAGCTGGGTGAGCATCGCCAGCTCACCGCCACCGGCCGCTACGAACACGACGACTTCGCCACCTACGATCGGCTGGCTACCTTCGGTATCGGCTACGGCACGCGCCTGATCAATGCCGACCGGTTCTATCTGGATGCACAGGTGGGCCCGGGTGTGCGCCGTGCGCACAACAGCAACGAAGACCGCAACGAGACCGGTCTGATTGGCCGCGGCCTGTTCGACCTCAAGTACACCGTCACCGACAACACCGATCTGATCAACACGCTGCTGGTGGAATCGGGCGAATACAACACCTATGCGCAAAACGACTTCGGCGTGCAGGTCAGCATGAACTCGCACTTTGCGCTGAAGGCTGCGTGGCAGATGCGTTACAACAGCGAGGTCAGCGACGGCGACAAGAAGACCGATACGCTGACCACGGTCAATCTGGTCTACACGTTCAAATAAGCACACGCGCTTAGCGCACGCGCTCGCATGTGGAGAGGCGGCCCTGGCCGCGACGGGCTTGCCGGTATAGCCCTCGCGGCCAGGGCCGCAGCTACGAAGCGCAGGCTCTGCATGTCCGCGGCAGACCGACGACACGAAAACAACTGGGGCGCTGCTCAGTCAATCTGATCGGTGCGTTCAAGCAAGCGCCCGCGCTCCCGCACAGGCGCGGCACCGGCTGCAGTTGCCTTCCCGCTGGAGCCCGCGCAGCCGGGACGCTCCTATCGACGCGCAGGCTCTGCATGTCGGCGGCAGGCTGGAATGACGAAGACGACCAGGACGCGGAACCGAGACGAGTTCCGACCGGACGGGTGCTACAGCTCGGCCAGCAGCTGCGCAGCACCCTTGTCGAACAGGCCTTGCGCAACGCGGCGGCCGAGGTCTTCGGTGTCTTCGGCGCTGCCGTGCGCCTCGGCATGGATCAGCCGCCCGTCGCTGGCGCTGCCGACCATGCCCTGCAGGAACAGGCCCTCGCCTTCCCAGTGCGCAAAGGCGGCCACCGGCACGTGGCAACTGCCATGCAGCGCGCGATTCATGGCGCGCTCGGCTTCCACGCAGGCGCGTGTGCGACCGGCATCCAGCACCGCCAGCACGCTATGAATACGGGCGTCGTCGCCACGGCATTCCACCGCCACCGCGCCCTGGGCCGGTGCCGGCAACCATTCCGGCGCGTCCAGCCGCGCGCTGATGCGGGCGTCAAGCCCAAGCCGCTGCAGACCGGCGCACGCCAGCACGATGGCGTCGTAGCCGCCGTTGTCGAGCTTGGCCAGACGCGTGTTGACGTTGCCGCGCAGGTCGATCAATTCCAGGTCCGGGCGCGCGGCGCGCAACTGCGCCTGGCGACGCAACGAGGACGTGCCCACACGTGCACCTAGCGGCAGCGCCTGCAGGCTGGCATAGAGATTGGACACCAGCGCATCGGCTGGATCGCCGCGCTCCAGGATCGCCGGCAGCACGAACGGGTCGTCCAGTTCCATCGGCACGTCCTTGAGCGAATGCACGGCGCAATCGGCCTCGCCGCGCAACATCGCCAGCTCCAGCTCCTTCAGGAACAGGCCCTTGCCGCCGATCGCGGCGAGCGAGCGGTCCAGCACTTCGTCGCCGCGGGTGCTCATCGGCACCAGCACCACCTCCAGTCCGGGATGGTGCTGACGCAGCGCGGCGGCGACGTGTTCGCTCTGCCAAAGGGCGAGCGGGCTTTTGCGGGTGGCGATACGGAGCTTGGTCATGCCGGCATTATCGCGGAGCCGGCGCGGAACTCACAGTTGCCGTAATTGATCGCGCAGGCTGGCCACGCAGCGACGGCTCACTTCCAGGGTCTGCGGCACGTTGCGCAGCACCGCGTGCACCTGGCCATCGCCGCTGCGGCGCAATTCCACCAGTTCGTCGCGGGCCACCAGACAATTGCGATGGATACGCACCAGGCGCTCGGCGAATTCGTCTTCCAGCGACTTGAGCGACTCTTCGATCAGGTCCTCGCCGCGGGTGTGATGGACGATGACGTACTTCTCTTCGGCCTGCAGGTAGCGGATGTCGCCGATGGCGATCAGCCGCAGGCTGCCGCGCAGGCGCGCGCACAGATGGGTACGCGACGGCCGCGGCGCGGTGCCGGGCACGCGGCCGGCCAGGAAGGTGGCGACCTTTTCCAGCGCCGCAGCCAGGCGTTCCGGGCGCACCGGTTTCATCAGGTAATCCAGCGCGGCGGCATCGAACGCCGACAGCGCATGCTGGTCGTAGGCCGTGCAGAACACCACCGCCGGTGGCGGCTGGCTTTGCCGCAGTAAACGCGCGGTTTCCAGGCCGTCGATACCGGGCATGGCGATGTCCAGCAACACCAGATCCGGGTGCAGGTGTTCGCACTGCTGCAGCACCTGCTGGCCGTTTTCGGCCTCGCCGATCACCTGCACTTGCGGATGCTCGCCCAGCAACATGCGCAGGCGCTCGCGCGCCAGTGGCTCGTCATCGGCGATCAGCACCCGCACTTGCGTGGCCGTCATGGACTCCCCCTAGCTGCAGTGACTTCCCCTCACGGCAGCGGCAATGTGATCTCGCAGGCATAGTAGCCGTCAGCCCAACTGGCCGCCATCCGTGCCCCGGCACCGAACTGAAATGCCAGCCGGTGCGAGATGCTGGCCTGGGCATGCCCGGCGCCGGCCAGCAGCGGCAACTGGGTTCCCGGTTGCGGGGCCGGGTTGACGATACGGATCTGCAGCTGGTTGCCGCGCTGGCGCAGCGACAGGTACAGCGTGCCGCCCTCGGGCATGCGCGAGACGCCGTGCAGCACCGCGTTTTCGACCAGCGGCTGCAGCACCAGGCGCGGCATCGGCAACTCCCAGGGCAGCGGCTCCTGGCGGTGCCAGCGCACCTGCAGGCGCTCGCCCAGGCGCAACGATTCGATCGCCAGATAGCGCTCGGCCAGTTCGCATTCGGCGCGCAAGGTGGACACGCCCTCGCCGGCGCCGAGCGCGGCGCGGAACAGATCCGACAGATCCAGCACCGCCTGCTCGGCCACCACCGGGTCGCGCCGCAGCAGGCTGGCGATCAGGTTCATGCTGTTGAACAGGAAATGCGGGCGAATACGCGCCTGCAACGCATCGGCCTCGGCGCGCGCGTTGGCCTGCACCTGCGCCTCCCAGCGGTCGCTGACATAGAAGTAGCGCAACGCCAGTGCGGTGATCAGCACCACAGTGGCCGCGCTACCCAGGGTGAATCGCCAGAAGCCGACCAGGCGTCCGAACGGAGCCTGCTCGAGCGCCGCATACAGGGCGTACACGATCCCGGCCCCGAGCGTTGCCACCACCGCGGCGATCGCCAGCGCAGCCAACCCGCCCAGCCGCGGCGGCAACCGCGACAGCAACGGCCGCAGCACGCACAGCAATACCGTCACTGCCAGCGCCAGCCACAACGCCAGGCCGCTGGCCGACACGAAACGCGAAAGGGTGATGCTGCGCGCGGCGTCGGCATCGGGCACCAGGGTCACCACCAGCACCACCAGTTCGGCCAGCCCCAGCATCGCGCCCAACCTGGGCAGCCGGCACAGGTCCGGCATCCAGGCGATCTTGGGCGCGCCGGCGGCCATCGGCTCAGGCGGCGGCGAAGCGCGCCTGCATCCAGTCGCGCAGGGCCTCGATCTCTTCCAGGCAGACCTGGTGGCCCATCGGGTAGGTGTGCCAGTCCAGTGCGAAGCCGAGCGTGCGCAAGGTCTGCATGCTCGCCTGGCCGGCGGCGAACGGCACCACCGGGTCGGCCGTGCCATGGGCAATGAACAGCGGTTGGCCGGTCGCGGCCGACTGCAATTGGGCCGCGGCGGCGGCCGGGTCCGGCAGGTAGGTCGACAGCGCGATCAACCCGGCCAGCGGCACGCTGCGCTGCAGGCCGACCGCCAGGGTCACGGCGCCGCCTTGCGAGAAGCCGGCCAGCAGGATGCGTTCGGGGGCGATACCGCGCGACTGCTCATGCGCGATCAAGGCCTCGACCTGGGCCACCGATTCGGCAATGCCGGCCTTGTCGGCGCGCTCGGCGAAATCCATGCCGACGATGTCGTACCAGCCGCGCATGCGCACGCCGTTGTTGATGGTGATCGGGCGGATCGGTGCGTGCGGGAACACGAAGCGCAGCGCCGGCCACTGCGGCCGCACCAACTCCGGCACCATCGGGGCGAAGTCGCTGCCATCGGCGCCCAGGCCGTGCAACCACAGCACGCTCCATTGCGGGTTCGGTCCGGTCTCGCGTTCGATCACTTCCAGCATCATCCAGCTCCGCTTGCGGGCTGGGCATTATGCCTTGTGCGACCGCCAGGCCAGATCACCGGGGCGAGACTGCCGCGCTGTGCAGCCCCCACACCGTCACACCGGCGCTGGATACGGGGACCAGCGCCGCTGCGCACTCAGATCAGCGACGGTTCCAGCGCCGCGGCGCGGCGCAATTCGGAGGCACGCACCAGCACCTTGGGCGGGTCGAGCTCTTCGGGGATGCAGAAGATGCCGGCACGGCGCAGCGCCATGCCGCTACGACGCAGCGAGGTCAGCGCCACCACCGGGATCGACACCGCCATGCCCACAATCACCGGCCCCATCCACGCAGCCAACGACGGCGACACGGTGTACGCCACCGCGCCCATGAACAGGCCGAACACGGTCAGCCCGCCATAGCTCCGCAACAGCGCCGGCCACGACAGCTTGCCGTCGTCGCGCACCTGCGCGTCCCAGCCCGAATCCTTGCCGGCCAGCACCTCGAACACGCCGCGCGACTGCAGGTACATCACCACCGGCGCCATCAGGGCGGCCAGCACGGTTTCCAGCAGGATGCTCAGCAGCGCGCGAATGGCGCCGCCGCAGGCCTTCATCTCGCGCGGGTTGAGCATCAGGGCGATGTAGCCCAGCAGCTTGGGCGCCAGCAGCACGAACATGGTGCAGACGAAGATCCAGATCGCATTGCCCTGGCTGCTGCCGTGCCAGTAGCGCGCCGGCGAGAACGGCAGGTTGCCGGCCAGATCGATGCCGCCGCCAGCGAGCGGGATGCCGATGCCGATCAGCATCAACAGGCCCCACATCGGCGCGGTGAAGTAATGGCCGATGCCGATCAGCATGTGCATGCGGCTGATCCAGTGCAGCCCCTTGGCGCTGACCACCTTGGCATGCTGCAGGTTGCCCTGGCACCAGCGGCGGTCGCGGATCAGCAGGTCGGTGAGTGTGGGCGGGCCCTCTTCATAGCTGCCCTGCAGGTACGGCACCATGTGCATGGCCCAGCCGCCGCGCCGCATCAGCGCCGCTTCCACGAAGTCGTGGCTGAGCACATGGCCGCCGAACGGCTTGCGCCCGCGCAGCGACGGCAGGCCGGCGTGATCGGCGAAGGCCTGGGTGCGGATGATGGCGTTATGGCCCCAGTAATTGCTCTCGGCGCCATGCCACCAGGCCACGCCGAAGGCGATGATCGGCCCGTATACGCGGCCGCCGAACTGCTGCATGCGGGCGAACAGGGTCTGGCCGTTGACCACCGCCGGCAGGGTCTGGATCAGGCCCACGTCCGGGTTGTTTTCCATGCCCGCGACCAGCCGCACGATGGTGTCGCCGGTCATCACGCTGTCGGCGTCCAGGATCAGCATCTGCGGGTAGCTGCCGCCGAAGCGGCGCACCCAGTCGGCCACGTTGCCGGCCTTGCGCGCGGCATTGTCGGCACGGCGGCGGTAGAAGATGCGGCCATGTCCGTCGACGCGGTCACACAGCTCGTTGTAGACCATTTCTTCGGCACGCCCGATGTGCTCGCGGGTGGTGTCGCTGAGTACGAAGAAGTCGAAGTGCTCCAGCTGGCCGGTTTCGGCCACCGATTCGTAGATGGCCTGCAGGCCGGCCAGCAGCCGGCGCGGGTCTTCGTTGTAGGTGGGCATCAGCAGCGCGGTGCGCGAGCGCAACGTCGGCAGCGGCTCTTCCGGGTCGATACCGAGCTTGCGCCCGGCACGCGCCACCACGGTGACGAAGCCGGCCACGGCGCTGGCGAAGGACATCGCGATCCAGGCGAACAGCAGCACGAATAGCCCGAGCAGGCAGCCTTCCAGCACGCTGATGCCGTCGGGCCACAGCACGCTGAGCATCACCCACACCGCGATGGCGGTGGTGGCGAAGGTGCCGCCGATCAGATAGAAACGGCGCAGCCCGATACCGGGCGGCGAGGTGCGCTGGTGCGGAACCTTCAACTGGCCCTCGCGCAGCGATTGTTCGGGCATCGCCAACGGCGCTTCCGGCGGCAGCGTGGGCTGGCCGGCATCGAGCACGGAGATGGGGGGGAAGTCGGTTGGTGCGGGGGAAAGGGTCACGGTACCGTCCATCAGGGCTGCCCGTCGCATGAGTGCGACAGTGCGGGCTGCAGCGAGAGGTCCATCCCCGCCACGCGTAGCGAACGTGCAAAGCGCGTCACACGGGCAAGGTGCCCGGGAACGGGCAACCAGGTCGCGGTATTGGCAGCTATGAAACCACTCCGATGCACAAACTCTCCTAGCGGCGACGCAACGTCGCAGCTCATCCTAAAGAATCGACCGTTAAAGGAAGCGAAGACCATCGTGCAGTCTTCGCCCCTCCCGACGAGGACCGCGCGGCAGACTACGCCGTGGCAGCCGAACGCAACCCCAACAGATTGCAGGCTACTACACACATTGTCACGGGCCGCCTGCCCCGCATTTACGCGGGAAGCGTGCAATTGGTATGCCAGCACCTGCAATCGCTTGCAGTGACGGGGATTGGCGTTGCCTTGTCTGGAGGCGCTCAATGGCTTGGCGGCAAGCGCTTGGCGGGTTGCGCTGATCGCTTCAAGACGATCGGAAGCTCCAGGCGCTGCGGTGGCCGGATGTGCTCAACGGCATGAGGCAAACGCTTGGTTGGTTGAACACACCGTGCGCTCGTCGCTCGCAGGACACGCCCTGATCCCGTGCAGGGGGGGGCTCGTTGGCGGCATCCATGCCGCCAACGAGCCCTGCAAGCGGCGAGGGCAGGGCACGGGGACGTTCGTCGGTGGCCAGTCAAGCAATGGGCTCGCGGCAGGCCAGGCCTACTCAAAGGCGGCATGTCCATGTGGTACACGCCGCATCGAGCACGTGCAGACGCTGCCCGATCGCCGCGCAGCAGCGTTGCGGCCGTTGTCACTTCCGTGCCGCCTCACTGGCATCGCGGGTGGCGCGGAATTCCGAATCGCTGCTCCAGTTCGGCTACTGGCGCGAATCGGCCAGCTGCTGGCCCAGCGCATACAACACGCCAAGATCGCGCGCGGCGCCGGCGAAGGTCCAGTCCGGCTTCCACTCATCGCCCTGCTGGTGATAACACTTGGCGGTGTAGTCGTCGGATGCGGCCTTGCCTGCCGCCACGCCGCCCACTTCCCAATCCTGCCCAGCCGCATACGACAGCGCCGGCACGCCGCGCTTGGTGAAGGAGAAGTGATCGGAACGGAAGAAATACCCGGCCTGCGGTTTGGGATCGGGCGTGTAGCGCAGTTTGGATTGCGTGGCCACGGTCTTGAGCTGGTCGAGCAGTTCGAGCTTTGCGGTGCCGTAGATGCCGAAGTCGCGCGAGGGCACGAACGGGTTCATGCCGTCCATGTTGATCACCGCCACCGTGGTCTCCAACGGGTACAGCGGCCTGGACGCGTAGAACTCCGAGCCCAGCAGGCCCTTTTCTTCTGCGGTGACGGCCAGGAACACCACCGAGCGCTCGGGCTTTGGCCCCTTGGCGAAACCGCGCGCCAGCTCCAGCAACGCGGCGGTACCGCCGGCATTATCCAGCGCGCCATTGAAGATGGTGTCGCCACGTGCATCCGGCTTGCCGACGCCGATGTGGTCCCAGTGCGCGCTATAGATCAGCGTTTCGTTCGGGTGCGTGCTGCCTTCCAGCCGCGCCACCACGTTGTGCGAGGTGATCACGTCGGACTTGACCTGGTAGCTGGCACTCAACCGCTGGTCCTTGAGTTCCACCGGCTTGAAGCCGCGCGTCTGCGCCTGCTTCTTCAAGGTCTCGAAATCCGGTCCGGCCTGCTTGAACAGTTCGGTGGCCAGATCGCGCTGGATCCAGCCTTCCAGCGTGGGATGCGCGCTGCGCGGGTTGTCGCGCACCACATCGAACATGCTGTTGGTGTTGGAGCTGGCCACCGTATCCCAGCCATACGAGGCCGGCGCGGTTTCGTGGACCACCAGCACGCCGAGCGCGCCCTGGCGCGCGCCTTGTTCGTACTTGTAGGTCCAGCGGCCGTAGTACGTCATGCCTGTGCCGTCGAAATCGCCCTTGCCGGTTTCGAAATCCGGGTCGTTGATCAGCACCACGGCGATCTTGCCCTTGAGATCGACACCCTTGACGTCGTCCCAGTGGCGCTACGGCGCCTTGACGCCGTAGCCGACGAACACCAGCGGCGCATTGGCGATGTCGACCTTGGACGAACCGTCCAGTGCGGCGCGGATGGCGATCTCCTTGCCCTGGGTCAGCGCGTGCGGCTTGCCAGCGTTCTGCACGGCGATGGTCGGCGTCCCCACGATATCGGCGCGCCGCAGCGGCACGGCCTGGGTCCAGGCGCGCTTGCCGTTGGTCAGATCGCCGCCCGGCTGCAGGCCGGCGGCAGCGAACTGCTTGCTCAGGTAGGCGATGGTCTTCTCTTCGCCGGCAGTGGCCGGGCCGCGGCCTTCATAGGCGTCGGAGGCCAGCTCCTTGACGTCGCGCGAGATGCGCGCGTCATCAAGGCTCGGCGTGGCCGCCATCAGTGCGGTCGAGACCGCCATCGCCAGAAGTCCTACGGCAACTCGCTTCATTGCATACCCCACAGCATGGATAGCCCTGGAGTGTAGCCAGCATCGCGTGCACGCCGATACTTGCACGCACCGATGCGTGCACGACGATTGCGATGAGCACGGCTGCAGGTCTGCATGTCTGTGCCTGCGTCTACGGCACGTGGCCGCTGGTCCGTTCGACGCGGCGCTGCGGCTCAGAACAGATCGACGCTACCCACTGGTTGCGCAACCTGCTGCAAGTGCCCGCCGGCAATCAGCTCGGCATAGACCGCCGCGCGATTGCGACCGTTCTGCTTGGCCCAGTACAGCGCCTTGTCGGCCTCGTCCAGCATTGGGCTGATCAGCCGGCCGTGGGTCAGTTCGACGATGCCGGTACTGAGCGTGACCTGCCCCACCTGCGGAAACAGGTGCTGGGCCACGGCCAGCCGGAACCGTTCGAACAGACTCACAGCGGTATCGCGGTCCACCTCGCGCAACACGATCACGAACTCTTCGCCGCCGAAGCGGAACAGCAGGTCGTCTTGGCGAAACGCACGTTGCATCAGCTGTGCGACCAACAGCAGCACCTCGTCGCCGTACAGATGTCCGAAGGTGTCGTTGACGCGTTTGAAGTGGTCGATGTCCACGATACCGAGCCACACGTCCTGGCCAGCGGCGGACTCGGCAGCGCCCGCAAACAGCCGCAGGATCACATCGTCGAAGGTCTTGCGGTTGCGCAGGCCGGTCAGTGCGTCGCGCTGGGCGTCGTCGAGCAGGCTGCGGTAATTCTGGAAGAACCGCGCAAATCCCTGCAGCATCGCTTGCTCGGCCATGCCAGGAATCCGCACGCCGCCCACCCGCAGGCAGGTGAGGATGCCGCGTGCTTCCATCATCGGGTAGACCAGCAAGGCGCGGCCGCCTTCCTGCAGTTGCACCACATCGCCCGGCCGATGCACCTCGGCCAGCTGCGTACGCGTCTGCGCATCGTGGATCTCGGACACCGTCAGCGACAGCAGGCCGTCGTCGCGCAGGCGCGTTTCGGCCATGCTGTTGCCATCCGGGGCGATGCGCAGCAGCGAGAGTTCTTCGGCAGCGCACACCTCGCGTACGGTGCGCAACAGACTCAGATCGAGCAGATCGGCATCGCGGATGGCCGTCAGGTCCACCATCCGTTCCAGCAACGGTGCGTTGGTCATGGCTGCGCCCGCCCGCGGACGGTCACGGGCCAGAAGCGCCGGGCACGGCATGCAGGCGCACATCTCGGGCTGGAACGCACTGGCATCACGGCAACGACCGTCAATGTGGATGCCGGGTCATCGGCGTCGCCCACTCGAACTTGAGTTTGCTCGCAGCTGCGCTCAGCGCACGGACAGCGCGGTACTGCGTGCCGGTCGCGTCCTGCCGCGCGACCGCAGCTCAGGGCAACGCGGACTCTAGCGCGTCCTCGCCCAACGCATGCCGCTGCATCAGGCGCCGGCTGCCGGCATTCAATCCTTTGACCTGCACATCCAGATCGTGATGGCGCAAGCGCTGCACCACCTTGTCCAGTGCCGCCACCGCGGTGATGTCCCAGAAGTGCGCGCGGCTGACGTCGAGCACCACCGCGCGGCCAGGCACCTCGCGCGCATCGAAGGCGTCGATGAACACATCGGCCGAGGCGAAGAACACCTGCCCGCGCACGCTGTAGATGCGCACGCCGTCGCTGCCATCGCTGTGCGTGATCTGCAGCAGCCCGGCCACCTTGAAGGTGAAGAACACTCCGCTCAGCAGCACCCCCACCGCCACGCCCGCTGCCAGGTTGTGGGTGAACAACGTCACCGCCACGGTGGCCAGCATCACCACGCTGGACGTGCGTGGGTTGGTCACCACGGTGCGCAACGAGCGCCAGTCGAAGGTCTCCGCCGACACCATCACCATGATCGCCACCAGCGCCACCACCGGCACCTGCGACACCCACGGTTTGAGCAGCACCATCAGGATCAGCAGGAACACGCCGGCAAACAACGTGGACAGCCGGCCACGGCCGCCGTACTTCACGTTGCCCACGGTCTGGCCGATCATGCCGCAGCCTGCAATACCGCCGAACAAACTGGCCGCAGCGTTGGCGATGCCCAATCCGGTGCATTCGCGGTTCTTGTTGCTGGGCGTGTCGGTGAGTTCATCGACCACGCGCGCGGTCATCATCGATTCGAGCAGGCCCACCATGGCGATCGCCAGGGCCGGCATCGCGATGATGCGCAGCGTCTCCAGCGTCAACGGCACCGCCGGCCATTGCAGGAACGGCAGTGCGTTGGGCAGCTTGCCTAGATCGGCGACGGTCTTGAGCGGCAGATGCAGCGCGGTGCCGGCAACGGTGAGCAACAGAATGCACAACAGTGGCGAGGGAATCGCCGACAGCCCCGGCACGCGCAGACGCGGCAGGCCGTAGATGATGGCAAGGCCTACACCCAGCATGACCCAGGTAGTCAGATTGGCGCCCAGCAGATGCGGCAATTGCGCGGCAAAGATCAACACCGCCAGCGCGTTGACGAAACCGGTACGCACCGAGCTACTGACGAACCGCATCAGCACGCCCAGCCGCAACAGCCCGAACAGGATCTGCACCGTACCGGCCAGCAAACCGGCGGCCAGCAGATACGGCAGCCCATGCGCGGCCACCAGCGGTGCAGCCACCAGCGCCACCGAGCCGGCTGCTGCAGAAATCATCGCCGGGCGTCCACCGCAGAACGCAATCACGATGCCGATCACAAAGGAGGCGAACAGGCCCACCTGCGGGTCCACCCCGGCCACGAACGCGAACGCAATCACTTCGGGAATCAAGGCAAACGTGGCGACCGCGCCGGCCAGCAGTTCGCGCGCGGGCGAGGCGCGCCATTGCGCCAGTTCGGCACGCAACAAGGACATTGGGAACACTCCGGGGACAGAAAAGACAGCCTGCGAACAGCACGCAGCAGCAATAGTGTGCGGGAAAGCGACCGCGCCCGCAGCCTGGGGGTGATCGGTGCGCCACTGCGCACTTCTGTGGCAGCGGTCACGCCACGCAGCGCGGCCGCAGACCAAGATGCCTCCCACGGGCTCCATGGTCGAGTCCGCTTATCCGGAGAAAACACCATGTCCATTTTCAGAACTGCAAGTAGGCTCGCACTGGCCACTGCGTTGGCGCTCACCGCCGCACCGGCCTTCAGCTATTCCATCAGCAAAAACAAGGTTGTCGACGACAGGGGCAAGGTGGTGCAGCTCAAGGGCGTCAATGTGTCTGGCTTCGAGACCAGCGACCATGTCATGCATGGCCTGTGGGCGCGCAACTGGAAGGACATGATCGTCCAGATGCAGGGCCTGGGCTTCAATGCGGTACGCCTGCCGTTCTGCCCGGCCACGCTGCGCAGCGGCACCATGCCAAGCAGCATCGACTACAGCCGCAACGCCGACTTGCAGGGCCTGAGTTCGCTGCAGATCCTCGACAAGGTCATCAGGGAATTCAACGCACGCGGCATGTATGTGCTGCTGGATCACCACACCCCCGATTGCGGCGCCATTTCCGAGCTGTGGTACACCGGCTCGTATTCCGAAGCGCAATGGCTGAACGACCTACGCTTCGTCGCCAACCGCTACAAGAACGTGCCGCGCGTCCTCGGCGTGGATCTGAAGAACGAGCCGCACGGCGCCGCCACCTGGGGCACCGGCAGTGCTGCCACCGACTGGAACAAGGCCGCCGAGCGCGGGGCGGCCGCCGTCCTGGCGGTCGCGCCGAAGTGGATCATTGCGGTGGAGGGCATCACCGACAATCCGGTCTGTTCGACCAATGGCGGCATCTTCTGGGGCGGCAACCTGCAGTCGCTGGCCTGCACCCCGCTCAATATTCCGGCCAACCGTCTGTTGCTGGCACCGCATGTGTACGGCCCGGACGTGTTTGTGCAGTCATACTTCAACGACAGCAACTTCCCCAACAACATGCCCGGCATCTGGGAACGTCACTTCGGTCAGTTCGCCGGCACTCACGCGCTGCTGCTGGGCGAGTTCGGCGGCAAGTACGGCCAAGGCGATGCACGCGACAAGGTATGGCAGGACGCGCTGGTGAAGTATCTGCGCAGCAAGGGCATCACCGAAGGGTTCTATTGGTCGTGGAACCCCAACAGCGGCGACACCGGCGGCATCCTGCGCGACGACTGGACCAGCGTGCGCGACGACAAGATGACCCTGCTGCGGATGCTGTGGGGTACCGTGAGCAGCGCCGCACCGACTCCGACACCCGCGCCTGCTCCAATGCCGAGCGCCGACTTCAGTACCCAGGTGATCCCGGACAGCACGTGGAATGGCGGTTATTGCAATCGCGTGCAGGTCACCAATACCGGCACCGCCAGCGGCACCTGGTCGCAGAGCGGCAGCACGCTCCAGACCAGCGGCGTGGACTTCAACCGGACCCTGGCTGCAGGTGCAACGGCCGCGTTCGGCTTCTGCGCGGCAAGCTGATCGACATGCGACGGGCAAACAGCGAGGCCGCCTACCAGTACATCGCAGACCTCGCAGTTTGCACGGCACGAGGTAGGCTGTCGTGCCGCGCTGTTGACCGCTGCCACTGTGTTGCGAACGGGCCGAATACGGCAGATGTCTTGAGGACGAAGTAGACAGTACGGGAGCGCCATTAGACGCGATCAGTTGTGATCGATCACCCACATCGCAACCAAGGGCGCTCTCTTACTTATATCGGCACGTCGTCGTTGAGCAGCAATGCCTCGAATAAGCAGACGCTGCCGCAGATAACGTTCAACACCGGCATGTCTCTGCCGTTATCCAAAGCATGACGCTTGCGCGCGTTTTGGACATCGTTTTCATCCCTGTTGTTTCCCTGTTGCGTCGTTACGTTGCCAATCTCACCCATAAGTTCGTCCTGGTGTGCACGCGATTGACCGAGGGCGTGATCCTGCTGGCGATGGCCGCCGCGCGTCTGCAATATCTGGATCTGCTTGAGGCGCGCACGCTCAGCGTCAAGACCGAGGTGGAGATGGGCCTGACCGTGATGCAGCACGACGCCGACAAGGTCAAAGCCGGCGAATTGACGCTGGAACAAGCCAAGGACGCCGCACGCACCACGCCGGCCGCCATGCGCATCAACGACGGCATGGACTACTTCTTCCCCAGTGTGCGGCAGGCAATATCGGTAGCATATGTGGCACCTGCCGCTGATGGCCCGCGATCGTGACCAAACAACAGCCTTCTCCGGTGCGTCCACGCAAGCTGCCGCGGCAATCGCGGGCTGCATACACCGTGGCTACGTTGCTGGAAGCGGTGGCATGCCTGTTGGAGAGCGAGGGGAACGAGCGCCTGAGTACCAATCGCGTGGCGCAGCGTGCCGGGGTCAGCATCGGCTCGCTCTATCAATATTTCCCTGGCAAGGACGCGTTGATCGTGGCGCTTTGCCAACGCGAGCGCGGTGCGTTTCTGGCCGAGGCCCAGGCCGCGCAGCAGGCGCCGGACGGCCGTGGCGCGTTGCTGCAACTCATCAGCGCCGCAGTCAGGCAACAACTGCATCGGCCGACATTGGCACGCCTGCTCGACTACGAGCAGACGCGCCCGGTCATCGCCAGCGAGCTGGCGCCGTTCATCGTCGCGATGAGCGCATTGGTGGGGCAATTGCTGGCACGTGCGGATATCCCCTCACAGCCGGATACAGCGAAGGCGATCGACGATGTCATCGCCATCGTGCGCGGCATGGTCAATACGGCAGGCGATCGGGACGAACACGATCGTGCCGGGCTGGAACAGCGCATTGGCCACGCCGTGTTCGGCTATCTCGGCATGCATCCCCTGGGTCCACAAGACCCGCACACCACCGGCTTATCGCCTGCCTAGCGTCGCCTGGCGGCGTCGAAATGCGAGCAGTCATGGCAGCAGACTGCACAGCCGCCGCATGGATCCACCGCTATTGCAGGCGTATTGCAGGCGCGGCCAATGCGAGTTTCGCAAATGGCAGATTGCTCTCAGCATGGTCGCTCTCGCCCCCCTTCCTCAAAGAGCACACGCAATGCGTATTTTCGTCACCGGCGCGACCGGATTCATCGGCACTGCCGTCGTCGCCGATCTCCTCCATGCCGGCCACCACGTCATCGGGCTCGCACGCTCGGACACTGCCGCAGCCACGCTGGTGGCAGCCGGTGCACAGGTACAGCGCGGCACACTCGAGGACCTCGACACGCTGCGCCAGGGCGCAGCGCAGGCCGATGCCGTCATCCACACCGCGTTCAATCACGATTTCTCGCAGTTTGTGGCCAATTGCGAGGCAGACCGCCGTGTCATCGACGCGCTCGGCTCGGCACTGGTCGGCTCGCAACGCCCGTTGGTGATCACCTCGACCACCGGCACCGCAAATGCCATTGCGGGCGAGCCGGCGTTGGAAACCAACAAAATCGCCAGTTCGAGCGCGTTACCGCGCGCCGCCTCGGAAGAAGCCGCGGGATCGTTGCTGCAGCGTGGCGTCAACGTGTCGGTGGTGCGGCTTGCGCAGGTACACGACCAGATCAAGCAAGGTCTGGTCAGCAACCTCATCGAGCTGGCGCGCGCAACCGGGCGCTCGGCGTTCGTGGGTGATGGCAGCAACCGCTGGCCGGCAACCCACTTGCTGGATGCTGCGCGCTTGTACAGGCTGGCGGCGGAAGCAGGCACGGCCGGCAGCAATTATCACGCGGTTGCCGAACAAGGCGTGCCGCTGCGGGAAATCGCCGAGGCCATTGGCCGTGGCTTGGACGTGCCGGTGGCCGCGTTGCCGCTCGAACAGGCGCAGGCGCATTTTGGCTGGCTGGCGCGCTTCGCCACGCACGACCTGCCCGCCTCCGGCGCGCAGACCCAGCAGCGACTGGGCTGGCATCCGATCGGTCCGAGCCTGCTCGCCGATCTTGCGCTGATGCGCGACTGAGCCAAGCGACGCGCCCCCTGCCTGCAGCTGTGGGCAGTGTTGGAGCGGCAAACAAAACGTCGCGAGCGGTCGTCAGGTGGGTGCGGAGTCACCGGAGGGTACACGTGCACCGACCGTCCCTGCCTGGCGGCCGCGCAGTCGCTTTGGCAGATGCTCTTCGCTCAGCGCAACGCGATCAATGCCGGGATGTTTCTTGCCCACCCGGCGAACGCGCACGTTTGGCCGCGTACATCGCTTCGTCTGCCGCATGCATCAGGCTGGCGGCCTCGGCCTGTTGGCCGTGTTGCCAGGCCACGCCGATGCTTGAGTGGATCGGAAGCTGTTGCTCACCGAACACGGCGCCCGCTGCGGCCGCGGTGCGAATCCGTTCTGCCACTGCAGCGCATTCGGTCTGCGGATCGTGCAGATCGTCCAGCAGCACCACGAATTCATCGCCGGCCAGGCGTGCCACCAGATAACGCTCGCCCGCCGCGCGTTGCAGGCAACTGCCGAACGCCACCAGCACCGCATCGCCGGCACGGTGGCCGTAGACATCGTTGATGCGCTTGAAGCCGTCCAGGTCCAGGAACATCACCGCCACCGCGCGTTGCTGCTGTTGTGCCTGCGCAACCGCCACCTGCAGCGCTTCGGACCAGGCATGCCGGTTCGGCAAGCCGGTCAATGCATCGCGGGTGGCGCGCTCGTGCATCAGGCGGTGCAGCGTCTTGTGCGCAGTGACATCGTGCACCATCAGGAAGAAGCCTTGCGCCGGCGTCGCAGCGCCCTGCGTTTCCGGCACCAGGGTGACTTCCACATCGCGCGGCGTGATGCCGCCACGCAAGACATGTTCGAAACCGGCGCGCTGCCCTGCCACTACCTGCGCCAACGCAGCGTGCGCGGCGGTGCTGAGACCGTCACCCAACACCTGGGTGATATGGCGACCGACCAGGCTGGCAGGCGCCACGCCGAGCCAATCGCGGTGCGCTTCATTGGCGAACAGGTAGCGCTGCCTGGCATCGAACTGGGCGACCAAGGTCGGCGTGGCATCGCTGATCGCGCGCAGGCGTGCTTCGCTGACGGCCAGCCGTTCGGCGGCCACGTGGCGCTCGGTGACGTCCTGTATCTGCGAGACGAAATGCACCGGCGCACCGCTGCTATCGCGCACCAGCGAGACCGACAGCTGGGCCCAGATCACCGCGCCCTGCTGGCTGATGTAGCGCTTGGCCAGGCTGTAACTGCCGCGTTTGCCGTCGATGAGTTCCTGCACCAATTGCCGGTCTATCTCCAGATCGTCGGGATGGGTGATCTGTTGAAAGCTCGTGCGCAGCAACTGCTCGCGCGAATAGCCCAGGATGCTGCACAACGCCGGATTGACGTCGCGCCATTGGCCTTCCAGCGAAAGGATCGCCATGCCTTGTGGCGCTGTTTCGAATGCGCCGGTGAAGCGCTCGGCGGCCAGCTGCGCGGCGGCTTGCGCCTGCAATTCGGCAGTGACGTCGATGGCCATCGCCAGATACCCGGCCAGGCCTTGCTGCGCATCATGGATGACGTTGAAGCACAGGCGCACGCGACGCAGATCGCCGTCCTTGCGCACCAGCGTCCAGAGGTCTTCGGTCAGCACATCGCCAGCGGCGGCGGCAGCCAGCTTCACGTACGAGGGCGCTACTGCCAGCGTCGCCATATGCCGTTCGAGTTCGGCCGGCAGATGGAACCGTTCCGCACAGGTGCCCAGCACCTCGTCGGCGCTGTAACCGAGCAGGCGCTCGGCACCGGGATTGAAGAGTTCGAGACGGCCCTGCGGATCGAACGCCATGATTGCGACGTCTTGCGAAGCGTCCACCAGCGCCTGCAGCCGCGCGCGTTCGCCTGCCAGTGCCGCTGAAGCGTCCCTGAGCTGGGTGATGTCGTGCATCACGCACACCGCGCCCAACGCGGTGCCCTTGTCGCCGATCACCGGGTCTGCGTTGCATAGCACGCTGCGCGGCGGCTGGCCGGTCGCACGGATCACCAGTTCGGCATTGCGTACGTGCTCGCCGCGCCACGCGCGCAGCAGCGGGATGGCCTCGGTCGGCAGCAGGTGATTGCCATCGGCGGTGTACAGATCGAAATGCAGCGCCCATTGCGCCGGCGGCAGCACGCGCGGATCGGTGCCATGCCATTGCCGGGCGGCGTGATTGAACTCGCGCAGCAATCCGTCGGTGCCGCAGGCCACCACCCCGTCGGGCATGGCTTCCAGCAACCTGCTCAAGGTCTGTCGCTGCGCCTGCGCGTCCAGCCGGTCGCGCCGCGCTTCCAACTGGTTGGCCGCCTGCCGCGCGAGACGGATCAACGCTTGCTTCTGGTTCTCGTCGAGCACGCGCGGCTTGGTACTGAGCGTGCACAAAGTGCCGTAGGCGTAACCTTCGCGCCCGATCAACGGCACCCCCACGTACGACCGCACGCCGGGGGTAGCGACCACCAACGGGTTGTTGGCGAAGCGTGGGTCGGCTTCGGCATCGGGCACTTCCATCAGCTCGGTGCCCATGATCGCGTGGGCGCAGAACGAGGCGCTGCGCGGTGTGCCCTCCAGATCGGTGCCGCAGCGCGCCTTGAACCACTGGCGGTCGGCATCCAGCAGCGACACCAGCGCCATCGGCGCGCCGCTGACATGTGCCGCCAGCCAGGCGATGTCGTCGAATTCGGCCTCGTCCTCGGTGTCCAGTACTCCCAGCCGACGCACGGCGTCCACGCGCAAGGCGTCGTCGACGGGGATCGGCACGGGCGGCAACAGGACAGTCATGGCGTAATCGGCGGGCGGCGTCTGGTCAGAATGGGTCGCTCCAAGTAACGGCAAGGCGACGGGCAACTTGAGCCACGCGCGGCCGAGCTCGCTCCAGCGATCAGGTTCTAGAAAGCGACCGCGCCAATCCGCATGGCGGCCGCCTCCATGGTTCCATCCGCAGCAAACCCTGCACGCCCTCCTGCCCATCAGCATTTGCGGCGCCGCCGAGCAGCCACTACCCTCGCCCGCTTGTCCTGTGCTGGAGTGTCACATGCTGCGTCCGCTGTCCTTGTTGATCGCCGGTGTGCTCGGCGTCGCTACCGGTTCCGTTGCCCCCGCCGTCGCTGGCGCGCCGGCCAGCCTGTCCAAGCCCGCGGCCAGCAGCGCCATTCCCGATATCGCCTATACCCGTTTCACCCTGCCCAACGGCCTGACCGTGGTGGTGCACGAAGACCACAAGGCGCCGGTGGTGGCGGTGAGCATCTGGTACCACATCGGTTCCGGCGACGAGCCGGCCGGCAAGACCGGCTTCGCGCACCTGTTCGAGCACCTGATGTTCTCCGGCTCGGAGAACAACAAGGGCAGCTTCTTCGCGCCGCTGGAAAAGGTCGGCACCACCGACATGAACGGCACCACCTGGTTCGACCGCACCAACTATTTCGAAACGGTGCCGACCACGGCGCTGGACACCGCGCTGTGGCTGGAATCGGACCGCATGGGCCACTTGCTCGGCGCCATCGGCCAGCAGGAACTCGATACCCAGCGCGGCGTGGTACAGAACGAAAAACGCCAGGGCGATAACCGCCCGTATGGCCGCGTGGACCAGAACATCCTGTCCAACCTGTTCCCGGCCAACCACCCGTACCAGCACGACACCATCGGCTCGATGGAAGACCTGGACGCGGCCTCGCTGGCCGACGTCAAACAATGGTTCAACGACAACTACGGCGCCGCCAACACCACCCTGGTGCTGGCCGGCGACATCACCGTGGCGCAAGCGCGCGCCAAGGCCGAGCAGTACTTTGGCGATATCCCGTCCGGCAAGCCGGTGGCGCGTCAGCAGCCGTGGGTCACCCCGTTGGCCGCACAAAAGCGCGGTGTGCAACACGACCACGTGTCCCAGCCACGTATCTATCGCACCTGGGCCGCGCCGCAGCTTGGCACCGACGACATGATCCAGCTGGATCTGGCCACCACAGTGCTTGGCGGCGGCAAGACCTCGCGGCTGTACCAGCGCCTGGTCTATCAGGACAACCTGGTGGACGACGTTTCCGCTTCGGTGCAGCCGTTCGCGCTGTCCAGCCAGGTGCAGATCCAGGCCGACGTGAAGGACGGCGTGGACCCGGCCAAGGTGGAAGCGGTCATCGACGAAGAACTCAAGAAATTTATCGCCCAAGGCCCGACTGCCGACGAGTTGCAGCGCGCGCAGGTGGCCTACCGCGCTGGCTTCGTGCGCGGGCTGGAAAAGGTCGGCGGTTTCACCGGCAAGGCGGTGCTCCTGGCGGAAGGTCAGGTTTATCGCGGCGACCCGGCCGCCTACAAGAAAGACCTGCAGCGCGCCCTCGGCGCTAGCGTGGACAGCGTCAAGCAGGCGTCGGCGACCTGGTTCGGCAAGGGCGATTACCTGCTGACCGTGCTGCCGGCCGGCAAGGACTTCGACCCGGCCGCCGAAGACAAGGCGGTGATCGCACGTGGCGAAGAGGCCGGAAGGCCGGCGCCGAAGCTGCCCGCCGCGGGCAAGTTCAAGCTCACCGCCTCCACGCTGGACCGCAGCAAGGGCGTACCGCAGACCGATCAGTTCCCGGACCTGAGCTTCCCCAAACTGCAGCGCGGCAAGCTGAAGAACGGCATCGAGGTGATCCTGGCCGAGCGCCACACCATCCCGGTCACCCAGGTGGAGCTGCTGTTCGACGCCGGTTATGCCGCCGACCAGGGCGGCAAGCTCGGCACCGCCAGCTTCAGCGCCGCACTGATGAACGAGAGCACCGCCGCACTGGATTCGGTGGAAGTGGCGCAGCGCCGCCAGCGCCTGGGCGCAATCACCGCGGTGGGCTGCGATCTGGACAGCTGCAGCGCCTCGCTGGATGCGCTCAACGACCAGTTGCAGCCGTCGCTGCAATTGTTCTCCGACATCGTGCGCAACCCGGCCTTCAAGGCCGCCGACATCGAACGCATCCGCGGCCAGTGGCTGTCCGGCATCGCGCAGGAAAAGACCCAGCCCAACAGCCTGGCGCTGCGCGCACTGCCGCCGTTACTGTTCGGCAGCCAGCACCCGTATGGCATCCCGCTCACCGGCAGCGGGACCGAGGCGGCGATCAAGAGCCTCAACGCGCAGGATCTGCAGAATTTCCACAGCCAGTGGCTGCGTCCGGACAACCTGCGCATCCTGGTGGCCGGCGACACCACGCTGGCGCAGATCATTCCGCAGCTCGATGCCGTGTTCGGCGACTGGAACGCCCCGACCACGGCGTTGCCGAAGAAGAACCTGGCCAACGTCGCCGCCCAGCCCAAGCCGCGTGTGTACCTGATCAATCGGCCGGACGCACCGCAGTCGGTGATCCTGGCCGGCCTGCTAGCCCCGTCCACCAAGGCGCCGGATAACCTGGCCATTGGTGTGGCCAACGGCGCCTTCGGCGGCACCTTCACCTCGCGCCTGAACATGAATCTGCGCGAGAGCAAGCGTTGGGCCTATGGCGCCGGCACCCGCATGATGGATGCGCAGGGCCAGCGCCCGTATCTGTTTTCGGCACCGGTACAGACCGACAAGACCGCCGAATCGGCCAACGAGATCTTCAAGGAAGCGACCGCCATCGTCGGCGACAAGCCGCTGACCACCGATGAGATCGAGAAGATCAAGAACCAGCGCATCCGCGCCCTGCCCGGCAGCTTCGAAACCGCTGACGCGGTGCTGGGTGCGATCGAAGGCATCGTGCAGTTCGACCGCCCCGACGACTATGTGCAAACGCTCAAGCCACGCCTGGAAGCGGTCGACCAGCCGGCCGCGCAGAAAGCCATCAAGGAGATCATCAAGCCCAACGCGATGACCTGGGTGATCGTCGGCGACCTGAAGAAGATCGAAGCCCCGGTGCGTGCGCTCAAGCTGGGTGAGGTGCAGGTGCTGGATGTGGACGGTAAGCCGGTCAAACGCTGATCGCCCATCTGCCGCATCGGCTGCGCTGCTGCACGCAGCGCGGCTGGTGCTGGCAGGGATCTGGGTTGATGCCGGCGTGTGGTGGATAGCGCGGCAGTCGTTGTCGGGTCGTCGTGCAGCCGTGGCGGTACAAACCACGTTGTTGCAGCGCCAGGGGCCCAGGCGCATGGTCTGCTGACCTGCGGTCGGTGTCTGCAGACGTGGTCGACGCAGCAAGCGCGCACGTCGTACTGCGTGGCTTTGAAGCAGCAATGCGACTGGCCGGTCGTCGTCAGGCGAGCACAGCCGATGACACGCAATTCCTGCCGCATACGTCCTGACGGCACTCGCCAGGGCATGCTGTGGATGCCGCGCCTGTTGAGTAGGCCGCCTTGTGTTTCGCCACCGCAACGACCTGCCCCATCGGCACGCAACGACGATTTTAGAGCGGCGTGATCCTCACGCGGCGTTGGCTTATGAGCACGTGCCGTCCGCGTGGCAGCATCCACGCTGCATTACCTGCGCTGCAGGTATCCTTGCGCCTTCCTCGTTCGTGCTTGCCTGGCTTATTCGATGAAAGACATGCCCTTGGCTGACGAAGCCTCCCGTCAACAAGTCCTGGACGGCTATCGCATCGTCGACAGCCTGCCGGAGGACACCTATCAAGACGTGGTGCAGATCGCGGCCTCGCTGTGCAACACACCGATCGCACTGATGTCGCTGGTGGACCGCGACCGCCAATGGTTCAAGGCCCAGCTGGGCCTGGGCATGCAGCAGACCGACCGCAGCCAGGCGGTGTGCGACCACGCCATCCGTAGCCCCGATCAGCTGATGGAAGTGCCCGACCTGCGCAATGACAGCCGGTTTGCCGAGATCTCGGTGGTCACCGGCGACACCGGCGCGCGGTTCTATGCCGGCATGCCCCTGGTCACCGACGAGGGTGTGGCATTGGGCACCGTCTGCGTGCTCGACACCGAGCCACGCACGCTCACCGACATTCAGCGCACCGGCCTGCAGGCGCTCGCACGTGTGGCCATGCGCCTGCTCGACGAACGCAAGCGCGAACTGCAAAGCGAGCGCGACGCCATCCTGCGACCGGTCGCCCCGATCGCCAGCCAGGCCGTTGCCGACACCGGCTACCACCTGGTGATTCTGGAAGTGCAGGAATTGGCTGCACTGGCCGAACGCCAGAGCGAGCGCCTGCTCGGGCGCACTTTGCAGCAGCTCGACCAAGCGTTCGCGGCATTGGTGCAAGGGCCCGGCAACAGCATCGACCGCGTCACCGAAAGTGCGGAATTCATCGCCGTGCTGCGCGGCCCGGACGCCGAGCGCACCTTGCAACGCCTGCGCGAGATCGCCCAGCAACAACATGCGCTGGGCCTGACGGTCTTGTTGGGCGAAGCGCAATCCACGCGCCCGGACGAAGCCATCGGCCAGGTGTTTCTACGCGCCGAGATCGCGCTGAGCGCAGAAAAGGATCGTTACCGGCAGAGCCTGGCCTGAGGCCTGCGAACCGATCCGCTTCTTCGCGCGCGTCCCCTCATCCCATCGCGCACTGCTTCAACTGGCGATCGGCGTACCACAGCGCGCGGCGCGCCAGATCGTAGGCGCTGTCGGCCTGGCGCGGCAGCATCTGTGCCGCCATCACCGGGTCGGCGCCATTGTTCAAGGCATGCTCGGCGCGTTCCAGATCCGACAGATGCGTGCGCACCGGCGACAACAGCGAGGCGCGCTTGGATGCATCGCAACGCGCACTGCGCTGTTCCAGCGCCGCCAACGCCTCGCGGATGCGACGACTGGCTTCGCCCTTGAGGTCGGGCAACGTTTCGTGCGCGATCGGCGCCGATTTATAGGCATCGCCGGTCGCCTCGCTCCCCATGTCGGCCTGATTGCCGGCTAGCGCGGGATTGAAGCGCACGTCCGGCGGCGGCCGCGCCTTGGCGACCTGCGTCTGCGGTCCATTGAGCATGTCGTTGAACTTTTTCATGCCGCGATTCATTTCCTGCATCGCCACATCGCCCAGCGTGCCGTCGCTCTTCCAGTCCTTGGCGAAGCGGGTTTCCTGGTACTGCACCGGATTGACCCGTTCCATCACATTGCGCGCCTTGGCCTGCGCGCGCTCATCGGTCATGCCCGGCGGCGCCGCGTTGCCGGTCTGCGCCATCGGGTCGACTTGCGCCATGCGCAGGCGTCCCTCGCCGGTATACAGCTGGGCCGACATGGAGTCGCTGGCCGGCGCATTGGCCGCAGCCACCTGCCGCAGCGGAGGCGGAGTGCGCGTCGGTGGCGGTGCCGTGCGTGCAGCCGATGCGGAGGCGGAGGCGGCACGCGGTTTACGCTCGGGCTCCTGCTGCGGTGCCTGCGGTGCCGGAGGCGTTTGTTGCGGCCGCGGCAGGAAATACACCTGCAACCTGTCGTCGTGTTGCGCTGTTTCGCGCGGAGGCGGCATGTACAGCAACAGGCAGGCAAGAAAGAACAGGATGGCGCCCGTGCATGCGGCAGCGGCGACATGCGGGACAAGCGCTTCCTTCCTGCGGGTAATCACAATGCGGGAGACCGATGAGATGAGAGTGCGGATGCCACACCATGAACCCCGGTGTGCGACGCGCAAATCTAGCGGGCGCGGCGCGCGCACGCGTTTGTAATTCGTTGTTTGGCCGGAAAGGACCAGCCGCCATTCACATTGAGCCGCAGGTAGGCGCGCGTGGATTGGCGGATAAGGTGCGCAAGGGATGGCGCGTCCACTGACCGTATCCGGTAGAACGCAGTCAAGAAAGTAGGAGGGAAAGGTGAGCGCCTGTTATCAGATGCGCAGGCGCGCGTGCATGCCAGGCCTACCTGTCGCAAACCCATCAACAAGCGATCGACACCCCAAGGCCAGCACCGCTTTCCAGGGCGCGCCACTGCACACATCATGCTTCGGCGGCGCGGTACAACCGCTGGCACACCTCGCAGAAAAACGCACGGCACGCGGCCTTGCCCAGATGCTTGCGGTACTGCAGTGGCGCACCATCGCGCGGGCAGCTGGTCTTGGTATGCACCTGGTAATGCTTCTTCAGCACGAGGGCTTTTTCCAGGTGTAGAAATCGCAACTGTCGTCGCGCGCCCACCGCGCGCTGCGGACGGATGCGCTGCAGCACTTCGTTCTTGTTGATGTTGCCCACGCCGACAAAGATGGTCTGGTCGAGCAATGCGTCGGCGGCCAGCATTCCAGGCCCGGCGGTACCGCTGTATTGGCGCTGGCATGGCGTGCCGCGCGTCTACTACAGCAGTGATGAGCGCACCGCATTGCAGACACTGGCCGCCGCGGTGCGCGCCCGCCCACCCGACACCCCGCAGCCGCTGGCCGAACGCCGGGGGATCTTCGACAACACCGCAGCCGGGTGGGCGATTCCCAATGCGCTGCAATTGCAGCGTTTGCTTGGCGCCGACCGAAGGCGCTAGCGCGGGTAGGCGGCGGCAATCCGACACAGACCGGTGGCGCGCATCTTGCAGCGGCAGGGTGCACGGACGCAGGCGCGCCACCATTCAAGTGCCTGGATTGGCGCCGATACGCCTGAAGCGACGCAGGTTGCGGCAAGACGCCGGGGTCGCTTGCTGAATCCAGTCGTTCCCGTGCGAAGCCTGTCGGCGTGCCGGCACCTCGTTCGGTCCCGCCCGCCACTTCGGTCGTTTACCATGCCCTACGCCACTGCACGTTCTGGAGATGTCATGAGTTCTGCCGCGCCCCCGTGCTGCACGTCGCTGCTTGGCCTGTCGCTGAGCATGTTTGTTGCGCCGGGCACGCTGACAGCCGCGCCGCTGGACACACCGGTGGTCAATGCGCCGGCGCCCACGCCGCCCACGCCCGACCTGGCCTACCCGGAACTGTTCCAGGCCGTGCAGAGCGGCGAACTGTTCGACGACCAGAAACACTTCGTCGACTTCCTGCCGCTGCGCGACCCGGCCCTGATCAATGCCGACTATCTGGCGCAGCACGATCACCCGGGTTTCGATCTGCGCAAGTTTGTTGACGCCAATTTCGAAGAATCGCCGCCGGTGCAGACCGACGCGATCCGCCAGGACACCGCGCTGCGCGAGCACATCGATCTGCTGTGGCCCAAGCTGGTGCGCAACCAGACCCACGTGCCGCCGCACAGCAGCCTGCTGGCGCTGCCGCACCCGTACGTGGTGCCGGGCGGGCGCTTCCGCGAGGTGTACTACTGGGATTCCTACTTCACCATGCTCGGCCTGGTGAAGAGCGGCGAGACCACGCTCAGCCGCCAGATGCTGGACAACTTCGCCTACCTGATCGACACCTACGGGCATATTCCCAACGGGAACCGCACCTATTACCTCAGCCGCTCGCAGCCGCCGTTCTTCTCCTACATGGTCGAGCTGCAGGCCAGCGTGGAAGGCGAGGCGGTCTATCAGCGCTACCTGCCGCAGATGCAAAAGGAATACGCCTACTGGATGCAGGGCAGCGATGACGTGCAGCCCGGCCAAGCGGCGCGCCACGTGGTGCGCCTGGCCGATGGCAGCGTGCTCAACCGCTATTGGGACGAGCGCGACACCCCGCGCCCGGAAGCCTGGCTGCACGACACCCGCACGGCTGCCGAGGTCAAAGACCGCCCGGCCGCCGAGGTCTACCGCGATCTGCGTGCCGGCGCCGAGAGCGGCTGGGATTACACCAGCCGCTGGCTGGCCGACGGCCAGAACCTGCGCACCATCCGCACCACCGCGATCATCCCGATCGACCTCAACAGCCTGCTGTATCACCTGGAGCGCACCCTGGCCCAGGCCTGCGCGCAGCCGGGCGCGGAGTGTACGCGCGATTACGCCGCACTCGCACAGCAACGCAAGCAGGCCATCGATGCGCATCTGTGGAATGCAGCAGGTTATTACGCCGACTACGACTGGCAGACGCGCACGCTGAGTACTCAGGTCACCGCCGCAGCACTGTACCCGCTGTTCGCCGGCCTGGCCTCGGACGATCACGCCAAGCGCACCGCCAGCACCATGCGCAACACGCTGCTGCGCCCGGGTGGCCTGGCCACTACCGCAGTCAAGACCGGCCAGCAATGGGACGAGCCCAATGGCTGGGCGCCGCTGCAATGGGTGGCCGTGGACGGCCTGCGCCGCTACGGCGAAGACGCGCTGGCACGCACCATCGGCGAGCGCTTCCTCGCCCAGGTGCAGGCGCTGTTCGCACGCGAACACAAGCTCGTTGAAAAATACGGACTGGAAACCGATGCGGCGGGCGGCGGCGGTGGCGAATACGCCTTGCAGGACGGCTTCGGCTGGACAAATGGCGTCACCCTGATGCTGTTGAACTTGTATCCAGGGAAGGTGGCCAAGGCGGCGCCGGCAAAGCGTGTGCGCAAGCCCGAAGCGGCAACGCGCTGAATGTTTGGACCCACCCTCCTTATAGAGAGGGTGGGAAGCAAACAGTTCGGCTATCCACCGGAGGTACCCACATCAGTCTCAGGTTCTTCTGGTGTCCTTGTCAGTGGCCCCAGAGATTTTTGATTAGACGAGACTTTCAGTGGATCCCATATAGCTAGTCGATGACCCGAACCAATACCGAAAATACTAGCTGCAGATACTTTTTCTGGAATTGAGTCATTCTTTTCAGCATATTTGTCTACCGCTCGCTGCAAAAGAGATGATGCACCGGTATTGCAATTTCCTACCTTGTCAGATTGATGAGGTGGCAGCCGCTTAAATCTTAGGGTGGATGCGACCAGATGATCGCGAATCTGGGGGGTAGCTCTCGGTTCAGAGAGTTCGGAGGGGATCCCGGTTCCATTGCGACCCAGCAGCTCGTCCTGGTAAAGACGATGAAGCATGAATTGTCGCTTGGCTTCTAATAAGTCAATACTATCTATCTCACGTATTTTCTTCAGCCTAACCTTGCGCCGGATACCTTTGGGAAAGCTCTCAAACGCTCTAAGATCCCGCTCGGGTGCGGCTGGCTTTGCGGCTCGGTAATCATCGGCAATTTTTGGCCACATTTCCATCGTAGACATGGGCAAAAGACGATATATGGAAGAAATCTCAGCATTCAGCACCAACCGATCGACTGCCCCTCCCCTGGCTCGAGAATATGCATTGTAAAATTCCTCGCGACTAGCAAAGGACTCACCAGCTAGTGTAGAAATCGCTGCCCGGATAGGCTCCGACAACTTGAAGCCGACCTTCGCATTTACCCTAGCGACAAGGCGAGCGAGCAGCTTGTCATCGAGAACAACAGGGCCACGTTTCGGATCGCCCCCAACTCCATATAAAGTTGCACCGCTTTTACGTCCCCGGTTTGGGTCACCAGCAACGACGTAACCATGCGTAGGAATCACGTAACCCCGCGTATTCCTGTTGACGTAATACACAGGAACACTACGCAGTGCATCAGCACCTCTAAATTTTAGCTCCTGAAGTACTGTCTCAAAGGCTTCCCGCCCTTTTCCTTCTGGGAGCAGCGGGAACTTACCGGGATGTCGTGCATCTACCACTTGTCCATCTTCGTCGCAGCGGAAGTCGATCAAGGCTGTTTTTTCATTGACAACACGCGTAGCCCTCATCCAGCCATCGCCTAGATCGAGGATCGTTGCACCCGGCCGACCGTTTCCATCAGCCATAAATGCGACGAAAGCCTGAACGCGAGATTCGGGATCCCGCATACCCAATAAGGATTCAATCTTGTGTCCAATTTTACCGAAAACTCCAGACGCCCGAGTCCAATTGACACGCTTTTTTTCTGAATGAAGATCACATTGTTGCTTACTGCTTAATCCGCCCTTTAATTGCATCGTGCGACTTTCAGAATAGCCAGGAGATGCACGTCTGGGAGCAGTACCTAAACCTTCAAAATGAAATTTCTCAGAATTTAAATCCTTGCCAGGAAGGCCTTCGACTGAGGAAGAAGATGCATCGCTAACAATACCTTCATTAGCATTGGAAAAATTCATAGACCTCTGAGGGTTATTTCTAATATCCATAATATATTATTTATTATATTGACTTTATAATTAAAATTTTTACGATCCGCTTAATAATAGATCAGCGAATAAAGAATAAATCTCCCACGTAGAAATGTGCCATTGCATGCGCAAATCCATCAACTTGAGCGAACGTACTCGTCTCTGCGCCGTCGAGATGGCCTGCATTCTTTGCGTCGGAGTCTACGAACGCAGGCGCCTCATCGAACCGCCGCGTATCATGCGCACTCTTTCATTCCAGGACGGACCATGGCCGTACGCACGCTCAACGACTTTCTCGCCCATTCCAAGGAAAAGGACGTCAGCGCCGATCCGTTCGAACTGGAAAACCCGCATCTGCTGGAAGTGCGCCTCAACGGCATGGTGTGGTCCAAGGCAGGCGCCATGGTCGCGCGTACCGGCAACGTCAAGTTCACCCGCGAGGGCTTGCTGGAACAGGGCCTGGGCAACATGCTGAAAAAAGCCGTCAGCGGCGAAGGCATGCAGCTGATGAAGGCCGAAGGCCAGGGCCGCGTGTATCTGGCCGACCTCGGCAAGCTGGTCACGCTGCTGCGCTTGAATGGCGAGGCGATCTTCGTCAACGGCAACGATGTGCTGGCGTTCGAATCCGGCGTCGAACACAAGATCACCATGATGCGCAAAGTGGCCGGCATGCTCTCGGGCGGCCTGTTCAACGTGCGCCTGGGCGGCCACGGCATCGTGGCGATCACCTCGCACTACGAGCCGCTGACGCTGCCGGTCACTGCCGCCAGCGGCCCAGTGTTCACCGACCCCAACGCCACCGTGGCCTGGTCGGGCACGCTGACACCGGAGCTGGTGACCGATGTCTCGATTGGCACGCTGTTCGGCCGCGGCTCGGGCGAAAGCCTGCAGATGCGCTTTGCCGGCGAAGGCTGGGTGGTGGTGCAGCCGTACGAAGAAGCCAGCTTCCAGCAGTCCAAGGGCTGATGATCGGCGCCCAGCTGCGCGCTGCGTGGCTGGACGATACCTGCCGCGATCGGTTGCCACTCAGATGAGAAAGAGCGTCTGGCGATGGGGCATCACAGGCGTGATGCTGGCCTGCATGGTCGTCGTGCTGGCGGTGTTCGGCGCAGTGCAGTCTCCGGAATGGGCTTGCAACTGCGATGGCATGGACCGTTGGCGCTATGTCGGCCCAGACGGCATCAAAGAGAGCGAATCGCATCTGCGCTCGACCGGACATGCGACCTCCTGTCGACGAAACGACCGCGCCGCGAAGATCACCGATCGTCTGTATGGCCTGATCTTCGCCGACCTAAAACGCTAGCGTCGCATCGACGCAGCACAGCTTCGGCAGCCGGATCGCTATCGGCCACAGCACCGCATCACACCCATCCACGCTTGCGAAACCACGCCAGCGGAATCACCACGCTCAGCGCGATCGCGCCCAACGCCCAGAAGTAGTGGTCGTGGCCCTTGAGTTCGGGCATGTAGGCGAAGTTCATGCCCCAGATGCCGACCAGCACGGTGGGCGGGATGCCGACGACCGACGCCACCGCCATCACCTTCATCACGTTGTTCTGATCCATGTTGATCATGCCCAACACGCTGTCGAGCAGGAACTCGATCCGGTCGTCCATGTGCTGCTGGAATTCGCTCAAGGTGGTCAGGTCCTTGTGCAGCAAGGTGATGCGTTTGGCCGCATCGGCGCCGAACCAATCCGGGGCGGCGCCATCGAGATAGGTGACCAGACGCAGCAGGCCCTGCCCGGCGTTGTGCAGGCCGCCGAGCTGGCGGCCCATGTCGCCGACCTGATGCAGCATGTGCTCCAGATCACGGGTCTTGTGTGGGCTGTCGAACACCTGCCGCGTGGTCTCGGTGACCGCCGCTTCGAGCGCCTCGAGTCGGTCTGCCAGACGCCCAATCAGTTGATCGAACATGCGTAGCAGCAAATCGTCCGAACGATGGCAGGGCTCGTGTTCCAACCGCGCGGTCAACGCGTCCAACGAGCCGATGCGCTGCTCGCGCAAGGTCACCAGCATGGTGGGCGACAGCGCAAACCCCAGCGGTGCGGTGGGGACGTCCTCGTCCTGGAACCGCGGCACATTGAGGAACAACACATCGCCCTGGCGCCGCACCCGGCTGCTGAATTCGATCTCGCCGATCGCCGCACGATCGGGCAACGTAAACCCCACCTGCTCAGCGGCCTGGGCCAACTCCTGCGGGCTCGGCTGGCACAGGTCGATCCAACACCCTTGGGTGTGCTGGGTTCCGGCAATCGGGTGGATCGTGATCATGCATCGGCCGGCAGATGAAAGAGCCCAAGCATCCTCCGCGTCCACCATGGCGTCAACGCCGGCACATGTCCATCTGTCGACGGCGACGATGACCGTGCCTGGTCACGGATGCCATCGCCCTGCTGTATTTGCAAGGCAGAAGGATAGCTTTCGCCAAATCGCACATCGATTCTGCTGTGAGCGATATGCACGTTCTCGCTGGCTTACATTTTTCGCTCACGCATCCATAGGAGTAAGCACATGAAAATCACCGGTGCCGCGTCTCGCGAGCCACACCAGCATATTGGTCACGTTGATCCGCTGCATGCCCCATCGGTTCGCAACGACACCCAACTCGGCGGCGACGCCACGCTTCGTGGGCTGCCTCGCCTGCGCCGTAGCGCATCAGCCAAGGAGCAATCGCCGGCGTTCGTGGCAGACAGCGGCCATCTCGATGCGCTGTTCGGAAGCACGCAGCCCGCGCGCGGAAAGCACGTGGAAGGCGGTATCCACCGGACACCGATCCAGACTCAGGAAATCGAAACGCTTACTGATGGTCATACGCGCGTCAAGATCAATCCAACACGCCTGTTCGTCTCGACCGCGCCGGCACTGGAACTGCCGCGCCGGCACGATCCAGCCAAGCTATCCAAGGATCTCGGGCTGAGCGAGGACGCCATCGATCGCATCAGGAGCACCCCGACGTTCCATGAACAGACCGCAAGCGGCGCCCCGCCCGCTGCGCCGCTCGCTCAGCGGCTGCGTCTGGGCGATCTGCGCGACAAGAAAGTGGAGTACAAATGGAACATCGCCAGTAACGGCAGCCTGGTCATCGGCGAAGCACATCCTGGCGTGGCCTTGGACGAGCCGATGACAAACAAGTCAGCGCGAAAGAAGAAACAGCCATACACGCAAGGTCACGTCACCCTCGTGGGCGGCCAACCATGGAAGACCCCCTGGCAGGAAAATCGCCTGATGCCCCAAGCGCGCCTCAGTGGCACGCTTTACTACAACCCGGACAGCAAGCTCTGCATCGATAACGACTCAGGTCGATTCAGCGAATATGCCGACCGCATGCCAAAGCATCTCGAAAACGTCGCCAATCTCTTTCAGAGCTATGGTCTCCCAGTGACGCCGGAATGGAAGGAAAAGAAACAGATCCCGTTGCAGAATCTGCCCGCCGGCGCGGCGGCAGCTTCGCCGAGCCCGGAAAAGGGAGCCGCGGGAACGCATTCCGGTCTGGACCGTACATGATCCACCGGAGCATCGGCATGACCGCGTGCAGCGTGCGGCCACCGCCGCACGCTGCACGCCGGATGCGTCCCGCACGGACCGCTCAGCGCTGCCGGTTTTCCCGGCGTCTGACCCCGTAACCGATTCCGAGGATCAGGAACCACACCGGGCTGGCCAGCAATGCCTGGCGCGTGTCGTCCTGCAAGGTCAACAGCACGATGACGAAGGCGAAGAACGCCAGGCACACGTAGCACATGAACACGCCGCCGGGCATCTTGAACGCCGAAGCCGCATGTTGCTCCGGACGCTTGCGGCGGTAGGCGATATAGGCGCACAGGATCAGCGACCACACGAACATGAAGAGCACCGCCGACAAGGTCGTGACCAGCGTGAACGCAGTGACCAGGTTCGGAATCAGGTACACCAGCATTGCGCCCAGCAGCAGGCACAGGCAGGAAAACAGCAGGCCGCGCGCCGGCACCGCCGCACGCGACAGCTTGGCGAAGCCCTTGGGCGCATGCTGTTCTTCAGCCAGGCCGTAGAGCATGCGGCTGGTGGAAAAGATGCCGCTATTGGCCGACGAGGTGGCCGACGTCAGCACCACGAAGTTGATCAGGCTCGCCGCCGCCGGCACGCCGGCCAGCACGAACAACTCCACGAACGGGCTCTTGTCGGCCACCACCTGCCGCCACGGCGTCACCGCCATGATGGCGATCAGCGCCAGCACGTAGAAGATCAAAATGCGTACCGGGATCGAGTTGATCGCCTTGGGCAGATTGCGGCGCGGGTCGGCGGTTTCGGCTGCGGTGGTACCCACCAGCTCGATACCGACGAAGGCGAACACCGCAATCTGGAAGCCGGCAAAGAATCCATCAATGCCCATCGGGAACATGCCGCCGTCGTTCCACAGATTCGACAACGAGGCCACGTTGCCCGATGGCGAGCGGAAGCCCCAGGCCACCAGGCCGGCACCGGTGACGATCAACGCGGCGATGGCGACGATCTTGATCAGCGCAAACCAGAATTCCATCTCGCCGAACAATTTCACCGTGACCAGATTCAGGCTCAGCAGCAACACCACGCACAAGATCGCGGGAATCCACGGCGCCAATCCCGGAAACCAGAACTGCGCATAGGCCGCCATCGCGATGACATCGGCGATGGCGGTGATGATCCAGCAAAACCAGTACGTCCACCCGCAGAAGAAGCCGGCCCACGGCCCGAGCAAGTCGGTGGAGAAGTCGATGAACGACTTGTACTCCAGGTTGGACAGCAGCAGCTCGCCCATCGCGCGCATCACGAAGAACAGCATCGCGCCGATGATGAGATAGACGAACAGGATCGACGGCCCGGCCAGACTGATCGTCTTGCCCGAGCCCATGAACAGGCCGGTGCCGATCGCTCCGCCGATGGCGATCAGCTGCAGATGGCGACTGGACAGGCTGCGTTGCAGATGATCGGGCGCGGACGGGTCAGACATGGGCACGGCACCGGAGGAGTGGGCAAGCGAGCCAACATACGAGATCGCGCCCATGCGTGCCAGGGGGGCGCGCCTTATGTCAGGCCGTGGTGGACAAGTCCTCGGCAACGACCTGGGTAAGAGCCGCGTCGCGGACCTGCACAGCGCCCAGACCGGAACCAGCGTTCGGGCCGTACCGCGCTCCCCGGGGAAACAATCCGTCCTGCCTGCCTGCCTGCCTGCCTGCCTGCCTGCAGCTCAGTCTGCCGGCACCTGCTCACGCCTGCCATCTCGACCTTAGCGATCTCGCCTCACATCGTCCCGAGGTCTTCCGAAACCGGCATCCAGGTCGGACGCGCTGATTCACGCTCACCGCCGGGCACCGGAAGCTGTGGCGTAACGCCCCGAAACCACGACGCCAGTCGAGACTGACATCCAACATAATCCGCGGAAAAATATACTTTATTGCCACCCTCATAAACTCAACGCATAAAATATTTCAGGCAGCATAATAATATTTTTTGATATTATTTTTATGAATCTCCTCTCCGAACAACCAATATCCGCCAGCGTTGGCGCCGCCACATAATCGGTATCTGCAATAACGCCAAACCCTTCGCGGATTGTAAGCGTAGTCGTCGACAGTTCCAGGATCCGCTTTATGGTAGCGCTCGCTTTTTGGATGCTGCGCACGGATTCGCGCCAACGATGCTGTTCTTCTACGTTCGTCGCCTCGCCACGCAGGCTCCCATGCATCTCCACCCGCACCGTGCCTGCAAGACCTGCTGCCGTTGTCGATCGATGCGCCGACCATGGCGGTCGATGGCTGCGGCTGGCGGGTCGACGAAAGCGGTCATGAGCCGCAACGACGCGGCACACCATGACCCGGTGCGTGGGCGTCAGCCGTCTGCAGCTGGCGCTCGAACGGGCAACGACATCGGCGCATTGCGCCGACCGATGCGTGAATACGGCGAGCCGCTTGAATGCGACATGCCGCTTCATCTCCTGCGCCGATCGCCCCCGGCGCAGGGCCACCGATGCACGCGCGCATTTGGAGCGCGTTCGATTGCGCACATGCATCACTCGCCCCGCACGGGCATCCATCGAGAGGAACCACCAGTCACGGCGAATCACGCGACATCTTGACATCTCGCTATTACACACCGTTTCACCACTTCCCATCTCAAGGCGAAATTCAATGCCATCTTCGATAAACCCCCGACCCAGCGTCACCTCCAAGCTCGCCGTTTCGTTGCTGACCGGCGCGCTGCTCGTTCCCGTTGCCGCGTCCGCCCAGACCCATGTCGACAACCCGTTCGTCGGCGCGAGCGGATATGTCAATCCCGATTATTCGAAGGAAGTCAACTCGTCGATCGGCAAGGTCAAGGATGTGCAACTGAAAGCCAAGATGCAGGTCGTCAAGTCCTATCCGACCTCGGTCTGGCTGGATTCGATCAATGCGATCTACGGCGGCTCGCGCAACGCCGGCCGTCTCAGTCTGCAAGGCCACCTGGATGCGGCATTGGCGCAGAAAAAGGCCAATACGCCTATCACAGTCGGCTTTGTCATTTACGACATGCCGGGGCGCGACTGCCACGCGCTGGCCTCCAACGGCGAGTTGCCGCTGACGCAAGCCGGCTTGCAACGCTACAAGACCCAATACATCGACGTCATCGCATCGACGCTGGCCAATCCGAAGTACAAGGATCTTCGGATCGTCAACATCATCGAGCCGGACAGCCTTCCGAATCTTGTCACCAATCAAAGCACGCCCGCCTGCGGCCAGGCGGCATCCAGCGGCCTTTACGAGGCCGCCATCAAGTACGCGCTCGACAAGCTCCATGCCATTCCCAATCTTTACAATTACCTGGATATCGGCCATTCCGGCTGGCTGGGGTGGGACAGCAACCGTAACCCGGCGATTTCGCTGTACACGCGGGTCGTGCAGGGAACGGTAGCCGGTTTCGCCAGTGCGGATGGCTTCATCACCAACACCGCCAATTACACGCCGCTGCATGAGCCGAACCTGCCCAATCCGGACCTGACGATCGGTGGCCAGCCGATTCGCTCGTCCAACTTCTATCAATGGAACAGTTTCTTCGACGAATCGACCTATGCGGAAGCGCTCTACAACGGCTTCGTCGGCGCGGGTTGGCCCAGCAAGATCGGCTTTCTGATCGACACCGGTCGCAACGGCTGGGGCGGCAGCGCGCGCCCTGCGTCTGCCAGCGGCAATGACATCAACACCTACGTGGACTCCGGACGCGTGGACCGTCGCCTCCATCGCGGCAACTGGTGCAATCAGAGCGGTGCGGGGATCGGCATGCCGCCGACCGCGGCGCCCGGCGGACATATCCACGCCTATGTGTGGGGTAAGGGAGCGGGCGAATCCGACGGCTCCAGCAAGTCGATCCCCAACAACCAGGGCAAGGGCTTCGACAGATACTGCGACCCGACCTATACGACGCCAGACGGCACGTTGACCGGGGCCTTGCCGAACGCGCCGATCGCCGGTAGCTGGTTCCACGCGCAGTTCGTCCAGTTGGTCGCCAACGCGTATCCCGCCATCGGCACCTCGACCAAGGCGGCGCTGCAGTCGGCTTCGACCGACGCGGTGCCCGCCAGCCCGCTGACGGCAACCAAGGGGCTGACCGCCAATGCAGCGGATGGCAAGGTCAGGCTCAGCTGGTCGTCCGTTGACGGTGCCACGGGTTACACGGTGCAACGTGTCGCCGACGCAGCCGCCACTCCCATCACCGTCGCATCGGGCCTGACCTCGCCCTCATATGTGGACCGGGCGCTCACCAACGGCACCACGTACTACTACAAGGTAACGGCCAACGGCGCATCGGGTGCAGGCGCGAGCTCGGTCACCGTGAGCGCGACGCCGCATCGGTGATGCGATAACTGCGTTGCTACAGAGCGGTAGAGGCTAGTCTGCTCTACCGCTCCGCGGACGCGGGAGGATCGCTGCAACAACGATGGCGGCGCCTCGCGGCCGCCATTTCAATCCCTGCCGTGCTGTTCGACCTCTGTCTAGAGCGTGGCAAGCACATCGGAATGAGACGACATCGGAGGAGATGCCCTCGTCGGCGGAACGGGCGCTGCGTGGCGCAGGCCCGGTGGCGCCACGGCAAGCGACGCGGCGACCACACCGTGCCGCTGACGGCCCACTCGGACGGGAGGCGGCCTGTGGGACGCCGGGACTGCATTGCGCGCGTTACCTGGGTAGCTGCGCCTTTTTGTTTCCACCCGCCACAGGCCGCTTCGCACTCAGCTAAACATGCATAACACGCTGCCAGGAGATGTCCATGCTGTCACACAAGCATTTATCGATCGCACTCGCAACGCTCATCCCGGTCACCGCGCCGGCGATGCAGGTCAGTACGCGAGCTCCCCTTGTCGATGCAACAGGTCAGGCGCTGCAGATTCGCGGGGTCACCTGGCCCGGCTTCGATCGCGCCGGGTTGGCGGCCGCCGGCATGCGCAACGATACACTGGCGCAAATGCTGGATCGGATGCAAGCGTCGGACATTAACGCCGTGCGTGTGCCGGTCTGCGCCGCTGTACTGCAACGCGTCCCTGTGGCAGCTGCAGAAGTTGCCGGCGATCCCACGCTGCGCGGATTAGATTCCTTGCAACTGCTCGACGCAGTGGTGCATGCCGCAACCCAGCGCGGGATGCAGGTGATGTTCGCGTTTGCAGATGGAGGCTGCGATGACCGCGCACCACTGCTGGGCGCACAGCAGCAAACATGGACGCGCGGCCTGGTCACGCTGGCACGCCGCTATGGCGACAACACCAATGTCCTGGGTATCGACCTTGGCAGCAGCGGCTATCGCAATGCCAGCTGGGCAGGAAACGCGGCGGATCAGGATTGGAACCGGGTAGCCTCGCGCGCAGCTGCAACCGTGCTGGCGCAGGCACCGCGCTGGGTCGTGGGTGTGGAAGGTGTGGGCGGCAATGCGGTGTGCAGTGACCCAGGGCGCAAGGCGCCTGGCAGCAATCTTCAGCCGTTGGCGTGCGTGCCGCTGGACATTGCACGCCGACACCTGGTGTTGATGCCGAAGTTGGCGGGCCCGGATCGCGATGCGACCGATGCCTTCGCCGCACCCGGAGTTGCGCAGGCACTGCCTGCCATGTGGCAACGCGACTTCGGCCAATTCGCAATCGACCACGCAGTGGTACCCGTCAGCCTCGGTGGTGGACTGGGCGACGGCGACCCGCGCGACCCGGCGTGGCAAACCGCATTGAGCGGTTATTTGGCAAACGCAGGACTGCGCAGCGCGTTTCTAGGCAGTTGGGAAACGGGCAATGCCAACAACGGCGGCCTGTTGGCGCCGGATGGCAGACCCCGCGCAGACAAACTGCTGATCTTGCGTCATGCCTGGGGCACGGCACCCGTGACGCCCACCATTGCGCCAGCAACTGGCGACAGCACGAAGAATGCGAGCGGGACGAAGGCGTGGAATAGTACCTTCACCGGCACAGCCACCATGACCAACTCCGGCTACGCTGGCGGCGCGCTCCTGCTGGACCCCATTCCGAGTAATGCCTTCATCACCGCGCTCAACGCCACGCAGCTGAACTTCGGCGGGATCAAGGCCGCGCTGGCTGGTGCCTATCTGGAAGTGACCGGCCCCAAGGGAAAGACGACCGTATATGTCACCGACCTGTATCCGGAGGGCGCCTCCGGCGGCCTGGATCTGTCGCCCAACGCCTTCGCGGCGATCGGCAACACGGCAGACGGGCACATTCCGATCAGCTGGAAAGTCGTACGCGCGCCGATTACCGGCAATGTGCAGTACCGCATCAAAGAAGGCAGTTCACGCGATTGGGCCGCGATCCAGGTGCGCCACCACACCTATCCGGTGGTCAAGTTCGAAGTCAAACAAGGCAGCACCTGGACCAGCCTGCCGAAGGTGGATTACAACCATTTCGTAGGCAAAAATCTGGGCAACAAGCCGCTGTCCATCCGCATCACCGACATCCGCGGCAAGGCCATCGCGGACAAGATTCCCGCGCTGAAGGAATACGGTAGCTCTAAGGCGTATTTCGAGCCCGGCAACGTACAGTTTCCCTGATGTACGCCTCCGACCCGAGAACGGCCAGTACGCTGGGGCGCTGCGGCCACACCGGCAAAACGTCTATCGCGTCGCGACTGCATCCGAACAACGCCGGCGACGATGCGCACCTGATCGAGCGCTGGCGCGTTCCGCGTGCGGCACCGGGTTCTGGTCGGCGATGGGTCGGGAGGTGGGATTGGGGATCGCAACTGCCTCGATGTCTGTGCCCCTGACGGACCGGCGCTTTTTCGAATCCCGCCCCCACTGCCAGTCAGCCGGCCGGCACGACGCAGCACTTATACGATCTTCGTCCGCCGCCACCACCGCGACACCTGTTCCTCGCGCACCAGGGTGAACAAACCCGCACCCAGAATCAGCGCGATACCCACGGCCATCGGCCAGTCCAGATGATCGTGAAAGAGCAGGTAGCCAAAGGCGATCGCCCATAGCATCTGGCTGTATTGCGTGGGCGCGACCACGCTGACCGGCGCCATGCGCGTGGCGTACATCATGCAGATGGCAGCCAGTCCGGCGAGCAGGCCGTAGCCTGCCAACAAGCCCCATTGGGACAGCGTGGGCCACACGAAGCTGGGCAACATCATGATCCCGCCCAGCACCAACGGGCCGATCACCCCGGCACCATACAAGGTCAACCGCTTTTCGCTATGCCCGGCCATGCGCAAGGCGATCACCGAGATGGCACCTACCAATCCACACACGATCGCCGCCACATGTCCTTGGGTGAGATGACGAAAGCCCGGGCGCAGCACGATCAACACGCCGATGAAACCGACGATCACCGCCGACCAGCGCCGCCAGTGCACTGCTTCCTTGAGAAAGATCACCGACAGCACGGTGACGAAGATCGGCATCAGGAAGATCAGCGCGAATGCTTCGGCCATCGGCAAGGTGGTGAAGGCGATGACCGAAGTGAGATTGCCGATGGCGCTGGTGAGCGCGCGCAGCAGCCACAATGCGGGCTGTTTGGCCATCACCAGCCCGCGCAGCTGGTCGTCGGGCTTTTTCAGGAACGGCACCGCCAGCAGCATCAGCAGCGCGCCAAGAAACATGACCTCGTAGACCGGCAGCGTGCCTTCGAGCAGCTTTACAAAAGCATCGCTGATCGAATAGGCCGCATAGCAGGCGAACCCCAACAACACCCCCTTCAGCATGACCTACGCTCCACGGTTGACGCCGATCGGACGAGGTGTCGATGCGGACCGCATGCAGTATGCGGTGCGGTGTGTGTCAACGGAACGGGGGCGGCCGTCGACCTCGGCGGCACGCGGACGCGGCGGCGTCCCGGCGGCGGATGCCCGGCCGCAACAGGTCGGTTACGATGCCGGTCTCATCCTTGCATCCGCGCGGTATCGTCCGCGCACCACACACAGAGCCGTCAGCCGTGCCCCATTATTCCGGCCCCTTACTCGTTCTCGCCGATGCCCAAGCGCTGCTTGCCGCGCGCGGAAGTGGTCTGACGCACTGGACCGGATCGCTCGACCTGGGCCGCAGCACCGACACCGCCCAGCTCGATGCACAGACCTGGCAATGGCGTGGTCGGGGTTACCCGTATCCGGGCAAGCTCAAGGACCGCACGCTGTACTTCTGGGGTGGCGATGACTTCGCGCCGATCTCGCGCTACAGCGGCGCATTGATCAAGCTGGTACCTACCGAATGGGGCGCACCCACCTTCGAGATCGACGGCATCAAGATGCTGCCCTCGGCGCAGCTGTCACCGTTCGAGGATGCGCGGCGCAAGGTGGCGTTGGTGGACCCGCGCGGCAAGACCGTGCTGGACACCTGCGGCGGCCTGGGCTACTTCGCCGCCTGCTGCCTGGAGGCCGGCGTCGCACAGGTACGCTCGTTCGAAAAGAATGCCGACGTGCTGTGGCTGCGCACGCTCAATCCATGGTCGCCGGATCCGGACTCCACCTCTGCCGATGGGCGACTGCAGCTGACCCATGCCGATATCGCGCAGCACATCGCCACGATGGCTGACGCGTCGGTCGATGCCATCCTGCACGATCCGCCGCGTTTCGGCATTGCAGGCGAGTTGTATTCGCAGGTCTTCTACGATCAGTTGGCACGCGTGCTGCGCCGTGGCGGGCGGCTCTTCCACTACACCGGCGCGCCCAACAGGCTCACCAGCGGACGCGACGTGCCCAACGAAGTGAGCAAGCGTCTTGTCAAGGCCGGTTTCACCACGCAGCTTGCGCTGGATGGCGTGCTGGCGATCCTGCCTGCGCGGCGCTGAGTACGTGTCTCGGCACTCTTGAAGCCGGCAACAGGACGCAGCACGTCATCGCCTGGCAGATGCGAGGCAGCACGCGCCAGCTACGTGTGCGCAGCGCTGCCTGACGACTCAACACGCATGTGACGCCGGCACGGCAATCACCGCAGCGGTTGCCTGGTTGCACCTTGCCGCTGGACGGATCTGCGATACTGCCCCGCCCTCGACACGGACGTTGCATGCGCCTCCAGTTGATCGCTTTCTTGCTGGCCTCGCTGTCGCTGGTTGCCACTGCATCCATCCGCGCGCAAACACCAACGGCATCGCCAAGCGCACCACCGCCGCCGAGGTCTGAGGTGATCACGCGCTATCCGGTCACCACCGCAACACTGGCAGGGCAGACGATCCATCTGGGCGAACACGAGGGCAAGTGCGCCGTGTTGCGCAATGGCGACGTGCTGGTGCTGGGCATCGGCGCACCCTGCTACTTCAGCACCGATCATCGACATGCGGCGCAAGTCCATCGCTTCCAAGGCAGCGAGATCGTGCTGGTACAGCACGCACATCCCACCTCGCAAGCGGACTGGGACGTGGCCGTCTACGGGCCTGTCTGTGCCTTCGAAGCGCAAGCGGTGCGCGAAGTCGGCGGTGTGCTGGAGCCCGGCAGTATCGCCAGTTCCTGGCCTTGCGATCCCACTGCAGGGGCCGACCAGAAGCAGTTCGTCACAGCTACCGGAGCTGGCCCATGCGCGGCGCGCAACGACATGCACGCACGCAGAACACGCCCTGATCGTTGCCTGATCGTCGCGATCACCGCCGGTGACGGCGCGCTTTCCAGCTCGCGTATGCAACCCTGCCGACAAGTACCAGGGGCACGCAGCTCAGCAGCCCATCCCACACGATGGAGACCCCGAAACGATGCGGGTCGTTTTCGGCCAGAAAGATCCGGGCTGGCCGGCCACGGATGACGCTGACATAGCGGCCGTCCAGGATCGCTTCACGCAATAGCCACAGGCGGGCGCAACACGCGATCACCACGAGCGCAGCCACGCCGCGGACGATCCAGTCGGTAGTGCGCGTCGCGGCACGTGCCCGTACAGGTGGCGGCGTTGGACGACATTTCTTTTTCAAGCCGGAATTTCTTGCGTCATCGCCGTCCAGTTGACGTCTGCGGCATTTTAATGCGCCGCAACATTGCAGCCCTGCCCGCTGGTGTGCCGATTGCCGGCGGCCATCGCGGATACGATGCACGAACGCTTGCCATGGGTCTTCCGGCCAGCGCGGAAGAAGTGCACGTAAGACCGTACGGAGCTACATCGGGACAACCGCGATACGCCCACGCTGCGTCGTCGACGGTCGCCCGCACCACCCGATCAACACACCGCCCATTGATCGCGTCCGGCGGTCTTGGCGGCATACAGCGCAAGATCGGCCTGGCTCAGCAACACATCCAGCCCGGTATCGGCGGTGACGCGCACCGCGCCCATGCAAAAACGCACCGGACGGTCGGCCGGCAGGCCGGCGATTTCGATCGCCGCCACCGCACTGCGCAGGCGCGTAAAGACTGTAGCAATCTCTTCTTCATTGCAGCCCGGCAACACCAGCAGGAATTCTTCGCCACCCAGGCGGCCCAGGCGGTCCTGCGTGCGCAGCGCCAACCGGGACGCGCTCGCCAGTGCCTTGAGTACTGCATCGCCAGTAGCGTGCCCATAGACATCGTTGATCTGCTTGAAGTGGTCCAGATCGATCAATGCCAGCATGCACGCTGTGTGCGAGCGCAAGGCTTGCTCGATCTGCTGTTGCGCCTCGGCACGGATGGCGCGCCGGTTGGGCAGGCCGGTGAGTTCGTCGCGCATCGCCAGCCGCGACAACTGGCGGCGGTGACGCGCACCGAATGCCAGCACCACCAATGCACCGATCAGCAACAGGCACGCCGCACATAACGCGATCCACAGGGCGCGCTGACCGGCTTCGCGCGCCTGCAGCGCCAGTCGCGCGGTTTCGCTGCGACGGCGCAGCTCAGCGGTTTCTGCACCGCGGCGTGCGTCTTCGTAGCGTGCCTGCAGCCGCAACATCACCGTATCGCGTTGCCGGTCCAGACTCTGCGCGCGCAGTGTGTTGGCGCGCTTCAGTTCCTGGTAGGCCTCGGCGTGGCGGCCTCGCGATGCCAGCGCCTCGGCGATCGCGTCGACCAGTTGCGCGCGTCGATTCAAGGTCAGGTGTGGATCGTCTGCGGCCTTGGCGGCGACGATTTCGGCATCCAAATCGCCAGACTTCAAGACGGTCAAGGCCTGCAGAAAAACCGCGTGACACGCAGCCACGCGACCGATATTGCCTTGTTTCTGCATCAACGGCAGCGCTTCGCGCGCCATCGTCAACGCGGAGGCGGCATCGCCGGTTTCGATCAGCGCCTCGCTGGCACTGGTCAGCGCTGCAGCCACGCCAGCCTGGTCGTGCAGTTCGCGGCTGAGCGCCAACGCGCGCCTGAAATGCAGCAGCGCCACGTCAGGTTGACGTACCGCCAGCACAGTGCCGAACTCGTATTCGATCAGGCTGCGCTGGAAGCGTGCCGGCTGACCATGCAGGCGCGACAGTGCGCGTTGCAAGTAGTCTTCGGTTTCATGGTCTTCGGCGGCGCGGCCACCGACGCGACTGGCCAACGACCCGAGTTGCGTCAACGCGTCCACCTCCACTCCCAGGATTTTTTCGCGTGCCGCACATTGATAACTGGCCTGCGCCGCGCTCCAGGATTCATCGCTACTGCCGGAGGCCAACATGCTCCACATGTCGACCGCCTCGACTTCGCACAGCAGATCGTTGCGGCCCAGCGCGCTTGCGCGTTGGCGCAGCGCTTCCAGCCGGGCCACCATGATGCGATTGGGATTTTCGCGCACATCGCTGAGCGCCTGCACGATGTCCAGCCACAGCTGCGCTTGCGTGGCGTCGCCGTGCAACTGGCCGAGCTTCCCGCGCGCTTGCGTCAGCACGACCCCGCGACGTTCTCTGTCTTCCAGTGAAATAAGCACGCGTGCCTGCGCCAGCAGGGCCCAGAATTCCGCATCCACATCGTGCTCGCGACGGGCCTGCTGCAGTGCGCCTTGTGCGATCCGCAACGCGGCCACGGGGTCGTCGATTGTCGCCGCTTCGATCGCCTTCCATGGCTGCGGCTGCGCCGACACCGTGGCGCTGATCAGCAGCAAGACAAATGCGGCGAGCCCCTGTCTCCATCGGGCCGCGAACATGCTCATCGAGCCGTCACGGCGACGACGGGCCGCAGCGTGCGTGCGCCAAGGTCACGCCATCTACGCACCGATGGCGGCTTGCTGGTGGCTGCGGCATCTCAAGCACTCCCGCGGTTGGACGGCGATGGAATCCAGTGGAATCGGTGGCGACATCGCCACCATCCCGATGTCATACGACTGCAATGATGACCGAGGAGCGCGACAGATCCCGTGATCGACGCGCATATCGTCGCGTTCGTTATCGGCCTGAATAGGCCATTCTTGAATCTGGATGACGAAATGAATCAAAACGGCGCAGCACGGCTGGAGATGCCGTGCGCAGCGAGCGCACGCACGATTGCTGCACCATCTGCAATCGTGCGTGCGCTCGCTGCACGGATCTGCAGCAGCGCATCGATCGCTATCGATGACGGCCTTCGGCATCCCGACGCCGGCCCCTGACACACCTGGCCGGATAACGCGACAGATCGCACGGCCGGGCAGACGGTGTCCAGACCGACGCCATCGCCTGGCAATCGCGCGTTGCACCTTGAAGCAATGCAACTAGCCGTCCAACACATCTATGCCGCCCCCTCGGCGATTATCTGCCGCGGCAAAACTGCCTGACGTACCGATAAGAAGAACGCTCCCGCTTTCGCGCCGCGTAAACTGATGCACGGCAGCTGCCGCCCCTCGATCTTCCGGAGACGCCGTGACCTTGCCCCTGCCCCGTCTGCTCGCGCTGCTGGCTATCGCCTTGCTGTCGGCCTGCGCCACACAGGCCCCGCGCGCGCCGCAACGCACGCCGGATGCGGTCAAGGCCGATATCGCGCGGCGCCTTCCGGCCACATTGCCCGACCGCGCCGGCTGGGCCAGCGATGTGTATGTGGCGCTGTCCTCGCAAGCGTTGGACACCAGCGCCGAGCATATTTGCGCAGTGCTGGCAGTGGCCGAGCAGGAGTCCACCTACCAGGCCAATCCGGTGGTGCCCAACCTGGGCAAGATCTCGCGTGCGGAGATCGACCGCCGCGCCAGCGCACACCACATTCCCGGCTTCATGGTCGATGCCGCCTTGCGCTTGAGTTCGCCGGACGGGCGCAGCTATGCCACGCGCATCGCTGCCGCACGCACCGAGCAGGAATTGAGCCGCATCTTCGAAGACTTCACCGGCAGCGTGCCGCTGGGCACGCGACTGTTCGACGGGTTCAACCCGGTGCATACCGCCGGGCCGATGCAGGTGAGCATCGCCTTCGCCGAACAGCATGCGCAGCGCTATCCCTACCCGCCCGGCGATTCGATCCGCCACGACGTCTTCAGCCGCCGTGGCGGGCTGTGGTTCGGCACCCGGCATCTGCTTGGTTATCCAGCCAGCTACGACGCGCTGCTGTATCGCTTCGCCGATTTCAACGCCGGGTGGTACGCCAGCCGCAATGCCGCCTTCCAGGCCGCGCTGAGCACAGCCAGCGGCATCGCGCTGGCATTGGACGGCGATCTGCTCACACCTGGCGCCAGTCTGGACGCACCCGGCGGCACCGAGCGCGCCGCACGCAGCCTGGGCAGCCAGTTGGCGATGAGCGACCGCGAACTCCGCCGCGCACTGGAGGCCGGCAACACGGCCGATTTCGCAGACACCGCGCTGTATCGCCAAGTGTTTGCGCTTGCCGAGCGCAGCGCCGGCAAGCCGCTACCGCGCGCCGTGCTGCCCGGCATCACCCTGGAAAGCCCCAAGATCACCCGCACGCTCACCACCGCCTGGTTTGCGCAGCGGGTCAACGAGCGCTGGCAGCGCTGCATGCGCAAGTAAGCGGGTGGCTTTCCGCGCTGCGAGCGCTGCCTGCACCGCGCACCGGCATCTCACTCCCCGCTCAGGCGGCTGGTCAACACATCGCCGACAACAGGACCCTGTTCCACCTTGCCATCGCTGCCGCGTTGATACTTGATGCCGATCCGACACGCTGCAGGGTGCATTTCCCAGACCCACCCATACAAACCACGCCCTGTGTCTGGCGGCGAGCGCAGCGGCATATTCATGCGCAGGCCATCGTCCTGGCCGCGATCCAAGGTGCACATCACGGTACCGGCGCCGTCGTCTTCTTCGTCTGGGTCGATCTCGGCCACATGGGTGATGGTGGCGATGATCGCTTCGGCATTCACCCGTTGCTGTAACGCGCGTGGAAGCTCGGCAACTGGCGGCGCGGCGCGTCCACCGGATGGTTCTTCGACGAACGCCTCGGCCAACGTCACCTTGCGGAAGTAATACTCGCTGCGGCCCAGCGTTTTCGAGCCGTCCATGGCCGTTGCCATGTCTGCCAGTTCGTCGTGACGCAGCAGGAACATGTCGGCCCCCGAGCGCATGACCACCAGCTGCGCGTCGTTGGCGTCGCTACCGCTCGAGTCGTTCCGCAACCGAATGTCGAGCGTCACGTGGTGATCGCCCCCCTCGGTGTGCGTCACCTCGTAGCGGCCCGAATAAGCGCGCACATCGGTGCGCGCCAGACTGCGATGGTCGATTTTCCAGAACAGCAGGCGATACCGCCCATCGGGCGCGAGCGCCAGCATGCGATGCCAGTCGATATACGACGACAGATACAGGCCGTGCAGATCGTTGGCGGTCTGTGCGTGGTCGAAGATGCCCTCGAACATGGAGTGCTGCTCTACGGGCAATGCATCGCCATTGGTCGTAGGCGCAGCGGCTGCGGGTCCGGCGACGGCGTCGCGGAGCCGGGTGTGCAGCGCCAACGCGTCGACCTTGTTGACCCGCAACACCTGCATCGCGAACAACATCCGGTCGATCTCATAGACCTCGCCGGCAGCGAGTGGGCCGCACTCTTTGCGCGCGGCGGCAAGCAGGTCGGATGGAATCAGGGAATCGCAGGATGCGGCGTCGCGCAGGTACTGATTGAAGAAGTCGTCCAGGTTCCACGTCAGATCGCTCGTGGCTTTCGAGACCGGGTCCAGATAGGCCACATCTTCGTCGGTAGGAGTCAGCTTGCGGTAGTACACCAAGGCGTCGAAAGGACTGAGCGCGATCGGAATGCGCCGCACCGCGTCGGGTGGCGAGACGATCCAGCGATCCAGCACCGGCTGCCATTGCCGGGGGTCGATCAGCGCCAACTGCATGCCCCCGTAGTGTCCCAGTCCTTTTCGACGCCACAGCTCGAGCAGGCTGGCAGGCAGCACCGACTCATACGCGCCAAGCAGGTCCGCCGGCGCAGGCTGCGTCTTCCGCGGCGGGTGCGCCTTGGTGAAGGGGGATAGTGCCAAGCGGCGGAACCAGGACATCCGACGGCCTCCCGTCAACGTTGCGTGCGTGCAGCACCCCCACATCGTGCCGCAGGGTCATGCAGGGGCAGGGAAGAAGCGTAGTTCTAAAGCGTAGTTGATAGCGAAAGGTTCTCGTAGTCGGTGGCTGACCGATCAGCAGCGCGCTTGCGGGCCGTGGGTGTCATCGACAAGGATGGGAATCGCGCGCGCCCTCAACGCAGTGGTGGTGCCGGACCGGGGCGATCCGCTGGGTAACCGCGCGATCGCCGGTCCGCTTTCTAGGCCGCGCGGTGTCGCCGCCGAGGTGGCTGCGGCCCACAACAGACGCCACGGTGCCAACACGACTTCTGGCAGAGGCACTCGGCCCACGTGGCGGGTAGCATCGGACGGTCGCGCCGCCCGTGTTGCGCGCTCCTTTCGTTCCGGAGAGACTTTCATGCCCACCCCGTTGCCACTGCGGCACCTGTTCGCCGCTATCGCCCTGGCCACCCTGCCCGCACTCGCTGGCGCGCAGGCCCCCGTCGTGACCGAGGCCGACTACGCGCGCGCCGAGCGGCTGATCAGCTACGCCGCGCAACCGCTGGTGGACCATGCCGCCACCCGCATCGACTGGCTGGACGCCACGCACGTGGTGTATGTCGATCACGATGCCAAGGGCAACCGGCTGCTGCAGCTGGATACCGCCACCGGCAAGACCGCCCAGCTCTTCAAACAGTCTGCGCTGGTCGCCTCGCTCAACACGCTGTTGAAGACCGGCGACAAGCCGCTCAAGGCCGACACCTTCGCCCCGGTGGTCAAGCAGACTGCCGATGGCCGCTACCGCCTCGACGTGCGCGACACCGCCGTGGTCTGCGACGTGCGTGCGCGTTGCAGCAAGCTGTACGCCAAGGACAAACCGGAACCGGGCGTGCTGTCGCCGGACAAGCGCAGCGAGGCTTTCATACGCGACTGGAACCTGTGGGTGCGCGATCTCGCCAGCGGCCAGGAAACCCAGCTCACCCGCGATGGCGTGGAAAACTTCGGCTATGCCACCGACAACGCCGGCTGGCAGCACACCGACAATGCCATCGTGGCCTGGTCGCCGGACTCGCGCAAGATCGCCACCTTCCAGCAGGACCAGCGCAAGACCGGCGACATGTATCTGGTCAGTACCAAGCTTGGGCATCCGGAACTGCAGTCGTGGAAATACCCGCTGGCCGGCGACAAGGACGTGACCATGATCGAGCGCGTCATCATCGACGTGCCCACCCGCAGCGTGCTGCGCCTGAAAACGCCACCGGATCAACATCGCTCCACGCTCTGCGACGATGTGAGTTGTTCGCCCGGCCTGTGGGACGATGTGAAGTGGGCACCGGACAGCAAGACCTTGGCGTTCGCCTCCACCTCGCGCTTCCACAAGCAGACCTGGTTGCGCATCGCCGATGCCAGCACGGGCGCGGTGCGTACCGCCTTCGACGAAACCGTCAAGACCTATTACGAAAGCGGCCAGGTCGCGGCCAACTGGGCGTATCTGCCGGCCAGCAACGAGGCGGTGTGGTTTTCCGAACGCAGCGATTGGGGCCAGCTGTATCTCTACGATCTGGCCACCGGCAAACCCAAGCGCGCCATCACCACCGGCGAGGGCAACGTCACCGAGTTGCTGCGCGTGGACCCGGTCACGCGCACCGCATGGTTTGTCGGCGTCGGTCGCCGCGCGGGTGTGGACCCGTACTACCAGCAGCTGTGGAAAGTCAGCCTGGACGGCGGTGAGCCGGTGTTGCTGACGCCCGAGCCTGCCAATCACAGCATCGCGCTGTCGCCCGACGGCGCACGCTTTGTCGACACCTATTCCACCTCGGTCACACCGCCAGTCACGCTGCTGCGCGAGGCCGGCGACGGCCGCACCGTCAGCACGCTTGCCACGGCCGATATCACCCGTCTCAAGGCGGCCGGCTGGGTACCGCCGGAGCCCATCACGGTGAAAGCACGCGACGGCAAGACCACGCTGTACGGGTTGATGTTCAAGCCCTCCAACTTCGATCCGACGCGCAAGTATCCGGTCATCGATTACGTCTATCCCGGCCCGCAGACCGGCTCGGTGCGTGGACGTAGTTTCTTCGCCGGCCATGGCGACAACCAGTCGCTGGCCGAACTGGGCTTCATCGTGATTGCCATCGATGGCATGGGCACGCCGTGGCGCTCCAAAAGCTTCCACGACACCTGGTACGCCGACATGGGCGACAACACCTTGCCCGACCAGGTCGCCGGCTTGAAGGAACTGGGTCAGCGCTATCCCTGGATCGATCTGGGTCGCGTCGGCATCTGGGGCCATTCCGGCGGCGGCAATGCCTCAACCGGCGCGATGCTGCGCTATCCGGAGTTCTTCAAGGTGGCGTGGTCGGAAAGCGGCAACCACGACAACCGCGGCTATGAAGACGACTGGGCCGAGAAGTATCACGGCGAGCACATCGTCGACAAGGACGGCACCTCCAACTACGACGACCAGGCCAATGCCAACCACGCCAGCAAGCTCAAGGGCCGGCTGATGCTGGTGCATGGCACCCTGGACGACAACGTGCCGCCGTACCTCACCCTGCTGGTGGCCGATGCCTTGATCAAGGCCAACAAGAACTTCGACATGCTGATGCTGCCCAACGCCAAGCACGGCTACGGCGATCTCACCCCGTACGTCACCCGCCGCCGCTGGGATTACTTCGTGCAATACCTGCTCGGCGCCACCCCGCCGGCGCAGTATCAGATGAAGCCGATGCCGAAGAACTGAGCGGCGTGCAGGCAGTGCGGTGGCAGGTGCGGCACTCCGTGCGCGGCTGACGATCAACCCAACTCTGTGGCTGGGCCACACCTGTCATCCGGGCAGACCGAGATGACAGGTGTGGTCACTCACTTCGCCGCACTGCCACCCAACTGTTTGCTCAAGAATGCCAGCAAGCGCGTGTAGTACTCGCGGCGGTGCGGCTCGGTGTAGAAGCCATGGCCCTCGTTGGGGAAATACAGCGATTCCACCGGCACCCCGGCATCTTTCAATGCGCGCTCCATGCGTTTGGTGTGTTCGATCGGTGCGCGCTCATCCTTGCCGCCGGCTGCAAGAAACACCGGCACCTTGATCTGGTTGGCCAGATTCACCGGCGAACGTGCCCCCAGGGTGTCGCGTGCGCCCAGCCAGTCGCCGGTCCAGTTCTTGGCCCAACGCGCGTAACGCCCCGTATCGCGCACCATCATGTCCAGATCGTAGACGCCCACATACCCGGCGGCGCAGCGGTACAGGGTCGGCTCCTTGGCCACGCCCATCAACGCGGCATAGCCACCGTAACTTGCGCCATACAGACAGATGCGCGACGCATCGGCAACGCCCTGCGTGATCGCCCAGCGCGTGGCATCGGTAAGATCGTCCTGCATGCGGTCGCCCCACTCCTTGGCGCCGGCAACGGTGAAGGCACGCCCGTAGTTCGCCGAACCACGGTAATTGACCCGCAGCACCGCATATCCTGCTGCCGCCAGCAGTTGTGCGTCGTCATCGAACTCCCACTTGTCGAAGATGCCAAACGGGCCGCCGTGCGGCATCACGATCAGCGGCAGCGGCTTTCCCGCATCGGCATGCAGCGGGCGGGTGAGATAGGCGTGCAGTTGCAGCCCGTCGCGCGCCTTGAAACTGACCTGCGTGCTCGCCGGCACCGCATCGGGCAGGAACCACTCGCGGCGACTGAACACCCGGTCGGCATGCTTGTTGACCGTATCGAACAGGTAATAGTCGCCGTTATTGCGATCGCTCCACACATACGCAAGCGCCAGACGACGGTCGCGCGTTGCCGAGGTGATGTAGACCGCATTGCCCTCGAAGGCTTTTTCCAGGCTGCGATAGAGCTTGGCGGTTGGCGCCTTCTCGTCGAAGAAACGGTTGCGTACACGATCGCTCATGTACGACGCGCCGATCGGCGTGGTGCCATCCAGGTCGCGCAGAATGCGATACGGGTCGACGGCGGCGTCGTGAAGCAGCGGCGTGGATTGACCGGTGGTCGGGTCCCAGGCCACCAGCACATCGGTCCCGGTGTCCTGCTCCACCTTCAGGTAGGCCAGGCGGCCATCGGCAGAAAAGCCGAGAGGAAACTCGCGATGCCTGCTGCTGGCCGCATCGTTGATCAGCCGCCACGGCGCGTCGTCGTTGTCGCGGTAATACAGCTTGCTCGTGTTGGCGACATCGGCACCGCTTGCAAAGCGGATGCGCCCTTGCTGGTCCGTCACGAAGTCCGCGCGTCGCACCGGTGCGGTGGCCACGGTACTGCGCCGCCCGGTCTGGATATCCAGTTTGTCGACACGCACATTCGGATCGCCGACGAAGGGAATCGCCGACACCAGAATGGTGCTCGGGTCGCCCGGCAAGGTATCCAGCATGTAGGTCGCAGGGTCCAGATCCATCTTCAGCTGCGCGCCATTGATGTCCGGATGGGTGCCGTACGGGCTTGCCAGCAAACGGCCGTTCTTGCCATCGGCATCGATCGCGTGCAGCTGACCGATCGCCACCGGCTCATCGCGCGAGCCAAACCGTTGCGCCATCGAGACCACCATGCGTTCGTCGCTGGCCCACCAGAAATCGTCCACCACGCTGTTGGCGCCACTCGTCACTCGTGCGGTGGCGACCTTGTCCTTCCGTCGCACGATGCCGAGCACGGTGCGATCTTCCATCGGAATGGTCAGCGCGAAATAATCGCCGGCGGGCGAAATCTTGATCCGCTCGATCTGGTCGCTCTTGAGATACGGGGTCAGATCCAGCGCTTCTTGCGCCTGCCCCGGTATCGCCGCCACGAACGCAAGTGCGCACCCCACCGCTCTCGTCCACCACCGCATATCGCACCCCCACGATCTGTCCTTGAGTCCGCTATGTTGGCAAAGGCGCGCCGTCGCGTCCATCGCGTATGCAAGCCTCTGTGTTGGACGGCAGTTGCTGGCGGCAATGGGCAAGGCGCTGCCCGGCGCCACACCAGATCGGGCGTCTGCGTTACCGTCGGATGCACTCTGCTTCGCACGCCCTCATCAAGACGAGCGTCAGCGGGCAGCAGATCGCCGCTGGCCCAGCAAGCCGAGACGCCGGAACCACATCTCCAGCGGCACCGTCACCAGCGGCGGCAATGCCGCCAGCAGACTCAAGGCCCACGCCCACCACGGCCAGCGCAGCCGTACTGCGGCGATCACGCTGACCGCGACATAGACCAAAAACGCCGCGCCATGCAGGCGTCCGAACACCCAGACCACTAGCTCGGTGGTCTGCAGCCCGTATTTCAGCAACATGCCGAACAACAATCCGGCCCAGGTCAGCCCCTCGAAAAACGCAGCCAACGCAAATAGCCGACCGATCGGCGACAACGCAGAAGACGCACGCATGCAACACTCCAGACGAACAAGGATTGCCGCGACGCGATGGCGGCGGCGACGCCTGCTGGCCTGACAAGTCTACCGCCCGCGTCGGCGCCACTGACGTCGAAGTGCCCCAGCGGACGCGCCTGGCTTTCCGATCCCGGGGATGCGCGAGAAGCGCCTGGTTGTTCGGCGCCTCGCGCGCATCCCGGCGATAATGCGGGCTCCAAGGTCCTGGAGCCTCACGCCATGCGCATCGCCCCGCTGTTGTTACTGCTCATCGCCTTACTGCCCGCCACGGCACTGGCGCTGAAGGTGCAGGATGGGGATCTACTGTTCGTCACCGCTGCGCGCACCGGCCTGAGCGGCGCCATCGCCGATGCGACCGCCACACAGGGCGCAATGAGCTTCGACCATGTCGCGCTCGTGGCCCATGCCCGCGACAGCGCGGTGGTGCTGCACGCCGACGAACACGGCTCGCGTGAGCAACCATTGCAGGCATTCATCGATGAGGCCACCGCCAAGCAGCGCCGGATCGTCGTGTACCGGCTCAGCCCCGAGCATCGCCCAGCCATCCCCGATGCCATCGCCCAGGCACGGCGCATGCTCGGCAAGCCGTACAACGATACCTACGTGCAGGACGACAACCGCTATTACTGCTCGGATTTCATCGAGCGCGCCTTCCGCGCGCATCACGTGTTCGCGCTGCAACCGATGAACTTCAAGAACCTGCAGACTGGCAAGATTTCGCCGTACTGGATCGATTTCTATCGCAGCAAGGGCATGGCCATACCGCAGGACATGCCCCGCACCAATTCGAACGATATGGCCAAGACAGCGGCGTTGAACTCGATTGGGCGACTGAACTAGACGCCGCATCCCGATTTCCGCTGCATGATTCCATGGATCACCCTGCAGGAGGCTGTTTTGAAGACTATGTTGTCGGCGGGATTAGGGATCATGCTTCTGGTCGGGTGCAGCAAGGCGCCGGCGCCGGCTGACGTAGCAAGGCCGCAGCCGGCGGTCACGGCACGCCCCCCTCACCACACCCCTGGCAGCCAGCGGGGCGAGGGCCAACCGTACGAACTGGCCGATACGCAGGTCTGGGACGTGCCGGATCCGGCGTCGGGTCGTCGCTATCAGGTCTTTGTCGCCCTGCCACGCGGTTATGCCGATAACCCGCAGCGACGGTACCCCGTGCTCTATGCCACCGACGGCGACTACGCGTTTCCGCTGGTCAAACAGATCGCGCGTCGTTTGAACGGCGAAGGCCCGGCCATTGAGGATTTCGTTCTGGTTGGGCTCTCCTACGCCGTCGGCGAAGAGCCCATGCCGAGCCGCAGGCGCGACTACACGCCTACCCCGGAAGATGGCCCCACCGCAGCGCCCGTTCCGACCCACGGCAAAAGCGCTGCGTATATCCGCTACCTGCGCGATCAGGTCTTGCCGTTTGTCGCCAACCGCTACAGAACCGATGAAACGCGGCGCCTGTACCTGGGGCATTCGTACGGTGGTCTGCTCGGCACGCACATCCTGCTCAGCAGCCCGGATATGTTTTCCGGTTACATCCTGGGCAGCCCGTCGTACTGGTATGGCGAACATGCGATGGTAGCGCAGGAAAAAACATTCGCCGCCTCGCATACGGACCTGAAGGCGCAGGTGTACATGTACGTCGGCGAGTACGAGCAAGTGCGCTACCACAAGAACTACGACATGGTCATCGATGCCCAGAACATGGCCACGGCGTTGCGCGCGCGTGGCTATCGATCGTTGCATCTCGCGCTGGACGTTCTCAATGACGAAGACCACCTGAGCAGCGGGCCACGCGGCATCACGCACGGCTTGAGGGCCTTGCTCGGAATGCAGCCCGACGATCGGAGCGGTAACGCCGCGGATGCTGTCGGAACAGTGAAGTCTCGAATGCACTAGCAGACAAAGCAGTCGTCAGCCGAGATCCGCAGCCCATGCGCTGCCGATGCATCGCATACGGCAGCCAGCGACTTGCGCCTGCAATCGATGCGCGGCGTGCACAACGTCTTGCCAACTCCCACACATGCCTGGTCCTAGTCTGCGCATCGACAATAGCGTGCCCCGCGCAGCGCATTCCGCCTGCAATGGTCGAGCACGCGTAGAGGTGCATATGGCTTTGATCCACTCCATCCTGATGGGCGCCGTTGCCGGCATGCGCTCGATGACGCCGCTGGCGGCCGTCGCCAATGCGGCACGCACCGGCAACCTGCCTGCCGACAACGGTGCGCCCGCATTGCTCGCCAATCCCCTGGCATCGGCCGGCATGCTGGCACTGGCCGGTGGCGAACTGGCTGGCGACAAGATGAAGACCGCTCCCGACCGCATCGTGCTCCCCGGAATGCTCGCCCGCATCGCCACCGGTGTCATCGTCGGTACGGCACTGGCGCCGCGCGAGCAACGCGGAATCGCGGCCCTGCTTGGCGCCACCACTGCGGTGGCTGCGGCTTATCTCACCTTCAATGCACGCATGCGGGCGATCGAACGTTATGGCCAGACCAGCACCGGCATTGTCGAAGATGCCATTTCGGTGGGCGCTGCGACGCTGATCATGCGCGACGCGGCCAAGCGATAACGCAATTCAGCCAAGCGGCTTGCCTCTGCAACAGACAGCGCGGACAGCAAGGTTCACGCTGGGCGATAAATCGCACACAGCTTGTTTCCATCCGGGTCGCGGACGTAAGCCAACCACGTCGGACCCATGCTGCTTTCACGCAGGCCGGGCGGCTTCTCGATGGAGACGCCGCCGGCAGCCACCGCGACATCATGGAATTGTTGCACCTGCTCGGGCGAATCGCATTTGAAGCCCACCGTCGCACCATTGCCCGGGCTTGCGGGTTCGTCGTTGATCGGCTCGCTCACACAAAAGGTGCTGCCCGCATGCCGGTAGAACAGCCGCGTGTGCCCCGTCGCCGCCTGATTGACGAGCGGCGCGGGTGCGCCGAAGACGCCGCCTAGTACCGCATCGTAAAACGCACGCGTACGCGCGATATCGTTCGATCCCACCATCACATGATTGAGCATGACGTCATCCCGTTAATCGTCTAGGTGCGCAGCATACGCGACTGCACAGAACCCGCCATCTCGAACCTGCGAATCAGTCGCCGCGCCCATGGGGCGCATCCAGATCCAGCAGTGGCCCGATCGGGACGATGCCGGTCGGGTTGATGGTGTCGTGGCTCTGGTAGTAATGGCCCTTGATGTGCTGGAAGTTCACCGTCTCCGCAATGCCCGGCATCTGGTAGAGCTCGCGCAAGAATCCCGACAGCTGCGGGTAATCGGCAATGCGGCGCAGATTGCACTTGAAATGCCCCAGATACACGGCATCGAAGCGCACCAGTGTGGTGAACAGGCGCCAGTCCGCTTCGGTCAGGCGGTCGCCGCAGAGGTAACGTTGTGCGCTCAGGCGCGCTTCCAGCCAGTCCAGGCTTTCGAACAACGGCACCACCGCTTCTTCATACGCCGCCTGGGTCGTCGCAAAACCCGCCTTGTACACGCCATTGTTGACAGTGTCGTAGACACGCGCGTTCACCGCATCGATCTGCTCACGCAGCGGCTCCGGATAGAAATCGCCGTCGGCAGCGCCAACCTCGTCGAAGGCGCGATTGAACATGCGGATGATATCGGCCGACTCGTTACTCACCACGGTCTTGCGCTCGCGGTCCCACAGCACCGGCACGGTGACTCGCCCGGAGTAGTGCGCGTCGGCCTTGAGGTACACCTCGTACAGAGACTGCGCATGATGCTCGGTGTCGCCCACGACGCCCGGCCCGTTGGCGAAGGTCCAGCCGTTTTTGCCCATCAGCCAGTGCACGACGGACACATCGATCATCGACTCCAGGCCCTTCAAACGACGAAAGATCAGCGTGCGGTGCGCCCATGGGCAGGCAAGCGACACATACAGGTGGTAACGCCCCGCAGCGGCCTGGAAACCGCCCTGACCGTGCGGCCCGGCACTGCCATCGCGCGTGACCCAGTTGCGAAACTGCGACTGCGAACGCTCGAAGCGCCCGTCGCTCTTGCTGGTGTCATACCAACTGTCTTGCCATTTGCCGTCCACCAACAGACCCATCGCGTTTTCTCCTACAGCTACAGTCACACGCGACCGTAGCCCACCGATGTTGCAGGCTGCGTGAGCGGGGCAGTGGCTTGCAGGCAGGCGATACGCTGTGACCGTGGCCGATCACAGCACATCAGTGCGCGCGCCTGGCAGCAGGCAAGCAACGCGAATCACTCGAATCTTGCCGCGCAACACCGCCGACCCGATGGCGCGGCAACGACCCGGCTGACCCGCTCAGCCGTCCGCATTGGCGCCAACCACCCACAATGGGCGAAAATGCTCGCCTGCCGAGCGCCCAGCAAGCGGCAATGCGCTGCGGCGTTCTGCCCACCCGCTCAGCCGTCCTCGTTTTCGCTCGCTGGCCGCCGGCCATCCTGACCTCCGCCGCCAACGCACCTTCCGGATCCGCCTTGAATACCAATGTCCCGCCCGAGCCCACCGACGACCTGCCCCTGACCGACCGCCTGCGTGCGGCACTGGATCTGCTGGAGGCCATCGAAGCCGACCGTAGCGTGCTGGACACGCTGCCTGAAGCCGACCGCGTTCGGCTGCACCAGGTCGTTGCCAAGGTCTATCACCCCGAGCCCAAAGCGCGGCGACAGTTGCTCAAGCAGCGCGAGCGCGAGCGGCATCAGGAGAAAGTGCGCAAGGCCGAAGCACTGCTGGAACAACGCGGCATCCGGGCCCTACGACGCAAGCCAGTGTTCAGTACGCCGAACTATTTCCCGCCGCATGCCGCCGGCCTGCACGATGCGCACAACGGCGAGAACGTCACTGCCGCACCCGAGCCCACGCATTCGCCCGAGCTACGCCACTGCTACGTGTGCAAGCAGAAGTTCACCGAGCTGCATCATTTCTACGACCAGATGTGCCCGGCCTGTGCCGAGCTGAATTTCTTCAAGCGCACCGAAACCGCCGACCTGCGCGGCCGCGTGGCGTTGCTCACCGGCGGGCGGGTCAAGATCGGCTACCAGGCCGGCTTGAAGCTGTTACGCGCCGGTGCCGAGCTGATCGTCACCACGCGCTTCCCGCGCGATTCGGCTGCGCGCTACGCGCAGGAACCGGACTTCGCGCAATGGGGAGATCGTCTGCAGGTGTTCGGCCTGGATCTGCGCCACACCCCCAGCGTGGAGGCCTTTTGCAATGAACTGCTGGCCACGCGCGAACGGCTGGATTTCATCATCAACAACGCCTGCCAGACCGTGCGTCGCCCGCCGCAGTTCTATGCGCACATGATGGCCGGAGAAACCGCCGCGCTGCACGAATTGCCGGAGACGGTGCGTCACCTTGTCGGCCATTACGAAGGTCTGCGCACCCCGGAGTTGCTACGCGATGCGTCGGCCACCGCGTTGCCGGCGGTGCACGCGCGTGGTCTCGACAGCGCCGACGGCCTTACCCGCGCCGCCGAGCTCTCGCAGATTGCATTGCTGGACGACGAGTTGGTGGGCCAGCAACATCTGTTTCCCGACGGGCGCCTGGATCAGGACCTGCAGCAGGTCGACCTGCGCGGCCGCAACTCCTGGCGCCTGTTGATGGCCGAAGTGCCGTCGGTGGAGTTGCTGGAAACGCAACTGGTCAACGCCATCGCGCCCTTCATCATCAACGCACGGCTCAAGCCGCTGATGCTGCGCACATCCGAGCGCGACAAACACATCGTCAATGTCTCGGCGATGGAAGGGCAGTTCTACCGCAACTTCAAGACCACCCGTCACCCGCATACCAACATGGCCAAGGCCGCGTTGAACATGATGACGCGCACCTCGGCGGCGGATTATCAAAACGACGGCATCCACATGAACAGCGTGGACACCGGCTGGGTGACCGACGAAGATCCGGCCGACATCGCCGCCCTCAAGGTGCAGCAGGAACGCTTCCACCCGCCGCTGGACATCATCGACGGCGCCGCCCGCATCGTCGACCCGATCATCCACGGCTTCAACACCGGCGAGCACGTCTGGGGGCAATTTTTGAAGGACTACGCGCCGACGGATTGGTGAGGGGTAATGTTGGGCCACGCAGCCAGCACAGATGCGTGGCGCATGCTGGCAAGCCGTATGCGTCATGCGTGGCAGTGAGCAGTCAGAAGGGCGTCGTGCATCAGCGCCGACGCGACGGCTCGCATCCCACGCCGTCATGATCGCGATCCAGATGGGGGCCATATCCTGGATCGCCACGCCGCACCGGGGCAGCACCAGCGGCGCGAGCTTCCGCGCAATTGCGGAAGACCGCCCCGGCCGATGGAATCCACGGGGACGGATCGGACGGCTCGGCCGTGGTCGTCGGTTTGCCTGCGCGACTGGCGGAGCGGTGACAGTGGTAGCCACCGTTCTTGCGGTCGTTGTGGCAACCCTGCTTGTTCAATCCACCCGGATGCGCGACAGCCGCAGGAGTTACCCAGGCAATCGCAGCGATACACGTAGCCAGCAATAACGGGCGTAGCGGCAGTCGATCAAGCATCCGAAAATGGCCACTGCCAATCGTGCAGCGCTTGCGCTGCACTTCTTCTATTTTTGCTGCGACGATGGGCTGCAATTACTTGCAGTCTTTGGCAACCGGCGCCACATCCACCGGGCTCACGTGACCGTTTGCATCCACACGGTTGACGGCCAGCGTGCACACCGAGCTACGAAAATCCAGGTTCAAGGCCACCTCGTAATCCGCGCCAGGTTCTGGAATAAACGTGGAAGCAAGCAATGCGCCGCAGCTCCAGCCAATGTGGTAACCAGGCGCCTGACTCCAATGCGCCGGCGAGCTTGCACCCGCCTCCACAACGACCGGCTTGCCGGGCTCGATCGCGTATTCCTTGTAGAACGGCTTGGAGCCGATCATTTTCCGGTCGCGCAGATGACGCGTGTTCTCCGTCTCCGCAATGCCGATCGACTCGTTCTTCACCGAGCCCATCAACGAACCGAAAGCGCTTTTTAGCGAACCGGACGCGCGCACCTCCTCGCCATATTTGGCCGTGCACACCGCATCCTTGTACAGCACGATCCCAACGCCATTTTGACCAAACATCCGGATGCGTGCGCCGGCGCCGTCGGTAGGCGAAGACGCAGGCTCTGCGGCCATGGCAGGCATGGCAGCTGCCAGAGACAAGACCAGCAATCGACTCAATGTGTTCAACCTACTCTCCACTGTCGCAATCAAGCGCTTGCATTTGCCTGCGATAGCGGCGCGATGTGGCGCTTCTTGATCACTGACGACGGCCTGATGTGGAAAATGCGCAGCAGCGCACGCTGATCCGCGCCAAGCGGCACGCCTCCCGCCCTGCGATTCGCGCTCACGATTGCACGGACCACTGGCATGACGACGCCTGGACGTTGACCACTGACGCAGGGGACGCACAGATGTCACAACACGCTATCGAGGAATTCATCGAGCGCTGCATCCATCTGGTCGATCGCAGCACGTTGCGGAGCGCGCGCAAGGCAGCGCTCATGCGTAGCTTGCTTCGGCTACAGACGCGCTACGACACGCATGAGTGCCTGGAGATCGTCGTGGATCAGCCCTTGCGCGCTGACGATGTCGCCGAAACAGTGGCGCGCCTGGTCGTTCAACGCGGCAAGCCAGAAGCGATCAAGGTGGATAACGGCAGTGAGTTCGCCGGCAAGGTCATGGATCGCTGGGCGTACGAGGCAGGTGTAGAGCTGGACTTTTTTCGGCGTGGCACGCCGACGGACAACGCGATGGTGGAAAGCTCCAACGGCCGGCTTCGGCAGGAGCGTCTTAACGAGCATTGGTTCTTGTCTCTGGCCGATGCGCGCCGCAAAATCGAAGCGTGGCGGAAGTTCTATAACGAGGAGCGACCCCACAGTGCACTGGCATGGAAAACCCCTGCGGCATTCGCCCGAGCACACGGAGCCCGAGCGAATTCCCGGGTGCGAAAAGAGGTCGAAATCTCTACCGACTAATGGCCCTGGGATCGGGGGCGGGTCAGAGGAGGTCAGTGGCAAGGGGCGCAGATCGGATAACAAGCAGACGTTCTTGATTGCGGTGCAGACCGACGCGCCCCTCACCCCGCCGAGCTTTGTAATGATCGAGCCGGTACGCGGCTTTGGCATTGCCTCGCTCATAGACTGGATTGCGTGTCGCCTGGCGCCCGACTGCGAGGTCGATCCCGATGGACTCGCCTGCTTCCGCCGGATGGATGCCGGCCACGCGCAGACCATGCTGGACACTGGCGGCGGGCATGCTGCGACAGAGAATGCTGGTGCCCGATGGGTCAACCTGGTGCTGGGCAACCTCAAGCGCGCCATCAGAGGCGCCTATCACGCCCTCGCGCAAGGCAAATACGCAAGGCGATGTCCAGCCGAAGCGGCCTACCGTTTCAATCGCCGGTCCCGCCCGCGCGCGATGTTGCCACGACTCGCCACAGGATGATGCATTGCAAGCACTGTCCGGAGCAGGCTCTGCGCATGGCGAGCAATTTTCATGGCTGAGAGACAGGGCTAATCAGGTATCAACATGGCTGTCATGACCAAGACGAAAGTGTCTCGACGACACGAGCGAACTCCTTTAGGGTCAAAATTTTAGGATACTCGACGTAGTACATCCGCTCATATATGTCGTGACGGTCTTCCACATCAGGAAGGCGCCCGCCCCCACTGGTGTCGCACAGTTTTTCCAGCTCATCGAGATCGAACCGCTCCTTACCGATGGCATCGGCAAGTGCTAGTGCTGACTCAATCTCGGAAGCATGTAAGGCTTCATTCCGCTCCTTAAGCTTCTTATGAAATTCGAGTGCCGCTGCGCCCTTCAAATCTTTCATCGTCTTTCCTCTGTCAATCAAATTAGTTCACTATGAGCAGCTAGCGCGGCCGACCACGACTTACCATTATGTTTTTCTAGGGCGGCTCGTGCGTTTGCCGCGCGCTCCGGATCATCCATCTGATTTGTCAGACGATCAATCAATTCCTTGTCGATTATCTTATCCTCCAATTCGCCGGTAACCGAGGGCTGTGAAGACGTTACTTTTTCATACAACTCGGCATCCTCTATACTCAACTCACCGCTCATTACGCTAGCAACCATAACCTTCTTACCATCTTCGGCTGTTCCGAACAGCCGATAGTTTCCCAGGCTAGGATCGGAGATGAACCTGTCTATCACGTCCATTCTATTGGTACGTACCGCGACAAATCCACTCGATACTACTGGATACGGCGGCCTAGGATCTTCACCTTCAGGTTTTCGTTGCAAAACTCCCATCAAAGAATTCTCAAGGGGCGCATCGATATCGCACAGTTCAACTTTTCGGCCCGTTCCTTTAGCCAGATCTATATAGTTATCGACCTCGTATGCTCTTGCCAATCGCTTGTCGATAACAATGCTAGCGATTGCACCGCTGCCCGTCTTTTGAGAGCGAAGTTCACCTTCGAATTGGTCGGCAAGAAAACATGACTCACTGTGCACTTGTGCCGAGCTAAGTATCTTAACGCCAGTTTCGGACTTCGCAAGCGAACTCTTAAATACATCTGGATTGAGGCAACCTTTTCCACCTGTCTTCTCCAGCGCTGCGGCGAGCACTGGAATCTTTTTTGTGGCTATACGCGTTTTACCCGTCGCGGTGTTCCCGCGCAGCGCAAATAGTGTCGGTTGGCACCCATCACTCTCAAGAGATTCTGCCAAGGTCAAAGCGGAAGACCGGGCTTGCGCCAATAGCTTTTCATGTAGCTTACGGCGCTCCGGATGCCAGTTCTCCGGGCTCGCTAAATACTTCCATCGCTCCGGACCAGGAGATGGAAGGTTACCCAAACTATATATCTCATCGGTACCTTTAAACTGAGGAACCTGCTGATGCGTCATCGCGGATGTCGATGCACCTTCCGGCACTGAATTTGGTAGTGATGTATGGATGTACGCATGAGGTGTAGTACTGTTCTTCGGACCAGCAGGCCTCGCTGGCAAATTATCAAACTGCGTCTGAGTTTTATACTCTGGCTTCAACTGTGTTGATGGAATCTGGACACTTTTAGATTCTGCATCATCAAAAGGAACATGAGACTTAGAAAGTCCGGCTGTGCTAGCAATGTCTATCTTGTTTTTCATGGTCAAAAAATCTCCAGAATCCAAAGAAAGCAGGGCCCACCTGACGATGCAGACATTAAGCGCGATCTAAATTGCAACTTGCACATCCCGCGAACTATATGAGCAGCGAACGAAGCTATCAAAACATTCACACTAGCCTTGTTATTGCTCAAATAAATTTGCAACTATTAACAAATACGCAACCAGCCCTCCCGCATCATTTATATGCTGAATATATTGAACATATAAATATATTATTTTAATTAAAGAGCCGACCTGACTCCGAGGTTTCCCACACGATGGATGCAGACCGAAGTGGCATTTCGTGATCTGAAGTCGCATCGCGACGGTCAGACGATGGAACACAGCTTGACCCGACGTGGTGAGCGGCTGCAGATCCTGTTGTTGCTGAACACGCCTGCCACCTTCGCAAGCTGGCAGGACTGGGCTGCGAGTCCACTACCATCGCGCACCGGCTATCGCCGCGCAACAGCACGCGCGAGCTCTATTCGACGCTGCGTGTCGGCCGCGAGGCGTTGGTCGGGCGCTGGCCGATGGAACCGGTCACGCTGGCTAGCACGCTTGCGCACATTGCCCGACGCAGTGCGCATGCAGATCACGGTGATGCTGTAAACGTGCGGATACCCAAGAACCTGACCCCGTCATTCCGAGATCTCATCGATCTCGAGCACTTCTGGCAGAGCAGGCCTTGCGTCGCGATACAACTCACCCATGCGTAATCGTTTCATCAGAATATTTTCCTGGCTAGGAGACCAGGTTAGCCAAAGCTTTATTGTTCGGCGAGTTACGAGTCTGTGCAGAAGTACTCATCCATAAGTTTTCCAGTGGTAGGCTAGGGCCTATACCAAGGAGGGGACTCCCATGGCTACGCTTATTCCGAGTAGGTCCAGTAGTGCTGGCCGGATGACATCTGGCGAGCGGCGCTTTTCACAGCGCCTGGAAGACAAGCTAGACGATGAGTACATCTGCTGGTACGACGTGCCGATCGGCCCCAGTCACCGGCATCCGGATTTTATTGTGCTGCATCCCTATCGCGGGATCCTGGTGCTCGAGGTCAAAGACTGGAAGCTGGAGACAATCGCTGAAATTGACCGCGACACCGCTGTGCTCCATACCGAGCGCGGCCGTGAGGTAACGTCTAATCCATTGCGCCAGGCACGCGACATTTGTATCGAAGTCGGCAAGCTGATGCTCAAGGATGCAGCACTGCGCCTTCCGGAAGGCAACAGGTACCAGGTACCAGGTACCAGGGCAAGCTAATCATGCCTTGGGGCTTTGGCGTGGTGTTCAGCAATATCAGCCGCGCCCAGTTTGACGAGGCCGAATTAGGAAACGTGATCGCGGGAAGCAGCGTGATCTGCCGTGACGAGATGACCGAGTCGGTAGACACGGAGGCGTTTCAGAAACGGCTCTGGGACATGTTCCCTGCCACGTTCTCCTGCCAACTCAGCTTGCCGCAGATCGAACGAATTCGCTGGCATTTGTTTCCTCAGCTACGCATCGTTCCTCCTGAACAGGTGCAGTTGTTCGCCTCACCTCAGCCGGACAAGCCCATCGCCATTCCCGACTTGATCAAGGTGATGGATCTGCAGCAAGAACAGCTCGCTCGCTCGATGGGGGATGGCCATCGCGTGATCCATGGCGTGGCAGGCTCCGGCAAGACAATGATCCTGGGCTACCGGTGCGTGGAGATTGCGAAGCGTCAGGGCAAGCCGGTGCTGGTGCTCTGCTACAACAAGACACTTGCCGGCCGTCTGGAGCACATCATTCACGCGCATGGCGTGCAAGACCGCGTGAGTGTGCGTCATTTCCACGGCTGGTGTAGTGAACAGCTGAAGGCCTACGGCATCAAACCTCCGCTCGCACAGCCGAATGCCCAGCAGTACCTGGAAGCATTAGTCAGCAAAGTCGTTGCAGCAGTGAAGTCGCAGCAGATTCCACGCGCACAGTACGCAGCGGTGATGATCGATGAGGGCCATGACTTTGCACCCGAGTGGCTGCAAATCGTCACGCAGATGGTCGACCCGGAAACCAATTCGCTGTTGCTGCTCTATGACGACGCGCAAACCATCTACAGCACAGGTGGACGTCGAAAGTTCAGCTTCGCCAGCGTTGGCATCCAGGCCAAGGGCCGCACTACGATCCTACGTTTGAACTACCGCAACACCTTGGAGATCCTCTCCACTGCAAAGGCCTTTGCCCAAGAGCTCTTGACCGGAGAAGAAGCCGATGAAGACAATGTGCCGGTCATCACACCCGAGAGTGCAGGACGCCGAGGCGCCGTCCCCGAGCTGATCCAGGCGAGCAACATTTGGGAAGAATCACGCATCATCGCCCAACAGGTACGCGAAGCGATCAATAACGGCGCGAGTGCCAATGACTTCGCTGTTCTCTGCCGTAATAAAGCACTTGCCACGCATATAGCCTCGCGGCTCCGGGCTGCAGAACTTCCGGTGGTATTAGCGGAAGAGATCAACAAGCGACACTTATTCGATGGCGAGCCCGCGGTTAAGGTCATGACGATGCACTCCAGCAAGGGCCTGGAATTCGAGTCTGTGTTCATTCCCGGTATCTGCGAGATTGGGCAACGCTTGCAAGCCGACAGTGAGGAAATGAGGCAGGAGGCCAAACTGCTGTATGTCGCAATGACTCGGGCTCTGGGCTCGCTGACAATGCTGCATCATTCGGAAACAGTACTAACCGAGCGGATTGGACAGGCAGTAGATCAAATGCGAACCATGCTTGCAGCGTGAAGTCTTAGATTTAAAAGACCCGACGCAATTAAGAGCGGCTAACAAACGTAGCGAGCAGTCGTCAGGCGGGTGTGGACGGCGCGCTCAGAACCGCAGTGTCCAAGTGGTACATGCCGATTCCGAACCCCGGCCGCGCCCGCCTGGCGGCTGCGCCGGAATTTTGTTAGCCGCTCTTAGGCTGCTGCCCGATCCCTTGCCGCAGCCAAAAGACGGTTGACCAGCACATCGGCTTCGCGCACGCCGCGGGCCGCGTTCCAGAGTTGCGAGGGTAACCGGGAACGCTGTGCAGTGATGAGGTTCAGCAGATCCTTGGCCAACACGACCTGCTCACCCACTGTTAGGTCATCGCCGGGACCACCGGCGTCGGGCATGGTGACCATTTCGACCGCTTCATCAAGACAAGTAACCGTCGTGCCGAGTTCGCGTGCTCTATCGGCCTTCTGCACCGCAGGGGCGCGCCTCTGCGCCCGAAGGTAGGAGACGATCAGATAATCTGCCAGGTTCACTCCACCGATCGCTACTGCGCTAGCCAAAGCTCCCGCACCGGACAGCGTTGCATAATTCCTGTAGGACTCATCGTCTGCTAGATACCCATATACTCCGCTCATGGAACCGGCAATGCTGTTAAAGCCGAAGAGTGCGCCCAACGGAAGATTGGCAATACGTGAAACTTGCTGCGCAACACGGACACTGACGGGAAGGCGAGGCTCCACGAGCTGGGCCTCCCGCACCGGCCGCCGTGGCAGACCCTCCAGTTGCGCGTTGGCATGCCGCTCGCTGGCCGATCCAGACGAACTGGCTCCAGTGGCGGCACCTTCTTGCTCCAGCCTCCGCCCCCCACGCGTTATGGACCAAGATACAGGTCGCATACATCACCTCTGTGATTCACCATAGAAGTGCGCCATTGTGCACGGCTACAATCGCACAGGAAGTAGCCGACCGAAGAATCGTGGCGCAGCACGAAACAGCTGCCACCCGGTATCAGAAAGATGGCCGCGCCTGCAGCAGAGCAATCCGCAGTTCGCTAGCGCATTTGACGTGCGTCGGGAAGGCGCAACGCGTCAACAGATCATACAGTGGCTTGAAGCAAACGACTGGCAGGTGCCCAACACTGGCGAAAACTTCATCTTCTTCATTCAACAGGTTCTGTCCAACGACTACGAGTGGAGTAGCCAGGAAGATTGCAGCATCCGCATTGACACAACGTTCAATGATAAAAGCAGGGCGATTTTCGCTTACGATTACGCCAAGCGAGCCATTGTTTACGTTGAAGCCCACGATTCCGCAGGCAACCTCATTGGGACTTCTAGCAACGAGCCTATCAACGTCGATTACAGCTCTTACGAAAGCCCTGACGCAGCGTCTCGACCTGATTACTAGCGTGGGATAGACTGGCTCACTTAAAGCGGCGCAGCGACCATTTCTGGAGTCACAGCGACTGTAGAAAGCGGAACCGTCCTCGTCGGCGATGTAGTCCAAGTCAAATAATGAGCACGGTTCGTATCAGGGAGCGCATGCTAAGTCTGCGCTCCCGTGAAGCAACTCTTCTCCTTGGAGCGGTGGCGTGCTCGGCCCTCTTTCTGGTGACTCAAAACCAAGTTAGGCTACTTGGCTACGCAATAGCGCCAATTCTGTTGTTAGCATTCTTTGTGCTGCAAGCACATTTGGTGTGGCGTGGACACAAAACACCGGGGTCGGCATTCGCTCTCTCCGGCTTGGCTTAGCTAGCGCTCTCAATCCTAGCCGCCCACGTCGTCACTGGGCCAGGTCGAACGCAGATTTTCCTGGAAACCTGGCTTAAAGCGCTTGCGGGAGCAGGTTTCTTTGCCGCCCTTTTATTTTTGTCGGTGCTGATCGCTAGAAAGTGATCAGTGAACCTGTATTGGTATCTCGCCGGAAGCTTAGCGGTAGCAACTGCAGCCGCAGCAGTTCACCCTGGTAAATCAGGGAAAATAAAAATCCACTGCGAGCGAGGCACCTGTGCTGCAGGCACCATTGCCTTTTGGCCTGGCGCATTTCAGGCCTCAAATGGCAGAAGATCGATTTCCGTTGTCCTTCCTCAGTCTAATGGCAAGCCGCAATAAACGCTTGTCAGGTCGGTCTGATGCGCCCGGGG